>NZ_JBSFNK010000009.1:0-437792 GCF_053587055.1 Nonomuraea sp. NPDC003707 | reverse complement strand
TGATACTAACTCGCCCAGCCCCCGCTTCGTTCGTCATGTTTTTGCCAACCGTGACCCCACCTGGCCGGGGCCCACGACCGCGGGCCGCCACCGCGCCCGCCCGCGGGCCCGCCCCTACCGGATCAGTCCTGGTTGCGGGTGAAGTGGAACGGGCAGTGGCTGCCGCCCAGGCCGATGGTGGTGCGGCGCTCGAATGCGAAGCCGTGCCTGTCAGGCTCGATGGCCTCGATCCAGTTGGCGTCGAACGCGCACATGACCGGGGTCAGCTCGGGAGCCCCGTTGGCGGTCAGTACGTCGTGGTAGAAGCACCGGCGGACGTCGACGTGGTAGCGCCGGTCGTCGTCGGCCGGCCGGTCGAAGACGAACCCCTTGCCGAACGCGTGCTCCTCGCGCGACTTGGACACCGCCACCATGGCCAGGAAGGGGTCGGGAGCGGTGTCCAGCATGGCCAGGGTGCCCTGCCGGGTGGCCTCGCCGAGCGGCTCGACGAACGCCGCGCGCAGCGCGTCGATCGTCGCCGGCCGGCCCAGCCTGGGCAGCAGCAACTCGTAAGCGGCCACGAGGGCCAGGGTCATGCGCAGGTTGTGGCGGGCGGGCTCGTCGACGATCAGGTGCCGGTTCGCCGCTTCGAGCTCCTCGTGACGTGCCCGCATGGCGGCGACGAGATCGCCGTGCTCGCGGGCGAGATGGTCGTAGAAGCCGTCGAGGAGGAGGGCGGTGTCGCCATCGGGGTCGGGAACGTAGTCGCCGCCGGAGAGCCCGAACTGGTCGGTGGACATTGCGGTCCTTTCGGTACGGTGCTCGGTCCGTACACGGCCGCGATCTCGCCCGGAGGCGTGACTGGCCGTGCTCGCGACCGAGCGAGCACGCCAGCGCGCTCCACCGACCTACCAGGCGCTGACAAGCTGAGTTGATGTTGTCCCGGCCAGTCTAGCGATTGATCGTTCAGGCGAGCGCCTCGGCCAGGGAGACCACGCCTCCGACGGCCAGCCCCACGACCACGACCAACGGGCTGCCCTTGAGTGCCTCGACCGCGTGGAAGCCCAGGTCGCGGTACTCGGGCATGCCCTCGGTGCCCGGCAGCACCAGGAGCCCGGGCCGCAGCCCCACGAGCACGATCCAGTCGAGCACCACCAGGTCGAACAGCGACAGCGTGGCGAACATGACCGCACCGGCCACCGCCGCCGCCACGAATCCCAGGTCCGAGCCCAGCTCCGACCGCAGGTGCAGGATCGCCCCCGCCATGAGCGGCAGGCAGCACCCGCCCCAGAAGATCACCCCGAACCACAACGCCACCCGCCGGCCCCGCTCGCTCTTGGGCCTGCCGTAACGCTCCTGGACGGCCTCCGGGTAGTCGTTGAGCAGGAAATCCCTGCTCAACGCCGCCCCGGCGAACACCCCGGCAGTGAAGAGCACGCTCATCACCAGCCCGTAGGCGAGCGCGTAACCGACAACGAGGGACCAATCCATGCCGCTCCTCCTTGGTTAGCCTCACCTAAGTTTGGGAGGTCTGGCGGCTTAAAGTCAACGCTGTGTGAAGTTCAAGCGCCTGGCTAGCATGTTCCCGTGCAAGAACGGCGCAGGCGTCCCGAATCGCGGAAGGGCAGACCCACCCTGACCAGGGAGCGCATCGCCCGCGCCGCCCTGCGGATCCTCGGCGCGTCCGGTCCGGCCGAGCTGACCATGCGCAACGTCGCCGCCGAGCTCGAGGTCTCGCCGCGGGCCCTGTACAACTACGTGGCCGACCGGGACGACCTGCTGCGCGAGGTCATGGCCGTCTGTCAGGCCGACCGGCCACAGCCACGCCTCGACCCGGCGCGCTGGCGGGAGAGCCTGGGCGACTACTGCAGGGACCTGCGGGGCTGGTACCGCTCGCACCGCGGCATGCTGGCCCTGGCCCACACGGAGGACCTCACCTACCTGGTGGCGCCCGGCCATCTGCGTGCCGACGACGCGCTCGTGGGCTTCTTCCTGGACATCGGGCTGGCGCCGCAGGACGCGTACCGGGCCTGGACGATCACCGTGCTCCAGGTCGCCGGGTTCGCCGAGGTGTGGGACTCCTGGCACGACCATCCGCCGGCCGGCGCCGACCCGGCGAGCTGGACGGGGCTGCCGGCGTCGGCGGAGCTGCCGCACCTGCGGCGCCTGGCCGGGGAGGCCGTGGCGGAGCCGCCCGACGAGCTGTTCGAGTCGGTGATCGCCATGCTGACGTCGGGCATCGCGGCGATGGCCGGCTAGATTTTTCCGGCTGTTCCGCCCGGGGCGAGACCGTCGCGGCCTGCGGCGATAAGGCGGGCGTCAGGGTGCGCCGGGTGCCGAGATCTTGGGCTTAAGCAGGACTTACCCGCCGTTCGTCACGCTGGTGTCATCGGGACTCTAGGAGATGACATGGACGCGAACGCCCCTCGCGAGGACAGTGCCGGCGGCTGGAGCCAGTTCGGCGACAAGCCGCCCACCACCGGGACCTTCACCCGGCCCGGGCCGGTGCTGCCGCCTCCTCCGCCGCCGCAGCGACGGGCCGGGTTCGTGCTCACGCGCAAGGCGGTCGCCGGGCTGGCCCTGGCGGCGTTCGCGGCGCTGACGGCGACCGCGCTCGGGGGCGGCGCCGTCGGCGCCTACGTCGCCGGCGCCGGGCAGCCGGTCCCGACGGTCACCAAGACCGTGGCGAGCCCGGTCTTCCGTACGGCCTCCGGCCAGCTCACGGTCGCGCAGGTGGCGGAGAAGGTACAGCCGTCGGTCGTGATGATCCAGGGGCAGTCCGCCGAGGGCTCCGGCGTGGTGCTGTCGGAGGACGGGCTGATCCTCACCAACAACCACGTGGTGAGCGGCCAGGGCAGGCAGCTCACGGTCAAGTTCAGTGACGGCAAGACGGCCAAGGCCACCGTGGTCGGCACCGACCCGGCCACCGACCTCGCCGTCATCCGGGCCGAGGGTGTGTCGGGGCTGGCCAAGGTCACGCTGGGCGACAGCGACCAGCTCAAGGTGGGGGACGACGTGCTGGCCATCGGCAGCCCGCTCGGCCTGGACGGGACGGTGACGTCCGGCATCATCAGCGCGCTCGACCGTACCGTGACGGCCGGCGGCGGCCGGGGCGACCAGCAGCTCCCGCCGGGATTGGGCGGGCAGCAGCAGAGCCAGGCGGAGGAGCCGACCACGCTCGGCGGCATGATCCAGACGGACGCGGCGATCAACCCGGGCAACTCCGGCGGCGCCCTGGTGAACGCGGCCGGCGAGCTGGTCGGCATCAACAGCGCGGTCGCCGCGGACGGCGTCAACCTCGGCTTCGCGATCCCCGTGAACACCGCCAAGCAGGTCTCCGAGCAGCTCATCAGCAACGGCAAGGTGACCCACGCCTTCCTCGGGGTGAGCGTCACCGACGCCACCGGCGACGTGCCCGGCGCGCTGATCCGCCAGGTGAGCGCCGGCAGCCCGGCCGAGAAGGCCGGGCTGAAGCAGGGGGACCTGATCACCAAGATCGGTGACACGGCGGTCTCCGGCGGCGACACGGTGGTGGGCCAGGTCCGCGGGTTCAAGGTCGGCCAGCAGGTGCCGGTCACGTACCAGCGGGACGGCAAGACCGACACCGTGACCGTGACCATGGAGGAGAAGAAGTAACCCGTCTTCCGCGAACTTCCCGGTCAGGCACCGACCGGGAAGTTCGCGCGGAACACGCCCTGCGGGTCGCGGGCGCTGCTCGGGGTGCTCGATCCGGACGTGGTGATGCGCGTGGACGCGGGAGCCGCGGGCGGGATGCGGACGATCATCGGCGCGGCGGCCGTGGCCGGCGAGGCGACGAACTTCCGGCGGTTCAGCCGCGCCTACACGGTCGAGCCGGTGCTGGTCAACGGCATGGTCGGGCTCGTCGGCAGGGAGAACGGCCGGCCCCGGTCGGTGCTCGGCTTCACGATCACCGACGGCAGGATCACCGCCCTGGAGATCCTCAACGACCCGGAGCGCCTCGCCCTGCTCGACCTGAGCGCGCCGGCCGAGTGAGCGTCAGCGGAGGGAGATGTACAGGGCCTCGCCGACCTTGCGGTAGCCGACGCGGGCGTAGACCCGCGCGGCGCCGTCGTCGGCCGGGGTGAGGAACGGGGTCGTGACCCCGGCGCCCGCGCCCTCGCGGGTCAGCAGCGCCGTGACCGCGCCCGCGATGCCGCGCCGCCGGTGCGAGGACAGCACCGCGATGCCCGCGACCTCGGCGACCCCCTGGTGCGGGCGGCCGAGCTGCCCGGCGCCGACGACCTCCCCGGCGTCGAAGGCGGCGGCGATCAGGCCGCCGCCGTCGAGGACCCGCCGGAACCGCGCGATGTCGTGCTCGGTGGGCTCCGGCGCGTCGAACGCCTCGTTCATCACCCGCGCGACCTGCCAGAGGTCGGCATCCTCGGTCACGAGCGCGACCCGTACGTCCACCGGCCGCTCCACCACCTCGTCCGGCGGGCACACCAGCAGCGGATAACGCCCCTCCTGGGCGAACCCGGCCGCGAGCAGGGCGTCCTCCACCTTCGGGGACACCTGCGGCACGTATTCCAGGCGGGGCGTCCTGGCCCGCGCGCGGAACGCCTCGACCAGCTCGGCGACCTCGTCCGCCGTGGGCGCGGCGTCGTCGTCGGGAACGGCATAGTTGAACGGGAGCGCGTCGTCGTGCTCGTCGAACTTGATCGTGAACGGCCCGCACCGGACCGCCCGGTCCCCCGCCATCGACCTGAGATAGGCATGCACGTGAGCGCCCAGCAAATGCGTTCCCCTTCCCGAAAGATCCGACGCATACGCTATCGCCAGTGCCGCCTGATCACCCGCCCCCGGGGACGATCAGGCCGCTCTCGTAGGCGGCGATCACCGCCTGCACCCGGTCCCGCAGCCCCAGCTTGGTCAGCACGTTGCTGACGTGGGTCTTCACGGTGTGCTCGCTGACGACCATGGCCTGCGCGATCTCCGCGTTGGACAGGCCGCGGGCGATCATGCGCAGCGTCTCCTGCTCGCGTGCCGTGAGCACGGCCAGCCGCTCCGTCGGCGGCACGGCCGGACGGGCGGCCGTTCTGGCGGTGAACTCGGCGATCAGCTTCGTGGTGACCGACGGCGCGAGCAGTGACTCGCCGGCCGCCACCACCCGTACGGCGTGGATGAGGTCGTCGCGGCGGACGTCCTTCAGCAGGAACCCGCTCGCCCCCGCGCGCAGCGCGTCGTAGACGTAGTCGTCCAGGTCGAACGTGGTCAGCATGAGGACGCGGCAGCCGCTGTCCGCGCACACGATCCTGGCCGCCTCGATGCCGTCCATGACCGGCATGCGGATGTCGAGCAGCAGCAGGTCGGGACTGTGCTCACGGACGGCGGCGACGGCCTGCTCGCCGTCTCCCGCCTCGGCGACGACCTCGATGTCCGGCTGGGCGTCGAGGATCATGCTGAATCCGGCGCGTACCAGCTCCTGGTCGTCCGCGACCACCACGCGCACGCTCATGCCGCCACCGCCCGGCCGGCCAGCGGGAGCCCTACGAGGACCCGGAAGCCCGGCCCGTCGGGGCGCCGGCCGAAGTCGGCGGTGCCGCCGCAGGCCGCGGCCCGCTCGCGGATGCCGATCAGACCGTTGCCGCCCGAGGGGAGCGAGCTTCCTGAGCCGCGGCCGTCGTCGGCGATGTCGATCATGAGGGTGTCGTCCTGCCAGGTGAGTCTGATGTCGGCACGGGCCGCGCCGGCGTGCTTGACGATGTTGGTGAGGGCTTCCTGGGTGATCCGGTAGGCGGCGATCTCCGTGTCGGGAGTCAGCGGCCCCGGCTCGCCGGAGGTGGAGTATGTCACGTCGAGACCGGTGGCCCTGACCTGTTCGGCCAGGGTGGTGAGCGCGGCGATCGTCGGCTGCGGCGCCCGCGGGCCCTCTTCCTCCTTGAGCACGCTCAGCATGCGGCGGAGCTGGACCATGGCGTCGCGCCCCGCGGCGGCGATCGCGTCGAAGACGGCCTCCGCCCTGGCGGGGTCGCTCCTGACCACCACCGGTCCGGCTTCGGCCTGGACGACCATGAGGCTGACCGCGTGGGCCAGGATGTCGTGCATGTCGCGGGCGATCCTGGCCCGCTCGCGTTCGGCCGCCCGCTCGGCCTCGGCCTGGCGCTCGCGGGCCAGCTGGACGGCGCGTTCCTCCAGCGCGGCGGCGTGGGCCCGGGAGGCTGCGGCGGCCCGGCCGATGGCGTAGGCGGCGGTGAAGAGCACGACGCCGCGCATCGCGGTCTCGGAGGAGCCGACGATGAGCAGGCCGCCGGCGATCGTGAAGGCCAGCATGATCAGGCGGGGCCACCTGGCGGAGTAGGCGGCCACGGTGTAGAGCGCCATGAGCGAGCCGTACCAGATGGGCTGCGCGGCCACCTCGTCGACGACGTCGTAGAGACCGGTCGCGATGAGGCTGGCGGCCAGGACGGTCACCGGCGCGCGGCGCCGCCAGATCAGCGGCACCGCGGCGGTGACCACGACCGCGTAGCCCCACCAGTGCCAGGGCCCGCCGTACGGGTTCTCGCGGGTGAACAGCGGCCACAGCTGCGCGACCAGCACCAGCAGCGCGAGCGCCGCGTCCACCCAGATCGGCGGCAGCGAGCTCGACCACCGGCGAATAGCCGCAAAGAACCGTAGGTCGGACACGACATCCCATCTTGCCTCGTACGTCATGCGAGCGCTGCGGCGGGCCTGGGCGTGGCGGGGACCTGGCGGGCGACGGGGACGAACGAGACCAGCAGGCAGAGGGCGCCGAGCGGGATGAGGTCCTTCTCGATGAACGGCAGGATGAGGTCGACCATGACCAGGAGGGGCGTCCACACCCTGACCCGGCGCAGCGCCGCGAGCTGCACGACGAGGGCGAGCTGGCCGGCGAAGAACAGGAGCGGGACGACGTCGTAGACGACGGCCGAGACGCCGGGGACACTCTGGACCCGGTCGAACAGCACGCCCATCGCCTCGTTGTCGGCGGACATGAACCCGACCGCGATGTCGATGCCGAACTGCGCGAGCAGCGCCACGACGCCGACGGTCCCGGCCGTCGCGCTCGCGGTGGCCAGGGCGTTCCCCCCGGCCATCCGCCGCATCTGCCAGAAGACCGGGACGAACAGGACGAGTGCTGCCATGAAGGCGAGGTGGCCGGTGGTCCACGCGATGCCGGGACCCCGGCTGCCGTCGAGGCCGTCGAGGATCCGGATCACGCCGTAGGCGAGCACGAGCAGGGGCGCGGCGATGAAGGGGATACGGGAGTTCATGGGGACGATCCTCGGCCTCGCGGGGGTCCTCGGGCATCGCCGGTGAGGGCGATTCCGCGGCTCCCTCTCAGGAGTGAGGACGGATCCGTCGCTCAGCCGCGCCGCTGCGCGTAGTGCTGCTGGATCAGCGCGGCCGCGCAGGCCATCGTGGCCAGGCCGAACCCGATGCCGACGAGCATGTTGAGATCGGAGGTGGAGGTGACCATGTTGCCGACCGCGAAGATCGCCAGCAGCAGCCACAGCACGGGTCGGGGGATACGGACGGGGTTCATGGCGTGCTCCTCACAAGATCGGGTGACACCCCAAGACGCTACGGATCGCCGTCGCCACGGGCGATCCCGCCAGTGAGACAGCCCGAGGTACAGCAGGCTGTACTGTTCGTCCGCCATCGCCTCTTCGTCCTGGGAGATGCCCTAGGGTCTGAGGATGCCGACTCCCGACGCGGGGCCCTTACGCCGGTGGGACATGGTGGCCCGGACCCGCGCCACCCTCGACGCCCTCGAACACCTCGTCGGCGGCGTCGGCACCGCGATCCTGGCGATCCTGGCCGTGTTCGTCGTGGTCATCACCGCGCTGGCCTGCCTCGTCGGCGTGGGCCTGCTCCTGGTGCCCACCGCGCTGCACGTGCTGCGCGTCGTCGCCGACCGGGAGCGGGGGCGGCTGTCCCGCTGGGGGCCTGACGTCGTCATCAGTCCCGACCCGGTCCCGTCCGAGTTGCGGGCGGCGATCACGAACCCGGCGAGCCGGCGCGAGCTGTACTGGGTGCTGATCCACGGGTTCCTCGGGCTGCTGCTCGGGGCGGTCGGCATGACGCTGCCCCTCAGCGCGGTACGCGACCTCACGTTCCCGCTGTGGTGGCGGCTGATGCCGGATGGGGCGGGTGTGGACCTCTGGGTGGTGCGCGACCTCCCGGGCGCCCTCGCGGTCGGCGCGCTGAGCGTGGGCTGGATCGCGCTGACCCTGGCCCTCGTCCCCGGCATGGCGCGCCTGCAGGCGTGGCCGGGGCGGCGGCTGCTGGCCGCCGATCCCAGCACCGACCTGGCGCTGCGGGTTGCCCAGCTCACCGCGACCCGCGCGGAGGCGCTCGACGCGCACGCCGCCGAGCTGCGGCGGATCGAGAGATCGCTGCACGACGGCACGCAGAACCGGCTCGTCGCCGTCAACGTCATGCTCGGCGCGGCCCGCCGCGCACTGGCCCGCGACCCGGCCACCGCCGACGCCATGCTCGAACGCGCGCAGGACGCCGCCGAGCAGGCGCTGGCCGAGCTCCGCGCGGTCTCCCGCAGCATCCTGCCCCCGGTGCTGACGGACCGGAGCCTCGCCGACGCGTTGACCGGCCTGGCCGCCGGCTGCCCCGTCCCCTGCCGGATCGACGTCGACATGCCCGGCAGGTGCGCCGCGTCCGTCGAGGCCACGGCCTACTTCGTGGTGGCCGAGGGGCTCACCAACATCGCCAAGTACAGCCAGGCGCGGCACGCCACCGTCACGATCCGGCGGCACGACGACCGGCTGGACCTCCGGATCACCGACGACGGCCGCGGCGGAGCGGACGAGCGGAGCGGGTCGGGGCTGGCCGGGATCCGCCGCCGAGCCGAGGCCCTCGACGGGACCTTCGCGCTGACCAGCCCAGAAGGCGGACCTACCACCATGAATGTGAGCCTCCCATGCGGATTGTGATCGCCGAGGACGACCCGCTCCTGCGCGAGGGTCTCGCGCTGCTGCTGCGGGCGGAGTCGCTGGACGTCGTGGCCACCGCGCCCGACCCGGACGGCTTCCTGACCGCGATCGACGCCCACAAACCGGACGTCGCCATCGTGGACGTCCGGATGCCTCCGACCCACACCGACGAGGGCATCGTCGCGGCCGTCGAGGCCCGGCGGCGCCAACCGGAGCTGGCCGTGCTCGTGCTGTCGGCGTACGTGGAGCAGGCGTTCGCCACCGACCTGCTCGCCCACGGCAGCGCCCGGCTGGGCTACATGCTCAAAGAGCGGGTCGGGCGGGTCGAGGAGTTCATGGGCGCGCTGCACCGCGTGGCGGAGGGGGGCACGGCCATCGATCCGGAGGTCGTCGCGCAGCTGCTGGCCCGCAGCAGGCCCGACAGCCGGCTCGACCGGCTCAGCCCGCGCGAGCGCGACGTGCTGGCGCTGATGGCCGAGGGCCTGGGCAACGCCGCCATCGCCGAGCGGCTGTTCGTCACCGACGGCGCCGTGCACAAGCACATCCGCAGCATCTTCTCCAAGCTCGACCTGGCGCCGACCGACCGGACCGACCGGCGCGTGGCGGCCGTCCTGCACTACCTGGAGAACGGGAAATAGCGGGCTAGGCGCCCAGGTCGCGGGCGATGTTGTCCAGCCTGGTCGCCAGGTCCTCCAGGGCCTCCTCGCTCAGGCCACCCTCCGGCACCCGGGCCGCGAGCTCGTCGCGGCGCGCGATGACCAGGCCCTTGTGCGCGTCATCCACCTCGTCGGCCGGCAGGACCACGCAGTCACCCTGGACGAACACCAACGTGGCGTCGGGTTCCTCCGACTGCAGCAACTGGCGGACGCATTCAAGATCGATGAGAGACATCTCTGCTCCTCTCCCCCGACTGACCTCAAACTTGGCGCTTACCCAGAGGGCGCTCATCCGAACGTCGGAGGGCCGCCGTCGGCGTGCGAGCGCCGCACGCTGAACGTCACCAGATACACGGCGGCCCCCAGCGCCACGAGGGCAGGCGGCACGGCGAGCAGCGGCCGCGCGGCCAGCAGGGCCAGCACGGTCAGAACCACCCCCACCAGCAGCCCGAGCGCGGCCGCCAGCAGGCGCACGCCGAGCCAGTTCGACGGCGGCGGCGCCTGCGGCCACTCGCCATGGCCGCCTCCGTGCACGTCGGGCACGCCGGTGTCGCTCACCACGCCGGAGGAGGTGATGTCCTCGGGAGGCGGCGGCTCGCGCAGCACGGGAGCGAAGAACTCGTCCTCGGGATCGTTGTCACGCCTGTTCATCCTGGATCACCTCACCGGATCGGCTTCCTCCAGCTCGTGCAGGAACGGGTTGACCACGGCGTTCAGCTCGGCCAGGAGCGCTTCGAGCGAGGCCTGGGCGTCGTCGAGGTTCGGCAGGCCCGCGGCCCGCGCGTGGGTGGGCGTGGGCAGGCGCTCGACCGGCAGCGGCACGCGGAGCTCCAGCGTGCCCAGCGCGGTCGGCCGCTCGTACGGCGGCGGCACGTAGGTGGGCTCCTGGCGCTGCCAGCTCGACCAGCCCCGCGGCAGCGGGAACGGGAGCGGGGCGGCCAGCTCGACCACCGCCAGCAGGCCCGGAACCTCCTCCGGGCGGTGACAGGTCGCGTCCAGCACCCTCGGGTGGCGGCGCACGTAGGCGTGCTCCGCCACCGGGCGCGTGGCCACCTCCCACGCGCCCAGTGCGAAGTGCAGCGGGTCCAGAGTGACGCCGCCCGCGGCCGGCTCGCCGTGCACGGCTTCGAAGGCGTGCCGCCATCTGCGCAGCTCCTCGCCGTAGCGCTCCTGCGCGCTGCCCGGCTCCGCGCCGTCGCGCCCTCGCGCGGCGCCGATCCAGAACGCCTGCGTGCCGGCCATGCGCCTCCCCCGGTGTCAGCCCTTGATCTCGATGCGGCGGGCGCGGCCCTTCTCGGTCTTGGGAACGCGCAGGATCAGGATGCCGTCCGTCAGCTCGCCGCCGATGTGCTCGGTGTCGGCGTCGCTCGGCAGGATCGTCCGGTAGACGAACCGTCCGGTGCGCCGGCGCAGCATCTGGCCCTTGTCCTCCTCGTTGATCTCCCCGGAGACGCACAGCTCGCTGTCGTTGACCTCGACGTTGATGTCGTCCCGCTTCAGCCCGGGAAGCTCCGCCCGCACGATGTAGGCGTCCGGGGTCTCCTCGGTCTCCGCCACCGGCCGCCAGGCGGCCATATCGCTCTCCGCGCCCTGCTCGAAGAGCCGCCCCATCTGATCCCACAGCTGCTCGAACTCGGTGAAGGGATCCCAGGACCGCCTCTGCCAGGGAACACCCGCCTGCATCGCTCCGCGATTGCGCCTTATCGGCAAAGCCACTGCTTTCTCACCTCCGTGACGTGAGGGACACCGTCGTCCCCCTCCTCCAAATTCATCCCGTACCCGCAATCTTCCGTCATGAACGGTTCCGTCGCAGGTCAGAGAGCGTGTCGAAGCCATCGGACGGGGAAGCTGGGTGGACATGACCGACGGAACGGGGACCATGCCTGGCCCGGGCGCCGGGGAATCGGTCACGCTGGCGCTCGCGGGCGACACCATGCTCGGCCGCGGCGTGGCCGAGCGGCTGAGCCTGACCGCCGACCCGGCCGACTTCTTCGACACCGGCGTGCGCTCGGTGCTCTCCCGGGCCGATCTGGTCCTGTTCAACCTCGAATGCTGCGTCTCGGCCCGCGGCCGGCGCTGGGACCCGCTGCGCAAGGCGTTCCACTTCCGCGCCCCGCCCCAGGCCGCGGCGATGCTGGCGGAGCTGGGCGTGCACGCGGTCACGCTGGCCAACAACCACGCCCTCGACTACGGCCACGAGGCCCTCCTCGACACCCTCGACCACCTGGCGGCTGCCGGGATCCGCACCGTGGGCGCGGGCGCCGACCTGGCCCGGGCCTGGGAGCCCGCCGAGCTGAAGGTGGGGGATCTCCGACTGGCGGTGCTGGGTATCACCGACCATCCCCCCGAGTTCGCGGCCACCGAGCGCAGGCCCGGCGTCGCGTACGCCGACCTCGGCTCCGGGGTGCCGGACCGGCTCACGAGCACGATCGGGAGCCTGGACGCCGACCTCGTCCTGGTCTGCGTCCACTGGGGCCCGAACATGACCTCCAAGCCCGTCACGCACGTCCGCCGCGCCGCCCGGGCCCTGGTGAAGGCCGGCGCGTCCCTGGTGGCCGGGCATTCCGCGCACGTCTTCCACGGGGTGGCCGGACCGGTCCTGTACGACCTGGGCGACCTCATCGACGACTACATCGTGGACCCCGAGCTCCGCAACGACCTCGGGCTGATCTTCCTGGTCACCCTGGACGAGCGGGGCCCGGTACGGCTGCGGGCCGTCCCCATCGCGCTGGACTACTGCCGTACCAGGATCGCGAACGACATGGAGACCCGCTGGATCCGGGCCCGGTTCACCGCCGCCTGCGCCGACCTCGGCACCGAGGTCAGGTCGGAGGCCGGCACGCTCACCGTCGATCTCCGGCCACAGGTGGATTGACCGGACGCGCCACCCACTTCGGGTACGCGGTCAATTACCCACAGTGACCATATGGTGTGGTCAGTGGCCCTTTTGGGGTCCGGCACCTAGCGAGAGGATCGACATGGCGCACGAACCGAGAATCGACGTCGAGAGCAGAGCCCAGTCGGTCAGGAGCAGCCTGACAGAGGAGCAGTCCGAGCGGATCGTGGACGCGCTCGGCGAGCAGGGGGTCTGGTTCTCGACCCCGCATCCCCGCGTGAGCGAGGCGCCCAGGCCCGACCGCGTCTGGGAGCTGGTGGGCGACAAGCCGCACCTGGGGCGCACGGCCACCGGGCGGGCCGCGATCTATCTGGCCGACGGGCACGCCGCGCTGACCCGGCCGCTGATCTTCGCCGACGGCTTCGGTTACGGGCCCAGCGACCTGGACGCGTTGTGGGCCCACTTCAACAGCGAGCGCAGCCCCGGGTTCCTGGACCAGCTCCGGACCATGGGCATCGACGTCATCCTCCTGGGCTTCGACCAGCGTCAGACGTACATCCAGGCCAACGCCGCCGTGGCGGTCACCTGCGTCCAGCGGGCCATCCGGGAGCGGCAGGGCGACCTCCCGCTGGTCGTCGGCGGCGTCAGCATGGGCGGCATGATCACCAGGTACGCGCTGGCACGCATGGAGACCGAGGGTGCCGACCACCAGACCGACAAGTATTTCTCCTACGACACGCCGCACCTCGGCGCCTGGATCCCGCTGGTGCTCCAGCAGCTCGCCTACCTGCACGAATCGCTGGAGCCGAGCGCGAACGGCCCCGGGCAGGCCGAGCTGATCCGCAGCCCGGCCGCCCAGCAGCTCCTGTGGGCCTGGGTCGAGAACGAGGACTACTCGGGCCCCGTGACCACCGCGAGCCCGCTGCGCACGGACTTCCTGGACGACCTGCGCCGGGTCGGCTGGTTCCCGATCCGCCCGTACAAGCTGGGCCTGGCCAACGGGGTCGGCGACGGCACGGGGCGTGACCTGCCGCCGGGCACGCCGGTGTTCGACCTGCACTACGACCCGCTGCAGCTCACGGCCAAGATCCAGCCGGACATGGGCCAGCTGCAGAACGTCGGCACGGTCAAGTTCGGGGCTCCGACGTGGACGAGCGCCACCTCGCACGTGGCCGCGTTCGACGGGGCGCCGGGCGGCACGCTCGACTCGTGGGGCAGGGTGGCCGACGCGATCGGGCTGCCCGTCCAGGATCGGTTCCGCCACAGCTGCTTCGTGCCCGCGGTCAGCGCCATCGCCCTGGCCAGGGACCCGTACCAGTGGCAGACCGACCTGTACAGGGACCTCACCGAGCTGCCGAAGGACGAGACATTCCTGGACGCGTTCTGCTGCGACACGGCCAACACCGAGCACGGCAACGTCTCCGAGGTGCTGATCGACTGGTTCCTGGAGCAGCTCGCCGGCTGGTAGCGGCGGCGAAGAGGCGCCGGCTCGCACGCGGGCCGGCGCCTCTTCGTGTCTAGCGGGTGCCGCGGTGCACGACCAGGAGCTGGTCGCGGGTGGCGTTCCGGTCGCGGTAGGCGATCGCGGCCGGGGCCTCGGCGCTGTGATGGCCGGGCAGCCGCTCGTCGGCACTCCACGAGGAGCCGTCGAAGACGGTCCACCACAGGCGCTGGTCGCTCGCGCCGCGGTGGACGCAGTAGAGGCGGTCCTTGTAGACGGTCAGCGCGGGGCCCTCGGCGGCCGAGTGCATGGTCAGCTTCTGGTCGGGCGTCCAGGCGGAGCCGTCCCAACGCGTCCACCACAGGCTGGAGTCCTTGCCGGTGTGCACGCAGTAGAGGTGGCCCCGCCAGACGGCCAGCGCCGGGTTGGACCGGCAGGCGTGCTGGGGCAGCTGGGTGCAGGGGCTCCACGAGGAGCCGTCCCAACGCGTCCACCACAGGGTGGAGTCGGTGCCGGCGTGCACGCAGTAGAGCTGCCCGTCGAACGTGGCCAGCGCGGGGGCGGAGGCGCTGGGGTGCTCGGGGAGCTTGGCGTCGGGGCTCCAGGTGGAGCCGTCCCACCGCGTCCACCACAGGTTGTCGTCGCCGTCGCCGCGGTGCACGCAGTAGAGCCGCCCGTCGTACGCCGCCAGCGCCGGGGCCGAGTCGCTGACGTGCCCGGGCAGCCTCCGGTCCGCGCTCCACCCTTCCTGGGCGTCGTAGACCGTCCACCACAGGCTGGGATCGTCGACCTCGCCACGGTGGACGAGGACCAGTCCGTCCTGGAACTCCGCGAGGGCCGGGGCCGACACGCTGAAGTGCTCGACGAACGTCTGGTCAGGAGTCCATCCCTCGCCGGGCTCGTGAACCGTCCAGTACAGCCGCTCCCCGTCGCGCCGGTCCTCGCGGGCCGGCACCAGCATGGCGGGCGCGACCCACGGCGAGACCAGCTTCACGCCGTACGGCCGGGCGACCGAGGTGATCCAGTCGGCCTTGGCGCGCACCTGCCGCTCGATGTGCGGGGCGAGCCAGGAGCCCAGCACGGTGGCCGCGGTCTCGCCGACGAGCTGCGGGATCTCGGCGGCCAGCAATGCGGCGCTCTCGTTGATGTGGATCTCGAACCCCCACCACCTGGAGACCGGCCAGACCTCCGCGCCCATGGTGCCGAGCTCGCTCTGCAGCCGCCGTACGCGGTCCTGGGCCTGGGGCGACAGCCCGGCGATCTGGCGCCCGCTCTCCCGCTTGGCCGCCGACCACTCGACCTCGACGGCCTCCCGTACGGACGACTCGTCCAGCAGCTCGCTCTCGACGGCCGCGTCCACGGCGGCGGCGGCCACCGGGTCGTCCTGGCTGTGCAGCAGCACCTCCTCGCCGTCCACCTCCGCCGTGTCGAGCCCCGCTCTGTCGGCCCGGGTGTCATCAGTCATTTCCAGCCCCCCTGGAGTGATCCGCACCATTCGATGCGCATATGCACCATCTATGGTAACCAGAGGTAGTTGTCCGATTACTCTCCAGGGTGTCCCCGGGGCTACCTCTCGACGTCCACGGTGAAGGCGTCGAAAACCGCCCGGCCCGCGCCGTCCCCCGCCGCGAACAGGCCCAGCACCGCCCCCACCCACCGGCTCTGCGTGGCCTGGAAGGGAGCGCCGACCTCGCGCAGCCCGTCGCCGGTGTCGGCCAGGAACGTGACGAGCGCGTCCTCCCCGATCCGCGCGCCGACGGTGACGGACGCGCCGTCCTTGACGGGCAGGGGTTCCATGTCCCCTTCCATGTCCCCGCACACCAGGACGGTCCCGTCCGCCGTGCGCTCCAGCCCGACGTAGGCGTAGGTGAACCCGAGCACGACCAGCCCCGCCCGGCCCTCGCCGTCCAGGGTGAGGCCGGTGGTGACCGTGCACGGGTCGCCGGGCAGCCGCTGCCCGAGCACGGACGGGCGCTCCCTGAGGTCCTCCGGCCCCGGCGCGCACGCCAGGCGGAGGGTGCCGTCCCCCAGCTCCCACCAGGAGGGGTCGGGGTTGGCCTGCCAGCTCCACTGCAGGCCGAGCTCGGGGCCGGCGAAGTCGTCGGAGGTGGCGGGCCCGGCCGGCGCGCCGCCGGGGACGGGCACCGGGCCGCCGGGCACCGGCTCGCCGTCCGCGCCCATGACCGGCCAGCCGTCCTCCCAGGCCATGGGCTGCAGGTGGACGACCCGGCCGTAGGCGCCGCGGTCCTGGAAGTGCATGAACCAGTGCTCGCCCGACGGGGTGTCCACCCAGCCACCCTGGTGCGGCCCGTTCACGTCGGTGCCGCCCTGCTCCAGCACGATCCGGTCCTCGTACGGGCCGAAGATCGAGCTCGCCCGGAACACCGACTGCCAGCCCTGCTCCACGCCGCCCGCCGGGGCGAAGACCCAGTACATGCCGTCGCGCTTGTAGAGCTTGGGCCCCTCCAGCGTCCGGTAGCCGGGCAGCAGGTCGGCGTCGATGATCAGCGTGCCCTCGTCCAGCACCTCGCGGGCGTCCGGCGACATGCGGTGCAGGGTGAGCCGGTTGTTGACGCCGGCGCGGCTCTTGGCCCAGCCGTGCACCAGGTACGCCTGGCCGTCGTCGTCCCACAGCGGGCACGGGTCGATGAGCCCGGCGCCCGGCTTGACCACGTGCGGCGCGGTCCACGGACCCCGCGGGTCCTCCGCGCTCACCATGTGGATCCCCACGTCGGGGTCGCCGTAGAAGATCCAGAACCGCCCGTCGTGATGGCGCAGCGAGGGCGCCCACACGCCGCAACCCGGCCGCACGTCGTCATAGCCGCTCGTCACGGCGTGCCCGATGATCGTCCAGTTGACCAGATCGCGCGAGTGCAGGATCGGCAGGCCCGGGACCTTGGTGAACGTGGAGGCGGTCAGGTAGAAGTCCGCGCCGACGCGGATCACGTCGGGGTCGGACCAGTCGGCGTTCAGCACGGGGTTGCGGTAGGTCGTCATCCCTCACTCCTTGGCGGCACCTGCTGCAATCGGTTGCAGGAAACGTCGCACCCGCACGTACCTGGCGTCAAATGGCCCGAGTGCCCGCCCACGGCCGGGAGCAGGCCGTCATGCCTGAAATTCGAAATTTTCGGGGCGCTGGCCTGGCGATTCCCAGGCGCGGCGGGGAGAGTGGGGGTCATGACGGTCGAGGACCAGCCCCAGCAGTTGCCCAAACTGGCCGTGATCGCCCGCGAGGCCGGCGTGTCCGTTGCAACCGTTTCCAAAGCTCTCAACGGCCGCTCCGACGTCTCCGCCCACACCCGCCGACTGGTCGCCGAGGTGCTGGAGCGGCGCGGCTACCCCAGGCAGCGGGTCAGGCCCGCCCGGGGGAGCATGGTGGACGTCATGCTGCAGGCCCTCGACTCGCCGTACGCGCTGGCGATCCTGGGCGGGGTGGAGGACGCGGCCTGGCGGGCGGGCGTGGACCTGGTGGTCTCGGCCGTGTGCGACCGCACCAAGCACGGCCAGCCCCCGCCCGCGTGGCTGGACCGGATCGGCGCCCGCGACAGCGCCGGCGTCCTGCTCGTGCGCACGTCGCCGACCGCCGCGCAGCGGGCCTGGCTGGCCGACCGGGGGATCCCCGCGGTGATCGTCGACCCGCGCCGCAAGCCGCCGTCCGGCCTGCCCGCCGTCGCCTCGGCCAACCTGGACGGCGCACGGGCGGCCACCGAGCACCTGATCGCCCTCGGTCACTCGCGGATCGCCGTCGTCACGGGCCGTCCCGGGGTCCCGTGCGCGGCCGAACGGCTGGCCGGCCACCGCCAGGCCATGGCCGCCGCCGGGCTCCGGGCCGACCCCCGGTGGGAGGTGTGCGGCTACTTCCAGCAGGGCGACGCTTTACGAGCCACCCGCCGCCTGCTCGCCTCCCTCCCCCATCCGCCGACCGCCGTCTTCGCCTGCTCGGACTCCATGGCCGTCGGGGTGTACCAGGCGCTGGGCGAGCACGGGCTGCGCGTGCCCGACGACGTGAGCGTGATCGGCTTCGACGACTCCTTGGCCGCCGCCCACGTCACGCCGGCCCTCACCACGGTCCGCCAGCCCTGGCCCGAGCTGGGCGCGGCGGCGCTGACGGCACTGCTCACCGACGGCGCTCCGGCCCGGATCGAGCTGCAGACCGAGCTCGTCACCCGATCGAGCACCGCTCCACCCCGGCCGTCCTGACCACCAACCCGACCTTCCACTTCCGCCGTCTCGATGGCGGGACGATGGCCGAGCACTACATGTCGTCGTTCGAGCGCGTCTGGGCCGGAGCCGTTCCGTGGTCCGGCGTGGAGATCTGAGAGGCATCTCATGGGACGAGTTGAGTACTGGAACGACCCGAGCGCACCCAAGGCGAACAGTCTCGTACCGGCCTGTGGGACGGTCACCGTGGACGACGCGGGGCGCATCCTCATGCAGTGCCGTCGCGACACGGGCCAGTGGGCGTTGCCGATGGGCAAGATGGAGATCGGTGAGACGCCCTCGCAGTGCGCCGTGCGGGAAACCGAGGAGGAGACCGGTGTCTTGGTCGAGCCGGTGGGCATCCTTGGGATCTACTCCGACCCCGGTCACATCGTCGCCTACACGGACGGCGAGATCCGCCAGGAGTACGAGGTCATGCTGATCGCCCGCCCGGTCGGCGGTCAGCCGGAGGTCAACGACGAGGCGAGCGATGTGCGGTGGGTTGAGCCGGGTGAACTGCACTTGCTGGACATTCACCCCACGCAGTGGCGGCAGCTCAACGACTATCTTGAGCAGAGGCATCCCCACGTCGATTGAACCCAGGCCATCCGTAGCCGCCATGTGCCGTAGAACGCTCTAGCCTCTGCCTCTTCTGTTCGCAGGAGTAGCCGTGGATAGTTGCGAAATCACTTTGAGTGGTCAGATTCTGCGATCGCGCGAGCGGGGAGTCCTGCTGGTCATAGCATCGTTGCTATGGTCTGGGGTAGCGTAGAGCTGGAACCGGAAGTTCGGGAGTGGCTGGAGAAGCTCCCGGCAGAGTCGTTCGCGCGAGCGGCTTTCTACATCGATCTGCTGGCGGCGGAAGGCCCGTTGCTGGGAGAACCATACACACGACAGCTCGATGGCAAGCTGCGCGAGCTGCGGTTCTACCTTGATGATCTGACAATGCGGATCAGCTACTGGATCGCTTCGGATCGGCGGATCATCCTTCTGACCGTTTTCCACAAAACGCGAATGAGGGAAGATCGAGAAGTGGACCGGGCGCGGCGGGCGTTGTCCCGTTGCAAGGGCGAGGCGCACTCGGTGGACGAGGAGTGGTGATGACCGAGCGGACCGACTGGGCTGATCTCCGTGACCGACGGCTGTCCGAGCCCGGGGCGGCCGAGGCATACGATGCGGCTCGTCTCGCCTTCGAACTCGGTCGGGCAGTACGACAGATGCGGGAATCTCGCGGGTGGAGCCAGAGTGAGCTGGCTCGTGCGGCTGACATGACGCAGTCAGCAGTGGCCCGTTTCGAAGGAGGAGGCACCGTGCCGACACTGCCGGTCCTCGAGCGACTGGCCAGGGCTCTGGACGCCGAGCTGGAGGTGCGAATCAGTCCACGTGCTCCCGCAGCCTGAGCCTGATTTATCACGCGAGATGAAGTGCGACCACCAGCAGCATCAGACGGGTCCACCACCCGGCAGGCCCGATCGCCATCTCGTGAATTCTTACGCCGCTCGGGTCAAAGCTGAGGCCGTAATGATGGGTGTCGCGCCCTATGCGTGACGCTGTTCATGAGCGCGACCGAGAGGTCCCACGCGTCGGCTCTGCGCCGATGCAGGCGCGGCGCGCCGCCAGAATGGCGGACCGCAGGGGCGCAGCGAGGGCACCCACACGCCGCGACCCGGCCGCATGTCGTCATAGCCGCTCGTCACGGCGTGCCCGGTGATCGGCGCTACTCTGTACAGAAAGATGTACAGCGGAAGCGTACGCCGAGGCGACGGCGAGGGTTCGCGAGGCGGGTTTCGACCGTCCGGAGATCGTCCAGCTCGGCCAGGTGATCGAGCGTCTTGGCACGCTGGCCGATCACATTCGGGTGGAGAAGGCGCCATCTAGAGAACCGGTGCCAGATTGGCTCGCGGACCGGTTGATCTACACGGTCGGGATGGCCCGCGAGGCCGTTGCCGCTCTGGATCTCCAAGAGGCTGTCGACTTGTGGGCTGAGCACCGGTCCAAGCACCATTAGGTCGCATATCGGCAGCGGTTTCCGAGAGGGCGGTTCGTTGGCTGACGTCCGCCATGTCGCATTGTGATCGAGCAGAATGGCGGACCTGATGGTTCGTCTCACCTCTTCAGACCCGCACCGCCTGGGACGGTACCGGCTCGCGCGGCGGCTCATCGCACCGGACCACGTAGGAGGCCGTCACCGCAGGTCAGAAGCTACTTCGTTGGATTATCCGCCACTGCTACCAGGACCCCTACCAGTTACCCAGCACACGGCGTTTCCCTTTCAGTCACGTGACTGATACCGGTCGGTGCTTGCAATGCGCAGGATGGTGGGTAGCTGGCCGTGACGATCCAGAAGCGGCCTATCACGGTCCTGGCCTTACCTGATCGCAGGCGCTGCAGGACGTGATGAGTGATTCCATCGGAGTGCAAAAAATGGACAGCGTAAATCCTTCACGTTCCCTGAGCCGGCGCGGCTTTGTCGGAGTCACAGCGGGCATCGGCGCCGCCGGGCTGCTGGGCAGCGTGTTCGCCCAGCCGGCCTCCGCCGCGGCCTTCACCAAGGCCGAGAGCCGGACACGCGTCGAGACGATCCAGCTGGGCAAGGTCACCGTCACCCGCGTCCTGGAGTTCAGCGGCCCCGTCGGCCTGACGTCACGCCAGTTCTTCCCCGAGAGTCCGAAAGAGCTGTGGGAGGAAAACAAGGACTGGCTGAGCCCGGACTTCTGGAAGCCGAGCACCGACATGGTCAACTCCGCTCTGCAGACCTGGGTCCTGCGCAGCGAGGGCAGGACGATCCTGATCGACACCGGCGCCGGGAACGACAAGTTCCGTCCGTACGCCAAGCAGTGGCAGTACATGGACACGGACTTCCTGCGCCGTCTGTCCCGCGCGGGAGTCAGGCCGCAGGACGTCGACGTCGTCGTCAACACCCACCTGCACAACGACCACGTCGGCTGGAACACCCGGCGCGAGGACCGTGACTGGGTGCCCACCTTTCCCAACGCCACCTACCTGATCCCGAAGATCGAATTCGACTTCTGGAACCCTGAGAGCCCTGTGCGGCCGAAGTACTGGCAGGGCAACCAGAACGTCTGGGAGGACAGTGTGCTCCCAGTGCACGAGGCGGGTCTGGTGCAACTGTGGGAGGGCTCGTACACCCTCGACTCCAGCCTGAAGCTGAACCTCGCCGCCGGGCACACTCCCGGCTCGTCCGTGATCCGGCTGGAGTCGGGAAGCGACAGAGCCGTGTTCATCGGCGACCTGCTCCACACCCCGCTGCAGCTCGAACACCCCGAGTTCAACAGCTGCTTCGAGGAGGACGAGAAGCAGGCGCTCACGACCCGGCGCCGCGAACTGGAGTGGGCCGCCGACCACAAGGCCCTCATCCTGCCCGCGCACCTTCCCGGCCACGGCGCTGCCGAGGTGGAGCGCAGCGGCAGCAACTTCAAGATCAAGAACTGGGCGGGATTCAGCCGCAGCTGACGCGGCCTGAAGGACAGCCCGGACGCGCAAGCGCCCGCCCCGCTGCCACTCGGCGATGAGCGGATGAGGCCCGCGACCGCTGGGCCCGAGCGGGGTGCCGACACCGGACATGGACCCGGCGCCCAGACGGTAGCAGGGCGACGGGCGGACCTCAGAGAGATTTGGAGCGGAATCCGGCGAGTGACGCTGAGCTACCAGCGGTGTGCCCTGGCTAAGACACTTAGCGAGCAACCCGACCTGGGCAAACGCACCGCAGGGCGTTATCACGGCCGCGACCGCCGGACTCATCCCCGATCGTCCCGACCGAAACCCGTACCCGATCTGCTCCCCGGTCACCTGCTGTGACCTGGGAGGACGCTCCTACTTTGGGGCTCATCGTGTGGACCTGAGTGGAGGGCCTTGCTGGCCTGCCTGGTACCGGCGTTCCCAGGAAGACCAGACGTCTGGCTGGTCGCACGGCCATGTCGCAGGCTTGAGGCATGAGCACGAACAACGGTCACTTCTCGCAGAGTGGGCGGCGAAGCCGAACCCCGGCCGCCACGGCCGGCAATGGAAAGGAACAACAGTGAGCAAGCTCGCACTCGTCACCGGAGCCACCTCCGGCATCGGAAAGGCCTTCGCCGAGCGTCTGGCCGCCAACGGTTATGACCTGGTGATCGTGGGCCGGCGCAAGGACCGCCTGGAAGAGTTCGCCGCCGCGCACCCCGAGGTCAAGGTCCAGGCCGTGGTCGCCGACCTGTCCACCGCCGCAGGCATCGCCACGGTCGCCGAGATCTGCGCGACTGAGCCGCTGACCATGCTGGTCAACAACGCCGGTGTCGCCCACTACATGCCGCTCGCCGAGCTCCCCGCAGACAAGGCCGCAGAACTCATCAGCGTCAAGGTCCTCGCCCCCACCATGCTCACCCGCGCCGTGGTCGCGGGCATGCAGGAACGCGGCGAAGGCACCATCATCAACGTGGCCGGCATGATCGCCTTCAGCGGCCCCGCCCCTCACTCGCAGATGCCCCGCCGCGCCGTCTACGGCGGGAGCCTGGCCTACCTTGTCGCCATCTCCCAGACCCTCAGCGCCGAGCTCGAGGGCACCGGCGTCAACGTGCAGGTCGTGTGCCCCGGCGTGGTGGCCACCGAGTTCCACGAACGCCAGGGCCTCGACATGAGCAGGGTGCCCCGCATGACGGCCGACGACGTCGTCACCGCCAGCCTGCGCGGCCTGGAGCTGGGCGAGACCGTCTGCGCCCCGGGCGTGGAGGACGCCGGCCTCCTCGACGCGGTTTTCCAGGCCGACCTCGCCGCCTTCGGAGCACAGAGCCCCGAGCTGGCCACGCGCTACCGCGCCGCCTGAACCGACGGCCGCATCCTTGACATAGCCCGCTCGGGCCCACGAAGACCTCATTGACCAGCCTCAATGCGCTCGCGTGTGCTGAAAGCCGATATCCCCCATACTCCCTGGCCCACGAATTCTCCGAAGGCGGCCGGTCCGGGGTGGGCAGCAGACGGCCCACCATCCAACCGGTCAACGGGCGGGGACCGATGGCGCCGGAGGCGCGGGGGTGCGCCGGAGGCGCCTGAATAGGGGCGTCTGAGCCCCTGCGCGAAGCGCCCCCGGCGAAGCCCTTTGTCCGGGGCGGGTGTCAGCGGGCCCACCACCCAGGCGGGCAACGGGTGGGTGGCCCCCGGCCCACCTACTACTTGCCGTCGTGGCCGCGGTGGCGCTCGTCGCGCTGCGGGCGGGGGGCCACCACGTCGAAGGAGGCCGTGGCGGTCTTGTTGCCGACCTTGACGGTCACGGTCTTGCTGCCGGGCTTGGTCTTGGACGGCACGGTCAGGGTCTTGGTGGCCTCGCCGTCGGAGAGCGTCACGCGGTAGCTCTTGCCCTCGGGGCTGGTCACGACGGCTGTGCCGGAGCGCAGGCCCTTGGCGGCGATCGTCACCTCGTACGAGTCGCCGGCGCGCACCCGGTCAGGGTCGACGGAGACCTTCAGCGCGAACCTGCGAGCGTCGTCGCGGCCCTTGACCCACTGGTCCTGGGTAACAGTGGGCGTGACGGGGTTCGAGTGCGTCGGCTGCGGGGCCTTGGCGGTGGCCGCCGGCTGCGGCCTGGCGTCGGCGAACGCGGCGCCCGACAGGGGCAGCGTCAGCAGAGCGGCGCTGGCGAGGGTCACGGCGAAAGGCTTGGAGAAGCGCACTGGATACGAATCCAATCCGGGACGGACCTGGCCGAACATCTGAATTCAGCCCCGAAGGTCTTCCCTCGCCAATCACCCTGTCGAGCCAACCTGAGAAACGCCTGTGCTCACCTTATGTATTGGATAAGCGCAGGTAGTGGCCTCGACCTGGGGTCGGTGATCTGCAACACATAATTTCTCTTATGCGATTCTCAGATTCTTCCCGGGTTCGTTCTCAGGATCGGCGGCCGCCTTGGGGAATCGGCGCGGCGACGCGATCTTCGTGAGATCACGGCACGATCACGGCGAGCTGTGTGCCGGCTAAATCCGGACATAGGAGGACATAAAGGCTGGGCTGAGAGGGATACCTTCCTGCCTCACAGACGCACCGAACGCTCATGGCGTTCCCGCGACGAGCAAGGAGTATCCCCTTGAAGATCAAGCACACCCTCGCCCCCGTCGGCGGCGGGCTGGCCGCCACGGCGCTGCTCGGCGCCTCGCTGGCGGGCGGCGCGCAGGCCGCCCCGCACGTGAAGCCGACCGAGAGCGTCAGCATCACCACCGCCAAGGGCATCGCCGCCTACTGGCTGGAGAACAACGGCGCCGCGCTGAAGGCCGCCACCTACGTCGAGGAGGACACCACCGACGTCGACAAGCTCACCTCCACGGGCACCCCGTCCACCGACACCAAGGCGGGCTCGGTCGCCCCGACCGGCACCACCACGACCACCACCAAGTCGAAGAACGTCAACCTGCCGAAGACCGTCGGCAAGGTCTTCTTCGTCGACTCGGCGGGCAAGAAGCGCTGGTGCTCGGCCTCCTCCATCCAGGGCAAGTACGCCAACGTGGTCGCCACGGCCGGCCACTGCGTCTACGACACCGCCAATGACGAGCAGCTCATGGACAACTGGGTCTTCGTGCCCGGCTACTACCAGGGCAAGGCCCCGTGGGGCGTCTACGTCGGCAAGCAGGCGTTCGTGCACTACGACTACAGCGTGTACGAGGACTACGACCGCGACTACGCGTTCGTCTCGGTCTACAACGGCGTGACCGTCAAGGACTCGACCGTCACCAGGTCCGAGTACGAGGCCGACCGGGCCAAGCCGGGCACCGACACCACGAAGGCCGACCACGGCTACTACGACCGGTCGTCGAACACGTACCACGTGATCGACGCCACGGACGCGGGCCGGCTGGGCGACAACGTCGGCGGCCAGGGCATCTCCTGGAACCAGCCGCTGAAGAAGGCGCACTATGTGTTCGGCTACCCGCAGGCCGCGCAGCCCGACGGCAACAAGCCGTTCACCGGCGTCACGCCCAAGTGGTGCTACGGCACGACCACGGCCAAGACCGTTGGCTCGGCCGCCAAGAAGATCGAGGAGCACGTCGGGCTGAAGTGCTCCATGACCGCAGGCGCCGACGGCGGGCCGTGGCTGCTGAAGTACAGCAGTGCCAAGCGGCTCGGCTACCTCAACGGCGTGACCAGCGCGTTCTACGACCAGGACGAGAACGACCGGGTCGACTACATCAGCTCGCCGTACTTCGACGCCGAGACCTACAGCGTCTACGCCTCCGCGGCCAACGTCTGGTCCGGGAAGCTCTTCTGACCGAATAGGGGGTGACGGCTTCGCGTGGCTCTGATCGCGTCTTGAAGGGATAGGAAGGGCCCGGCACGCCGCCGGGCCCTTCCGCGCATCGCCCGGGAGCAGCTCACAGGCGATTCACAAGCAGGCATCATCAAACCTTCATAGAGGGAGGTCATCGTCACGGATATGCACACGACCAGCCCGAACTCCCGGTCCGAGCCCGTGCGCCGATCGGACGGCAGCTCGATCAACATCCTCGTCGTGGACGACGAGCCTCCGCTGACCGAGCTCCTTTCCATGGTCATGCGCCAGGAGTCCTGGGACGTCCGCAGTGCGCACAACGGCAGCGAGGCCATCCGCGCGGCGCGCGGGTTCCGCCCGGACGCGATCGTCCTGGACGTCATGCTGCCCGACATGGACGGGATCCAGCTCCTTCCCCGGCTGCGCGCGGTGCTGCCGGGCGTGCCGATCCTGTTCCTGACCGCGCTGGACTCGCTCCAGGACCGGCTCGTCGGCCTGCGGGCCGGCGCCGACGACTACGTCACGAAGCCGTTCAGCCTGGAGGAGGTCGTCATCAGGCTGCGGGGCCTGCTGCGCCGCTCGGGCGCGGCCCAGGCGCGGGCCGACGCCGGGCTCGTGGTCGGCGATCTCACGCTGGACCAGGAGACCCACCAGGTACGGCGGGACGGCAAGGAGATCAGGCTCACGCCGACGGAGTTCGAGCTGCTGCGCTTCCTCATGCACAACCCGGGCCGGGTGCTCAGCAAGTCGCAGATCCTCGACCGGGTGTGGGCCTACGACTTCGGCGGCCAGAGCAACGTCGTCGAGCTGTACATCTCCTACCTCCGGCGCAAGATCGACGCGCAGCGGCAGCCGATGATCCACACCGTGCGCGGGGTGGGTTACACGCTCCGACCCGCCGGATGACGATGTCGCTGGAGACCAAGCTGGTGGTCTCCTCGATCGCGCTGCTGGTCACCGTCTGCGCCGTCATCGCCACCGCGACGACGCTGCTGTTCCACGACTTCCTCACCGACCGGCTCGACAGCCAGGTCACCTCGGCCGCCCGCCGCTCGACCAGCGCGGCGGCGCAGCGGGACGACCCGCCGCCGCAGGCCCGGGAGGTGTCGTTCCTGCTGTCGCCCGGTCAGGCCGAGGGCACGTTCGGCGCGCGGATCCGCCAGGGGGTGGTGCGGCGGGCCGCCGTGCTGACCGGCATCGCCACCGTGCGGGAACTGCCCGCGCCGCCGTCGCTCGCCGCCGTCACCGGCGAGCCCGTGACGGTCGACCTCGGTCCGCTGGGCGACTACCGGATGGCCTCCGCCCGCACGCCCGACGGCGACGTGCTGGTCACCGGGCTGCCCATGACCGCCGTGGACTCCATGCTGACCAGGCTCGTCGTGGTGGAGGCCGCCGTCACGCTGGCGGGCGTCGCGCTGACGGCCGCCGCCGGCACCCTGCTCGTACGCCGTGCCGTACGCCCGCTCGGGCGGCTCGCGGCCACCGCTTCCAGAGTGTCGGAGCTGCCGCTGGCCACCGGGGACGTCGTGCGCCTGTCCCGCGTGCCCGAGGTGGACACCGACCCGCACACCGAGGTCGGGCAGGTGGGCGGCGCGCTCAACCGCATGCTCGGGCACGTCGAGTCCGCCCTCGCGGTGCGGCACGAGAGCGAGACGAGGCTGCGGCGCTTCATCGCCGACGCCAGCCACGAGCTGCGCACGCCGCTGGCCTCCATCGTCGGCTACGCGGAGCTGACCAGGCGCAGCGGCGAGTGGCACGGGCCGCAGACGGAGCACGCGCTCGGCCGCATCCGCTCGGAGGCGGGCCGGATGACCACGCTGGTGGAGGACCTGCTGCTGCTGGCCAGGCTGGACGCGGGCCGCCCGCTGGAGCGGGTGGAGCTGGACCTGTCGCCGATCGTGGTCAACGCGGTCGGCGACGCCTACGCGGCCGCGCCCCGCCACCGCTGGCTGATCAGCCTGCCCGACCAGCCCGCCCTGGTCCTGGGGGACGCCGACCGCCTGCACCAGGTGGTGACCAACCTCCTCGCGAACGCCCGTACCCACACCCCGCCCGGCACCACGGTCACCGCGACGGTTCGGCTCGGGGAGCGGGTGAGCGTCGAGGTCGCGGACGACGGGCCGGGCATTCCCGGGCACGTGCTCCCCCACGTGTTCGGCCGGTTCGCGCGGGGCGACGGGTCGCGCTCCCGGCTGGCGGGCGGCAGCGGGCTGGGCCTGGCCATCGTGTCGGCGGTCACTGCGGCCCACGACGGGCGGGTCGAGGTACGCAGCGAGCCGGGGAACACGGTGTTCACGCTCAGCCTGCCGCCGGGCCGGACCCGGAAGTAGTTTTTGCGCCAAGTTATCGCGACCCTTTAGAGGGCTTTCCGTGATGAGCCGTCCCCCGGTGCTACGTTTCAGTGGATCATGTCGCAAGAAATGGCGGGCAGCGCATTGAGGGCATTCGTACGGATTGTTGCGGGCCTCGCGTTCGGGTGCGGTGTGCTACTGGCCCCGACCGCCGCGTCGGCCGCGCCGCCGCCCGACGGGAGCTCCCTGCTCACCGAGCTGGTCGGCGCGGATCTCGGTACGGTGCTCAGAGCGCTTCCCGGAGTTTTCTGCGGAAATCGACTGGTCGCCTACAACTCACCGTCGCCCAATTCTCCGACCAAGTGCGTGAATGGCGCCGAGAACAGCGGGAACTCCACCAACAGCGGGAACTACCACAATGAGGGAAATCCCATCAACAGCGGCAACTTCGACAATGCGAACGGCGCCGTGAACAGCAACAACACCATCAACGGCGGGAACAACGCCAACGGCTCCCAGTCCACTTCCCGGTGACCGGCGATGACGACCTTCAGGCGGCGAACCGGGATGGTCGCGGCGCAGCTCGCGCTGATGTTGTCGCTCCCGCCCGCCCTTCCCGCTCTCGGGCACGGATTTCCCAAGGGCAGCGGCAACTCCTGGAACAGCGGCAACTTCCGGGGCAAGGGCCGGCAGGTGAACAGCGGCAACTTCCAGAATGCCAACTTCTCCGTGAACAGCAACAACACCATCAGCGGCGGCAACAACGTCAACGGCCCCCAATGCAGCGTCGAACGACGGGCCATCGTCAAGGGCGGCTGCTGACGGGCCGGTGAGAGAGCGCCCGCCTCAGAGCGCCGTCGGGGTGCTCGCCGCGCCAGGCCACGTGCTGGTCGGGGCGGACCAGCGTCAGGGGCACGCCCGGCAGATCCACGGCTCGCAGCGGCACCCCCAGCTCCCGCGCCTGCTCGGCCAGCGCCACGGCCCCTGGCAGGCGCTGGTCCCCGACCACGCTGAAGCCCCGGCCCAGCCGGTCGTACAGGGACACGCCGGGAGCCAGCCACCAGTGCGGCAGCCGCTCCCCGGTGCCCTCGGCGACGATGGGCGAGCCTTCGTAGGTGTAGCCGAGCACCAGCTCCAGGCTGTGGAACTCGCTGTCCTTCGTCCTGCGCACCGCCTCCGCCACGGCGGGCCGCACCTTCTCGAACTCGGCCTCCTCCCCCATCAGCGCCGGGTCGGCCAGTTCGGGGGCGAGGGTGGCCATGTTCGCGGCGGCGGCCTCGATGGTGTCGGCGGCCACCGGACGGCGCTCGGTCTCGTAGGTGGCCAGTAACGAGGCGGGCGCCCATCCGTGCAGTACGGCGGCCAGCTTCCAGCCGAGGTTGACCGCGTCCCCGATCCCGGTGTTGAACCCGTGTCCCCCGTACGGCGGATTCTGGTGCGCCGCGTCGCCCGCCAGGAACACGCGCTCGCTCCCGTACCGGTCGGCCAGCAGCATCCGCGCGGTCCACGGGTCGGTGGCCAGGATCTCCGCCTCGATGTCGGCACCCGCCAGGTTGCGGACCAGCCGCATCGGATCAGCGCCGGCGGCGGGGACGCCCTGGGCGATGCACCACCAGGTGTCCTCCAGGTCGAGGCGGCCGACGATGCCGGGCTGGGCGGGGTTCAGCACCCAGTAGTGCACGGCGGGGCCGTGCGGCATCCGCTCGGCCAGGCCGGGGGCGCGGAAGACGATGTTGAAGTTGGGCCTGGCGTCCTGGCGGCCCTCGTAGCGGGCGCCGATGGCCGCCCTGGTCACGCTGCGCGGGCCGTCGCAGCCGACCACGTACCGGGCGCGTACCTCACGCTCCTCGCCCGTGGCGGACGCGATGTGCACCGACACCCCGTCGGCGTCCTCCCGCAGCCCGGCCACCTGCCATCCGGTCAGCAGCGCGTCGCCGACGGCCTCCCGCAGCACCTCCTCCACCAGCGGCTGCGGCACCTGCTGGCCCGGCTCGGCCGCCAGCTCGGAGCCCACCAGGTCCAGCCCGAAGCACCCGCCGATCCTGGTGACCTCCCGTCCGAGCAGGCTGCTGACGAACAGGGCCTGGTCCGACCACGCGACCGCCAGCGGGGCGCGCTCCCGCACCCGCTCCGCCAGGCCCCATCTCCGCAGCAGCTCCATCGAACGCGCCGACGTCGTCTTCGCGCGGGGCCGCAGCCACGACACCTCCTTGCGCGGCTCGACCACCAGGCACCTCACGCCCTGGTACGCCAGCTCCACGGCGACCGCCAGCCCCACGGGCCCGCCTCCGGCGACCAACACGGGCACATCCACAGGGGCATGCTGTCCCTTCCCCCGCACCACCGCAACCCCCGCGCGGGCGCACTGGAGACCGGCTTGGGGGGTTGTTACGGTTTACGCCTCAACCGACGATCATCAAGGGGTTTGTATGACCGAGTCCTCGACGATGCCGCTGCACATGCGGCGGGTGGGGTTCGACCCGGCTCCCGAGCTGGCGGCGCTCAGGGAGGAGGAGGGGATCAGGCGCGTCACGACCCCGTTCGGCCTGGACGTCTGGCTCGTCACCAGGTACGCGGAGGTCCGCGAGGTCCTCGGCGACGCCGAACGGTTCAGGATCGCCCAGCAGACGGTGGCGCGCCTCCCCGGAGCGCCCGAGATGACCCCCGAGCAGTTAGCCAAGATCCAGGCGGGCAACCTCCTCGGCGTGGACGCGCCCGAGCACACGCGGCTGCGCAAGATGCTGACCCCCGAGTTCACGAACCGGCGGATGCAGCGGCTGGAGCCGCGGATCAGGCGCATCGTGGACGACCACCTGGACGCCATGGAGGCCACCGGTTCGCCGGCCGACCTGGTCACGTCGTTCTCGCTGCCGATCCCGTCGCTGGTCATCTGCGAGCTGCTCGGCGTCCCGTACGAGGACCGGGACGGCTTCCAGCACCGCACCAGCAGGATGCTCGACCTGTCGGTGCCCGGCGAGGAGCGGCTGGGGCTGCAGTTCGAGGCGCGCATGTACATGGAGGCGCTGGTCCAGCGCATCCAGCAGGACCCGGGCGAGGAACTGCTCGGCATGCTGGTACGCGAGCACGGCGACGACCTGACCACGGACGAGCTCGTCGGCATCGGCAGCCTGCTGCTGTTCGCGGGCCACGAGACCACCTCCAACATGCTGGCCCTGGGCACCCTGGCCCTGCTGCGCCACCCCGAGCAGCTCGAACTGCTCAGGAAGGAGCCCGAGCGCATCGACGCCACGGTGGAGGAGCTGCTGCGCTGGCTGAGCATCGTCAACTCGGGCACGACCAAGGTCGCGACGGCGGAGGTCGAGCTGAGCGGCCGTACCATCCAGCCCGGCGAGCTGGTCCTCTGCGCCCTGCCCGCCGCGAACCGCGACCCCGCCCTCATGTCCGACGCGAGCACGTTCGACATCTCGCGCGGCGCCCCCGGCCACGTCGCCTTCGGCCACGGCATCCACCACTGCCTGGGCGCCCCGCTGGCGCGCATGGAGCTGCGGATCGCCTTCCCGGCGCTGCTCCAGCGCTTCCCGGGCCTGCGCGAGGCGGGTGCCGCGGACTTCCGCTCCTCCCACATCGTGTACGGCATGAGCTCCCTGGAGGTGGCCTGGTAAACCTGCGGAAAACCGCAGGTCGATCCGGGCACGCGCATCATTCCGCCGCCATGGCCCGCGTACCTAGCGTTCCTGGCCATGACGGGAAAGTTGTTCGACGTCCCCCGCCGGGCGCTGGCGGGGCTGTGCGCCCTGCTCGCGCTGGCCGGCGTGATCATGCTGACCGCCATGGCGGACAGCACCATGCAGCCCCTGCCCGCCTCGGCGCCGGACGGGGAGTTCAGCGCGGAGCGGGCGCTGCGCCACCTGGAGAGGTTCGCCACCGAGCCGCGCCCGATCGGCAGCCGGGCCGGTGAGCGGGCCAGGGACTACCTCGCCGGGCAACTGCGCGCGGCGGGGCTCGACGTGCGGGTGCAGCGGGCCATCGGCGCGAACACGTCGGCCGGGCTGGCGTCGTTCGGGCAGGTGGACAACATCGTGGCCACGGCGAAGGGCAGCGACCCGACCGGGACGGTGGTGATCGCCTCGCACTACGACTCCGCGGCCATGGGCCCGGGCGCCTCAGACGACGCCGCCGCGGTCGCGGCCATGCTGGAGACGGTACGGGCGCTCAAGGGCACCGCGCTCCGCAACGACCTCGTGCTGCTGATGTCGGACGGCGAGGAGGACGGCGTGCTGGGCGCCGAGGCGTTCGTCAGGGAGCACCCGCTGGGCCGCAAGGGCGGGGTGCTGCTCAACTGGGAGGCCCGGGGCGTGAGCGGGCCGTCGCTGATGTTCCAGACGTCCAGGAACAACGCCGGGCTGGTCGAGACGTTCGCCGACGCCGTGCCGCACCCGCGCGGCGACTCCACGCTGGGCGAGCTGTACCGGCTGCTCCCGAACAACACCGACTTCACCCCGATGGCCGAGAGCGGCTTCACCGGCATGAACTTCGCCTACATCGAGGGCTCCTCCCGCTACCACACCGCCGACGACTCCCTCGCCCACCTCGACCGGGGCAGCCTGCAGCACCACGGCTCGAACATGCTGGCGCTGACCCGCGCGCTCGGCGGCGCCGACCTCGAAACGCTGGACACGGACCACGACCTCACCTATTTCCGGATCTTCGGGACCATGGTCACGTACCCGAACGCGCTCGTCTGGCCCCTGGCCGGGCTCGCGGCGGCGGCGGTCGCGGGGCTGGCGGTGCTGGCCCGCAGGAGGCGGCTGCTCAGCATGCCCCGGCTCGCCGTCGCCGCCGCGTCGGGGATCGTGCCGCTGCTGCTCGCGGCGGCCCTGGCCCAGGGGTTGTGGGAGGTGCTGGTGGCCTGGCGGCCCGCGTACGACGGGATGGGCGGGCTGCTGCACCGTCCGCAGGCGTTCCAGGCGGCCGTCGTGATCCTGGCCGCGCTGGCGCTGCTCTGCTGGTACCTGCCGCTGCGCCGCCGCCTCGGCCCCGCGGCGCTGGCCGTCGGCGCGCTGGCCTGGCCGGCCGCGCTCGGCCTGCTGTGCGCCCAGGTCGCGCCGGGCATGTCGTACGTGCTGACGCTGCCCGCGCTGTTCTGCGCGCTCGGCGGGACGGCCGCGATCCTGCTGCGCGGCGCGGCCCGCCAGGTGGCGGTGCTCCAGGTGACGGCGGTGATCCTGGGCGCGGTCGTGGCGGCGGCGCTGCTGCCCGCCCTGGCCAGGACCGCGTTCGACGGGATGGGCCTCGCGCTCGGCGGGGTGCCCGCGCTGGTGCTGGCGGTGTTCGGGCTGACCGTGCTGCCGATCGTCGAGCTGTGCCTGCCGGAGCGCAGGCAGTCCCTGGTCCCGCTCGCCGCCGCCGGGCTCGCGGTGCTGCTGGTGCCGATCGGCCTGGCCCGGGACGGCTTCGACCTGGCCAACCCCTTGCGCACGCACCTCGCGTACGTGATGGACGCCGACACCAGGACCGCGAGCTGGGTCAGCGCCGACGCGGAGCCGCCCGCCTGGACCAGGAGGTACGTGTCCGGCCACGACACCACGCCGCTGCCCCCCGGCTACGCCCGCGGCACCTCCCTCTGGACGGGACGGGCACCGGCGGCGGCCGGCGCCGCCGAACCCCGGGTGACCGTGCTCGGCCGCGACGGCGACACGGTCCGGCTCCGCGTGACCGCCGGCAGGGCGGCGCGCTCGGTCACGCTGCGGGTCGAGCGCCCGATCGCCGCGGCGACGGCCACCGCCGACGGCCTGACCCCGGTGAACGTCGACGTGACCGGCGTCCGGGCCAACACGTGGCCGGGCGAGATCCGCTTCCGCGGCCTGCCTGACACGGGAGCGGAGATCTCGCTGCGGGTCCCGGGGGCGGACCGGTTCCGGCTGACCGCCGTCGCGGAGACCGACGGGCTCCAGCGGGTGCCCGGATTCGTCCCGAGGCCGAAGGGCGTGGTGGCGGCGACCCGGGAGGACGGCGACCTCGTGGCGGTCACCCGTACGTACGAGATCAACGCGAGGTGAGCCCCCGAACCGGCCTCAGCGGGTGATGGTGCCCGCCCGGACCAGCCAGTCGACCGCCTCGGAGATGGCCTCGAGCGGCGCGTAACGGGGCCGGTGCCCCAGCAGCCGCTCGGCCTTCTCCATGCTGCAGTGGGGGCTGTAGGAGATGTGGTCGAGCGTGATCTGCGCGTCCCGCTCCGACACCGTCTCGCGCCACCGCTCCCACGGCAGGAACGTCAGGCGCGCCTCCTGCCCGAACCAGCCCGCCACCGCCTCGGCGTATCCGCGCAGCGTCAGGGCGCTGGTGGCAACGGAGTGGAAGCTCTCGCCGACGGAGACCGACGGGTTGACCATGGCGTCCACGAACAGCCGCGCCACGTCGTCGGCGTGCACGTGCTGGACGGTCTCCAGGCCGAAGTTCGGCAGCGCCAGCTCGCCGCCGTCGGCCAGCGTCTGGAACACGGCCGGATCGACGTTGCCCGCCGGGTTGACCGGCACCCAGCCGGGGCCCGTGATGTGGCCGGGGTGGATGATCGTGGCGGGGAAGCCGTCGCGGTGGGCGCGTTCGAGGAGGTGGGCCTCGATGGCGGCCTTCTGCTTGCCGTACTCGCCGAGCGGCCGCTTGGGCATGTCCTCGGTCGTCGGCACCCGGCTGCTCGGCCCGTGCGTCCAGATCGTCCCGCAGTGCAGGAACTGCCGGACCTTCCCGGTCAGCGCCGCCGCCAGGTCGCGGGCGCTGGTCTCGGTGAAGGAGATGAGGTCGATGACGACGTCGGCCTCCAGCTCCACGATCCGCCGCCCGAACGTGCCGTCGGCGTCCTCCGCGTCGCGGTCGGCGGTGATCTGGGTGACCCGCTGCCAGGCCCCGTGCGGGCTGTAAGGCTCCCGCTTGCCCCGGCTCACGGCCACGACGTCGTGTCCGCCTTCGACCAGCCTGGGGATGAGGTACGTGCCGATATGACCGCTGGCGCCAATCACCGCTACTCGCATGCGCCCCAGCGTAGACCCGCTGCTTCGCCGGTCAACCATCCCGATACGCTGCTGAACGTCCCATTTCGGAGGTTGGTCAGTGTCGGGGGTTGTCGCGGCGTTCGCCGCCCTGGTGTCCGTTGCCGTGATCGGCTACCTGATCGGGATGGGGGGCCTGCTGCGGGCCAGCGACGAGCTGGTGCTGTCGCGCCTGGCCTTCTTCGTGGCCACCCCGGCGCTGATGTTCGCCACCGTGTCCAAGGCGGACCTCCACATCCTCTTCTCGCCGGTGCTGCTGACCGAGGTGGTGGCGGTGGCGTGCGTCCAGCTCGTCTACGTGCTGGTGGCGCGGCTGGCCTGGGGCCGCGACCGCCGCGAGGCCACGATCGGCGCGCTGGCCTCGTCGTACGTGAACGCCGGCAACCTCGGCGTGCCCATCGCGATCTACGTGCTGGGCGACGGCGCGCTGGTCGCCCCGATCCTGCTCTTCCAGCTGATCGTCCTCACCCCGGTCTCCTTCCTCATCCTCGACAAGGGGGCCCGCTCGGTGCGCGCGGCCCTGCTCCTCCCGTTCCGCAACCCCCTCACGGTCGCCTCCCTCCTCGGGCTCGTGCTGGCGATCACCGGGATCTCCCTGCCCGTCCTGGTCATGCGCCCGGTCGAGCTGCTCGGCGGCGCAGCCGTGCCCGTCGCCCTCCTCGCGTACGGCCTCAGCCTGTACGGCTCCCAGCGCACCCCCGCGGCCCCCGAGGCGAACGGCGTCGGCAAGGACATCTTCCTCGCGGTCACGCTCAAGGCCTTCGTCCAACCGGCCGTCGCCTACCTGACCGCGCGCCTGGTCCTCGGCCTCGACGGCAGCGCGCTCCTGGCCGCCACCCTCTTCGCCGCCCTGCCGACGGCGCAGAACATCTACGTGTACGCGGTGAACTACGACACCGCCCGGCGCCTGGCCCGCAGCGCGGTCCTGCTGACCACGGGCCTGTCCATCCCCATCATGACCGCGATCGGCGCGGTCCTGGGCTGACGGCATGGGATCGGGAATCCGGGAAGAGGACATCGGCACCCGCATCACCCGCGGCTGCGCTGGTGCGCCCGCCGGGGTGAGGGGGTCGAGCCGGGTGTCCAGGGACCGGCGGACGGTGGAGGCGCGGGCGTACCCGAATCAGAGGGCAGCAGCGTCAGATGGTGTAGGCCTTGGTGACGGAGATCTTGGCGTCGCCGAGGAACAGCCAATCCGGTGGCGTGATGAAGCCAGGAAGTGCGGACATCTCACGGGGATTCGGGCTCACATCGGTGACCCTCAGCCGGATCTTGCCGCCCGTCACCGTCAGCGACACCTCGACGCCCTCCGCCCCCGGGGCGTGGAAGACGAATCCCGCCGGTTCGGCCTTGATGGAGCGGCCCTCGACGGTCAGCGAGCGCACCCTCGCGGTGTCCCCGTCCACCCGCAAGCCGACCGTGTCCGCTCCGCGCTCGGAGCGGATCCGGACACGCACGGTTCGTATGCCCTGCCGGGTCGTGTCCGCGAGCACCCGAAGCGAGGGCGCCGGCAGCGCGGCGGCCTTCGCCGGGCTGAGGAGCTTGGACCCGCCACCCCACAGCTCCGCCTGCGGCCGGCCGGTCGCGTCGGCGCCGCCATAGCGGCGGGCCCACTGGTCGGGCTTCTTCGAGGTCAGCCAGACGGCCTTGCCGGTGTCCGCGTCGAGGCCGTACGCCAGGCTGGTTCGCCGCGGGTGCTCCTTGTCGATCGGCTCGACCAGCAGGCCCGCCGCCACCAGAGTGATCGAGATGACCAGCGCGGTCAGCGGGACCAGCGGGGAACGCCTGCGAGGCCACACCACCTCGACCATCGGCAGCAGGAGACCGCCGAACAGGATCACCAGCGGCATGGGGGCGTAGCCCACGTACTGCAGGCCCGTCGGCAGGGTGTTCCACGCGCTGGGCAGCAGGATCAGGGCGGCGGGGACGAGACCGGCGGCGAGGACGAGGACACGCCACCGCGGCGGGCGGCGGAGCGCGGCCAGCCCGCCCAGCGCCGCCCCCAAGGCGGGCCAGGCGGCGAGGTGTGACGCTCCGGGCGACACGATGCCGAGTCCGAGACCGATCAGGGCCGCCCAGGTCAGCATCCCGAGGGCCAGTTCGGTGGTGCCGACGCGACGGCGCAGCAGCGCGTACCACGCGGCCAGGATCGTGCCCGCGAGCATCAGTACGGCGAGCCACAACAGCTCCGGCCGGTACGGCGTCGTGGTGGCAGTTCCACCGAGTTCGGGCCGGATCACCTTGAGCAGGTCCCAGAAGAAGACACCGACACCCACCCCGAGTCCGATCGGGATCGCGGCGAGCGCGGTGCCAAGGAGCGTGCGCCGCAACGTGACCACGCCGCGGCGGCGGGTCAGAAAGATCAGTGCCAGTGCCGCCAGCAGGGCGACCGCGCCCAGCAGGGTGGCCGCCCAGGCCGGATAGCGGACCAGCAGGCCGGGCGGGACGTTGAAGTAGACCAGGTCGTTCCCGGTGGTCAGCCGCGCAAGGTCGGTGCCGCCGAACGCGCGCACGAGCGCCAGCGTGTTGTCGCCCATCTGCTGCAGTGCCGCGAGATCAACGTGCGCGGGGTCGTCGAGAACGCTGTGGTACAGGGTGCCCGCGTTGGCGTAGGCGGAGTCGAGCACGGCCATCCCGCCAGGTTGGAAGGCGGTGAAGTCGGTGTCGTTGTTGAGCAGTTTCATGAGCTCGGCGTACACGGAGTCGGCCACGGGCATGGGCGCCGCCGATCCGAACATGGAGATCAGGCCGGAGTTCGGCTCCGTGCTCCGGAACATCAGCACCGGGCCCTTGGAGCCGCGCGCCTCGTTGTTGATCACCACGCTCCGCCCCTGTGCGAGCGGGTGGTCCTTGACGAACGCCTCCGAACCCAGGAGCCCGGCCTCCTCGGCGTCAGTGATGAGGAACACGACGTCGTTGCGCAACCGGGTGCCGTCCGCGACCAGCGCCCTGGCCGTCTCGATCGCGCTCGCCGTACCGGCCCCGTCGTCGTTGGCGCCCGGCCCCTCGGGGACCGAGTCGTAGTGAGCGGTGACGAAGACCCGGCCGGTGGAAGCGGTCCCGGGTATCACGGTGACGATGTTGAAGACGCGCCCGGCGGTGACGGGGTCGCCCGGGTCGTCGATCGGTGAGGTGCCCACCGCCTCGTGCACCTCGGGCCGCAGGCCCAGCCGTCGCAACTCGCCGACGAGGTAGTCCCGGACCCGGGCGTGCTCGGCCGTGCCGACGGGGTGGGGTGCGACGGCGATGCGCTCGACCTGGGTGAAGGCCCGCTGCGCGCTGAACTCCCGGACGGGGGCGTCGGCCGGGCTCACCGCGGTGGGGGTGGTGTCCCTGATCGCGCCGACGGCGATCAGCAGGAGCACGCACAGGGCCATGAGTCCGGCAGCGAGTGGGCGTCGTCCCGATGTGTGCTCGTCTGATGTCATCCTCGTCCATTCCTGTGTTTCGCGCCCCAAATGTCCCCTTGCGGTGGCATCGGGAGCATCGCGGCCGAGTATTGCAGAAAAAATGCTGCAGAAAAAATGCTGCAGCGAAAATTCCGCAATGTTGCGGAAGGTTGTAGGCTCGCGGCGTGGCGAACAGACGGGCGACCCGGCAGCTCAGTGATCCAGGTGCGCACAAGGCACTCGGCCATCCGCTGCGACAGCGGATCCTGCAGCATCTCGGCATCCACGGCCCGGCCACGTCCACCACGCTCGGCCGGGCGCTCGGCGAGAACACCGGGACGCTCAGCTATCACCTGCGCCAGCTTGAGCACAACGGGTTCATCGAGGAGATCCCTGAGCGGTCGACCGGAAGGGAGCGCTGGTGGCGGCAGATCAGCGCCGACCTGAGGTGGCCCTCGGCGGGTGAGATGGACGAGGAGTCGCAGAAGCTCCTCGACGAGATCACCGAGTTCAAGGTCGAGCAGGAGCTGGAACTCGCCCGGCGCTTCTTTCGCGACCATCGGCGGTACGGCGAGTGGGCGAAGGCGTCCCGCGGGCTCACTCACCTGACCCGGGAAGAGCTCGACGAGTTCTTCGAGGCGTACATGGAACTGCTGTCCAGATTCAGCCGCACGCCGGAAGACGCGTCGCCCAGCGCGCGGCCGGTGTTCCTCAGATTCTTCACGATGCCCGCCTCCGAAGACCCGCCGTCCTGACGCCGGCGATCAGAGGGGCGCGGCGCCGGAAAACGGCCGAGCACGGCGTCGCCATCGTCACGGGCCCCGGCCGTCCTGCTGTGGTGACTACCATGAAGGCGTGTTTCGCTCCTTGTGGAACGAGCCCCGTCCCCCCGATCCTCCGTTACGCGTCTGGCGGGACTGGGCGCTCGTAGGGGTGCTCGTGCCGCTCGCGGTGCTCGAAGGGGTCGTCCGCCCCGACCTGCCGTGGCGGGCCGTCTCCGTGACCGTCACGGTCGGGCTGGTGTTCACCCTGCTCTGGCGGCGCACCAGGCCGCTGCTGATGCTCGCGATCCCTTTCGTCACCACGATGCTGGCCCCGCTGGCGACGGGCGGTCACCGTGCCGAGACGTACACGATGGCGTTCCTGCTGATCATCGTGTACGCGCTCTACCGGTGGGGGTCGGGGCACGAGATCGTGCTCGGCTTCGGGATCATGCTCCTGTCCGTCGGCGTCTCGGCGTCCTTCTACGACCTCGCCCCCTCCGACGCGGTCGGCGCGTTCGCCGTCATCTTCTCGGCCGTCGCGCTGGGGGCGGCGTTCCGGTTCCGGGCCAGGGCCCGGATGCGCGAGCTCGACCAGGTCAAGCTGCTCGAACGCGAGCAGCTGGCCCGCGACCTGCACGACATCGTCGCCCACCACGTCTCCGCCATGGCGATCCGGGCGCAGGCGGGCCTGGCCACGGCGCCCTCGAAGCCGGAGGCCGCCATCGACGCGCTCCGCGTGATCGAGGCGGAGGCGTCGCGTACCCTTGCCGAAATGCGGGCCATGGTCCGCGTCCTGCGCCGCAACGAGCCGGCGGACCTGGCGCCCGGCCGGCGGATCACCGATCTCGAAGAGCTCGCCGGGCGCGTCCGCCTCGGCCCGTCCGTGGAGGTGGAGATGCTGGGCGACCTCGACGACCTGCCTCCGGCGGTCGACGCCGCGATCTACCGCATCGCGCAGGAGTCGGTCACCAACGCCCGGCGGCATGCCCGGCACGCCACCCGCATCCGGATCCGCGTCGCCGCCGACGACACGTCGGTGCGCCTGCGCGTCAGCGACGACGGCGAGACGGGCTCCGCGAACCCGATGCCCGGCTACGGGCTCATCGGGATGACCGAGCGCGCCGGCCTGCTCGGCGGCACCTGCGAGGCCGGCCCCGACCCCGGCCGCGGCTGGACCGTGACCGCCGTGCTCCCCCGCGCCGGGGCGGCGACGTGACCGCCCAGGACCGCGACATCCAGGTGATCGTCGCGGACGACCAGGAGATCGCCCGCACCGGGCTCAGGATGATCCTCGACGCGCAGCCCGGCATCGAGGTCGTCGGCGAGGCCGGCGACGGGCGGCGGGCCGTCGAGCTGGCGCAGCGGCTGCGTCCCGACGTGTGCCTGTTCGACATCCGGATGCCCCGCCTCGACGGCATCGAGGCCACCCGCCGCCTGGCCGGGCCGGGCGTCGCGGATCCGCTCGCCGTCGTCGTCATCACCACCTTCGACCTCGACGAGTACGTCTACGCCGCCCTCAGGGCCGGCGCCCGCGGCTTCCTGCTCAAGGACGCCGGCCCGGACCTGCTCGCCCAGGCCGTCCGCGCCGCGGCCGACGGCGACGCGCTCATCGCCCCCAACATCACGGCCCGGCTGCTGCAGACCTTCGCCTACTCCGGGCGCGCCACGCCGGCGGCGCAGCCCCGCGAGGCGCTGACCGGCCGGGAGGAGGAGATCCTGGCCACCGTGGCCCGCGGGCGGACCAACAACGAGATCGCCGACGAGCTGCACATCTCCCTCAGCACGGTCAAGAGCCACATCGCGAGCCTCATGCTCAAGCTCGGCGTCCGCAACCGCGTCGAGATCGCCATGTGGGCTTATGAGACCAAGCGCGTCAGGCTCTGATCGGGCCGATCGGCCAGGGAAGAGGTCGTACTTTCGGCCGTAGAGCGGGCGTGGCGGGTCTGGCGACACTGGTCGCGAGTCCCCCACAAGGAGAAAGCCATGAAAGCGTTCGTCCTTCCCGCGTACGGCTCACCCCTCGTCCTGACCGACATCGACCAGCCCGTGCCGGGCGACGACGAGGTGCTGGTCCGGGTGCGCGCCACCTCCGTCCAGCCCTACGACTGGCACTTCCTGCGCGGCGAGCCGTACGTCGCGCGCGTGATGGGCGGCGGCGGCCCGGGGCTGCGCGCCCCGCGGTTCAGCGTCCTGGGCGCCGACGTGGCCGGGGAGGTGGAGGCGGTCGGCAAGGACGTGACCGGGTTCCGGCCCGGCGACGAGGTGTACGCGATGCCCAAGCAGGGCGGCTTCGCCGAGTACGTGTGCGTGCCGGAGAGCGAGCTGGCGCTCAAGCCGAGGAACGTCTCGTTCGAGGAGGCGGCGGCGGTGCCGATGGCGGCAGGCACCGCCCTGCTGGCCCTGCGCGACGACGGCCGAGTCCAGCCCGGGGAGCGCGTCCTCGTCAACGGGGCCTCCGGCGGCGTGGGCACGTTCGCCGTCCAGCTCGCCAAGGTGTTCGGCGCGCACGTCACCGGCGTGTGCAGCTCCAGGAACGTGGGCCTGGTCAGGTCGCTCGGCGCCGACGAGGTCGTCGACTACACCAAGGAGGACTTCACCCGGAGCGGGCGGCGCTACGACCTGCTGCTGGACATCGCGGGCAGCCGCTCCGGCTCCGCCTGCCGGCGGGTGATGACCCGCAAGGCGACCCACGTCCTCGTCGGCGGCCCGGCCGGCCGCTGGTTCCAGCCCGCGAGCCACGTGTTCGCGACGGTCATCGCGGGGCTGTTCGTGTCCCAGCGGGTGGTCGTGACGGAGGTCGTGCCCTGCACGGAGACCAAGCAGAACCTCATGACGCTGGCCGAGCTGATCGAGGGCGGCGAGATGCACCCGGTGATCGACCGGACCTACCCGTTCGCGGAGATCCCGGCGGCCGTCAGCTACCAGGAGGAGGGCCACGCGTCCGGCAAGGTCGTGATCTCCATCTGATCCCACATCCTGGACTGATTTGTCTTAGTAAGAGAGATCTGCCCTAGAGTTCCGAGCATGACACCACTGGAGATGGTCGCGGTCCTGGCGGCCGGGGTGGCGGGCGGGGCCATCAACACCGTCGTCGGCTCCGGGTCGCTGATCACGTTCCCCACGCTGCTGGCCGTCGGCCTGCCGCCGATCACGGCGAACGTCTCCAACAACATCGGCCTGGTCCCCGGCGGCCTCTCCGGCGTCATGGGCTACCGGCCCGAGCTGAAGGGCCAGCGGGAGCGGCTGCTCAGGCTGGCCCCGGCCTCTATCATCGGCTCGCTGGCCGGCGGGCTGCTGCTGCTCACCCTGCCCGAGAGCAGCTTCAACGTGATCGTCAGCGTGCTGATCGCGCTGTCCTGCGCGCTGGTCCTCATCCAGCCCAGGCTGAGCCGCCTGCTGTCCACCCGGCCCGGGCGCGCGCACGGCGGGCCGTGGCTGTGGCTGGGCACGCTCGCCGCCGGCGCCTACGGCGGCTACTTCGGCGCCGGCCAGGGCATCCTGCTCATCGGCCTGATGGGCATCATGCTGAACGAGGAGCTGCAGCGCATCAACGCGGCCAAGAACGTGCTCGCCCTGCTGGTCAACTTCACCGCCGCCGTCCTGTACATCCTGGTCGCGGACGTCGACTGGCTGGCCGTGCTGCTGGTGGCGGCGGGCTCGGCGATCGGCGGCTTCCTCGGCGCGCGTCTGGGCCGCAAGCTGCCCGCCCCGATCCTGCGCGGCGTGATCGTCTGCATCGGCGTCGTCGCGATCGTCAAGCTTCTCGCTCAGCCGTAATACCGATATTCGGACGGAGAGTACGACAGGATCATCCGGTGAGTTATCGGATTATCCCCCCATTCGTCGCGTTGCTCATGGCGTCGGCCTGCGCGCAGCAGACCCCTGCCCCCACCCCCAGCGCTCCCCCTTCGACCACCGCCGCCGCGAGCCCGAGCGGGACGCCCCAGGACACCCGCCCGGCGCTGGCGGAGACGCGCAGCACCATGACCCCCGACCTCAAGGTCGAGGTCGTCGGGCTGAACCGGGTCAAGGCCAAGCACCTGGTGGCTCAGCTCAGGCTCACCAACACGGGAGCGGACAAGAAGCTGCCGTGGACGGGCGAGATGGGCGACAACACCCGCCCGCTGGGGGAGATCCGCTGGGCTTCGGGCATCGGCGTGCTCGACGCGCCGGCCCGGGTCTGGATCCTGCCGTACAAACCGGCCGACTTCCCCTGCCTGTGCACCGACCAGGACCGCGACGGCCTCGCTTACTTCATCGACCCCGGCGAGTCGATCAACGTGTACGCCGTCATGCCCGCCCCCTCAGGAAACCCCGCCGCCGCCACGGTCGTCACCCCGGTGGGCCCACCGATGCCGGACGTGCCGATCAGCGACGAGCCGCCGGTCACGCCGCCCGGCACGACGATCCCCGATCCGGACGCCGAGCCCGTCACCACCGTCGTTCGCCCGCTCGTGACGCCGTCGGAGTCGCTGGACGGATCGGAGGAGACGGCCGACGACGGCAGGGACCTCCAGGTCAGCCTCTCCGCGGATGTGCTCTTCGCGCTGAACAAGGCGACGCTCACCGCCAAGGCCAGGGCCGTGCTCGCGCGTACCGCCAAGCTGGTCGACGCTTCGTCCGGTTCGTCCGTACGGGTGGAGGGGCACGCGGACTCCTCCGGCGACAACGCCATCAACGACCCGCTCTCGACGCGCCGCGCCGAGGCCGTGCGCAAGGCGCTGTCCGCGCTCGTCACCAGGCAGGGCGTCGGCTTCCAGGCCAAGGGGTACGGCTCCCGTCGCCCGCTCTACGGCAACGACACCGACGAGGGCAGGCGGCGCAACCGGCGGGTCACGGTGACGTTCGCCAGGCCGCAGGTCGCCGCAGCCGAGCAGCCGACCACTCCGGCCGCGACCGACGCCCCGGGCGCGACAGGGCTGACCGGCACGGGGAAGGCGGACGGCCAGCCGATCTCCATGAAGGTGACGGGGCTGCGCCGGCTCACCGGCGGCCTCGGGCTGCTGACCTACCGGATCAAGAACGATGGGTCCGCCGAGGCCTGGTTCAACGAGTTGCACCAGGCGCAGGACTGGATGTCGTTCAAATATCGCGCGGCCTTCAACGTGCGGCTGACCGACGTGGCCGCCAGGAGGCGGTACCTGCCCGGCCGCCTCCAGGTGCCGGCGGAGAGCGGCGGCGTGGACGCATACTGCGCCTGCACGGATGTGTCCGGGGTGCGGCTCAGCACCACGAAGTTCGGGCCGGGCGCGGAGAAGGAGTTCTGGGGGCTGTTCGAGCTGCCCGACAGCGCCACGACAATGAGCGTCAAGATCGGGAGCTTCCGCGACCTCCAGGTTCCTGTCCGGTAGCCGCGCTCAGCCGGACAGCCCGAAGAAGAACGCGGCCGGGATCAGCGCCACGACCAGGGCGGCGGCCCACCACCGGGGAGCGGGGCCGGCGCGCAGCACGGCGACGCCCAGCGGCACGAACGCGACCGCCAGCCCGGCCAGCGCGACCAGCGAGATCGGGTCGCTGCTGCCCTTGAGCACGCCCAGCGGCAGCCCTGCCGCCAGCGCCAGGCAGACGCACCGGATCACGCCGAGCGCCCTGGCACGGTAGGCGCCGACGGCGAGCACGATCCAGCCGGCCATGATGCAGACGTTGACCGCCTTGAACACGTGAAAGGCGCCGTAGGTCATGCTGACCGCCTTTTGGGCCGACGCCAGGCCGAGGGCGTCCACCAGGTGGAAGGCCAGGTGGCTCACCCCGGCGTGGAAGACCCGTCCGAAAAGGCCGAGGATCACCAGCGTGGCGCCCCATTGCGCCCAGCCGGGGTGCGAGCTCCTGATCAGGCGGGCCAGCGAGGTCACCGCGGGCCACAGGAGCACGACCCCGGCGGCGTACAGGCTGTAGGACAGGACCATCCGCTCCGGGTGGGCGGCGTAGGCGGCGAGCTGGTCGGGGAAGAAATCGCCCTCGCCCGCCCGGATGAGCACCCCGGCGAGCAGCAGCGACGGGCCGAGCACCAGCCCGGCGCCCTCGACCCAGCGCCCGGGAAGCGTGTGCGTGATCGTCATGCCACCGATCCAAGCGGCGGGCGCGCCCGCGCACACGGGCGCTGTCGCGAGAACCGACGGTAGAGCCAGCACTACCAGGATGTAGTCTGCGTAGTTTTAGTACGACCGAATCCTGCGACAGAAGGGACCAGGCACGTGCCCGACGATGCCGGCCTCCAGGCACTACGCGAGGCGGCGCGCCTGTCTCCGGACAACCTCCCGCTCCGTCGGCATCTCGCCGAGCAGCTGCTGGCCAAGGGGTACCTGGCCGACGCCGAGGCCGAGTTCCGCGCCGCGCTCCTGCTCGCGCCCAAGGACCCGGACATCTCTGCGGGGCTGGCGGAGGCGTTCGTCCGGCAGAGCGCCCACGGCGCGGCGCTCTCGGCGCTGGAGCCGTTCCTGGCCTCGCCCGGCTACCCGCCGCGGATGGGCGTGCTCGCGGCCAGGGCCCTGCTCGGCGAGGGCGACTTCGGCCGGGCGGCCTACCGCTACCACGAGGCGGTCTCCCGCGACGCGTCCGTCGCCGACCCCGAGCTGGCCGCCCGCCTGACCACCCCGGTCGCCCCGTCCGTGCCCGCGGCGCCCGCCCCGTACGCGACGACCCCGGCGGACGCGCCCTCCGGCGCGGAGGTGGAGAAGTCGAAGGTCACCTTCGACGACGTGGCCGGGATGGACGCGGTCAAGGAGGCGCTGCGGGTAAAGCTGCTGCTGCCGCTCCAGCAGCCCGAGCTGTTCGCCGCGTACGGCAAGCGCGCCGGCGGCGGCGTCCTGATGTACGGCCCGCCCGGAGCGGGCAAGACCCACCTGGCCAGGGCCGCGGCCGGCGAGCTCGGCGCGTCGTTCGTCAACGTCGGCCTGTCCGACATCCTCGACATGTACGTCGGGTCGAGCGAGCGCAACCTGCGCGCCACGTTCGAACTGGCCCGCCGCAACCGCCCGTGCGTGCTGTTCTTCGACGAGGTGGACGCGCTGGCCGCGCGCCGCTCCGACATGCGCCAGGCCCACACCCGGCAGCTGGTCAACCAGTTCCTGGCCGAGCTCGACGGCGTGGACCAGGACGCCAACGAGGGCGTCCTGGTGCTGGCCGCCACGAACGCTCCCTGGTACATCGACGTGGCGTTCCGCCGCCCTGGCCGCTTCGACCAGCTCGTGTTCGTGCCGCCGCCCGACCCGTCGGCTCGCGCGGCCATCCTGCGCCTCCTCTGCCGAGACAAGCCGCTGGCCGAGATGGACTTCGACGCTGTGGCGCGGGTGACCGACCACTTCGTCGGCGCGGACCTGAAGGGCGTGGTGGACCGCGCGGTGGAGGTCAAGCTCCAGCAGTCGATCAGCGCCGGCCGGCCCATCCCGATGAACACCCACGACCTGCTGGCCGTCGCCCAGGTCACCAGGCCCACCGCTGTGCGCGAGTGGCTGGCCACCGCGCGCAACTACGTGCTGCACGCCAACGAGTCCGGCGCGTGGGACGAGCTGATGCCCTGGATCAAGGGCAAGCGGTGAACCCACGCGAGTCGATCCAGCGGGCGGGCACGCTGCTGCAGATGCGCCGCCCGGCCGACGCGGAGCGGGAGCTGCGCGGCGTGCTCGCCGTCATGCCCGAGCACTTCACCGCGTTCTCGCTGCTCGGCCTGGCCCTCGTCCAGCAGGGCAGGACCGCCGAGGCCGTGTCCGCGGCCCAGGAGGCGGTACGGCTGGCGCCCGACCAGTCGTACCCGCACTACATGGCCGGGCAGGTCTACCTCCGCATCCAGCGGCCGGACCTGGCCGTCACCGCCGCCGAGACGTCGCTGGCGCACAACCCCGAGTCGGCGTCGACCTGGGAGCTGCTGGCCCGCGCCCACCTGCGGCTGGGCCAGTACCGTCAGGTGGTCGAGGCGGCCCGCCGGGGGCTGGCCATCGATCCGCAGGAGTCGGACCTGGTGAGCCTCCTGGCCATGGCGCACGTCCAGCTCGGGGAGGCGGAGCAGGCCAGGGCCGCCGCCGCGGACGCCGTACGGCTCGATCCGGAGAGCGAGACCGCGCACCTGGCGTACGGGCACGCGGCGCTGGCCGCCGGCGACACGAAGACGGCCGCCGCGGCCTTCCGCGAGGTGCTCCGGCTCGACCCCGGCTTCGACCCGGCCAGGGACCTCCTCGTCACGGCGCTCAAGCAGCGCAACCCGCTCTACCGGATCCTGTCGAACCTGCGCGGCCGGTTCCTGGGCGGCTGGCGGATGGTCCTCCTGCTGCCCGCGGTGCCGCCGCTCATCGCCGTGTTCGTCCTCATCGCGGTGCTGCACTGGGCGGCGTGGGTGGCCGAGGCGGTGACCGTGCTGCGGCTGGCCCGCGCGAAGGCGACCAAGCTGCTGTTCGAGGGCGTCGAGGCCCGCGTGGCCATCGCGAGCTGCGCGCTGCCGGCCGCCGGGGTGGGCGTGCTCGCGCTGGGCATCACGCTCGGCCAGGACGCGCTCGGCATGGCGGGGGCGGCGCTCATGGCGCTGGTCACCCCGGTGCAGGAGGCCACGCACACGGGCTCGGCCCGCGGGCGCCGCGTGCTGTACGGCTGGACGGGGCTGCTCGTGGTCGCGATCGTCGCGTCCGTGCTCCTCGGCTCGCCGAGCGCCGCGCTGCTGGCCCTGTACGCCGGGATCGGCACGATCTGGGTGGCCGCCGGCGTACGCCGGTTGTTCCCCGCTCCCGAGCGCCAGCCTGCCCGGTGAAACTTTCAAGCATTCTGCCTGGTCACAGCCATAGAACCCACGGTGCGTTGACGAGCGTGAAGACGGCGGCCGAGCATGACGCCGCGTTCTCCCTCTCCGAAAGGCACCCCCATGCACTTGTCCAAGGCGATGACGGCCGCCCTGGCCACGCTGGTGGCCGGAGCGGCAGTCGCTGTCGCGGTGACCACCGCCGCCCCGGCAGGCGCGGCCGCCGGCACGGGCACCGGCTACCTGCACACCAGCGGCAACAAGATCGTTGACAGCATGGGCGCGACCGTGCGCCTGACCGGCCTGAACTGGTTCGGCATGGAGACCGACAACCGGACCTTCCACGGCCTGTGGTCGAGCACTCCCTGGAAGGGCCACATCGACAAGATGGCCTCGCTGGGATACAACACCATCCGCGTGCCGTACTCCAACGACGCGCTCAAGTCCGGCGCCACGGCCACCGGCATCAACGACTACGTCAACCCCGACCTGATCGGCCTGTCGCCGCTGCAGATCCTGGACAAGATCATCGCGTACGCGGGCGGCAAGGGCATGCGGATCATCCTCGACCGCCACCGCCCGACCGCCGCGGGCCAGTCCGCGCTCTGGTACGTCGCCGCCACGCCGGAGAGCACCTGGATCAACGACTGGAAGGCGCTGGCCCAGCACTACGCCAACAACCCCACCGTCATCGGCGCCGACCTGCACAACGAGCCGCACGCCGAGGGCACCAACCCCAACGCGACCGGCTCCTGCTGGGGCTGCGGCGACCAGGCCCGCGACTGGCGGCTGGCCGCCGAGCGGGCCGGCAACGCGGTCCTTTCGGTCAACCCCAACTGGCTGATCTTCGTGGAGGGCGTGAGCTGCCCGAGCGGCGGCCTGTCCAACGTATGGGACGGCGATCCCACCAACGACGAGGACTGCGGCTGGTGGGGCGGCAACCTGTCGAAGGCGGGCCAGTACCCGGTACGGCTCAACGTGGCCAACCGCCTGGTCTACTCGCCCCACGACTACGCGACCTCGGTCTACCACCAGACCTGGTTCGACGCCCCCGACTACCCCGCCAACCTGCCGGCCATCTGGGACAAGTACTGGGGCTACCTCTACAAGCAGAACATCGCGCCGATCATGATCGGCGAGTTCGGCACCACCCTGGCCGCGAACGTGGACAAGATCTGGCTGCAGGAGCTCCTGAAGTACACGGGGACCGGGGTGAACGGGATGTCGTTCACCTACTGGTCGTGGAACCCGAACTCCGGTGACACCGGGGGCATCCTCAACGACGACTGGACCACCGTCAACCAGGCCAAGCAGGCCATCCTCCAGCCGTACCTGATCCCGCCGACCGGCGGCACCGGGCAGCCCTCCGACACGCCCACGCCCAACCCTCCCGGGCAGTGCACGGTGACGTACAAGCAGACGGGCTCCTGGCAGGGCGGCTTCCAGGGCGAGCTGACGGTGAAGAACACCGGCACCGGCACGATCAACAACTGGGCCGCCACCTGGACGTTCCCGTCGGGGGTGACGCTGGTCAACGGCTGGAACGCGGTCGTGACCCAGTCGGGCACCACGTGGACCGCCAAGGGCCCCGACTACGCCAAGAACCTCGCCCCCGGCGCGTCGGTCGCCGTCGGCTTCACCGCCAACGGCGCGGCCGCCCAGCCCACCGGCGCCACCTGCTCCTGACCCTTCCCACCGTCACGGGCTCCCGCCGTCGCGAGCTCCTGACCCTCCGCCGTCGCGGGCGGACGCGCTCCCGCCCGCGGCCCCCGAACGAGCGCCCGCCCCGCGATCCACGACCGAGCACCGCGGGGCGGGCGCTCGCCTGCCCTCCCCAAAGGGACGGCAACCCCCTACGGAGGGAAGGAGGGTTGACCACGGGTCCCACGTGGTGGATAACGGATTCCGACAAAGGGAGTAAACCTGCACTGTTACGGAGACCCCGATGGCAAGCGCGGCTTCTCCCGCATTGGTCGGGCGCGACACCCAGTTGCGGCTGCTCACCGGCGCCATCGCGGAGCCCCCCTCCGTCATCCAGGTGCAGGGTGAGGCGGGCATCGGCAAGACCAGGCTCGTCAGAGCGGCCATCGACCCCCTGCGTCAAAGCGGGCGAACCGTGCTGCTCGGCCACTGCCACCAGATCCGCGAGCCGCTCCCGTACGGCCCGGTGCTCGACGCGCTCCGGGACGTCGCCCCGGCGCTCCCACCCCAGGACCGGCTCAGCCCGCTCACCGGCGTCCTGCGCGGTCACCTGCCCGAGCTGGCCGGCCACCTCCCGCCCGCCCCCTCGCCGCCGGCGTTCGACGACCCGCGGGCCGAGCGGCATCGGCTGTTCCGGGCCGTCCACGCGCTGCTGGCCGCGGCCGGTCCCGTCGTCCTCGTCGTGGAGGACCTGCACTGGGCCGACGACGGCACCCGTGACCTGCTGCGCTTCCTCACCGACCAGCCGCCCGACGGGCTGGCGCTGGTGGTGACGTTCCGACGGGAGGAGCTGCCGGTGCCGGGGCTGCCGTTCGGGCACGCGTACCGGCGGACTCCCGGGGTGCGCGGCGAGGTGATCTCGCTGACCCCGCTCGACGTCGAGGGCGTGCGCAGCCTCACCGGCGCGCTGCTCGGCCGGTCGGCGCCGACCCCCGAGTTCGCCGCCCGGCTGCACGAACGCACCGCGGGCGTGCCGTTCGTGATCGAGGAGGTGGTGCGCTCGCTGCTCGACGACGAGGGCCGCTTACCCGAGCCGGACGCGCTCGACCGCATGGCCGTGCCGCTGCTGCTGCGCGAGGCGATGGCCGAACGGCTCGCCGGGCTGTCACCGGCCGCGCTGCGCGTCGTGCGCGCCGCCGCCGTCCTGGGGCTGCCCGCCGACGAGACCTTGATCGCCGCCGTCTCCGCGCCCACCCCGTCCGAGCCCGGGCTGGGCCAGGCGCTGGAGGCCGGCGTGCTGCTCGAGCACAAGGACGGCCAGTACGGCTTCCGCCACACCCTCGCCCAGCAGGCCGTCTACGACACGATCCCCGGCCCCGAGCGCCGCCAGATCCACCACCGGGCCATGACCGCGCTGTCCGGGCTCGACCTGCCGCCCCTCGTCCAGCTCGCCCACCACGCCCGCCGCGCCGGCGACTACGCGGCCTGGCAGCGCCACGGCGCCGCCGCCGCCGACCACGCCGCCGCGCTCGGCGACATCCCGCTCGCCGTCGAGGTGCTCGAAGGGCTGCTCGCCGACCCCAAGCTCCCCCACGACGCCCGCGGCCCGCTGGCGCTCAGGCTCAGCAGGGTAGCCGCCATCGGCCTGTCCCACCGCCGCGTCGTACGCATCCTGCGCCACCTGCTGTCGGACGACTTCCTGTCCCCGCAGGTACGCGGCCAGGCCCGGCTCAACCTGGGCGTGCTCCTGTCCAACCAGGCGGGCGCGGTCGCCGCCGGCCGCCAGGAGATCCTGGCCGCGCTCCCCGACCTGCACGACAGCCCCAGCCTGGCCGCGCGCGGGCTGGCCCTGCTGGCGATGCCCGCGTGGGGCGGCGAGCCGCTCTCCATGCACCAGGAGTGGATGGTCCAGGCGGAGAAGCTCCTCGACGACCGCGACCCCGAGCTGACCGCCGCCGTGCTGGTCAACAAGGTCACCTTCGCCATGCTGATCGGCGCGCCCGACGCCTTCGAGCTGGTCGGAGAGCTGCCGGTCAACGACCCGGCCCCGGCCGTGCGCCGCCAGGTGGCACGCGGCTACTCCAACCTGTACGACGCCGCGGTGGCGCTCGGGCACTACGCGGCGGCCGAGCGGTTCGCGGACCAGAGCAGGCGCATCGCCGAGGAGACCGGCGCGCTCTACCCGGAGTTCCTGCTGGAGATGTCGTCGATCCGGCTCGACCTGCTGACCGGCCGCTGGAAGGGGCTGCGCGAGCGGGCCGTCGCCGCCGTCGAGATGTCCTTCGAGGCGCCGCTGCTGGCGGTGGACGCCCGGCTGACGCTCGGCATGCTGGCCCTGGCCAGGGGCGAATGGGACGAGGCCGGCGAGCACCTGGAGGCGGCCGGCGTACGCGACCTGGACTCGGGCTTCCTGCCCGTCGCCGCGGCGGCCTCCGGCGGGCTGGTGGAGCTGCACCTGACCCGCGACTCGCCGGAGTCGGCGCTGCGCGAGGCCGATCTGGCGGTCGGCAGGCTCCGGCGCAAGGGCGTGTGGGTGTGGGGCGACCAGCTCGTGCCGGCCGCCGTCCTCGCACTGCTCAAGGCGGGCAGGCGGGGCGCGGCGGCGGACCTGGTGGCGGAGTTCGCGGCGGGGATCGAGGGCAGGAACGCGCCGTCCGCGGAGGCCGGGCTGGACGCCGCCAGAGGGGCGCTGGCCCAGGACGCGGAGGAGGCGGCCCGCCACCACGCCAGGGCCCGGAGCGCGTATGAGGCGATGCCGCGGCCGTACGGCGCGGCGCGGGCGGCCGAGGCCGAAGCGGTCGCGCGGTTCGCGTTCGGCGACCGGGCGCGGGCCGCCGACCTCGTCGCCGACGCGGGCGAGCGGTACGCGGCGCTCGGCGCCACCCACGACGCGGCCCGCTGCCGCCACCTGCTGCGCGAGATCGATCCGACCGGGGCGCGGCGCAGGGGCCGGCGGGGCCGCAGCGGGGTGCTGTCACCCCGGGAGAGCGAGGTGGCCAGGCTGGTCGCGCTCGGCCGGACGAACCGGGAGATCGCGGAGGTGCTGTTCCTTTCGCGCCGCACGGTGGACACCCACGTGGCCAGGGTGCTGCAGAAGCTCGGCGTGCGGACGAGGGCGGACGTGCGGGAGCCCCGGCCGGACGACCGGCCGGGGCTCGTGGAGAGCTAGACGGTGATGCTCCAGGAGTCGATGAAGCCGGTGTCACCGGCGTAGACGTCCTCGATGTCGAGCACCCAGGTGCCCGCCGCCTGCTGGCTCACCGGGACGGAGAACGTCCTGGTGCCGTACTGCGTGCAGGTCGTGCCGCCGTACCTGTCGACCGCGTACCACGTGCCGCTCGGCCCGCGTACCCAGATGTCGAGGTCCTCCGCGCACGTGTGGCTGATCGTGATCGAGATCCGGACCGGTGAGGTCGCGGTGCCCGTCGCGGTGGAGGTGATCGAGCTCTGGGTGTTGTTGAAGTCGGTGATCGGATAGTTGGTGTCGTTGGTGAACGTCCGGCCGCCTGAGGTGGTCTGGACGGTCAGCGCGTACGTCGCCGTGTGCGTGCCCGTCACGCCGGTGCCCGTCACCGTGACGGTGTAGCTGCCGGCCGGAGTGGTGGGCGCGGTCGAGATCGTCAGCGTGGACGAGCCGCCCGAGGTCACCGAGGCCGGGTTGAACGCGGCCGTGGCGCCGGTCGGCAGGCCGCTGGCCGACAGGTTCACCGTCTGCGCGGTGCCCGCCGTGGTGGCCGTGCCGACCGTGGACGTGGCCGCCGAGCCCGCCTGCACCGTGCCGGACGTCGGGCTGAGCGAGATCGAGAAGTCACGCGTCGGCGGGTTCGAGCTGACGGTGAGCGCGTACGTCGCCGTGTGCGACGTCGAGCCGGTTCCCGTGACGGTGATGTTGTACGTGCCCGCCGCCGTCGACGAGCCGACCGAGAGCGTCAGCGTCGAGGAGTTGCCCGAGGTCACCGACGACGGGCTGAAGCTCGCCGTGGTGCCGCTGGGCAGCCCGGACGCGCTCAGGGTCACGGTCTGGGCGCTGCCGGAGGTGGTCTGCGTGCCGACCGTGGCCGTCGCCGAGCCGCCGGGAGCCGCGCTGCCGGAGGTCGGGCTGAGCGAGATCGAGAAGTCGCTGGTCGAGGTGCCGCACGCGGGCTCGCCCGAGGCCGCCGCCACGCTGACCGCGCTCCACGCCGCCTTGGTGGTGTTGCACTGGGCGCTGTTGGCGCCGAACAGCTCGATCGCGGCCGCGACCGAGGCGGCGCGGATGTTCGTGTACCGCCAGGACGAGGTCTTGCGGGCCAGCGCGCCCATGTAGATCTTGCCGGCGTTCTGGATGCCGACACCGGTGACCGACGAGGGACCGCCGGAGCAGATCGGGCTGGACGGCTTGCCGCCGCCGGGGTTGTTGCCCTCGGCCAGCAGGTAGAACCAGTGGTTCAGCGGGCCCGCCGCCGCGTGCACCTCGGTGCTCGGGATCGAGGACGAGTAGCAGTTCGGGTCGCCGAGCGCGCTCGGGTTGTACATGTTCCGGATCGGCCCGTCGCCGACCAGGTCGACCTCCTCGCCGACCAGGTAGTCGGCCGGGTCGTTCGGGTTGGCGGCGTACGCCTCGGTGAGCGCGCCGAAGATGTCACCGGTGCCCTCGTTGATGCCGCCGTTCTCGTTGCCCGATCCGGCGCCGCCCGGGGTGGTCTGGAAGATCGCGTGCCCGAACTCGTGCGCCACGACGTCAATGGGGGTCGCCTGCCGGGCGTTGTCCTGGCTGTGGCCGAAGTTGGTGTAGCTGCCGTTCCAGTAGGCGTTCACGTCGGCGAGCCCGACCCGCGCGGGGAAGCCGCGGCCGCTGCCGTTGATGCCGCTGCGGCCCAGCCAGTCGCGCAGCATGTCCCACTCGCGCTGCACGCTGTAGAGCGCGTCCACGCAGGCGGTCTCCAGGTTGGTGCCGCCGGCGTTGCCCCACGCGTCGTCGGTGCCGGTGTAGGCGCTGCCGTTCTGGCCGCCGCACTGGATGCCGGGCCTGGACGTGTCGGTCATCGAGTACGAGCTGCCGGAGCCGCTCGTCCCGATGGTGACCTGGCCGTAGTAGTAGCCGTTGCCGGTGCCGGCGCGTACGAGGTCGTACGAGTCGGCGATCTCACCGGTACGCGCGTCCACGAACACGTGCTGGATGCTCGGCTTGCCGTCGGAGATGCCGCTGACCGTGGCGTCCCAGGCCAGCCTCGGCTTCTCGCCCCAGGCCAGGACGACCAGGCGGGGCGCCGCGGTGTCGTCCACGCGCGAGAGCTTGGTCCTGGCGACCTCGGTGGCCTTGGCGGCGCTGACCGTGGCCCTGGTCGGCACGTCGCCCGGGGTCGGGCCCGTCGCCGCGACCGTGTCCCGGACGTTCCCCGCCGCGTCGGTGACCACGACGGCGTCGCCGCCGACCATCGGCAGGCCCTTGTAGGTGCGCTCGTACGACACGTAGAACATGTCGGCCGCGCCCGGGGTGACCGCCACGCGGCTGTAGGCCTCGTCGGGGCCCCGGGTGAGCTCGTCGAGCTGGCTGGAGACGGCCTTGTCGGCCACCTGTGCGGCGAGCGAGGCGGGGTCACTCACGCGCGCCGTCTGCTGCTGCTGCGGTGCGGCTCCCGGAGGGGCGGCGTTCGCGGGCGGCGTCTGTAACGCCAGGGTCGTGGCCGTGGCCACGCCGACGACCGCCGCGAGTAAGGCTTTGCGTTTCACGGCTGTGCTGCTCCTTTCGAAGATCTCCCTCGGGGTCGGCGCGCTTCGTGAGCGCACGACGGCCCGCGCGCCGCACGGGGATCGCCTCGGCGGCGGGATTGCAGGGAGATTGGGGGGTGGAAGCTAGCAGTGCTGTTGCGCCTTGATGCCGCGACGCTAAACGGTCACTCCCGACTGGGAAATACGTATACGCATCGGTAGGTATACCGATAATTCCGTTTCAACTGCTCAGTTGGGGGACAATCGGGGCGTGCAATTCGGCATCCTGGGCCCGCTCCAGGTGCGCTCCCCCGGTGGCGAGCCCCTGGCGATCGGCGGTCCGCGCCCGCGTGCCCTGCTCGCGTTGCTGCTGCTCGACGCCGGGCGCATGGTGAGCGTCGAACGGCTCATCGACGGCCAGTACGGCGACCGGCCGCCCACGGAGGCTGCCAACGCCATCCAGGCGCAGATCTCCCGGCTCAGGCGGAGCCTGCCGGCCGGCCTGATCGAGTTCCACGGGGCGGGATACCGGCTGGCGGTCTCGCCGGACGACGTGGACGCGCACCGGTTCGAGCGGCTGTCCCGCGAGGGGCGCAGGCTGCTGGCGGCCGGTCGATTCCCGGGAGCCGCCTCCTCGCTGAGGGAGGCCCTGGAGCTGTGGCGGGGACCGGCGCTCGCGGACGTGGCCGACGCGCCGTTCGCGGGGCCGCAGGCGCTCCGGCTGGAGGAGCTGCGGGTGTCGGCCATGGAGGACCTGATGGAGGCCGAGCTGGGCCTGCCCGAGGGCAGCCCGGTGGCCGCGCTGCAGGACCTGGTGGCCGCGCATCCGCTGCGCGAGCGGCCACGCGGGCTGCTGATGCGCGCGCTGGAGGCGGCGGGGCGGCCGTCCGAGGCGCTGACGGTCTTCGACGAGACGCGCCGCCTGCTCGCCGACGAGCTCGGCACCGACCCCTCACCCGAGCTGGCGGCCCTGCACCTGGCCATCCTGCGCGCCGAGCGGCACCAGGTCCGGCGGGTCGCGCCGCCGGCCCAGCTGAACCGGCTCGTCGGGCGGGAGGAGGAGCTCGCGCGGCTGGCCGCCCTGAGCGGCGTCCGCCTGGTGACGCTCGTCGGCCCCGGCGGCATCGGCAAGACCCGCCTGGCCATCGAAGCCACCCGCCTCCTCCACCCAGGGCCGGCCACCACCGACGAACGCCCGGAGACGCCCACCACCGACCGGCCCCCGGGCACGACCGCCGCTGACGGGGGTGCGGTGCGGCGTGCCCGGGAGGCGTGTTTCGTGGACCTGTCGCTGGTGGACGGGACCGGGCAGGTGGCGGGCGCGGTGCTGGCGGCGCTCGGGTTGCGCGAGTCGGCGCTGCATGGGCTCCCCGACCCCACCGAACGCCTGGTGGCGGCGCTGGCCGAACAGGAGCTCCTCCTCGTCCTGGACAACTGCGAACACGTGCTCGCCGAGGTCGCCACGCTGGCCCGCCGCCTCCTCGCCGCCGCCCCCGACCTGATGATCATGGCGACGAGCAGGGAGCCGCTGGGCATCACCGGCGAGCACCTGGTCCCCCTGGCGCCTCTGCCCACCGACCCGGCCGTCACGCTGTTCGCCGAACGGGCGGCGGCCGTGCGGCAGGAGTTCGCGGTCGGGCCCGGCAACCTGGACGCCGTCCAGCGGATCTGCGCGGCGCTGGACTGCCTGCCGCTGGCCATCGAGCTGGCGGCGGCCCGGATGCGCACGTTCGGCGTGGAGGAGATCGCCACCCGGCTGGCCGAGCACGACAGGTTCAGGCTGCTGTCGCGCGGCGACCGTACCGCCCCCACGCGCCACCAGACGCTGCACGCCATCGTGGAGTGGAGCTGGAGCCTGCTCGACGCCGAGGAGCAGGCGCTGGCCAGGCAGTTCTCCGTGTTCGCCGGGGGTGCGAGCCTGGAGGCGGTGGAACGGGTGTGCGGCGCGGACAGCGCCGACCTGCTGGCCGATCTGGTGGACAAGTCGCTGGTCGAGACCGACGGCGAGCGCTACCACATGCTCGACACCATCCGCCTGTTCTGCGCGGAGCGGCTGGCGGAGGCGGGCGAGGAGGACCGGCTGAGAGCGGCCCATGCCGCCTGGTTCCTGGAGTTCGCGCGCCGCGCCGACGGGCACCTCTACAGCGCCGAGCAGCTCCGGTGGCTGGCCCTGCTCTCGGCCGACAACGCGAACCTGCAGGCGGCACTACGGTGGGGCGTCGAGCACGACCCGCCGGGGGCGGCGCGGCTGGTGTCGGCGCTGGCCATGTACTGGTGGCTCAGCGGGCGGCGGGGGGAGGCGACCCCGCATGCCGTGCGCCTCCTCCAGGCGACAGGGCCCGAACTGGCCGAGGAGTACGTGCTGGTGGTGCTGCACGCCGTACCCGACGCCGGATCGCCGCACTGGAAGCAGGCCCGCGCGGTCATCGAGTCGCTCGACGGGCCGATGCGGTGCCCGTTCGGCCCGGCCTTGTGGGGAATGATCGCGGGGCCACCCGAGCCGCAGGCGCTGGCCGGGCGAGTGTTCGCGTCCGACCCGTGGAGCAGAGCACTCGAACGGCTCGGCCGCGCGCTGCTGGCGCTGATGAGTGGCGGGGTCGCGGTAGCGGAGCAGGAACTGGAGTGGGTGCTCGCGGAGTTCGGCTCCATGGGGGAGCGCTGGGGCAAGGCGCAGGGCCTCGACTGGCTCGGGGTGATCGCGAGCTGGCGCGGCGAGTGGGGACGGGCCATGGCACTGTGGCAGGACGCGGTCGCCCTGCTGGAGGAGCTGGGCGCGGTGGAGGAGTTGGTGGACGTGCTGGGCCGGCGGGCCGACGCGCGCCTGCGGGCCGGCGACGTCCGGACGGCACGCGCCGACTCCGAGCGGGCCGGGGAGCTGGCGCGCCGGCTGGGGAGGCCGGAGCTGGTGGCGGCGGTTCACTTGCAGCTGGGCGAGATCGCCCGGTCCGAGGGCGACCTCACAGAGGCCGGCCGCCTGCTCGACGCGGCCCTGGCCGCCTCGGGGAGCGGGGCGTTCACGTCCACGGGGTTCAGGTCGCACGTACTGACGGCGCTCGGCCGCCTGGCCGAGGCGACCGGCGACGCCGCCGAGGCCACGCGCCGGCACGCGGAGGCCCTGGCCATGGCGCTGAAGTCGCCGCTGACCACCGACCTCGCCGACGCCGCGGAGGGCCTGGCGGGCCAGTGCCTGCTGGACGCCGCGGAAGACCCGGCGGGCCGGCGGCTGGACGGCGCGGCGGCGGGCAGCGGACCGGCGGAGCGGGCGGCGGTGCTGCTGGGTGTGGGGGTGGCGCTGCGTGGCATGGCCGTGGCCGGGGATCCGGACGTCGCCAGGATCGCCGCCGCCGCCACGGAGCTCCTCGGGCCGGCGGGATTCGCGGCGGCGTACTCCAAGGGGGCGTCGATGAGCAGGGACGACGCGCTCGCCACCCTGATCGCGACCGCGAGCCCGGACCGCTGACCCAGCCGCTGACCCAGCCGTTGACGGGGCCCGCCCCGGCTGTCAGCCGGCAGTCGCCCCGCTGTCAGCGGCGCTCGCGAAGCTGACGGACATGAAGAACACCAACGTCCTCATCTCCGGCGCCAGCATCGGCGGCCCCGCCCTCGCCCTCCTGCTCTCCCGCTACGGCTTCAACGTCACCGTCGTCGAGAAGGCCCCGTTGCTGCGCCCCGGCGGCCAGGCCGTCGACTTCAAGGGCCACACCCACCGCACCGTCCTGACCCGCATGGGGGTGCTCAAGGACATCGAGGCGCTCCAGACCGGCGGCAGCGACCAGGTGATCGTCGACGCGGACGGCCACAAGCTGACGGTCATTCCCGGCGAGTTCACCGGCGGCGAGATCGAGATCAAGCGCGGCGACCTGTCCCGGGTCTTCTACGAGCGGACGGCCGCGAGCTGCGAGTACGTCTTCGGCGACTCGATCACCTCGCTCACCGAGACCCCCGGTGGCGTGCACGTCACCTTCGAACGCTCCGCCCCCCGCACGTTCGACCTGGTGGTGGGGGCGGACGGCATCCACTCCAACGTCCGCCGCCTCGCCTTCGGCCCCGAGGCCGACTACGTGAAGCACCTCGGCTACTACTACGCCCTGGTCGACGTCGAGGGGGAGTTCGGCACGGTCGCGAAGATGTACAACGAGCCCGGCAGGATGGCCGCCGTCGGCGGGCCGAAGGCGCCCGCGTTCTTCGTCTTCGCCTCCGAGCGCCTCGACTACGACCGGTACGACATGCGGCAGCAGAAGGACCTGCTGACCCGCGCCTACGCGGGCATGGGCTGGCAGGGCCCGGCGCTCATGGAGGCGGTGCGCCGCTCCCCGGACGTCTACCTCGATTCCCTCAGCCAGGTCACCATCGACCGCTACAGCCAGGGCCGCGTGGTGCTGCTCGGCGACGCCGCGTACGGCAACACCCTGGCCGGCTTCGGCACGGGCCTGGCCGCGGTCGGCGCGTACGTGCTCGCGGGCGAGCTCAAGCGGGCCGGCGGCGATCACCGCGTGGCCTTCGCGCAGTACGAGGAGCAGATGCGCGGATACGCCAAGGTCGCCAAGAACGGCAACGCGGGCCCCTTCCTCGCTCCCCGCACCAGGAAGGGGATCCGGATGCGGAACTGGATGTTCAAGTACGGCTTCCTGCTCGGTTGGATGATGAAGATGACCGACAAGTTCGCGAACGACATCACGCTGAAGGAGTACTGAACCTTTCGCGCGTCGGCCGCATCCAACCCACACATGAACAAGATTCAGCAGCTTGCCGCCCTGTCCGTGCTGCCCGTCGCCGCGGTCTTGATCGCCCTCCCCGCCCAGGCCGCGGAGCGCCCCGCCTGCCCCGTCCCGACGAAGGCTGAGGTGAAGCGGTCGGGCGACGACAAGGTCGACCAGCCGGCCAGGGGCGCCACCGCCATCAAGGGGGTCCGCGTCAACTACATCCCGAAGGGCTTCACGTACGGCGGGGTCGTCATCAGCAAGCACGACGGCATCAGCGAGTACGGCTACCAGTGGGGGGACGACCGCCCCAACGCGGACATCAAGCAGCGCTCACTCTGGGTCAGGGTCGTGTGCTGGCCGAAGGCGAGCAAGCCGGCGCAGCTCAAGAACGGGCCGTTCGACATGGGGACGTTCTCCGGCGACACCGAGACCGTGAAGATCGGCGGCCGCCAGGTGCTCACCCAGGAGGGTGACGGCGCGCTCGGCGACGGCCGGTACGCGGGCTGGGTCGAGCGCAAGGGAGTCGTCGTCACCGTGATGGCCAGCACGCCCCTCGTCCCCGAGCTGTCGAAGATCATCGAGGGGATCAAGCTCTGAGCAGGCCGACCCCGCCGTCGATGCGCAGCTGCGGGGGGCCGTCCAGAAGGGGGATGTGGGGCTCGTCGTCGCCGAGGTGCCAGTCCTGGACGGGCACCAGGCCCGGCCCGATCAGCTCGAACCCGTCGAACAACTCCAGCACCTCGTCCCGCGTCCGGAACCGCGCCTGCGCGGGAGTGCCCGCGGTCGCCATCGTGAGCTGGGCGATCGCCTCGGGGGCGCTCTCCGCCATCCCGTGGGTGGCCACCAGACAGCTGCCCGGCACCATGCGCTTCCTGAAGGCGGCCACGATGCCGCCGGGGTCCTCCTCGTCCATGACGTAATGGAGCACCCCGACCATCAGCACGCACACCGGCTGCTCGAAGTCGATCAGGCCGGTGACGCTGGGGTCGGAGAGCACGTCTTCGGGGCGGCGCAGATCGGCCTGGATGCTGGCGATGCCCGGCGAGTCGGCGAGCAGCACCTGCGCGTGCAGCCGCACCACCGGGTCGTAGTCCACATAGACCACCCGGCAGGCCGGGTTCACCGAGCGGACGGTCTCGTGGATGCTGGGCGAGGTCGGGATGCCGGTGCCCAGGTCGATGAACTGCCGCAGGCCCTGCTTCGCCAGATGGCGGACGGCCTCGACCTGGAACCTGCGGTTGGCCCTGGCGACCAGACGGGTGTCCGGGGCTACCGCGAGGAGTTTTTCCGCCACTGCCCGGTCGACCGCGACGTGGTCCTTGCCGCCGAGCAGATAGTCGTACACCCGGGCGGAGCTGGGAACCGTCGGGTCCACTCCGGGCGGAACGCGTTCTAGCTCGGTCACTGGGGGCCGTCTCCTTCCACGCGTGCGACTCCGAACGCCATACTACTCGGCAGTCCAGCACGTAATAGGGCAGATTACGCAGGCACCCTCAAGCCGGACGGGCAGCCCCAACAGAACAGGTTCTGCCCTGCCCGCCGATCAGGAGAAGCGGCCCAGGAGCTCCTCGGCGGCGGCGAAGCCGGCGACCACGTCGGCCGCCGTGCGCCGCTCGCGCACCATGCCCACGGCCTGCCCCGCGTAGATGCAGGCCGTGTCGAAGTCGCCTTCGGCCTGCGCCGCCGCCTGTCGGCCCGGGGCGTCGTCGTCCGCGGCCAGCTCGTCCTCCCGCCCGGCCCACCGGTCGAAGAACGCGTTGCGCAGCGCCCGCCCGCCGAACTCGGGCGGCCAGTCCAGGCGCTGGGCGATGTCGAAGACCCGCCCGTACGCGGTGCCCGTCTCCTCGGCCGCCAGCAGGCGCTCGGTGGCCGTCTCCGACAGGGCCGTCTCCGCGCACCCCATGAAGGCCGTCCCGACCCAGGCCCCGGCGGCGCCGGCGGCCAGCACGGCGGCGAGCCCGCGCGCGGTCGAGATGCCACCCGCCGCGAGCACGGGGACGCTCACCGCGTCGAGCACGCTCTGCAGCAGCGGCAGCGTGCCCACCGCGTCGCGCCCGTGACCGCCCGCCTCGGCCCCGCGCGCCACCACCGCGTCCACCCCGGCCTGCTCGGCGGCGCGGGCCTCGTCGGTCGTGCCCGCCTGGGTGACGACCGTGATGCCCGCCTGCCGGAGCTCCTCCACATAACGTGCGTACGGCCCGAAGCTCACGGAGACGATCGTGGGCCGGAGCTCGAGCACGGCGTTGAACTGGGCCGGGTTACCGGCCAGCGCCCAGGCCATGAGCCCGATCCCGTACGGACCGCCGCCCGCGACGGCGGCCTCCTTGGTGATCCACTCACCCGTGGCCGCGGCGGCGACCCCGATCATGCCGAGCGCGCCCGCCTCGGAGACGGCGGCGGCCAACCGGCCCGCGCCCACCCCCGCCATCGGCGCCCCCACCACGGGCACCGCCAGGCCGAACCGTTCGGTAAGCCATGTGCGCAAGGTCATCTCCCCACAGAAAACCCCTGTTGAGACCAGTCTTCCATGGCCTTCCCGACCCCCGGACCGGAAAATACAGCCGGATGACCGATGCGCTCGCGGCACACACCTGTGCATCCTGGTGGGGAACGGCTTTCGTTCCGCAGCGGAGAGGAGTCACGAGGGCGTAACGGGATCCCGGCCCCGAAGTGAGGGCCAGGCTTTCAGCCCCATGGGCTGAGGGCCCGCCGTTACCAGCACCAGCCAACAGCGACAAGGAGGTGACCCAGTTGGCTACGTTCCGCGTACGACAGAAGACCCACCAGGCTGTGCTTCCTCAGCAGTCTGCTCTGGAATTCAAGTCAGCAGACAACCCCGGGATCAGGGACGAAACGGGACTCGAACGCCGCCGCAAGGCGGTACCGGGCGTGGGACATGTGCGAGAGGAGACTGTCAGCGCTTCACCTGGCGCTGGCGGCGTCACCCCCGCGCCCGTACGGGCCGGGGAGGAGCCGCGTGAGCGGCACCCGTCCGTGTTCGTCCTCGACAAGCACGGACAGCCGTTGCAGCCGTGCACGCCCGCCAGAGCACGCAGGCTGTTGAAGTCCGGGCGGGCGGTGGTGGCTCGGCACACCCCGTTCGTCATCCGGATCAAGGACCGTAGCTCGGCCGACTCGCAGGTAGCCGGCGTGGAGCTGGGTATCGACCCCGGCTCGAAGCACACCGGCATCGCCGTGTTCACCGCCGTGGCGGGAGAGCGGCGCGGCCGGTTCGCCCTCCAACTCGACCATCGCGGCGCGCAGATCCGCAAGACGCTTCAGCAGCGTGCTGCCTACCGGCGCAGGCGCCGCTCGGCGAATCTGCGCTACCGGGCCCCGCGCTTCTTGAACCGGACTCGGACGGACGGGTGGCTAGCGCCGTCGCTGCGGCACCGCGTAGAGACCACGCTCTCGTGGGTGGACCGGCTCGCACGCTGGGCGCCGGTCCGGGCGGCGCACGTGGAGCGGGTCGCGTTCGACACCCACGCCCTGTCCGCGGGCCGCCCACTGGAGGGAGCGGAGTACCAGCATGGCACTCTGTATGGGTATGAGGTGCGCGAATACCTGCTGGTCAAGTGGGGCCGGGCCTGCGTCTACTGCGGCGCTACCGGGGCGCCGTTGAACATCGACCACATCCACCCCCGCTCGCGGGGTGGCTCGGACCGCATCTCCAACCTGGCCGTGGCCTGCATCGGCTGCAATCAGGCCAAGAACAACCAGCTGGTCGAGGAGTTCGTCACCAACCCACGCACGCTGGCCCGGATTCTGGCCCAGGCCAAGACGCCGCTGCGGGATGCCGCCGCAGTGCAGTCGGTGCGCTGGGCGCTGTGGCACGCTATCGAGGAGCGCCTACCTACCCACAGCGCGTCCGGCGGGCTCACGAAGTGGAACCGCACCCGGTACGGGCTACCCAAGTCCCACACGCTCGACGCTCTGGCGGTCGGCAAGCTCGCCGCCATTACCGAAACCGTCACCACTGTCCTTGTCGCCGGGTGCACAGGCCGCGGCAGCCACGCCCGCACCCGGACCGACGCCTACGGCTTCCCGCGGCTGCGTATGCCCAGGCGAAAGCAGTTCTTCGGCTATACCACCGGCGATCTCGTCCGCGCCATCGTCCCTACCGGCAAGAACACCGGAACCCACACCGGCCGGGTCGCCGTGCGCGCCAGAGGCAACTTCAACATCGCCACCGCCCACGGCACCGTCCAGGACGTCCATCACCGGCACGTCCGCCTGCTACAACGCGGCGACGGCTACGCATACGTCACCAAAATGGAGGAACCATGCGCACGACGTGCGTGAGGGCTGCCCTTCTCCGCAGGCCAGCCCTTGATAGGGCCCCGATTCCTCCCCGCCGTGAACGGCCGGGTTCCCCAGGAGGACTGTGATGGACAACGCGGCAGGCCGCCCGACCGTGATCTTGGACAATGGCGTGGTCGGCAGGGTCATGCTGGCACATCCCTCCAGGCGCGACCTCGTGCTCGTGCTCGGCATGGACGGCACCCTGCTCAGCTGCCAACTCGACGACATCGCCTGTGTGGTCGGGGGCAAGCCCCTCTGCCGCGACGGCTGACCGGCGGGCCGGAGGTTCTAGGCACCGGTCACGATGCCGCCGATCAGGCTCGCGGCCGCGAAGTCGTTGGTGAGCCGGTTCTTGGTGAGCGCGAACGCGGTGCCGGTCGCCGTGTCGGCCCAGGCCGCGCTGCCGCCCGCCCCGGGCACCCCGAACACCGTCGGGCTCGCCTCGGCGGTCGAGCCCGGGCCTCCGATGCCGTACCCGAGCCCCCAGGTCGTCGGCATGCCGAACACCTCGTCGAGCCCGCTGGAGGCCACCGCCGTCACCTCGCGCAGCCGGCCGGACGGGATCAGCCGCGTCCCGTCCACCTCGCCGAGCAGCGCGGCGTACATCCGCGCGATGGCCCGGGCCGAGGTCTTGCCGCCCGCGGGGATGTCGGAGGACAGGTAGTCGCCGCGGTTGCCCAGCTCGGCGGTCGGCATCAGCGTCATCGGCCCCGCCTTGAACATCGGCAGGTCCGCCGGCATCTCGCCCCACGCCGCCGGGTCCACCGGCGCGTCCTCCAGCCTGGCCAGCCGGTGGTGCTCGGTCTCCGGCATCCCGAAGTAGAGCTCGTCGGCCACGCCCAGCGGGCCCGCCACGTCCTCCAGCAGCACCTGCGAGATGGGCTTGCCGGTGACCCGCCGGACGATCTCGCCGACCAGGAACCCGAACGTGTACGCGTGGTAGCCCACCTTCGTGCCCGGCTCCCACCACAGCTCGGCGTCCTCCAGCGCGGCGACCATCTTGCCCCAGTCGCAGACGTCCTCAGGCGTGGTGTCGAGCGGCACCCCCGGCACGCCCGCCGTGTGCGACAGCACGTGGCGTACGGTCACGCCCTGCTTGCCGCGCCGCCCGAACTCTGGCCACAGCTCCGCCACCGGGGTGTCGTAACCGAACAGGCCCCGCTCGGCCAGCACATGGGCCACGGTCGCGGTGGCGCCCTTGCCGATCGAGAAGTTGTAGAAAGGCGTGTCAGCAGTGACAGGCCGCCCGGTCCCGGGGTCGGCCACGCCCGCCACCACATCCACGACCTGGACGCCGTCACGATAGACGGCCACCTGGAGCCCGCGCTCCGTGCCTGACTCGACGAGCCCGTCGGCGGCTTCCTGCACCTGCTGCTGAAGATCACTCATGTCCTGCTCTGTCCTTTTCATCGGTGGAACTAGACGGTACCGTACCCACATAAGTACGGAACTGTCTAGTACTGTGTTCTCGTCGACGGGCGAAGGGATGGGCATGGCACCGGAAGAGGACGGCCGCACGGCACGCAAGCGCAGGCAGATCATGGATGCGGCCCGGCCGGTGTTCCTGCGCAACGGCTACGTGGGCGCGAGCATGGACGAGGTGGCGGCGCTGGCGTCGGTCTCGAAGCAGACCGTCTACAAGCACTTCACCGACAAGGAGCAGCTGTTCACGAGCATCATCCTCGACACGACGACCCAGGTCGAAGGGCTGGCCAAGCTCATCACCGCGGCGCTCGACGACAGCGAGGACCTGGCGAAGGACCTGGGCGAGCTGGCCCGCCAGTTCCTCGGCGCGCTCATGCGGCCCGACGTGCTCCGCCTGCGCCGGCTGGTGATCGCCGAGGCCGACCGGTTCCCCGACCTCGGCCGCACCTGGTACCAGCAGGGCTTCGAGCGCTCGCTGGAGACCCTGGCCGCCGCCTTCGACCGCCTGGCCACCCGTGGCCTGCTCCGCCCGGACGACCCCGAGCTGATCGCCCAGCACTTCGTGGGCCTGCTGCTGTGGGTCCCGGTGAACAAGGTCATGTTCTGGGGCGGCGGCGACCACTACACCGAGGCCGACCTCGAACGGCTCTCCGAGTCCGCCGTCGCCGCGTTCCTGCGCGCGTACGGGGCCTCTCCGACCGGCAGGGCTAGGTCAGATATTTCCTGAGCCCGGCGGCCAGGGCGACGGCCATGCGCTCGCGGAAGCCGGGGTCGGACATCTTGGCCGCGTCGCCGCGGTTGCGCATGTTGCCGCACTCGATGAACACCGCGGGGCGCACGGAGAGGTTGAGCCCGCCCAGGTCGGTGCGGGTCTGCAGCCCGTCCACGCCGGTGTAGGTGGCGTACGGCAGGCCCGTGCCGTCCCGGTAGGCGTTCCTGATGTCCACCCCGAGGCGCCGGGACGGCTTGATGATCTGGTCGTTGTGCCCGGAGACCAGCCCCGGCATGATCACGTGGAAGCCGTGCCCGCTCGGCGCGGCGCCGTCGCCGTGGATCGACAGGACCGCGTCCGCCCTGGCCTCGTTGCCGATGGCGGCCCGCTCGGTGACGCACGGGCCGACGCCCTTGTCGTCGGGCCTGGTCAGCACGACCTTGGCGCCCATCTTCTCCAGGATCGGCCGGAGCCGGCCGGCGACGTCCCAGGTGAAGGCGTGTTCGGGGTATCCGGCGTTCGTCTGCGTGCCGGTCGTGTTGCAGGGCTTCCTGCCGGTGATGATGTCGACCTGGCGGTTGATCTCCGCGGGGTGCGCGGCGTTGCCGCCGTTGTGGCCGGGGTCGATCACCACGATCTTGCCCGAGAGCGCGCCTGCGGCCGGCGTCCGGCTGGCGGACGGCGCCGCGGGCAGTGCCGCCTCCTGCGAAACGGGCACGGCGGTGCCGCACGCCGTGGTCAGCGCTGCCAGCGTGACGACCGACACGAATCCGGTCCGGTACGCGCACATGATCCCGACCGTACCGGCTGCCGCAGGGCAAACCCAAGACCCGCCTGACCTGCGCGTTCGTGTCGCAGCACGGCTTTCCGGCACCCGAGAATTCCTCATTTTTTTATCTGGCACTTTACCCAAAATCACCATTTTCCGGACTTGGGGATAAATGGGCCTACCCGGGCGATCACGTTCTTGGTAGACATTTCCGCTGGCGGCCGAACGCCGCCGCCGAAAGCGGGTTGTCCTTTTAAGGCGATAGTGAGCGGACCGATTCAAGGTGCTTGCCGATGATTTCTTCCTCGTCTCATGGGACACGACCGGCACGGGCAAACCCCGCCTCCACGTGCAGGGCATCGCGCTCGGCCTGGCGGGTGCCCTGATCGGCGAACTCGTGCTGCACCAGAGGGTCGCCGTGCGCGGCGTGCGGCTCGACGTGATCGACTCCGAGGACGTCACGGACAAAGTGACCAATCGCGTGCTGGCCGATATCGGGGATTCGCCGCACCACACCGACGTGCGCACGTGGCTGGCGTATCTGGCGCAGCGCTCGGTCGATGACGTGGGCGCGCGGTTGGTCGACGCCGGACTGCTGGAGCGCGAGGCCCCCAAACTGCTCAGGCGCAAGCCGCCCCGGTTCTTCTCCACCGACTTCAGCAAGGCCATGTGGCCCGCGACCCGGCTGCGGCTGGCGCTGGTCCGGCACTGGCCGCTGTCGCCGCAGGACATGGCGCTGGCCACGCTGGTGGACGCGTGCGACATGACGGAAACTGTGCTCGACGATCCGGCCGACCGGCGGGTGGCCCGCCGGTACCTGACCACGCTGCCGACCTCGATGCCCCAGCCGCTGCGCGACCTGAGCCGCCAGGTGAGCGCCGCCGTCGGCGACGCCGTACTGACCTACCGCACCTGAACACCCCCCACCCCCGGAGGAATCCGATGCTTCCCGTGAAGTCCGGGCCCGACCTCGTCGCCGGCGCGCTCGCCGCCGACCGGCTCGGCGCGCCCTCGGTCGTCTACTTCGTGCTCTCCGCCGCGGCGCCGCTCACCGTCGTCGCGGGCGTGGTCACCACCGCGTACGCGGTCACCGGGATCACCGGGCTGCCCATCGCGTTCCTGGTGGTCGGGGTGGTGCTGGCGGTCTTCGCGGTCGGGTACGTGGCGATGGCCCGCCACATGGCCAACGCCGGAGCGTTCTACACCTACATCAGCCGCGGCCTGGGCCGGCCCGCGGGCATCGCGGCCGCCTGGGTGGCGCTCATCGCGTACAACGCGCTGCAGGTGGGCCTGTACGGCGCGTTCGGGACGGCGGCCACGCCGCTGCTGGAGCGCTGGCTGGGCCTCACGCCGCCCTGGTGGCTGGTCGCCCTGGTCGCGTGGGCGCTGGTCGCGGTCCTGGGCCTGATGCGGGTGGACGTGAACGGCCGCCTGCTGGCCGTGTTGCTGACCGCCGAGGTGGCGGTCATCCTGCTGTTCGACTTCGCGGACCTGGCCCACCCGGCGGCCTCCGGGTTCTCGATGGAGACGCTGTCGCCGGGCGCGCTGTTCGCGCCCGGTGTGGGGGCGCTGCTGGTGATCGCGACGCTGGGGTTCGTCGGATTCGAGTCGTCCGTGGTGTTCTCGGAGGAGAGCCGGGAGCCGCGCCGTACCGTCCCGCTGGCCACCTACTCGGCCGTGGCGATCATCGCGGCCGTGTACGCGCTGTCGTCATGGGCGATGACGGTCGCCACCGGGCCCGCGAACATCGTGGCCGTCGCGAACCGCGACCAGGCCGACACCATCTTCAAGCTGGCAGGGGCGCACCTGGGCGACGCAGTGGTGGACATCGCCAGGGTGCTCTTCGTGACCAGCCTGTTAGCGGCGATGATCTCGTTCCACAACACCACCGCCCGCTACTTCTTCGCGCTCGGGCGCGAGCGGGTGCTGCCGGCCGTCTTCGGCCGGACGCGGGCGCGCAGCGGAGCGCCCAAGGCGGGCTCGATCGCCCAGAGCGTGTTCGGGCTGGCGGTCATCCTGGTCTACGCGGCGCTCGGGCTCGACCCGCTGGTGCAGCTGTTCTTCTACGGCGGCTCGTTCGGCGGGTTCGGCGTGCTGCTGCTGATCTTCGTGACGTCCGTCGCGGTGATCGTCTTCTTCGCCAGGGAGCCAGGCGGGGAGACGCTCGCGCGGCGGGTGATCGCTCCGGTGCCCGCCGCGCTCGCGCTGGCCGTGATGGTCTGGCTGGCGGTGACGAACTTCGCGGCACTGCTCAACGTACCCGAGAGTGATCCGTTGACCTGGATTCTGCCCGGTGTTTACGGGGTAGCTGCGGTAATTGGGGTGATTTGGGCGTTCATCCTGCGTGCCGGACAACCCGCCGTTTACTCACTGGTCGGGATGGGCGCCAAGGCGGCGACCGCCCAGGACGGCAGCTGACAGAACGAGAGGAGCCTGGGCGATGAAACAGCAGACGTGGGCGATGCGGCCGGTCATCCGCCACGCGACGGCGGACGACGCGGGACGGGTGGCGGAGCTCATCGCGACCGCGTTCTCCGGGCTGAGGGCGGTGCACTATCTCGTGCCGGATCGCAGGGAGCGGCACCGGGTCATGACCGCCAACTTCCGGATCCTCGTCGACCACGCCGTCGAGCACGGGGAGATCCACCTCATCGACGACGGGCCCGCGGTGGCGGTCTGGTTCCCGCGCACCGCGCCGCTGCCCGAGCCGCCCGACTACGACCGCCGCCTGGCCGAGACGACGGGCGAATGGGTCGAGCGCTTCCGCGTGCTCGACGAGTTGTTCGAGGCGAACCATCCGGCGGAGCCGTACCACCATCTGGCCTTCCTGGCGGTCCACCCGGACCGTCAGAACGAGGGGCTCGGGTCGGCGCTGCTGCGCTACCAGCACGCCCGGTTGGGCGGCGTGCCCGCGTACCTGGAGGCCAGCGACCCGCGCAACCGCGACCTGTACGTGCGCCACGGCTACCGGCAGAGCGAGCCGTTCGCGCTGCCGGACGGGACCCTGTTCTGGCCGATGCGCCGCCCTGCCTGAAAGTTTCACAGTTTCCGCAGGCCGTTGACGGGACGGCGACGGGAAAGGAGGATCGGAGGGCTCCGATTGGGAGCGCTCCCAACCCTGAGGACCTCCATGACCCGAAGCCGGGCCGCCTTACTGGCCCTCCTCACCATGGTCGCCCTGTCCCCCGCCACGACGGCACTGGCGGACGAGGGACCCGAGCAGATCGTGAACGGCACCTTCGACTCCGGAACCGCCCCCTGGTGGAGCACCGGCAACACCACCCTCGCCATAGACGCGGGCCGGCTCTGCGCCGACATCCCCGGCGGCACCGCCAACCCGTGGGACGTGATCATCGGCCAGAACGACATCCCGCTGGTGGCGGGCGACACGTACGCGTACCGGTTCAGCGCCTCGGCGACCCCCGCCAAGGTCGGCAAGGCGCTGATCCAGCTCCCGGTGGACCCGTGGACGCAGTACCTGTCGGCGAACCCGGAGCTGAGCGTCTCGGGCAACGACCACTCCTACACGTTCACCGCCCCCGTGTCGCTGCCGAACTCCCAGGTCGTCTTCCAACTGGGCGGCAGCGCCGAGCCATGGAGGTTCTGCATGGACAACGTGTCGCTCAAAGGCGGCGCCGAACCCGAGGTGTACGAGCCCGACACGGGCCCGCGCGTCCGCGTGAACATGGTCGGCTACCTCCCCCAGGGCCCCAAGAACGCCACCGTGGTCACCGCCGCGACCACGGCCCTGGACTGGGAGCTCAAGAACGCCGACAAGCAGACGGTCGCCAAGGGCCGGACCACCCCCAGAGGCGTGGACGCCAGCTCCGGCCAGAACGTGCACACGCTCGACTTCGGCTCCTACCGCAAGCCCGGCAAGGACTACACGCTGACGGCCGACGGCGAGACGAGCCGGCCGTTCGACATCGCCGCGGACATCTACGACCAGCTGCCCACGGACGCGCTGAAGTTCTACTACACCCAGCGCAGCGGCATCGAGATCCTCGACAGCCTCAGGCCCGGCTACGGCCGGCCCGCCGGGCACGCCGGCGTCGCGCCGAACCAGGGCGACGCGAGCGTCCCCTGCCAGCCCGGCGTCTGCGACTACTCCCTCGACGTCAAGGGCGGCTGGTACGACGCCGGCGACCACGGCAAGTACGTCGTCAACGGCGGCATCTCGGTCTACCAGCTCATGGCCGCGTACGAGCGGGACAGGGCGGCCTTCAAGGACGGCCAGCTCGCCATCCCGGAGAGCGGCAACGGCAGGCCGGACATCCTGGACGAGGCCCGCTGGGAGCAGGAGTTCCTGCTGAGCATGCAGGTGCCGGAGGGCAAGCCGTTCGCGGGCATGGCCCACCACAAGATCCACGACCGGAGCTGGACGGGCCTGCCGCTGCTGCCGCACCTGGACCCGCAGCCGCGCGAGCTGCACCCCACCTCCACGGCCGCCACGCTCAACCTCGCGGCCACGGCGGCCCAGGCGGCCAGGCTGTTCGCGCCGTACGACCCGGCGTTCGCGGCCAGGAACCTCAAGGCCGCCCGCAGGGCGTGGGCCGCGGCCAAGGCCGACCCGGCCAGGTACGCCGACCCGAACGACGGCACCGGCGGCGGCGCCTACAACGACGCCGACGTGAGCGACGAGTTCTACTGGGCGGCGGCGGAGCTGTTCATCACGACGGGCGAGAAGGAGTTCAAGGACTTCGTGCTGGCCTCGCCGCACCACGCGGGCGACATCTGGCGTGACCGGGGCTTCGACTGGGGCAACACCGCCCAGCTCGGCCGCCTCGACCTGGCCACGGTGCCCAACGCGCTCCCCGACCGGGCACGGGTGCGGCAGTCCGTGGTCGAGGGGGCCGAGAAGTATCTGGCGGTCCAGCGGGCGCACCCGTACGGGCTGCCGTACAACCCGCCGGACTTCGACTGGGGCTCGAACAACCTGGTGCTGAACAACCTGGTCGTCCTGGCCACGGCGTACGACCTGACCGGCCACGAGAAGTACCGGGCGGCCGTGCGCGAGGGCATGGACTACATCCTCGGCCGCAACGCGCTCAACCAGTCGTACGTGACCGGCTACGGCGAGGTGGCCTCGCGCAACCAGCACAGCCGCTGGTACTCCCACCAGCTCGACCCGGCGCTGCCCAACCCGCCGCGCGGCACGCTGGCCGGCGGCCCGAACTCCGGCATCCAGGACCCGCTCGCGCAGCGGCTGCTGAAGGGCTGCAAGCCGCAGTTCTGCTACATCGACGACATCGAGTCGTGGGCGACGAACGAGCTGACCATCAACTGGAACTCCCCGCTGGCCTGGGTCTCCGCGTTCCTGGCCGACAAGAGCGGGCGGTCCGACTGCCGGGTGCGCTACACGGCGCACGGCTCGGGCCAGTTCACCGGCCAGATCGTGGTCGAGAACACCGGCAGGCAGACCGTGGACGGCTGGGCACTGCGCTGGTCCTTCCCGGGCGGCCAGCGCGTCCGGCAGGACTGGGGCGCGGCGCTGTCGCAGTCCGGCTCGGTGGTGACGGCCACGAGCTCCGGCAAGATCAAGCCGGGCAGGTCCGTGACGTTCGGCTTCGTGGCCACGAACCCCTCGGGCCCCAACCCGTCTCCCGAGGTCTTCCACCTGAACGGCGAGCGCTGCGGATGACCCCGCCCGTCCGGCGGCCTCTCCGCGAGAGGCCGCCGGACGTTGCGGACGCTCCGTTGAACGGAATAATCTGGGCCATGCCCAGGGGAACCTCAGAAGTCAGCGAGCCGATGTTCTTCGTGCTCGCCGCCCTACGCGTCGGCCCGCTGCACGGCCACGCGATCAGCAAGTCGATCAAAGAACTGTCGGGCGGCCGCGTCCAGCCGTCGGTCGGCACCCTCTACGGCATCCTGGAGCGCCTGAACGAGCGCGGCGTGATCACCGTGGACCGGGAGGAGACGGTCAACGGCCGGAACAGGCGCTACTTCCGGATCACCGACGAGGGACGGACCCTGGTCGAGGCCGAGGCCAGGCGCATGCAGGAGGCCGCCTCCCTCGTGCTGCGCCCCATCACATGACCGCCACCGTGCCCCAGCCCATGACGTCCCTCGAACGGCGTTACCGCCGGTTACTGCGGGCATACCCGAGGCAGTATCGCGCGGCGCACGGCGACGAGCTGGTCGACGTCCTGCTGGAGTCGGCCGGCCCCGGCAGGAACGTCCCGGTGCCCAAGGAGGCGTGGGGCCTGCTGGTGGGCGGCGTGCGCAGCCGCATCGTCCACCTGGCGACGGGCAGCGCGTGGGAGGACGGCCTGCACCTGGGCATCACGGCCGTGGCCGCCGCGAACCTGGCGGCGCTGCTCCCCTACGCGGGCGCGGTGCCGCTGTGGACGCTACTGTCGGCGCTCGCGCTGCTGGCCGTCCTGCGCGGACGGCTGCCGGTGGCATTCCCGCTCACGCTCGTCGCGGGCGTGAAGACGGTCGCGGTCGCGGGCGGCTGGCAGATGTTCGAGCCGACGCTGATGCCGGTGTACCCGTCGGTCCTCACCGGGCGTGCCCTGTTCCAGGACAGCAGCCCCTTCGCCGTGGCCTTCGGGTACGCGGTGGTGCTGCTCGGGCTGCTGGTGCTCATGGCGAGAAGGCGGGAGACGCCGCGGATCCGGTCATGGTGGTGGCCGGCGGCCGTGGTGGCCGTCGCGTGGGCGGGCCCATCATGGATGGAGGAGGGCACCTGGTACCCGCTCAGCCTGAGCCGGCTGGCGACGGAGGCGGCGGTGTTCGGGCTGGCCGTAGCGGGCTGCTACCTGGCGCGCGACCACCGGTGGGCGCTCGCGTCGGGCATCTACCTGCTGGTGAGATCGGTCGAGCTGTCCATGAACGCCGATTCCCTGACCAGGCAGCACCTGGCCTACTGGGGCGTGCTGGCCGTGCTGGTCCTCGGGGCCGCCTCCGTGCCGTTCCGGAGGCGGCGGCACTGTCTGGATTGACCATGCTCCGTTAAACGGAGTATGGTCTCCCGCCATGACGAGGAAGACGCTGCCTACCGCGCTGCTCGCCCTGGCCGTCCTCTGCGGCTGCGGGGGCGCCGCAGAGACCGCCGCCGCCCCGCCCTCCCCCAGCGCGGCGGCGGCGGCCAAGGACAAGAAGCACCAGCTCGAAGCGGCCAAGGCCGACTGCATGAAGCAGAAGGGCTTCAAGTACGTCGCGTGGGTGAAGCCGGAGCAACCCCAGAGCGACGAGGACCGCCGCCGGGACGCGGGCGACTACCAGGCCATGAAGAAATATCGCGAAAAATACGGCTTCGGGGTCTTCGCCGAGTTCGTCTACCCCAAGGAGATGAACGCCCCGGCGGCCCAGAGGGAAAGCCCCAATCAAGATCCGAACATGAAGATCCAAGAGGCGCTCTCCGAGGCTCAACTGGGCGCCTACCACAAAGCCAAGGACGCCTGCATGGTCACGGCGGGCAAGCAGGTCCTCGGCGTGACCCTGAAGTCGAACCTCGACTACTACAACCAGATAGCCCTGACCAGGAAACGCGCGACCGCCGCCACGCTCGACAGCGACCCCAAGCTGGTGGAGCTGGCCGGCGCCATGGCCACCTGCCTGAAGGGCAAGGGCTACGCCGTCACCGACACCGGGCCGACGGCCCTGGCCAAGCGCGGCCAGGACGCGTTCTACAAGGAGCAGGACAAGGTGGGCCGGGAGCAGGACGACACCGTGCCCGATGTCGCGCCTCCGGCGAAGAAGGGCGACAACCAGCCGATCAACATGCCGTCGCTCACCGCCGAGCAGGCCCGGCCCTACCTGGCCAAGGAGATCAAGGCCGCGCTCGACGACCTGGAGTGCGGCAAGGACTTCTACCCGGTCTTCACGCCGCGCAAGTCGGCGATCGACACGCAGGTCAGGGCCCAGTTCGCCTACTGACACCCAGGATCGGAGGACGGACTTCGCCATGCTCACCAAACTCACCGTGACCGCCACCGCCCTGCTGGCCCTGGCCGCGCTCTCCGGGTGCGGGGGCGCCACCGAGAGCGCCGCGCCCACGCCCGGCTCGACCGCCGAGGGCAAGGAGGTTCAGATCGAAGCGGCCAAAGCGGACTGCATGAAGCAGAAAGGCTTCAAGTACGTCGCGTACGTGACGCCGCACAAGCCGGGCACCGAGGACGACAAGAGCCGCGCTTCTGGCAACTACCAGGCAATGCGGAAATATCGCGAAAAATACGGCTTCGGGGTCTTCGCCCAGCACGTCTATCCCAAGGAGATGGGCACGACCGGCCTCGACAACGAGCCCAACCCCAACATGAAGATCCAGAACGCGCTCTCCAAGACGCAGATGCAGGCGTACCGGAAGGCGATGGACGCCTGCCAGGTCTCGGCGGCCAACACGGTCCTCGGCCTGAAGCTGAAGTCGACGGAAGACTTCTACGACGCGCAGTTCAAGGCCTCCGTCCGCGCCCGCAAGGGCACGCTGAACACCGACCCCGAGCTGGTCGAGCTGGCCACCGCCATGGCCACCTGCCTGAAGGGCAAGGGCTACGCCGTCGGCGACACCGCGCCGGTCGCCATGTCCGAGCTGGGGCAGAAGACGTGGCTCGGCAACGAGGACAAGCTGGGCCGCGAGCAGATGGACGACGTGCCCGACGTGGCTCCCCCCGCCGAGGACGACAAGGTGCCGAGGTACTACGCGCCGACGCTCACTCCCGAGCAGGCCAAGCCGTATCTGGCCAAGGAGATCAGGGCGGCGCTCGACGACCTGGAGTGCGGCAAGGACTTCTACCCTGCCTTCCTGCCGAAGGAGCAGGCGGTCCAGGGGCAGGTCAGCGCCCAGTTCGGCATGTGACCACCTCATGAAGTCACCGCGCAAGCTCCTCGCCGGCACCGTCGCCGGAGTTGTGATCATCGCGGGCGCCGGCTGGGCCGTGGGCTCCCGGCTGCGCTCCCCCGCCGACGAGGCGGCCCGCCGCGCCGCGCCGCGGGCCTCGCTCGTCACCGCCGCCGTCGAGCGCCGCAAGCTCGTCAGCACCGTCGTGGTCAGCGGCACGCTGGAATACGGCTCGCCCCTGCCGGTCAGCCTGGCCGGGGCGGTCGGCGGCACGGCCGAGCAGCAGCGGGCCACCCGGGCGCCGCGCCAGGGCCGGCTCTCGGAGGGCTCGGTCTTCCTGGAGGTCAACGGCCGCCCGGTGTTCGCGCTGCGCGGGTCCGTGCCGATGCACCGCACGATCGCCCCCGGCAGCAAGGGGGACGACGTCAAGCAGCTCCAGCGGGCGCTGCGCAGGCTGGGGTACGGCGGTCCCGTCTCCGGCGTGTTCGATCAGGCCACGATCGCCGCCGTCACCCGCATGTACACGAAGAAGGGGTACGAGGCGCAGCAGCCGACGCTGACCGACCGGCAGGCGTACGACACGCTGCGCAAGGCCGTACAGACCGCCCAGGAGACCCTCGCCGCCGAGAAGAAGGCGCTGGACCAGGGGCGCGACGTGCTGCCGCTCAAGATGAGGCTGGCCAACGCCAAGGCGGACCTGAAGACGGCCGAGCGCGCCCTCCAGGAGGCCGAGGCCCGGGAGGTGACGCCGGAGGACGAGACCAGGATGGCGGCGGCGGAGGCGGCCGTGCGCGCGGCACAGGAGAAGCTCGCGGAGGCCGAGCAGGCGCTGGCCGAGGCCAGGAAACAGCCCACGCCGGCGGCCACCGCCACCCCCCAGCCCACGGTCTCCACCGACACGAGCCTGCTGGAGCTGCGGGTCCAGAACGCCCAGGCCGACCTGGCGGCGGCTCTGGAGGCGCGCGAGCGGGTCGCGGAGGAGGCGCGGCAGGCCAGGGAGAAGAGCCTGGTGGAGCTGCGCAAGGCCGTACGGACCGCGAAGGAGGCCAAGGCCACCGCCGAGCAGGCGCTGCGCCAGGCCAGGCAGCTCTCCCCGACCAGGCTCAAGGTGACCAACGCCGGTAAGGACGTGGCCGCGGCCAAGGGGATGCTGGCCGAGTTCGCGCGTACGTACGGGACCTCCGTCCCGCCCGGCGAGGTGGTGTTCCTGCCGAAGCTGCCCGCCCGGGTGCGCAAGGTCTCGGTCAAGCAGGGGCAGCAGGTCGAGAAGGAGGTCGCCACGGTGACCAGCTCGGCGTTCACGGTGACGGGGGCGGTGGAGGCGACGGAGGCCGAGCTGCTGCGCACGGGCATGGAGGCGGCCATCGAGCTCGACACGGGCAAGACGTACAAGGCGCGCCTCACCGCGGTCGGCGACCAGGCCAAGGTGCCCGGCTCCGAGGAGGCCAAGGACGGGTCGGAGCCCGTCCTGATCACGCCGGCCTCGATGAAGGGGCTCAAGCCGGGGACCGCCGTCACGGCGCGGGTGACGGTGGGGGCGACCAAGGAGCCGGTGCTGGTCGTGCCGGTGGCGGCCGTGATCACGGGGGCCGACGGGAGGGCCCGGGTGCGGGTCGAGTACGCCACGGATCAGACCAGGGACGTCGAGGTGCGTACGGGCCTGACCGCCGACGGGAACGTCCAGGTCGCCGGCGCGATCGAGGAGGGCGACCGGGTGGTGGTCAGCGGTGCCTGAGCCGGTGATCTCGCTGGCGGAGGTCAGCAGGGAGTTCGCCGCAGAGCCGCCGGTCCGGGCGCTCGACCGCGTCACGCTCCGGGTGGGCAGGGGCGACTACCTGGCCATCGTCGGCCCGTCGGGCTCGGGCAAGTCGACCCTCCTGAACGTGCTCGGCCTGCTCGACCGCCCCAGCTCGGGCAGCTACCGCCTCGACGGCACGGAGACCACCACCCTGCGCGACGGGGCCAGGACCAGGTTGCGCGGCGACCGGATCGGCTTCGTCTTCCAGTCCTTCCACCTGCTCTCCCACCGCAGCGTGGTCGAGAACGTCATGCTCGCCGAAATTTACGGCAGGCAGGCGCGTAAGGGCAGGCGGGAGCGGGCCCTGGCGGCGTTGGAACGAGTCGGCCTCGGCCACCGGACCGGGTTCGCGCCCGACCGGCTGTCCGGGGGCGAGCGCCAGCGTACGGCCATCGCCAGGGCCCTCATGGGCGAGCCGTCCCTGCTGCTGTGCGACGAGCCCACGGGCAACCTCGACAGCCGCAACACCGAATCGGTGCTCGGCCTGTTCGACGAGCTGCGGGGGCAGGGGATAACGCTCGTGGTCATCACCCACGAGCGGGAGGTCAGCAAGCGGGCCGGGCGCCGGGTGCGGATCACCGACGGTGTACTCGTGGAGGAGGAGTGATGCACGTACGCGACCTGTTCGGCGAGGCCGTGGCCGGCATGCTCGCCCGGCCGGTGCGCTCCGCGCTCACCACTCTCGGGACCGTGCTCGGCATCACCACGCTGGTCATCACGCTCGGCGTGGCCGCCACCGCGGGCAACCAGATCGTCGGCCGCTTCGACGCGCTGGTGGCCACGGCCATCACGGTGGAGGTGCCGGAGTCGCCGAACACGCCGCTCGTGGAGTGGGACTCGATCGACCGGCTGACCAGGCTGCGCGGCGTCGAGTCCGCCGCCGCGCTGGCCGAGTCGGAGGACAGCGCGAACCTGTCCGTGCGCTCCAACGACATCGTGGATCCCACCAGGGTCACCGCCCAGTCGTTGACCGTGCTGGCCGCGACGACCGGGCTGCCCGAGGCGGCGCGCGGCAGGATGGTGCAGGGCAGGTTCTACGACCGAGGGCACATCGAGCGGCGCGACCGGGTGGCGGTGATCGGCGACCAGGCGGCCAAGCTGCTCGGCGTCGGCCGCCTCGACCGGGCGCCGGCCATCTTCATCGGCAAGCACGCGTACACGGTCATCGGCATCCTGGGCGACCTGCGCCGCGAGCGGAACCTGAGCACCGCCGTGTTCGTGCCGCCCACGGTGGGCAGGCAGTTCGGGCTGCGGGACGTCACCAGGGTGCTGGTCAACACGAGCCTGGGCGCGGCGGACCTGGTGGCCCGGCAGGCGCCCACCGCACTCAGCCCGGGGAACGGCGACATGCTGCAGGTGATGGCCCCGCCCAGCCCCACCAGGGCGCGTGACCAGGCTCAGGACGACGTCAACGCGCTCTTCCTGATCCTCGGCCTGGTCTCGCTCGTGGTCGGCGCGGTCGGCATCGCGAACGTCACGCTCGTCACCGTGATGGAACGCGTGCCGGAGATCGGCCTGCGCCGCTCGCTCGGGGCGGCCAGGCGGCACATCGCCGCGCAGTTCCTGCTGGAGTCGACGCTGATCGGCCTCGCGGGCGGCGTGATCGGCGCCAGCCTGGGCGTCGTCACGGTCGTCGCGGTGTCGGCCGCCAAGCAGTGGACGCCGCTGCTGGACGTGCGCCTCGCGGTCGCGGCGCCGGTGGCGGGAGCCCTGGTGGGCCTGCTGGCCGGGCTGTATCCGGCGCTCCGGGCGGCCAGGATGGAGCCGGTGGACGCGCTCAGATAGCGTAAACGGCCGACAGGAACCGGACGAGCACCGCCTCCCGGGCGGCCGCGGGCAGCGCGTCCAGGATCGCGTTGACCGTCGCCATCTCCGGCTGCCCCGCCTCCGGCCGCAGGTCCACCCCCACGGAGGAGGCCAGCTCGGCGAAGTCCGCCTCGTCGAGCGTTTCCAGGTCCGTGGCCGCCACCAGCTCGACCAGCCCGTCGGGCAGCACGACCGGCCCCCGTTCCCTGGCGGCCTCGGCCGACTCGGCGATCACCTTCAACATGTCCTCGACCCCCGCCAGCGTCACCCCGGTGACCGTGATGTGCAGGTTGGCCGGGATCCCGGCGTACGAGAGCTGCGGCTGCAGGAACCAGCCCCGCTCCCGCGCCTCGTCCGCCAGCACGAACACGTCGATCCCGTCCCCGGCGAACGCCACCAGCGACGACTCCGGCTCGCCGAGCACCCGCAGCCCGGGGATCCGCGCGAGCCCTTCGCGCAGCTTGGCCGTCGCCTCCAGGGTCGCCCGGCCCAGCTCCAGGTAGCCCTCCGTGCCCAGCGCCCGCAACGTGGCCCAGGCGCCGCCGAGCGGCCCGGCGGACCTGGAGCTCTGGACGGTCGCGTTGACGATCGTGTAGCCGGGCCACGCGGCGGAGGCGAAGTACGCCTTGCGCCGCATCGCGGGATCGGCGAAGAGCACGACCGAGGCGCCCTTGGGGGCGTACCCGAACTTGTGCAGGTCGCACGAGAGCGACGTGACGCCCGGCACGGACAGGTCGAACGGCGGCACCGCCGCTCCCGCCGCGCGCAGCCACGGCAGCAGCCACCCGCCGACGCAGGCGTCCACGTGGCACGGCACGCCCGCCGCCGCGGCCACGGCGGCGACCTCCTCGACCGGGTCGACCACCCCTTGGGGGTAGGAGGGCGCGGAGGCGACGACCATGATCGTGTTCTCGTCGATCGCGTCCGCCACGTCCCGCGCCCGCACCTTGTACGTCTCCAGGTCCACCGGCACGGCCACGACCTCGACGCCGAGGTAGTGCGCCGCCTTGTGGAAGGCGGGGTGGGCGCTGACGGCGAGCACCAGGTTCGGGCGGGCCTTGCGCGCGGCGTCGCGGGCGGCCTTGACCGCCAGCATGATCGACTCGGTGCCGCCGCTGGTGAAGATGCCGTGGCCGCCGCCGAGCAGGTCCGCGACCGCGCCGACGACCTGCCGCTCCATCTCGACCACGCTGGGGAACGCGGTCGGGTCGAGGCAGTTCACCTCCAGCATCTCGAAGTACGCCCGCGCCGCCGCCTCGTGGACCTCGGCCCGGCCGGTGTCGTAGACGTACGCCGTCACCTGGCCGCCGCGCACGGGTAAGTCGTGCGACCTCAGCCTGGCCACCTCGGCCAGCAGCTCCTCGGCGGTCCTCGCTGCGGGGTTCACACAGGCTCCTTCGTGCTGGGGTCGCCGGGCAGGCCGAGCGTGCGGTGGACGCTCAGATGCAGGTGGGTGCGGAAGCGGCGCAGGGCGGCCCGGTCGCCGGCGGCCCTGCGGCGGCCCTCCGCGTCGAGCACGCCTCCCTTGGCGAACCCGTGCACGGACCAGATGACCATCCACATCGCGTACTCGAGATCGACCTTCTCGTCGATCAGCCCGCCCTCGACCGCGGGCCGGACGGCGGCGGTCACCGAGGCCACCAGCGGCTGCACGTACTCGCGCTCCAGCTCGGTGATGTCACTGGCGTCGGAGAGCCAGCGGTGCATCCACAGGGCGGGCACCTCGGGATTGTCCACGCAGAAGTCGAGGTAGTCGTCCAGCAGCCGGTGGATCGCCGCGACGAGGTCGTCACCGGGCAGCCGGGCGAACGCCAGGTCCAGGGCCGCCTTCTCCGCCCGGTGCGCGCGCTCCATGACGGCCAGGTACAGCTCGCGCTTGCCACCGACGTGGTAGTTGACGGTGGCGATGTTCATCCCCGCGGCCTCGGCGATCTGGCGCGTGGAGGTGCCGTCGAAGCCTCGCGCGGCGAACAGCTGTGTCGCGACCTTGAGGATCAGATTGACCTGTCCGCTGTCCATGCGGCCGAAGGTAGTGCCACCCTTACCTTTCGGTCAATCGCTTGATGGAGACCCGGCTCAGTCCGGCGCCCAGTACTTCACCATGATCTTGTCGAGCTGCTGCACCACCGGCTGCCAGCTCGGCGGGAGCGTGTAGCGGCTCACGCGGTGCTTCTTATAAACAAGCGTGTACTTGAGGAAGTCCGCCCCCTGCGGGGTGGCCTCGGACCGCCCGAGCTTCAGTCCCTTGAGGGACGTGCGCAGCCTGCGTTCCTCCTTGCCGGTGAGGCACTTGTCGACGGTCGGCCCCGTACGGTGGCTGAGCCGCACGCAGCCGTTCGCGTAGACGATCACATGGTCGCTCAGCCCCGCGAACCCGCCTTGCTTCCGGTAGTCGATCAGCACCTTCTTCGCCGCGACGGCCGCCTGCGCGGGAGCCGGGACAGCGGACAGGGTCAGGGCCGGCAGGAGCACCGGCACGAGCACGATTCGCCACATCTTCTTCACACCTACTTGGACGGATGGGAGCGCCGAACGGCTCAGCCTCAGCCGAACTGGTCCGCGTTCTCCTTGGTCGCCGGTTTCACGGGCACGGCCACCGCCTTGGGGATGCTCTCCCCCTTGGCGGCCCTCACCGCGGCGTCCACCGCCTGCTGCCCCAGCAGCCTGGGCTGCTGGGCGACGGTGACGGAGAGCGTGCCGGCCCGGACCGCCTTGATCGCGTCGGGCGTGCCGTCGAACCCGACCACCTTGACCCGCTGCCCGGCCCGGGTCCCCAGGGCCTTGATCGCGCCCAGGGCCATCTCGTCGTTCTCGGCGAACACGCCGGCGAGGTCGGGGTGCGACTGGATCAGGTTCGTCATGACGTCCAGGCCCTTGGCCCGGTCGAAGTACGCCGGCTGCTGGGCCACGACCTTGATGTTCGGGTACGCGGCGATGCCCTCGGCGAACCCCCTGCCGCGGTCACGGGAGGCGGAGGTGCCCGGCACGCCCTGGAGCACGGCCACGTTCCCCTTCTCGCCGAGCAGCCTGGCCAGCTCCTGGGCGGCGAGCCGCCCGCCGGCCACGTTGTCGGAGGCCACGGTCTGGGCCACCTCGGCGCCGTTGACTCCGCGGTCGGCGGCGATCACCGGGACGGCGGCCCGGTCGGCGGCCTTGACCGCGGGGGCGGCCGCGTCGGAGTCGACCGGGTTGATGATGATCGCCTTCATGTTCTGGCTGGTGAAGTTCTGGACCTGGTTCACCTGCTGCGACGGATCGTTCTGGGCGTCGGTGACGGTCAGCCTGGCGCCCAGCTTCTTCGCCTCGGCCTGCGCGCCGTCCCGGAACTGCACGAAGTACGGGTTGTTCAGCGTCGACACCGACAGGCCGATCTTGACGTCGCCCGTGGCTCCCCCGCCGCCGCACGCTGCCAGGCCGGCCAGTGCGGCACCCGCTATGAGCATCCGCATGATCTCTCCCCCTAAGTGGTTCCCCTGCGCCGCAGGGTGTCGACGAGCACCGCCAGGGCGATGACCACACCGATCACGACCTGCTGCCAGAACGCCGAGACCGACAGCAGGTTCAGGCCGTTGCGCAGGACGGCCAGGATGAGCGCGCCGACGAACGTGCCGAGCGCCCTGCCCTTCCCCCCGGACAGGCTGGCGCCGCCGATCACGACGGCCGCGATGGCGTCGAGCTCGTACCCGGCCGCCGCCTGCGGCTGCGCCGAGGCCAGGCGGCTGGCCAGCACGATCCCGGCCACCGCCGCGAAGCCGCCGGACAGCGCGTAGGTGATCAGCTTCTGGCGGCCGACCCTGATGCCCGACAGGCGGGCGGCCTCCTCGTTGCCGCCGATGGCGTACATGGCGCGGCCCGCGTACGTGCGGTTGAGAATCACGGCGGCGAACACCCCCATGACCACCATCACGATCACGGGGACCGGCAGGACTCCGCCGGCCGTGTCGCCCAGGTGCGAGACGGCGTCCGGCATCGGGATCGGGCTGCCCGCCGAGATGACCAGGGCCAGGCCGCGGGCGACCCCGAGCATGGCCAGCGTGGCGATGAACGGCGGCAGCCTGCCGTACGCGATCAGGACCGCGTTGACCAGCCCGCACACCACCCCGACCAGGAGGGACACCAGGGTGGCCAGTGGCCACGGCAGGCCGGCGACGGTGGCGGTCCAGGCCAGGACGATCGCGGAGAGCGCCGCGACCGAGCCCACGGACAGGTCGATGCCGCTCGTCACGATCACGAACGTCTGCCCGAACGCCAGGATCGCGGTGACGGCGGCCTGGACGCCGACGTTGAGCAGGTTCGTCACGCTGAGGAAGTCGGGCGACAGCAGCGACAGCGCCACGACCAGCACCACGAGCGCCGCCAGCGCGCCGTTCTCGGCGAACCAGGCGGCCGCCGGTGACCGGCGGCCCAGGAGCGCGTCACTCGGCACGGGAACCCTCCACCTCCGCGACGGCCAGGGCCATCACGTCGTCCTGCGTGGCCCCGGCCGCGCGCAGCTCGCCGACGAGCCGACCCCGTGCCATGACCAGGATCCGATCGCTCATCCCGAGGACCTCCGGCAGATCGCTGGAGACCATCAGCACGGCGTCCCCCTCGGCCGTGAGCTCGTTGACGACCTCGTAGATCTCGACCTTGGCGCCGACGTCGATGCCGCGCGTCGGCTCGTCGAGGATGAGCACGCGGGCGTCCGCCATCAGCCACTTGCCGATGACGACCTTCTGCTGGTTGCCGCCGGAGAGCGTGCGCACCTCCTGGTCCAGCCCGGCCATCCGGATGCCGAGCCGTTCGGCCGCCTTCGCGGCGGCCGAGCGCATCCAGGAACGGTCCACGAAACCGGCCGTGGTGGCGGCGCGCATGGTGACCAGGCCCAGGTTCTCGGCGACGCCCGCCTGCGGCACCAGGCCCTGACCCTTGCGGTCCTCGGGGACGAGGCCGAGCCCGGCCTCCATGGCGGCGTGCACGTCGCCGGGCGGCAGCCGCGTCCCCCGTACGGTGACCTCGCCCGCGTCGTAGCGGTCGGCCCCGAACACCGCCCGCACCACCTCCGTGCGGCCCGCGCCCACGAGCCCGGCCATCCCGACCACCTCACCGGCCCGCACCTCGAACGACACGTCGCCGAACGCTCCCCTGCGGGTCAGCCCGGACACCTCGAGCAGCGGCTTGCCCCGCCTGGCCGGTCGCCGCGGGTACTGCTGGTCGACGGGCCGCCCGACCATGAGGGCGACCAGCTCGTCCCTGCGGGTGTCCGCCGGGACCCTGGCCACGGACCTGCCGTCGCGCAGCACGGTCACCCGGTCGCCGATCTCGGCGATCTCCTCCAGGTGATGGGTGATGAACACGACCGCCACACCCTCCTCGCGCAGCTGCCGCACGATCGCGAACAGCCGCGCGACCTCGCCGGTGGTGAGCACGGCCGTGGGCTCGTCCATGATCAGCACCCGGGCGTCCAGGGCCAGCGCCTTGGCGATCTCGACCATCTGCATGCGCGCGATGCCCAGCCCGGCGACCGGCGTACGCGGGTGCACGTCGACGCCGACCCGGTCCAGCAGCCCCTTGGCCTGCTGCTCCATGCGCCCGGTGGCCACGAACCCGAACCTGCGCGGCGGGCGGCCGAGCGCGAGGTTCTCCGCGACCGTGAGCTGGGGGACGAGGTTGAACTCCTGGTAGATGGTGGAGATCCCCAGCCGCTGCGCGTCCCCCGCGGTGCGGAGGTGCACCGGGTGGCCGTCCACCAGGATGCGGCCCTCGTCGGGGTGGTAGGCGCCGGAGAGGATCTTGATCAGCGTGCTCTTGCCCGCGCCGTTCTCGCCCAGCAGGACGTGCACCTCGCCGGTGCGCAGGCTCAGGTCCACGCCGTCGAGGGCGACCACGCCGGGGAAGGTCTTGCGCAGCCCCTCGGCCTTGAGAATCTCCTCGCTCACGTGGTGGTCCCTATCCGCTCACGAGGCCGGTGAACCACTGAATGCCCAGGTCAGGGTTATTGCCTTGCTGAGTGGGGAGTGAAAATGGGATGACGTCCTCGCGGCTCCGCATCGGGGTGCCCGTCTCCCTGTCCGGGAAGCACGCCCGTTTCGGCGGGCAGGTCCGGCTCGGCCTCGAAGTCTGGCAGTCCCTCGACCCGGCCGTGGAGCTGATCGTCGAGGACGACCACAGCGAGCCGGGCTCCCTGGACGTCGTGCTCCCCCGGCTGGCGGGCCAGTGCGACCTCCTGCTGGGGCCGTACTCCACTCAGCTCATGCGGCGGGCGGGGCGCATCGGCGTGGCGCTCGACATGCTGATCTGGAACCACGGCGGTTCGGGCGACGACGTGCAGGCGGCCAACCCCGGGCATGTCGTCTCCGTCCAGACGCCGGCCGGCCGGTACGCCGAGCCTTTCGTCCGCCGGCTCGCGGAGAGCGGTGACCACAGCCCGCTGCGGATCGTGAGCGGCAAGGGGCGCTTCGCCCTGCAGGTCGCGGAGGGTGCCGCGCGGGCCGCGCACGCGGTGGGCATCCCGGTGGTCTTCGGGGGCCCGGTGGACGACTCCTGGAATCTCTTCTGCGCCGGGGCCTTCGACGAGGACGTGGAAGTGGTCAGGCGGGCCGGGCGCGCGCGCACCATCTGCGCCGTGGCCGCCGGGGTGCGGGAGTTCGGCGCGGCCGTGGGCGATCCGCGCGGGATCTACGGCGTCGGCCAGTGGTTCCCCGGCGGCGCGGGCGAGGCGGCCTTCGGGGTCTCCGAGCAGGAGTTCGTCGCGGCCTACGAGAAGCGGTCCGGGGTGCCGCCGAACTACATCGCGGTCCAGGGGGTCGCCGCCGCGATCATCGCGACGTACTGCGCCGCCCGGGCGGGTGGGACCGGGCGGGCGGAGCTGTGGTCGGCCGCCGCCGGCCTGGAGACGGCGACCCTGTTCGGCGACTTCGCGATCGACCCGGGCACCGGGCTGCAGACCGGGCACCGGGCGGTGCTCACCCGGTGGGAGAGCGAGGGGCCCGTCGCCGCCTGAGGTCAGGCGGCTCGGGGGATCGGGCAGCTCGGGGGTCAGGCCGCTCCGGGGGTCACGATCGCGATGCCCAGGCACATCTCGTCGCTGGTCCCGTCGCCCCACACCACGTACCGGGGCGGCAGCTTCTGCAGCTGGGGCAACTGGGCGCGCAGGCCCGCGTCGTGCGTGCACGTCACCCGTACGACGTCGCCCTTGTTGACCGTGACGGGCTTGGGCAGGACCCGCAGCGACTGGTCGTCGAAGTTGTACTCGGGCACGTCCAGGAGCGTCTGCGCCTTCGGCGTGCCGGGGTTGAGCTCGACCTTGATGGCGCGGCCGAGCAGGTGCATGTGGCCCGCCATGGCGTGGACCGTGGCGGTGCCCTCGACGGGCATGTCACAGTGCTGGGTCGGCCCCGGCTTGCTCGGCCCGCAGTACTTGGTGAGGATCGCCACCTGCTGCGTCAGCTCCTCGCCGAACCTGGCGCCGACGTCCTTGACCGCGGCGGCCCGGTCGCAGAGCGGTCCCGACTCCTTCGGCGTGCAGGGAAGCTCCACCGGGGCCTGGAACAGGGCGGTCTCCAGGGGCCGCAGGGTCTGGTCGGTCACGCGGAGGCGGATGCCCGAGCGGTCGGTGCCCGGCTTGCCCTCCACGCCCAGCAGGTTGTAGTGGACCTGCATGACGAGCCGGCTGCCCGGCGGCAGCTCGTAGCCGTACTTGGGGTCGAGCAGCGTCTCGCTGGTGCCGGGCGCCCAGTGCGCCACCCATGAGGAGTCGCCGACGCCGTCGTCGCCGAAGCACGTCCAGCCCTGGCCGGGGGTGCGCCGGTCGATCTCGCGAGCCTTGGCGGCGTGCTCGGGGTCGATCCTGAAGAAGATCGCGTGGTGGACGAGGTCGAGGTTCTGGGGCTGGAACTGGGCGCCGGTCAGGAACACCTTGCTCGCCAGCTTGGGGTCGATGAGGAAGCAGCGGTAGTCGTCCGTGCCGCCGTTGGGCGGGTTCGGCGTGTACGGCTCCGCCATCGTCAGGTTGACGAACCGTTCACCGGCCCGCAGCGGGGCCGCCGCAACCGTGGCCTTGGCGGCATGTCCGGTATGACCGGTGTGACCGGCCGGCGTGGTGGTGCTCCGGGCGCCGCACGAGGCGAGCAGAACGACCGCGAAGAGCAGGGCGGCCGTCCGGGCGAGTCGATTCATACATCAACACTCGCCCGGGAAGCGGCTCCGGACATCCTTCCACGGGACGTTCTCGTTCGTTCCTTGGTAGGACTCCGGCATCAGACCCGGGTCGCCCCCTGGGACGAGACCGGGTCAGTCCGACCCGCTCAGCCATCTCTCGGCGAAAGCCCGGATCTCCTCGTCCTCCGCATTAACCGCGTGCTCCAGGAGGCCCGTGTCCTCGTCGGACAGGCGCCCTGCGGCCGCCGCGGCGAACAGCCGGGCCGTCGGGTCGGGCCCTTCGAGCCGGGCGAGGACCTCACGCGGGTCGGGCGCCTCGGCGTCCAGGCGGACCAGCCATTCGGCCAGGTCCTTGACCGGACCGGGCTCCAGGTTCGCCGCCCCGGCCGCCAGCTGGTCCGTCGTGGCCGAAGCCAGGAAGCCGAGAACCTGCCAGCGGACACCGGTGTCGTAGTCCGTGCTCAGGCTCATGACGCGCGCGATGGTGGATCCGTGCAGGGCGTCGCCGTTGACCAGGACGACTTCGACCGCGTAGAACCGCACCTGGGCGAACGGGTGGGCGAGCAGAGCGGGGACCTCGTCCATCATCGGGGCGGCGAGCTCTCCCAGCTCCGACAGCAGCCAGGTCGCCGTCCGCACGGCCACGTCGTCGCCGCTGTGCAGGAGCTCGGCGAGGTTCCCGACGGGGTATCCGTCGTACAACTCGCTCAGCAGGTCGTTGGCCGCCGGGCCGACGACGTCGCCGTCGTGCGAATGCGCGCGGATGCGATGGATCAGGTCGTCGCCTGCTTGCGTCTGCATCGGCGGTTAACTTCCCCCCAGGAAGCGCTTGAGCATGTTGATTGCTCCCTTTTCCTCATCAACCCTGTGCACGTGCCCACGATCGTTGTCTTTGTACCACTTCAGCTGCAGCTCCCGTTCTTGGACGCTCTTTTCCAGCTGCGCCTTGAGCGCCTCCGCCTCCTCTTTCGTCATGTTTTCTGTGCTTTTGGGGACTTTTCCATGGAATTTGATTCCTTGGTCTCTCCAACCGCCGCGGCCGCCGCCCCCGCCCCTGCCGCCCTTCTTCCCGGCCATCTGGGCCATGCCGTCCTTGAGGGAACGGGGGCCCGACGGCCCCGGCCGTAGCGGGACGGTCCGGCCGCCCGCGCCCGCCAGGGCCGGGCTTCCGCCGCGGCCGCCCGGGCGGCGCAGGTCGTCGAGGATGCGGCGCATGGGACCGGTGATACGGCGGCGCACGATGGGGGCGATGACCTTGCCGGTGCCCTCGCTACCCTCGCGCAGGACCTTCCCGACGATCTTGCGGCGCATGAGCACGCGCGCGGTGGCGGCGGTCACTCCCACCGCTCCGCCGAACGCCAGCAGCCTGGCCAGCTCGACCGAGGTGTAGACCGCCTGAGTGCCCGCCGCCACCTTCACCGCCGACACCACCCCCGCGGCGCCTTCGAGCACCGCGGGAGCCAGCTTCAGCGCGGCGTTGGCCTGGGCGACGTGGCCGTTCTGCGTGCCCGTGCGCTCCCAGTGGGCCTGCATGGCGGCGGCGGACTCGCCTCGGTAGACCTGCTGCGTGGCGCGTACCGACGAGTCGGCCCCCGCCGCGGCGGGGACCGTGTTCGCGTGCGCCAGGCGCACCGCGCCGCCTTCCCGCCTGGCGTCGTCCTCGTCGAAGGTCGGGTAGGGCCCGAGCATCTGCATGACCCCGGCGGCCTCCGGGGGAAGTGTCACACCCACGCGCGTCCCAGGTTCTGGATGGCCTCGACGTTGGCGGTCTCGGTGTCACCCGTGTTCTTCACCACGGCCTGCAGGCCCTCGCCGGTCGCGCCCATCTCCTGGGAGAGCCCGGAGAGCGCGGCCATGGACACCGCGCGGGATTCGGCGTACGTGCTGGTGAACACGGCAAAGAGGCCGTCGTCCCCCCAGGACGACACGCCATCCCCGCGTCCGTGCATCGGCGCGAGAGCGCCGCCGTAGTCCTCCCCGTGGGTCCTGATCCGGGAGGCATCCTGCCCCACCGCTCCCAGAGCTATCTCAAGTCCCGTCATGCCAAATGACCATATAGGGGCATATCGCCGCGCGCGTAACGCTTCCCGTTAATGAGACTTACATCGCTCATTAATGATCTTGTCGGTGTATGTCTAGACTTGGCCGCCTGTGCTCTCCTGACCACCCGGAGGTCGCCATGTCCTTCCCCTCGCCCGACCACGACGCCGAATACCTGGAGGAGTACGCCGCCCAGGGGCGGCGGGTCATCCGCGACCTGCGCGCGGCGCAGGCCGCGATCCGGCAGGTGGAAGGCCTGGCCAGGAGCAAGGACGGGCTGCTGGAGGCGGCCGCCGACGGCCAGGGCGGGCTGACCCGCCTGCGCATCGACCCGCGCGCTCTGCGGCTCGATGAGGCGACGCTCGGACGCGAGGTGACCGCCGTGCTCCAGGCGGCCCAGGAGGACGCGGCCCGCAAGGCGCAGGAGATCGCGGACGAGGCCATGGGCGCCGCGCACCTGCCCGAACCTCTCGACGAGACATTCGTACGCCAGCGGGTCGAGCAGGCGGCCCGCGATCTTCTCTAGGCTCGGAGGCAAGTGTGTTCGGCCATCCCTACGACCCGGCCAACATCAGGGAACAGGACCTGGACGAGGCCGGCCGCCAGAGTGAGCAGATGCTGGCCTGGCTCGAGACGGCCCAGGAGGACCTCGAAAAGATCGTCGGCACCGGCGAGGCGGCCGCCGGCCAGGTCAAGGCGACCGTTGACGTCAACGGGCGCGTCCTGGACGTCCGGTACGGCCCGCGCGCGACCCGTCTGAGCAGCCACGAGCTGGCCGAGCAGACGCTCGCCGCGGTGGGCGAGGCATGCGCGGACGCCCAGCGCCAGACCCATGACTTCATGCGCGAGGCGCTGCCCGGCTACGACCCCGTGGAAGCGAACGCCCATTTCGAGCGCCTGCTGAACGACTGGGACTGATCTCCCGTTCACGGGGGCGGCGTGGGGAACGTCGCCTCGACCCGGAAGCCGCCCTCCCGGTCCTCCCCGGTCTCCAGAGTGCCGCCCACCAGCTCCACCTGCCGCCGCAGGTCCAGCAGCCCCATCCCGGCCCCGGCGCCGCCGACCCAGGCGTCCGGCTGGCCGGGGGTGTTGCGTACGGCGATCCGTACCGATCCCGGGCGATAGCGCACCCGCACCCGCGCCTCCGCCCCGGGCGCGTGCTTGCGGACGTTGGTGAGGGCCTCCTCGACCATCAGGTACGCGGTGCGCCCCACCACGCCCGAGACCGGCACCGGCGTGCCGTCCACCACCAGCTCCGCGGGGACGCCCGCGCAGGCCGACTCGGTGACCAGCGGCCGCAGGTCGGGCAGCGGGAGCCCCAGGTCGAAGCCCTCCCCGGTGCCGCGCCGCAGCAGCGCCACCATGTGACGCAGCTCGTCCAGCGCCTCGAATCCGGTCGCCCGGATCTCCTCCGCCGCCGCCCTCCCGCGCTCGTCGCGCGCCGCCATGGCCAGCACCCCGGCCTGCAGCACCATCCGGCTGACCCGGTGGGTCACGACGTCGTGCATCTCGCCCGCCAGCCGTTCGCGCTCGACCCGCTGGGCCCGCTCCGCCAGCTCGCGGCGCAGGCGCTCCCTGACGGCCACGTACATGCCGTACAGGGTGGCCAGGGCCAGCGCCGCCTCGGTGCGCAGGATCAGCGGGAGGCGGTCGGGCAGCGACAGCACGGCCAGGCCCAGGATGATCACCGGCAGCCAGCGCTGGATGCCGCGATACCGCTCGGCCGCGAACGCCATCGCGCCGTACGCGGCGAAGGCGCACGTGGGCGGCCAGAGCGGCGCCGCGTCCGGCAGCGGCACGTGCCAGACCACCGACAGCACGGGCAGGGCGATCGCCGTCCCCGCGCTGACCCAGGCGACGGTGAGCGGCGCCCTGCGCGTCCAGAGCACCGGCACCGCCGCCGCGAGCAGGACCACGAGGACCGGGCCGGTGTAGCCGGTCGCCAGCGTCAAGCCTCCCGCGGCCAGGACCGCGACCGCGTCGATCGGCCGCGGACGGACACCGTCCACCGGCTCATCGTACGATCACGCACCGGCCCTGCCCAGACTCCAACCGGGCCCTCCAACCGACTGGGTCAGGTCTTGGTGATGCGGACGGCGTCGGCGATGACGTAGCCCGTCGCCGAGGTCCACCGGCTCACCCCGACCACGTTGTACGTGCCCGCCGCCAGCGTGTACGTGCCCAGCACCCGCCACTGCCCGCCGCCGCTGCGCTGGTCCACGGTGACCGTCTGGTTCCCGCCGGAGGTGGCGACGATGTACGGCGTCGCGCTGTTGTAGCCGGAGTCGGCCGGGTACCACACCTCCACCCGGTAGGTCCCGGCGCTGGGGATGGTCGTCTGGTACCAGGCGGGATCGCTGGCCGAGACCGGGTTGGCGAAGCGGTAGTCGGCGCCGTGCAGCTGTCCGGAGAAGGCGGACGTGCCCCAGTTCGAGCTGGCGGTGAAGCCCGCGTCCGAGTTGTCGATCACGACGCTGAACCCGTCGCCGGACTGCCCCACAGGCTTGCCCGTGCTCGGCGCGCTCTCCTGGTGGGTGCGGTTGAGGGCGGTCACGTAGTACGTGAACGCCCCGGAGGCGGCGGACGAGTCCGTGAAGGACGTCTTCCGGGTCGTCGTGAGCAGGTTGCGGGCGTCGGCGAAGGAGCACGGGTCCGCGGTGGACTGCAACCCGTTCACCCGGTACACCGCGTAGTACGTGCCCGAGCCCGTCCACGCGAGCTGGACGCCGGTCGAGCCCTGGGTGGCCGAGGTGATCGCGGGCGCGGGCGGCGCCGCCGCCGAGCCGCGGGCGGGCAGCAGCGCGGGCTTGGAGTAGTGGGCGTTCACCACCCGGGTGATCGAACCGATCCGGTCCGCCTTGACGTCCTTCGCGCTGAAGAAGATGTCCCCGGACACCTCGGGATGCCGGCGGTTGTCGGTCAGGTGGTCGCTCAGCTCCGCCGGATCCTGCCAGGCGGCGTCCTGCCCGGAGGCCCCGGCGCGGTAGGCGGCCTGGCCGACGACGAGCTGCACGCCGGTGCCCCGCACCTGGTCGGACCACCAGGCCGTGAGCACCTCGTAGGCGGCGGCGGAGAAACCGATGTGCCAGTAGATCTGGGGCGAGATGTAGTCCACCCAGCCCTGCTTGACCCATTTCCGGCTGTCGGCGTAGATCGCGTCGTACGACTGCAGCCCGGACGTGCGCGAGCCCAGCGGGTCGGTCGCGGAGTTGCGCCAGATGCCGAACGGGCTGATCCCGAACGACACGTGCGGCTTCGCGGTGTGGATGCGCTGGCCCAGCTCCTGCACGAGCAGGTTGACGTTGTTGCGCCGCCAGTCGGCGACGTTGCCGAACCCGCCACCGTGCTGGGCGAACGTGCCCGCGTCGGGGATGGTCTGGCCGTCCACCGGATAGGGGTAGAAGTAGTCGTCGAGGTGCACGCCGTCCACGTCGTACTTGGAGACGGCGTCCATGATCGCGTCCTCGATGAAGGCGCGTACCGCCGGGATGCCCGGGTTGTAGTAGAGCTTCCCGCCGTACGCGAAGCGCCACTCGGGGTGCTGCCGTGCCGGGTGCGTGGACACGAGCTTGTTCGGATCGGCGTGGTTGGCGATCCGGTACGGGTTGAACCAGGCGTGGAACTCCAGGTTGCGCGCGTGCGCCTCGTTGACCATGAAGGCCAGCGGGTCGTACCCGGGGTTCCCGCCCTGGGTGCCGCTCAGCCACTCCGACCACGGCTCGAACGGTGACGGCCAGAACGCGTCGGCCGTGGGCCTGATCTGCACGACCACGGCGTTCATCCGCTTCTGCACGGCCATGTCCAGCCACGCGCGGAACTCGGCCTGCTGCTTCGCCGCGCTCAGCCCCGTGTCGCTGGGCCAGTCGATGTTCGCGACCGTGGAGATCCACATGGCCCTGAGCTGGCGTTTCGGGGTGGCGGGGTCAGGCGTGCAGGCGGCCGCGGCGGCGGAGAAAGTGGAGGTCACAAGGTGGACGAGTACGGCGAAGGCCGCCAGAGCGGTGCGCAACGCGATCACGAAGAGAAGTTTCAGCGCGTTCAGAAGAAAGTGCAATAGTCTTCACCGCTTCGGTGGGGCCCAATCTCGGGGCGCAGAACACGCACCACGTCAGGCGCGCCCGCTCTCTTTGAAGCGGCACTCGAACCTCTTCCCCCGGGCGGCCTCGACACCGGACGACCGCCGTCAAAGGGGCGAAAAGTTTCACCTAACACGTGAGTAATGTCAATTATCGACATATGTCAAGACGTGCCATACGGTGGGCGCGTCTAGCGGTCCACCCGGAGGTAGCAGGTTCCGCGCGCCCACGGTGCGCCGCTTACCACCAACGAGGAGCACCCCCATGACTCTCGTCCGCACGCGATTAGCAGCCCTCGCCACCTCGACTCTCGCCGTCCTCCTCATCGCCGCAGGCCAGCCCGCCCTGGCGGTGGCCAAGGACAGCCCGCTCCAAGCGGCGTTCGCCAAGGCGGCCGCCGCGCAGGACGTCCCCCGCGACCTGCTCGTCGCGCTCGCCTACGCCGAGACCCACCTCGACGGCCACAAGGGCGAGCCCAGCGCCAGCGGCGGATACGGCGTGATGCACCTGGTCAGCAATCCGACCAACCACTCGCTCGAGAAGGCCGCCGAGCTGACCAAGCTCCCGGCCGACAAGCTGAAGGCCGACGACGAGGCGAACATCCTCGGCGGCGCGACCGTGCTGCGTTCCCTCGCCGACGGGCTGGGCCTCGACGAGACGGCCAGGAAGGACGCCGGGCGCTGGTACCAGGCCGTGGCCAAGTACGGCAACGCCTCCTCGCCCGAGCTGGCCCGCCTCTACGCCGACGCCGTGTACGAGCAGCTCGGCCTCGGCATCGACATCCGCGGCGTCCAGGTCAAGCCGCAGGAGGTCACCGCCGACCGGGGCGAGCTCGCCAAGGCCCGCCAGCTGAACGCGCAGGCCGAAGTGGCCAGCCCCGACTACCCGCCGGCCGCGTGGGTGGCCGCCAGCTCCAGCAACTACACCGCCTCCAGCCGCCCGTCGGCCTACGCCATCGACCGGGTGGTCATCCACGTCACCCAGGGCTCGTACGCCGGCACCATCTCCTGGTTCCAGAACTCCGCCGCGCAGGTCTCCGCCCACTACGTGGTCAAGTCCTCCAACGGCGCCATCACCCAGATGGTGCGCGACAAGGACATCGCCTGGCACGCCGGCAACTGGACCTACAACACCAGGTCCATCGGCATCGAGCACGAGGGCTACGTCGCCGACGCCTCGTGGTTCACCGACGCGATGTACCGGGCTTCCGCGGCCCTGACCAAGGCCATCTGCGACAAGTACGGCATCCCGAAGGACCGCAGCCACATCATCGGGCACAACGAGGTCCCGGGTGCGACCCACACCGACCCGGGCTCGTACTGGAACTGGACCACGTACATGAACTACGTGACCGGTGGCGGCACCCCGTCGTGGTCCACGACCATCGACAACACCACCTCCGGCCAGTTCACCGCCAGCGCGAACTGGGGCACCTCCACCTACTCCAGCCAGCGCTACGGCGCCGACTACCGCTACGCCGACCCCGTCGCCGCCAGCGACCCGGCGTGGTACTCGGCGACCATCCCGAGCGCGGGCACGTACCGGGTCGAGGTCTGGTATCCGGACGATCCCGGATACAACAGCTCGGCGCCGTTCATTGTGGCGGCGTCGGGCGGCAACCAGACCGTCTACGTCGACCAACGCTCCGGCGGAGGGGCCTGGAAGAGCCTGGGCACCTTCTCGCTCAACGCCGGCACGTACAACGCCGTCGGCGTGAGCCGCTGGACCTCGGGCACGGGCTACGTCATCGCCGACGCCGTCCGCATCAGCCGGGTCTGAGAATCACCTCGTACGGCCCGCGTCCCCTCCGCAGCGAGGGCGCGGGCCGTACCTTCACGTCTCAGGGGACATGCCGTGCCGGTGGGGTGGTGTCCGAGAGTCAGCCAGTCTGATCATCGGATCGGACCGATCGGCGTTCCCAGGCCAGGGCCGCGACCACACCGATGGCATAGGCGACCAGGTCCCATGGGTCGGGGAACGCACCGACCAGGACACCGCCGATCCCCGGCGGGGTCATGCCGACTATTTGGTAGAACTCGACGGCGGCGGCGATCGCGGCCGTGGCCAGGGTGCGGCGTGCGGCGGTGGTGCGCCACAGCAGCCCCAAGAACGCGTAGACCAGCATGGTGGCGGCGACGTCGCTCACGTAACCGCGGATGAACGGTTGTCCCGGGCCCCGGTAGAAGAGGACGAACGCGCCGACGGCGAGGGCGGCGCCACCCAGAAGGAGCATGGTGCGGCGCATGAGATTGACATCTTCTCCGAATCTCAACGATCAGGACGACCTGATCATAGAGTTCGTCCCCTATGGCGGCATGCTGATTGCGTCAGGTCAGCGACCGCACGGTGGAGTGCCAGCACTCTCCTCGCCTCTCTGCTTCATCCGCAAGGGACGGGTCAGAGGTCGAATTCGCCGAGCTTCGCGCCGCCTACGAAGGCGCGGAAGACGCCTCCGCGTACGATCATCGGCGGGACATCGGGCTGCTCGGAATCCCTGATCGCGTACCGGTCGCCGCTCAGCTTGGCCGCGTAGAGGCAGTCCCCTCCGTTCGGGCCGGAGAGCGTGGACTTCGTCCACTGCGCGGCATCCAACTCGGCGCGCAACTCGTCACTGATCTTCATACTTCGCTGCCACCTCACGTACTAGTCGCTGGCTCACGTGCATGGGATGTGCCCATTTGTGGATTGCGTCGTATATGACGTTAACGCCCCTTACCATCTCCTCGCGAGCGGATACGGCACCCTGCACGGCGTCTTCGAGGTAGACGTGGTCCTGCATGTCGCACCCCTGGGCGAGGGCGAAGCCTCCGAGCACACCTGCCGTGGCGCCCACTTCCAGGGGCACGATCTGGAACGAGATGTTGGGCCGCTCGGCCATTTTCAGCAAATGCTCCAACTGCTCGCGCATCACGTCCTTTCCGCCAACCGGCCGAAGGAGCACGCATTCGTCGAGCAGGGCCCAGTACATGGGTGGATCCTCGCGCTCGAACACCGACTGTCGCCGAAGCCGCGTCTCGACGGCTTCTTCGACCCACTGCTCGGTGGCCCTTGGTGCGACAGAAAGCATGGCCCGCGCGTAGCGAGCCGTCTGGAGGAGCCCTGGGACCACGAGCGGTTGCCAGGTTCGGATGGTGTGTGCCCTTTCCTCCACCTTCGGCCACTCGCTGAACCACTTCGGAGTGGACATGGCGGTGGTGTTCGGCAGGAGCCCGAAGAGCTCCCCGTTCAGCCCCAGAATCGCCTCGGCCGCCAGGGTGAACTTCTTGCTCGGCCTCCGCTTACCGCGCTCGATCAGCCCGACCAGGCTCTCGCTGCATGAGAGCAGGTCTCCCAGGGCCGTTTGAGAAAGACCTGCCGAGTTACGCGCCTTTTTCAGTACCTCGCCGTAAACCTCTGTCGTCATGTCATCGCCCTTTCGCAGGACCCGGACAAGTGCCAGCACGTCTGTCTGAAAACGGACTGTGACGAGCCGATTACAAGTTAGCCCGGCGGCGGCACCCTGGGAAGTGCTTTCCAGACACCTGGTCAGCCTGTTGTCCGAGCCAAATATCGGCGTAACAGAACAAAGGCGGTGATTTTGTGCGGGCAAGAACCACATCAGCAGAGCTCGCCGATGTCGTCCTATGGCGCGACACGACGCTGCGCCGCAACGACAAGACGTCGTGGCAGGCGCGGCAGGCGACCGGGCTTTGGCTCACCGACAGCCATCCGACGGTCCGCTCCGACGCGCTCCAGATCGTCTCCGAACTGGTGGCCAACGTCATCCAGCACGTCCCGGGCGGCAGGCGGCGCGACTGGGTCAAGGTCCGGCTGGGCTTCGGCGACGGCTTCGTCCGCCTTGAGGTGATCGACCCGGGCGCTCCGGAACCGGAGCCGCGCTTCGTCCCTCGCCAGTTGGGCCCCATGGAGGAGTCGGGTCGCGGCCTCGGCATCGTGACCCGGCTGAGCGCCAGATGCGGCACGCACGTCACCGAGGACGGCCACCGCGTCGTGTGGGCCGACGTCGTAGCGGGCGTGCCGTGACGGCGATCAGGAGGATTCCCGGCTGGGAGATCATCGAAGGCGCCGGAGGCGGCTACATCGCCATCCGCACCGTGCTGGTGTCCGAGCACAGCGCGCTGTCCAACGTACGGTGCGGCGCGACCCTGCCGGAGTTGTTCGAGCATCTGGAGGAGGAGACGCGCCGCAGGGCCAACTCGAACGCCCGTGATCGAGCAGGATGACCGGTCAGGCGGTGGCGCCGCCGTCGATCACGTGGTCCTGGCCCACGACGAAGCTCGACTCCGGCGACGACAGCCACAGCGCCGCCGCCGCGACCTCCTCCGGCGTGGCGACCCGGCCGATCGGCAGCGCGCCCCTCATGCGCTCGTCCCGCTCCTCCCGGGTCTCGCCGGGCCGCGTCGCCATGGGCGAGTCGATCGGGCCGGGGCTGACGGCGTTGATCCGTACGCCGTCCGCGATGTGGTCGCGGGCGGCGGTGCGGGTCAGAAAGCTCACCCCCGCCTTCGAGGCGGCGTACGCGGCGGCTCCGGGCAGCCGCCAGTGCGCGCCCAGGTTGGAGGCCACGTTGACGATGACGCCACCGCCGTGGGCGCGCATGTGGGCGATCTCGTGCTTCATCGACAGGAACACGCCCTTGAGGTTCACCGCGAGCGCGGTGTCCCAGACGTCCTCGTCGTAGTCGGCCAGCGGCGCGAGCATGCCGAAGACGCCGGCCGCGTTGAGCGCGACGTCGAGGCCCCCGTACCGGGAGACCGCGGCCTCGACCATGGCGGCGACCTCGGCCGACCGCGTGACGTCCACGGCGAACGCGCTCGCCCGCCCGCCCCGCTCCTCGATCAGCTTCACGACCTCGGCCAGCCTGGCCGTGTCGCGCCCCGCGACCAGCACGGAAGCGCCCTCACCCGCGTACGCCAGCGCCGCTGCCCGTCCCAGGACGCCGCTCGCGCCGGTGACCAGGGCGACCTTGCCCTCAAAGCGATTCATCTATTCCATACCAATCGTTCTCAAATTTGGACGGCGACCATGGCCTGGTCGACCGCGTCGCGCAGGCGGCGCGGATCGGGGTCGGCCCTGCCGAGCACCCTGATGCCCTGCAGCAGCACGAGCAGGAACCTGGCCAGCGCGTACGGGTCCTTCCCCGCCGGGATCTCGCCCTGGGCCCGCGCCCGGACCAGGGTGGCGGCGAGCACGGTCTCCAGCCCCGCCCAGCTCTCCGTCACCTTGCGGGACACGGCGGCGTCGCGCGTGGCGAACTCCACCGCCGTGTTCACCACCATGCAGCCCCGCCGCAGCTCGTCGGCCAGGCACTCCGCGACGTACGAGTCGAGGAAGGCCCGGACGGCGGGCAGCGCGGGCCCCGGCTGGGACAGCCGCTCGACCACGTTGTGCTGCTCCAGGTAGCGCTCCAGCGCCTTCAGGTAGAGCTCGCGCTTGCCGCCGAAGGTGCCGTAGATGCTCGCCCGGGCGATCCCGAGGTGCTCCACGAGGTCCGCCATCGACGTCGCCTCGTATCCGCGCTCCCAGAACAGCTCCAGAGCCTTCTGCAACGCCACCTCGGGATCGAACTCCTTGCTCCTTGCCACGGGGCCAAGCTAGCACATTCAAGAACGATCGATCCAATTATCTAGGAGTGAGCACCCATCGCCAGGAGCCGTCCTGGTCGGATCGGCGGTTCGCGCCGAGCTGCGTCGTCCGCTGACCGTCCACGCTCACCAGGACCAGCCCGTTGTTGAACTCGCTCTCGCACGACCCTGCGCACCCCATGGCGATGACGTTGTCGTCGTCGGCCCAGGCGTGCAGCTGCAGCACCCGCTGCTGCCCGACGACCTGGCCCGTCCCCGCATCCGTGATCTTGGTCGGCAGGCCGTCGGGGCCCAGGACCAGGCGGCCGTTCGGGGAGCTCGCCGAGACGTGCGAGTAGTCCACGTACCGGTCCCCCTTGGGCCACTCCGCCTTTTCGCCGTCGAGGGTGTAGAAGACCCGGTCCGGAGAGGTGGAGGTGGGCGCCCAGAGCATCGTGCCGTCCAGGCTCCAGCCGAGGTCCTGGCGGCCGTTCACGTTGAACGGCTTGTCGTCGTTGAACATCGCGTCGGCCATCGGCGGCAGCTCGTGGTAGTCGGCCGTGCCCGCCTCGGCGTCGACGATGTAGTAGCCCGTACGTGGGCTGCTCCCGGGAACGGGGCCCGCCTGGTCGCCCTTCCCCTGCAGGGTGTCCGGGTAGCTGGAGTACGCCGTGGCCAGGACCTTGGTGCCGTCAGGGGACCACGCGACCGACCCGACCGGGTGTTCCAGGTCGATCCACTTGAGGATCTGCCGGGTGTTCAGGTCGAGGATGCCCAGCCGCTTGCTGATCAGCTCCCCTTCCAGCACGGCGGCCACCTGCAGCCCGGGGGCCACGTCCACCCAGGCCCACGAGGTCTTCTCGTAGCCGTCGGTGCGCGGGTCGTACAGCGACCACGTGCGCACGACCCGCTGCTCGTTGTCCGAGACCTGCTCCCGGCGGATGGTGTAGTACGCGGACACTGCCATGCGTCCCGCGGCGATCAGCTTGACCGGCGGGCTGTGCTCCGTGTCGGTCCGCACGTCGGTCGGCGCGGGTGATGGGCGCGGGGGCAGCGTGACGCCGGTGGCCGCGCGCATGGTGGCCTGCGGGTCGCGTACGGCCGGCCCAGCGCCGCGCAGGCCCACGGCGGACACCGCGATCGCCGCCACCAGCCCCACGGCCAGCACCACCATGCCGACGGGCTTCCAGGCGCGCCTCCGCAGCGCCCGGTCGGCCAGATCGTGTGGCACCCTCGTCTCGTCGGCCCACTCCTGCAGCGTGTCCCTGAGCAGTCGCGTCATTTGGCCGCCTCCAGTTCCCTGGCCAGTTCGGGGGCGATCTCGCGCAGGCGGGCCAGCGACCTGTGCGCCGTGCTCCTGACCGTTCCGACAGAACAGCCCAGCGCCCGCGCCACGTCCTGCTCGGGCAGGTCCTCGAAATACCGCAGCACCAGCACGGTGCGCTGCCGCGCCGTGAGCCGCGCCAGCGCCGACCGCAACACCATGCGCAGCTCGCTCTGGTGGTTGAGGTCCCGGTCCGCCAGCTCGGGCGGCTCCGCCTGCACCACCTCGCCGCGCCGCCTGCTCGCCCGCCACCAGCTGATCTGCTGGCGGTACATGATCTGCTTGGCGTACGCCTCAGGCGCGTCCACCCGCCGCCACCGGCTCGCCAGCTTCGCCAGCGCGGTCTGCACCAGGTCCTCGGCCGCGTGCTGGTCACCACCGGTGAGCAGGAACCCGAGTCGCATGAGTGCGGGGGAGCGCGCAGAGACGAACTCGCGGAAACGTTGCTCGTCCGCGACGTCCACGATCACCTCCAGGGGATAGTCATCACCCCCTCAGACGCCCCCCGGCCGCCCCGCTATGCGTCACGGGGCCAGGGGGTTGGGTACGGGGACGGCCCGCATGTCGCCGCCCCCGGCGTTCAGCCAGCGCAGCAGCAGGTTGGCCTTGGCCGGGATGTGCGTGGCGCCCAGCAGATCGCGCAGCTCGTCCGGATCCCCGTGATCCTTGCCGCACCCCGTGAACACCGTCCTGGCCCGTGCCCACAGCTCCCCCCGCAACCCCGGATGGCGCGCGGCCAGGGCTCCCGCGATCTCGCAGAGGTTGTTGGTCACCAGGCAGTACACCAGCCGCTCCCACGCCTGCGCACCCCCGACGCCCTTCAGCGACGGGTGCCGCTCCGCGACGAGCTTGACCCCCTCGTGGTCTCGGAAGACGGCCTGCGCGGGAAGCCCGTGCTCGTCCACCGCGATCAGCACGTTCTGCAGATGGCACTCCAGCACGACCCCATGACGGAAATAGGCGTGCAGGAGCGGGGGGACCACGTGATCCAGGTACCGCTCCCACCACACGAGCGCCGGTTCCTCGCCCAGCCCGTCGAGCGGGTTGCCGGGGAAGCCCTCGCTGATCCCCGCCGCGAGCAGCACCGTCAGCCCCGGGCGCACGTGTTCGCGCAGGCCGTCGCGGACGATCACCGCCAGCGCCTCCCCGCCGTCCCGGTCCAGCTCGGCGCTGCGGTAGCCGCGGTCGCGCAGCACGGCGGGCCGGGCCACGTGGTCGGGCAGGTCGTCGAACGCCTGCCCGACGACCTCGGCCACCACGGCCAGCCTGCTCAGGTCGCGCAGCCACAGCCGCCGGATGTCGTTCGTGATCCGCACGTCCAGGCTGAACTTGCAGAACAGGTCCAGCTCGGGCAGGTACACCGTACGGATCGACGAGGTCGGTGAGGCGAGGGCCCCGGTGACGCCCACGTGGCGCAGCGGCGGGCCGCCCAGCAGCTCCACCTGCCAGGGATGAGCGGGCAGCAGGGCCAGGCCGTCGCCGGGATGCGGCCCCAGCCGGTCGAGCGCGCCCGCCTCCCCCACCTCCACCAGCCGCTCGGCCGGCACGCCGAACAGCGGCAGCGCGAAGCTCGCGTACGCCTCCGGCGCGTACGGGAGCCAGGCCCCCGGACCGGACCCGCCGCGGGCCTTGGGCGCGGGGTGGTAGCGATGGCCCGCGACGAGGGCCTGTTCGGAACGCAGGTAGAGGTCCGCGGGCGGCGTCCCGGCCCGCCTGGCGGCCAGCAGGGCGGCCATGACGTCCCGGCTGTGCGTGATCTCGGCGGGCAGCGTGTCGTTGTCGACCCCGGTCCCCGCACGCAGTTCGGCGGCCGTCAGCGCGACCAGGTCGTCCAGGGAGAGGAGGCGCCAGCCGTCGGACGTCCGCTGCTCGGCCCGGTCCGGGAACCGCCCGCCGGCGACGCGCAGGAGCCGGCCGGTCGCGGGCAGCAGGAAAGCGCCGGCGCGCGCGGGCCGGGCCACTTCGCGGATCAGGCAGTTGAGCAGTGCCGTCGTCGCGAGGTTCGCGGCGTCTGTCTGTGCCTCTCGCGGGAGAGGAAGAAGGCCGTCGGTAGGTGCCATGGCGACCTTATCCCTACCCTTTGTCCCTATTGGTGCCAACAGGGTAGCTACTGGGCGTGTTTCCTGGAAATGGTGGGAATTATGAGGCGTTGGGAGGCGGAATTCGCGGCCGACCTTTCCCTGGTGCGCCCGGAGCTCTCGGCGGCGTACTTCGCGGCCCTCCCGGACGCGCGGGCCGCCGTACTCGGCCGCCTCTGGCGCAGCCTCCTCCACGAACCGCTCCCCGGGCTCCTGGGCACGCGGGGACAGGACCGCGTCGAGCTGGCGGACGGCCGCGTGCTCACCGGGCCGGCGCGGGAGCCGTACGACCTCGGGGGCGAGCCGGCGCTCTGGCTGGACGACCACCCCCACACGCACCCCGCCGAACTGCTCGCCGCCCTGGACCTGCCCGGCACCGCCGGGCTGGTCGAGGACCTGGACAACAGCGTGGCCTCGCTGGCGCTGTCCCGCGCGGAGCCCGCCCGCGTCCCGGCCACCCCCGAGGAGTACGAGCAGAGCGTGGTGGACGGCCACCCGTACCACCCGGGCTGCCGCAGCCGCCCCGGCGTCTCCGTGGCGGAGCAGCTCGCCTACATGCCGGAGCACCGCGCCGTCGTCCGCCTGGACCTGCTCGCGCTGCCCGCCGCGGACTGCCTGGTCTCGGGCCCGTGGCCGGCCGCGCTCATGGACGGCGACCGGCTCCTGCTCCCCGTGCACCCCTGGCAGAGCGCCCACGTCCTGCCCGCGCTGGGCCTGCGTCCGCAGGTGACAGGCGCCGTCCCGGCCCGCCCGCTGATGTCCGTACGGACCCTCGCGCCCCTCGACGGCGGCCCGCACATCAAGACGGCGTTCAGCACCCGGATGACCTCCGGCGTCAGGGACATCTCCCCCGGCTCGGTACGCGACTGCGTCCACCTGTCGGACCTGCTCTTCACCCTGTCCGGCCGGCTGGGCGGGCGGCTCGGCATCGCCCGCTACCTGGCCGGCGCCGCCGGGAAGGTGAACGGCGAGCACAGCCCCGACGTGTCGGCCATGCTCCGCGAGCCGACCGGGAACGCGATCCCCGTCGGCGCCGTCACCCGCGCGACCGTGCGGGACCCGGCGGCCTGGCTGGCCGCGTTCGCCCGCCTGGTCTGGAGGGACGCGCTGGGCCTGCTGGCGCTCGGCGTGGCGCTCGAGGCGCACGGCCAGAACCTGCTCGTCGAGCTCGACCCGGACGGCCTCCCGCGCCGGCTGGTCTACCGGGACCTGGCCGACGTCAGGATCAGCCCCGCCAGGCTCGCCCGCAACGGGATCGAGGTGCCGCCGGTCAGCGCCAGGCTGCTCACCGACGACCCCGGGACGCTGCACGCCAAGCTCTTCGGCGGGCTCGTCGGCACCACGTTCGGCAGCCTGATCGCGCTGTTCTGCCGGGGCGACCGGGCCGCCGAGTCCCGGTTGTGGGACGTCGTGGCCGCGGCCGCGCGCTCCGCGGAGTTCGCGTGCGCCGAGGACCGCCGGGCCCTGTTCGGCCCGCACCTCACGGTCAAGGCCCACCTGCTCGCCCGCCTGGAGGGCGCGCCGCCCGGTGACAGCTGGACCAGGCTGCCCAACCCGCTCGGCTCGTGACCGGTCAGGGGGCGAGTTCGGTGACGGGGAGGCGGCGGAAGGCGATGCTCTCGTACGCGCCGAAGTCGCCGGTCTCGAACAGCAGGCCCACCGTGTCCCCGTCCACCCGGACCAGGTCGGAGTAGGCCGCCGGCAGACCCGACACCGTGTGCGCGACCCGCCAGGTCACCCCCAGGTCGTCGCTGGCGCGTACGGTCATCAGCGCCCGCGCGTCCGGAGCGGCCGGCCCCGAGAACAGGAGCACGTCCGGCGACGAGCACCACAGGGTGCTGCCCTCCACCACCGGCCCCACCAGCCCCGCCTGGGGCCGGAAGGGCAGCAGGAGGGTCTGGCCGCCGTCGGCCGAGTAGGCGTCGGCCCTGGTGCCGGGGGCGGTGGACTCGGTGCGCGTGTTGAGGTAGAGGCGCCCGTCCGGCAGCTCGGTGGCCGTGGTCTCGTTGACGTTGACGTATCCGTCCGGGTTGTCGTCGACGTATCCGATGCGCCAGGTCTGGCCGCCGTCGTCGCTCAGCAGCCCGTGGCCGCCGTTGTACTTGCCCTCGGTCCCGTTGTCGGACCCGCCGGGCGGCAGCGAGTGGTTGGCGGGGACCACGATCCGCCCGCTGCGCAGCGCTACGGCGTGGCCGGGAGCGGTCGCGTACCAGCGCCACTCGGAGCGCTTCACGCTGCCGGTGATCTCGCGAGGCGCCGACCACGTGACCCCGTCGTCCGAGCTGACCTGCACGAACACCCGCCGCCCGTCGGCCGCCGCCACCTGGCCGCGCCGGATCTTGTCCTCGGTGGCCTGCGGCCCCTGCCTGACGAAGACCAGCACGATCCGGCCGTCGGCCAGCGCCACGGGCGCGGGGTTGCCCGCGGTGCCCCGGCGCGGCTCCGTGGCGACCACCTGCAGCGCGCCCCAGGTCCTGCCGCCGTCCGTGGAGCGCCTGAGCACGACGTCGATGTGGCCGGAGTCCCCGGCAGAGGCGTGCCGCCCCTCCGCGAACGCCAGCACGGTGCCCGCCTTCGTCACCACCGCCGCGGGGATCCGGTACGTGTTGTAGCCGTCCGTCCGCTGCCGGTACGGCACTGACGTCGGGTAACGATCCGCCATGCGGGCACGCTACGGCCGCCGGGTGAACGAGACGTGAAGACGAGTGTGACGGGCGGTGGAGGAGGGATGTAAGGGACAGAGGGGGCGTCCAACCGGCCTGTCCTCAGCATGGCCGGGCCGGCGGCATGAAAGAGTTCACCCCATAAGCGAGTGCTCCTGGAGGCGTGGTGGCTGACGAGTTCGACGTCATCGTGATCGGTGCCGGTCCCGCCGGTGAGAACGTCGTGGACCGGGCGGTCCGCGGCGGCCTGACCGCGGCGATCGTCGAGGAGCGGCTGGCCGGCGGCGAGTGCGCCTACTGGGCGTGTGTCCCGAGCAAGGCGCTGCTGCGGCCGGTCGACCTGATAGGCGAGGTGGCGCGGGTCCCCGGGCTGTCGCTGGGGCCCGTCGACGCGGAGGCCGTGCTGGCCCGGCGCGACGAGACCGTCTCGAACTACAACGACTCCGGGCAGGTCGGGTGGATCGAGAGCGTGCCGGCCGAGTTCGTACGCGGGCACGGGCGGCTCGACGGCCCCAAGCGCGTACGCGTCACCACCGAGGACGGCGGCGAGCGGGTGCTGACGGCCCGGCAGGCCGTCGTCCTGGCCATGGGCAGCACGGCGGCCCTCCCCCGGGTCCCCGGGCTGGTCGAGGCGGAGCCCTGGACCAGCCATGAGGTGACCGCGGCCCGCGCCATCCCCGAACGGCTGGTCGTGCTCGGCGGCGGCGTGGTCGCCTGCGAGATGGCCCAGGCCATGCACGGGCTCGGCGCGCGGCAGACGACCGTGCTGGTACGCGGCGGCGGGCTGCTGGCCAGGATGGAGCCGTTCGCGGGAGAGCTGGTGGCCGAGTCGTTCGCGGAGGCGGGCATCGAGGTGCGCACCCGCACCGACGCCGTCAGGATCGAGCGCCCCGAGCCCGGCGGGAAGGTGACCGTCCACCTGCCCGAGGGCCCCCCGGTGGAGGCCGACGAGCTGCTGGTCGCGACCGGCCGCCGGCCCGCGACCGGCGACATCGGGCTGGGCACGATCGGCCTGGCCGACGGGAAGTACGTCGAGGTGGACGACAGCATGCGGGCGACCGGCGTCCCCGACGGCTGGCTGTACGCGGTCGGCGACGTCAACGGGCGCGCGCTGCTCACCCACATGGGCAAGTACCAAGCCAGGATCTGCGGTGACGTGATCGCCGCGCGGGCGCGTGGCGACGAGTTGCCCGCGATGCGGGATCTGGCGGACGGGTTCGGCGCGCCGCAGGTCGTCTTCACCGATCCGCAGGTCTGCGCGGTCGGCAGGACCGAGGCGGTGGCCCGGGAGGACGGGTTCCGGGTGCGCGTGGTGGACTACGAGCTGGGCTCGGTCACCGGGGCCTACCTGCTGGGCGACGGCTACCGCGGCCGGGCCAGGGCCGTGGTGGACGAGGACAGGAAGGTGCTGCTCGGCGTCACGTTCGTCGGGCCGGGCACGGCCGAGCTGCTGCACAGTGCCACGATCGCGGTGACGGCCGAGGTGCCGCTGGAGCGCCTCTGGCACGCCGTCCCGTCCTTCCCGACGGTCAGCGAGGTATGGCTGCGCCTGCTGGAGGCTTACGGCCTCTGACGCCCGGAGGAGTCAGGGGCGGGGGTCGAGGGGCGCGGGTGCGCGGACGACGGCGAGCCGCGGGCCGAGTCGTCCAGCATCAGCTCCGCCACCGTCTCCTCGACGCTCTCCCGCAGCTCCACCCGCGACAGCAGGTCAGTCAGCCGCAGCACCGACAGCAGGTGGTCCGACGGCCGGACCAGGATGATCCGGCCGCTCCCCTGCTCCTCCATCCGCTGCATCGCCATCGCCAGCACCCCAATGACGGACGAGTCGTAAAAATCCAGATCCGCAAGATCGAATACGAGCACGGGCCCCACACTCCAGTCCCACACCGCGTTGATGCAGGCGCTGAAGCGGACCCGGCCCGCGTGGTCGAGCTCGCCGCCGGCGCGCAAGACCGTGCAATGGAGGTGCCGGATCGTCTCGATGTACAAGCCGTTCCTCACCTAGAAACGACTTCCCCCTGAGCGGGGATATCACGGATTTTCGCGATTTTTTGGGAGCTCCGGGTTGCCGAGCGGCCCGTCCAGCAGCTTGCGCAGGATCGCGGCGAGCGTCTCGGTGTCCTCGGGGGTGAGTGGGGAGGCCAGGTCGGCCAGGTTGGCGGCGTGCTCGGTGAGCGTCTCGTCGATGATCCGCAGGCCCTCGCCGGTCAGCCGGACGTGGAAGCTGCGCCGGTCGTCGGGGTCGAGGCTGCGCTCGACCAGCCCCGCCGCCTCCAGCCGGTCGAGCCGGTTGGTCATGCCGGCCCGCGACATCATCAGCACCGCCGACAGCTCCGACGGGATCAGCGTGTACGGCGGGCCGGCCCGGCGCAGCGCGGCCAGCACGTCGAACTCCCCCTGCCGCAGCCCGCGCCGGGTGAGCACCCGGTCGACCCGCGGCTCCAGGACGCGCATCACCTGGGCGAGCCGCCCGAAGACGCCCATGGCCGTCAGATCGAGATCAGGCCGCTCGCGCCGCCACTCCCCGAGGATCCTTTCGACCGCGTCGTCCATGACCCAGGATTTTATTCGAGCAGGGATAGTTCACGCCCGTACTAGTGCGTGGCGCCCGACTCCAGCGTCGGCACCGCGCCCAGGCACTGACCCATGATCACCAGGTACGGCGATCCCGTGGGGCTGGGCAGCGTGAGCTCGGTGACGTTGCCGTCCGTGCGCAGCTCGGGCAGCCCCAGGTCCCCGTCCCTGATGCTGATGACCCGCTCCACCGGCGGCGCCGCGATGCCCAGCAGCTTCCTGGTGGCGTGCCGCATCCAGCGCCACTCGCTGTTGACCCGCCGCCACGTCGCGGGGATGAGGCTGGCCGGCTCCGCCTTCGTGCCCAGCCTGAGCGTGAGGCGGCCACTCGACCCGAACGTGTCCTTCAGCACCGGGTTGACCACGAACATGCCCGCGCGCAGCACGCGTGTGCCCTGCCGATTGCGGTTGGCCAGGCCGCCCGCGCTGATCAGCGAGGACACCTCGCAGCGCAACCCGTCGAGCGTGTCGGGATCGAAGTCCACCGCCGGCGGCTCCTCGAACACCACCTTGTCCAGCCGCAGCCCGGCCACGCCGTCGGGCACGACGTGCCCCGACACGGCCTGGCGGACCTCCTCGCTGACCCCGTCGCCCTCCGTGATGTCGAGCACCTCGACGCAGATCAGCCCGTCGTCGGGGATCTCATCCGCCGTCAGGTCGAAGGCCACCTGGGCGTGCGCCCGCCGCCCCCTGAGCAGCACGCACTGGCGCAGCCGCCCCTGGGAGCGCACCTGTACCAGGCGCGGCTGCAGGCCGACCAGGTCGGTCTTGCCGGCGTCCCAGCCGCTCACGGACCGATCGTCGGTCGACAGCGACACCAGCACCCGCAGCGCGCGCCCCTGCGCCGAGACCTTGAACCCGGCCAGCCCCGAGGTCTCGAACCTGCCCACGATCGAACTGCCGCGCTGCAGCCTGTCGGTCACCTGCAGCGCGGCGATCTGGCCGCTGCGCACGTGGACGGGCGGGATCGCGGGGAGGATCAGCTGGTCCAGCTCGGTGGCGGATCCTGGGGTGCTCATGGGGTGCTCCTCGTGAATGACGACTCTTCCGGCTCGTGGAAGCTGCTCATGGGGTCTTCGTCGGTACGGACGACATCGCCGAACCGCGGGAACCGGTCAAAGGCGTTCCTGATGAACGGCCCCGCCGGGTCGTGGAAGTCGAACCGCGTGAGCATGGGTTCGCGCCTGGTCCACATGCGGGCGACCGCGCTGTAGAGAGGGTCGCCGTCGCGCTCCACGTGCCACAGGTTCACGGCCAGCGCCCGCGCGTAGTCGACGCCGTACTCCCAGTGCGGCAGGAGCTGGGTGGGCACGTCCGCGCCGCAGCGGCGCAGCCAGAGCCACAGGCGGGCGCGGTCGCGCTGCTCGGGCTCCAGGATGGACTCGCCCTTCTCGTGCTTGGCGATGGCCTCGTCCAGCCACAGGCGGATGTCCGACGGGTCGCGCGCCACGTGCGTGCCGCCGCAGGCGCTCCCCACCGACCAGCCCGCCTGGACGACCGGGATGCCGAACGCGGGCAGGTCGCTGTCGCCGAAGGTGACGCACACGTCCGCCATGCTCCACAGGAGGTTCGTGGACAGGGCTCCCGTCACACACCTCACCCGGGAGTGCGGGTAGCCGACGGGGTCGAGGAACAGCCAGTTCGCCGACGGGTCCGACGAGGCGAAGTCCACCGTCGACTGGAACAGCTCGGTGTCCTCGCCCGGCGTGTGGCCGAAGACCGCGATGGTCGGCCGCCGCGGGTCCAGGCCCAGGCGGGCGCAGCCGTAGTCGCGCAGCTGGTTCCGCTCGGTCTCCGTGCGGATCTGGTAGCCGCTCTTGGCCCGCCAGGCCGTCCGCTCCGCGCCCGGCCTGATCGTGTCCCGGTACGGCCAGACGTGCCGCTCGAAGAACGCGCCGACCCTGGCGGGCAGCTCCTCGCGGAACGAGCAGGGCCCCTGGTCGGGGAAGATCGCGTACGCCTTCAGCGACCCCGTCCCGTGGACGTGCACGACCGGGATGTCCCTGATCACGTACGGATCCGCCCGGCTGGTGACCAGCGCGGCCGGCGGCACCCGCGGCCGGCCGTCCCCCTCGGCCCCGAACATCTCCGCCAGCCTCCGCCACTCGGGCTCGACCAGCGCGAACAGCCGCGCGGAGAGCAGCTCGCAGACCGCCTTCGCGACCATGAGCGTCCGTACCACGACTCTGATGTCCTGGTCGAACGCCTCGGCCACGACGCAGCTCTCACCGCTGGGGCTCTCGCCCCAATATGTCCTCGCAGCGGCGAGCAACCGATCGAAATGCTCGCCATCTCCGGCACGACGCATAAGTCCCCCCACCATGACCGGCAGGAAACAGACATTGCCAGACGGGCGGACGATCACCCGCGCGTCAACACGCTTCTTTGCCCGCACCTGGCAGAAACTGAAGATCGTCACAGGCGCCACAGGCGCCCCACCCGCCACGATCCGGCGTAACGACGCCAGAGCCGGAAAAATCCCGCTTCCCGTGCGAACAAAACTGCCCCATGCGGCGTCCAAGCTTTTACCGAGAGCACGTCATGGCGGGGTTTAGGATGCACCCTAATGCCACGAGGGGGAGGTTTTACAACCATGGGTTCCCGTTTGTCGAGTATCGCGCGCCTGACCGGGGCGGCGGCAGCGGCCGGTGTAGTGGCCGCGGCCATCGCACTGCCCGCGGTCGGAGGCACCGGAGCGATGTTCGTCTCGGCATCGGAGGACCTAGGCCTCAAGGCGCGGGACCTCAAGGAGCCGCCCCTCGCGGAGAGGACGACGGTGCTCGACTCCACGGGCAAGCCGATCGCGACGTTCTACGAGGAATACCGCGAGAACGTCAAGCTCGACGACATCGCCGAGATCATGAAGACGGCCATCATCTCGATCGAGGACTACCGCTTTTACGAGCACGGCCCGATCGACATCGAGGGCACCGTCCGCGCCCTGGCCAAGAACCTCACCTCGGGCGGCATCGCCCAGGGCGGCTCGTCCATCACCCAGCAGTACGTCAAGCAGGTGCTGCTCAACTCGGCGAGCACCACCAAGGAGAAGAACGCGGCCCTCGAGGCCAGCTACGCCCGTAAGCTCAACGAGCTGCGCTACGCGATGGCGATCGAGGAGAAGTACACCAAGAACGAGATCCTCGAGAAATACCTGAACATCGCGTACTTCGGCGCCCGGGCCTACGGCATCGAGGCGGCCGCGAAGCGCTTCTTCGGAGTCAAGGCCGCCGACCTGACCCTGCCCCAGGCCGCCACCCTGGCCGGCGCCGTGCAGGACCCGCTCCAGACCGACCCCAGTCGCGGCAAGGAGTTCAAGGAGCGGCTGCTGTTCCGGCGCAACGTCGTGCTCGACCGGATGGCCGAGCTGAAGAAGATCACGCCGGAGCAGGCCGCCGAGGCCAAGAAGACCAAGCTCGGCTACAAGGGCACCCCGCTGCCCGGTGGCTGCGAGGCCAGCGACTACCCGTACTTCTGCATGTACGTCCGCAACGAGATCCTCAGCAACACTGACTTCGGCAAGACGAAGAAGGCCAGGACCGCGTTCCTCAACCGGGGTGGCCTGGAGATCAAGACCACGCTCGACCCGAAGATGCAGAAGGCCGCCGAGCTGGCCATCAAGAAGCACGTGTTCGCCTCCGACAACCCGGTCGCCTCCGAGGCGCTCGTCCAGCCGGGCACGGGCGCGATCAAGGCCATGGCCGCCAGCCGCAAGTACGGGACCAGCAAGCGCAAGAACGAGATGTCCTACAACCTCGTCGCCAACGCGGTGCACGGCGGCGGCACCGGCTTCCAGGCCGGCTCGACGTTCAAGACGTTCACCCTGCTCACCGCCCTGAAGCAGGGAATGAAGATCAACGACGGGATCTCGGTGGGCAGCGGTTACCGCGCTCCGGCCTACTGGTCGTTCAAGAACTGCAAGGGCCAGAACATGGGTGAGCCCAGCTTCACCGTCACCAACGCCGAGGGCGGCGGCGGTGGCTTCAAGTCGCTGGCCACCGGCACCTGGGGCTCGGTCAACACCTTCTTCATGGCGCTGGAGCAGAAGGTGGGCCTGTGCAACGTGGTCAAGACGGCCAAGTCGCTGGGCATCGAGCGCTCCGACGGGCAGGACCTGCAGGAGTTCGAGACGTTCACGCTCGGCATCAACGAGATGGACCCGGTGACCGTGGCCAACGCGTACGCCGCGATCGGCGCGCGCGGCAAGTACTGCGAGCCGATGGCCATCTCCTCGATCAAGGACCGCGACGGCAAGGTCACGAACTACAAGCCCAAGTGCAAGCAGGCGCTCGACGCGGAGGTCGCGGACGCCGCCTCCAGCATCCTTTCCGGCGTGTTCACCAAGGGCACCATGAAGGGCGTCGGCGGCATCGGCCGGCCGGCCGCCGGCAAGACCGGCACCACGGACGAGCAGTCCACCGCCTGGTTCGCCGGGTTCACCCCCGACCTCGCGGGCGCGGTCAGCATCGGTGACCCGCGCGGCGCGGTGACGCACAAGCTGAACCGCATCACCATCGGCGGCCGGTACTACCCCTCGGTCTTCGGGGCGTCCATCCCCGGCCCGATCTGGAAGGACACCATGCTGTCCGCGCTGAAGGGCATCCCGGCGACGGACTTCACCCCGGTGAACACCGCGCGCTTCGGCGGCTGCGGTTCGAGCTGCCAGCCCCAGCAGCCGGTGCGCCCCCAGCCGGACGACACGGACGGGGGCCTCGACGAGGCAGAGATCGGCACCAACGTGACTCAATGACCGGATAGGGCAAAATCAGACACGCAAATATTGCGTGATCAACGTTCGGCACAAAAACAACTGTCGGTTACCAGGGCCTCTAGCTGAGCAAATTCGGAGTGCGTCCGCACAGTGGGACGCACTCCCAGCAAAGGCCCTATTAACAGCGCCGAAACATTGGTAACGTGGGAGCGCTCCCAGGATCTTTTCCGCGAGGTGCTCCATGACCGAGCAGCCCACACTGGCACAGGTGGCGGCCGCTGCAGGGGTTTCCCCCGCGACCGCATCTCGAGTCCTCACGGGCTCGGTGCGGGTCAGTACCTCGACCCGCCGGCAAGTCTACGACGCCGTGTCCCGCATGGGATACGTCCGCCAACGAGCCCCCCGGGGAACGGCCGCCAAGACCATGGCCGACGGCGTCACGGCGGTGATCTGCGACCACCTCCCACGCCTGTTCTCCGAGCCCTACTACGCACGGCTCCTGTCCGCCGCAGGAGCCGTGATCGCCGAACACGGCACCCATCTCATGGTGACCACCGTCACGCCCACGTCGTCCGTACTGCCGGTGCTGTCCGGCGCGGTGCTGATCGTGGGCGCGCGCGAGCGGCACCCCCTGGCGATCAAGTTGTCCACCTCGGGCGTCCCCGTGCGCAACATCGGCCGCCCGCCACACGACCTCAAACTCCCGTACGCCGACGTGGACAACCTCGACGGCGGCCGCCAGGCGGCGGAGCACTTCCTGTTATCCGGCCGCCGCAACGTCGCCGCCATCGGCGGACCACCGTCCTTACCCGGCGCGCGCGACCGATTAGAAGGCCTGGTACGCACCCTGCAGGCGGCGGGCGCACCCGACGTGCCCGTGGCCTACGGGGACTTCACCGCGGCCTCCGGCACCCACGCCATGCAGTGGCTGTTACGCCACGCCCCAGGTCTGGACGCCGTCTTCGTCGCCTCGGACCTGATGGCGGCAGGCGCGATCCAGGCACTGCGCAGGGCCGGGCGCAAGGTGCCGGCGGACGTGGCGGTGATCGGGTTCGATGACGCCCCGGTCGCCAGGCACACCGTCCCGACCCTGACCACCATCCGCCAGCCCGTCGAGGAGCTCGCCACCGTCGCCACCCGGCTGCTCCTGTCGGGGGCCGCGGGGATCGACCCCGTACTCCCTACGGAACTGGTCGTCCGTGAGTCGGCTTGAGCCGGGGGACATACTGGCCCGCAGGTATCTGTTGCTGGATCCGCTGGCCCGCGGGGGCATGTCGGTCATCTGGCGTGCCTTCGACCAGTCGCTGCACCGGATGATCGCCGTCAAGGTGCTCACCGCCTCACTTCATGCCGGCGGCGGCGAGCGCATGAGCGCCCGCAGCGAGGCGCGCGCCGCCGCCCGGTTCATCCACCCCGACTCCATCGACATCTACGACTACGGCGAGACCGTCACCACGAACGGCGGCGTCGCCGCCTACGTGGTGATGCCGCTGCTCGACGGCACACCGCTGGCCGAGCGCATCGAGCAGGGGCCGCTGCCGTGGACCGAGGCGGCGGCCATCGCGCTGCGGCTGGCCCGGGTCCTGATGGCCGGGCACGCCCGCGGCCTGGTCCACCGGGACGTCACGGCCGAGAACGTGCTGCTCACCGCCGACGGACCCAAGCTGCTCGACTTCGGCATCGCGGCCTGGGCCGGAGACCCCGACGACGACCGCGGCACCCCTCCCTACGTCGCCCCCGAGCGGCTGCTCGGCGCGCCGACCCATCCCGCGGTCGACGTGTACGCCCTCGGCGTGCTGCTGCACACCATGCTCACCGGGCGGACGCCGTACCCGGAGACGACGTGGGAGGAGATCGAGGCCGCGCGCAGGACGTATCCCCCGCCCCGCGTCGCCGGCGTGCCGTACTCCGTGGCCACGCTCTGCCAGCGCTGCCTGGCGGACCGGCCGGACCGGCGGCCGACCGCGGCCGAGATCGTCTCGGCGCTGACCTCCGCGCTGAGTGCGGCGACCCTCGGGCGGCATGTCAGACGTGGCCTCACGGTCGCCGGTTCGGCGGCCGTCGCGCTCTCGGCCCTGCTGTGGTTCCAGCAGACGGGACTTCAGCAGGAGCAGCAGAAGCCGCAGCCGGAGGTGACGGTCAAGGCGCCCCCGACCGCCAGGCTGATCGAGAGCACGCCGGCCACGGCCGCCACCGTCGAGCAGGCCGTGGACGGCTTCAACACGGTGCTGGAGGCCAGGACGCCGTGCGGCGCGACCGACGCGGACGTGGTGCTGGACCTCAAACAGGTGCTGCACGCCGCGGTGGGACCGCACGGCCCGTCGGTGTCGAGGACGGACAACCTGCGCCAGAAACTGTCCGACCGCTTCGGCGAGGGGCGGCTCGCGCCCGCCTGCCTGAGCGAGCTGCAGGCCAGGCTCGACGACATCGACGCCGCGCTGGATCGTGATTGAGGAGGGGTACGGCAGCACCCGCCGTACCCCTCATACGCGGTCCGTACCCCTCGCAAAGCACGCCGCGTGCCACATCCCCTGATGGGAGCGCTCCCAGAGTAGCGCCTGCACCGGCTATGACCAAGATCGAATGAAACTTTCACAGCGCGTTGTCGACGTCGTGCGGGGCGTGATTCAATGCGCTGGCCGGGCGGGCTGCTCGTGGGCGGGTTTCCTCATTCGTCAGCGCAAGGGAATCCCCATGAGGTTATTCAAGTCGGCGGCGATCACCGCCGTCATGGTCCTGATCACGACTGTTCTGATGGTGCCCACGCAGGCACTGGCGCACGGGGTGTCGATGTTCCCCGCGGCGAGGACGTTCCTGTGCTGGCAGGACGGCCTGCGGGAGAACGGCCAGATCATCCCCTACAACCCCGCGTGCGCGGCGGCCGTCGCGCAGAGCGGCACGACCCCGCTGTACAACTGGTTCGCGGTGCTGCGCTCCGACGGCGCGGGCCGGACCACCGGGTTCATCCCCGACGGGCAGCTCTGCAGCGGCGGCACCGGCGGCCCCTACGACTTCTCGGCCTACAACGCGGTGCGCAGCGACTGGCCGCTGACCCACCTGACCTCGGGCGCCACCATCCAGATGCGGCACAGCAACTGGGCCAAGCACCCCGGCGCCTTCAACTACTACATCACCAAGAACGGCTGGAACCCCAACGGGCCGCTGAAGTGGTCCGACCTGGAGCCGTTCGGCAGCGTCACCAACCCGCCCGACACCGGCCCCGCCGGCGCGCTCAACTACTACTACTGGAACGCTCAACTCCCGTCCGGCAAGACCGGCCGGCACATCATCTACACGCACTGGATCCGCTCCGACAGCAACGAGAACTTCTACAGCTGCTCCGACGTCACCTTCGACGGCGGCAACGGCGAGGTCACCGGCGTCGGCCCGGGCCAGAGCACCCCCACCGCCACCCCGACGGTGACGCCGACGGTCAACCCGGGCGCCTGCACCGCCACGTGGAAGGCCACGGACACCGGCTGGGCCGGCCACTTCCAGGGCGAGGTGACCGTGAAGAACACGAGCACCTCGTCGATCAACGGCTGGACGGTCAAGTGGACCTACTCCGGCGGCCAGGGCTTCGACGGCTCGCCATGGAACGGCGTGCTGTCCGGGCAACCGCCCAACGTGGTGGTCAAGAACGCCACCTACAACGGGCAGCTCGCGCCGAACGCGACCACCTCGTTCGGCTTCAACGCCACCGGTTCGATCCCCAACCCGGCCCCGGCCCTGACCTGCACCAGCCCGTGATCAAATCACGTCGCGGGCTTGCCGCGGCACTCGTCACCCTGGCCAGCCTGACCCTGGCCGGGGTGATGTTTTTCGCCGCCCGCCAGCCGTCCTCCCAGCTGAACCAGGAGCTCGCCGCCCAGGTGACGCTCATCCTCGAACAGTCCTCGCCCGACGAGCACCACGCGCACGGCCACGACTTCGACTCGCGCGTCGTGTGCGCCGTGGAGCCCTTCGGGTTCGATCCGCCCGACGCGACCTCCCTCGTCGAGGTGAAGTGGGTCTACGCCCGCCACATGTGCGCGATCACCGGCGCGGGCACCGACTGGGCCACCTCCGTACGGGCCGCGGGCCCGATCGCGGTGCGCGTCGGCATCCCTCCCCTGGTCCGGGTGCCGGAGCCGGGCGTGGGCTATCCGGACCGCGTCAAGCGGCTCATCCCCGCCCGCTACCACGAGGCGGCCTTCGCCGAGTTCCAGGACGAGTCGGCGATCGACGCCGCCCGCGAGCGCTTCGCCGAAGCCGTCAAGACCCAAGCCAAGTAATACAACGGACGCGGCCGACTGGAGGTATCGGCCGCGTCCGTCCCATCCGGGCGGGATGGTCTCATTGGGCAGGGATGTTCTTTCGCCTCACCTCCTCATACGCAGCGGTACGACGGGCGGTTCAGTTGGCACACGTGTAGCCGGACGGCACGGACGTGTTGCCGCTGGGCCGGCTCGCCTGCACCCCGAAGCTCGTGCCGGCGTTGGGTGCGAGTGTGCCGTTGTAGCTCAGGTTCTTGGCCGTCACGGTCTGGCCGCTGACCGTCACCGCGGCGTTCCAGGAGCCGGTGAGCGTGTGGCCGGCCGGCAGCGTGAAGGTCACCGTCCAGCTCGACTTGGTCGAGGTGCTGGTGTTGGTCACGGTCACGGGCTGCACGACGTACCCGGTGCCCCACTGGCTCTGCACGGTGCCGGCAGCGGTGCAGCCGCCGCCGGTGCCGCCGCCGCTGAGCGTGGTGAACGACGCCGTCGGCGACGCGGCGGACTGGTTGCCGGCCGCGTCCCTGGCCTTGACGTACACCTGGTACGTGGTCGCCGGCGACAGCCCGGTCAGCGTGATCGAGTTCGTCGCGGTCGAGCCGAGCGAGGTCCCGGTCGAGGTGTAGACGTCGTAACCGGTCACGCCGACGTTGTCCGTGGAGGCCGTCCAGGACAGGTTCGCCCCCGACGAGGTGATGCCGGACGCCGACGGGGTGCCGGGCGTGCTCGGCGGGGTCGGGTCGGTGGTGCCGCCGCCGTAGATCGAGGCCTGCTTGGAGGTGGCGGCGATGCCGTTGGCGCCGTTGAACAGCCGCCGGCCCCAATCCGTGAGCTGGGTGACGTCGAAGTTGGTGACCTGGTCGAGGTATTCGACGCCGCCGCCGTTGCCGCTCCACGACCAGCCCAGGTAGCCGAGGCCGCGGCTCACGGACTGGGCCATGATCGTGTCCTCGTCCGGGTTGCCGTCGGAGTGGTTGAAGCCGAACTCGCCGACGACCAGCGGCAGCCCCGCGGTCTTGAACGCGTCCATGTACGCGTTGATCTCCGCGGCCGTGTCGAAGACGCCGTACATGTGGATGGAGAAGATCGTGTTCTTGTTCGGGTCGCTGTCGAAGACCGCCCGCGCGTTGTCGCGCATGCCGAACTGCCAGTCCTGACCCCAGTTGGGCGCGTCCACCATCAGCGCGTGCTGGAAGCCGTTGCTGCGCAGCTTCTGGATCGCGGCCGTGGTGGCGGCGGCCCAGCCCGGGGTGACGGCGTTGTTGCCGATCGGCTCGTTGCCGATGTTGACGATGACGTAGTCCTCCTGGCCGACCAGGGCGGACTTGACGCTGATCCAGTAGTTGGCGGCCTGGTCGAGGGTGTAGGCGCCGCTCTGCTCGCCGTACCCGGTGGTGTCGTGGTTCTCCAGCACGCAGATGAGCTTGTTCTGCTTGCAGAGGGAGACGACGTTGGCCACGTCGGAGACGCTGTTGGGGGTCCAGCGGCCGCCGCTCAGCACGACCCGCACGGTGTTGGCCTTCAGCGACTTGATGTCCGCGAACGCCTTGGTCTGCGTCGCGTACCACGTGTGCGCGTGGCTGGTGCCGCGCATGACGAACTCCTGGCCGTTGGCCTCGACGATCTTCGTACCGCTCACGTGAATGCCGACGGCGGCGTTCGCGGGGGCGACGGGGGCGACGAAGAAGGCGAGGAGGCAGGCCAGCGCGGTGATCAGTGATCTCATGTGCTGCCTTTCACTGAGCTGTGGAACCGCCCCCGCCGCTACTGCGGCGGGGGCGGGGTCTTCACTCAGGCGGGAGTGCAGGTGATGGGGTCGGGGACGGTGGGTGTGCCGTTGGCGATGAAGCCGAACGTGGTGGTGGCGCCCGGGGCGAGCGCTCCGTTGTACGCCTCGTTCCTGACGGTGACGCCGGACCCCGACTGGGTGTGCTTGCCGCCCCAGAGTTGGGTGATCTGGTTCGCCGACGTCCAGGCGACCGTCCATCCGGTGGTCGCCGAGGTGCCGTTGTTCTTCACCGTCACCTCGGCCTGGAAGGCGCCGCCCCACGAGCTCGTCACCTTGTACGTCGCCGCGCACCCGCCGGTCGGCGGCGGCGTCGTGTTCGTCGTGGTGAACGAGGTGCCGTCGGACGACGCCGAGGCGTTGCCCGCCGCGTCCCGCGCCACCACGGAGGCGGTGTAGGAGGTGCTAGGGGTGAGCCCGCTCAGGTTGAAGGACGCGCTCGTGGCCGTGCCTACCTTTTGGGACCCCAGGTAGACGTCGTAGCCGCTCACGCCCACGTTGTCCGTGGAGGCGGTCCAGCTCAGCTTGGCCGTCGAGCCCGTGATCTCGGAGACCGCGGGCTTGCCCGGCTTGCTGGGCGCTGTCGTGTCCTGCTCCTCCGGACCCGGGGGCTCACCCCAGATCTTGGTCGCGCCGCTGTAGAGAGTGATGTTCCCGGTGCGCACCGGCGTCGCGCCGGGCGTGGTGGGGATGTTCCGGTACGACCAGTCGTTCGCCGGGTCCCACGTGCCCGTGCTGGTGATCCTGAACTGCACCTCTCTGCGGTGCTGCGACTGCCCGGCCGGGGCGATGGCCTGCCCGGAGCAGTCGATGTTCACGTAGTACGTGCTGCCACTCGTCTGGTGCAGCGTGGGCGCCTTGCACTGCGTGTAGGCCGACGACACGGTGATCTGCGAGGCCGTCGTCGTGCCGTCGAGCGTGAAGTAGTAGCGGAACGAGCCGTCGGACAGGACCCTGGCGGGCCAGGCCGACTGGTTGCGGACGATGGCCTTGATCTCCGTGAAGCCGGTGCCCGAGGCGTTCACGCCCGCCTCGACGAAGAGCTCGGGACCGTCCGGGGTCTCCGCCACCGGGAAGTTCGCCGCGGGAGCGCCGCCGTACTCCTTGTAGAGCCGGGCCAGCGCGCTGGTGAAGCCGGCGTTGTAGTCGGTGGCGACCTCGTTCATGACGTAGTCGTCGCGCTTGTCGGTGTAGGCGTCGTTCGGGTCGGGCGGTCCGCCGACGAGCGCGCCGTACAGGGTGTGGCGGGTCTGCTCGGGATTGGTGATCTGGTCGGTCCACGAGCCGTGCGCCGTGCGGTGATGCGGGTTCTTGGGCGGGTTGGCGCCGAACCCGATCAGGTACGAGGAGTTGCGCGGGTTGTCACCGAGCGCGTAGTTGATCTGCCGCACCGCGAAGTCGTGGTAGCGGGCCTTGCGCGTGGTGTCGGTGATGGTGTCGCTGTGCACGAGCGCCGCGAACGAGGTGTTGGCCGCGTACCGCAGTGAGCCCCACCGGTCGAGCACGGCCTGGCCGCCCGGCGAGTACGCCACCTTCGCGCCGTTCACGCCGACGGTCCACCAGTCGAGCCAGCGGTTGGCGTCGTCCAGGTAGCGCTGCTTACCGGTCAGCTTGTACAGCAGCACGTACGCGCCGTACGACTTGTCGTCCCACGCGATCGTCCACTTGTACGACTTGGTGGTGGTCTGCGGCTCGTTGCCGAGGTTGTCGTACCCGGTCTCGGCCTTGGCCAGGTAGGAGGCGTCGTTCGTGGCCCGGTAGAGCCAGATCGCGCCCCACACCAGCTCGTCGTTGTAGCCGCTCCACGAGTTGTAGTAGCCCTGCGCGTCGGTGATGCAGTCGGTGTACTTCTTCCTGACCGTGTCGGCGAAGGAGTACAGCTGCTTGGCGTGCGTCAGGAGCGTGTCAGCATAAGCCGGATTTGTCGGGCGGAAGACGATCGAGGAGGCGGCCATCGCCGCCGCCGTCTCGCCCGCCAGGTCCGACCCGCCGCACGACGCGTCGATCTTGTACGCGGGCCGCGACATCTGCATGGCCTCGGCCGGGCCCCACCAGGCGTGGTCCGTGCCGCCGTTGCCGACCTGCCCGTAGAGCACGTTCGCCGACGGGTGGGCCTTGATGAAGTAGTCGTTGACGAACTTGAGGTTGTCGAGCAGGTGCGTGAGCTGCCCGGAGCTCGCGTACGCGTCGCGGTACTCGACCGCGCCCCAGGCCAGCATGGTCGTGGAGAACGCCATCGGGAAGCCGAACTTGACGTGGTCGCCCGCGTCGTACCAGCCGCCCGTGAGGTCCACGCCCACGTCCTTGCCGTCGTTCATGCCGGAGTCGCCGCGCCAGCCGACGCGGTTCCAGCTCGGCAGGTCGCCCGACTGCTGGGCCTCGTAGAACCACAGCGCCTTCTGCAGCGCCTCACCGTACGCGAACGCCGGTGCGGCGGCGTGGGCCGCCGGCCCCACCCCTGCGAAACACAGGGGCAGGACCAGCGACGCCACGGCGATCAGTGCTTTTCTCACGGGAAGAGCCGTCCGTACTCGCCCAGGGCGACGGCGACGTCCACCTGTGCCCAGAACCGGTGGTAGTTGAAGACCGGCGCGGGGCCCGTGCCCTTCAGGAAGGCGTCGACCTTCGGCCAGTCCGGGTCGTTCTTGTAGAAGGACCTGATCGAGATGAAGGTCGAGCTGGAGTTGATGGTGTCGCCGTTGGGCATCTTGCCGCTCCAGCCGGACGGCACGTAGACCGGGTCGTCCACGCGGTTGTAGTCGGTCTTGGTCTCGGGGACCGACACGCCCTTGGCGTCGCGGTTCTTCCACACGCCGTCGAGCAGCGCCTTGGCCATGTTCTTGGCCGCCGTGTTGTTCGCCTTGGCCGCGTAGTACATGAGCGTCTTGGCGTACGCGCCGGCCACGCCCACGTCGTTCGTGTAGTCGGCGATCGTCACGTGCAGGCCGGGGTTGGCCGGAGGCATCCCGGAGGTGGCGGTGAAGTCACCCACGGGCTGACCGGTCCACCGCAGCGTGGACGGGATCTGGTACGAGCCGTCCGCGTTGATGGTGGTGTTGTTCATGGCCCAGGTGACCCACTTGTCGAGCAGCGCCTTGGCGTCGGCGTTGCCCGAGGCGTAGTACAGCTCGGCCACCCGCTCCATCGTCCACGCCTGGAAGCCGAACCACTGGTTCGACGGCGGGTCGTGGTAGACGGGCTGCCAGTCGTAGGTCAGGCCGTGGAACTTCGGCAGGCCGGCCGGCGGCGCCGCGTAGTGGCCCTCCCAGCTGTTGGTCGCGCCACCGGCGATGGCGCCCTCGGCCGACTGCAGCCAGCCGTAGAACTGCAGCTGCCGGGTGAGGCTGGTGCTCCAGTCGGCCACGCCGGTGCTGCTCTTGGGCTTCAGCTCGGTCACGTTCGCCAGCGCCCAGGCCGCGAGCGGGTTCTGGTAGCCGGAGTGGTTGTGGCTGGAGCCGATGCGCCATGCCCAGCCGGCGCTGGAGTCGGTCGCGCCGCCCCAGGCGTAGTACCAGCTCAGCAGGTAGTTGGAGGCGTCCTTGCCGGTGCCGGCCGCGCACTGCGGGCTCGTGCAGCCGGGCTTCTTGAAGTACTTGTCGTACATCGCGTAGCGCAGGTAGTCGCCCATCTTCGCGGCCTTGGCGACCGACCCGGAGATCTGCGACTCCTTGCCCTGCGCCTTGGCCCACGTCTGCGCCCAGTAGGCGGCCTGCACGGCGCGCGCGTCGGCGTCGGGGGCGTTGGTGTACTTCCACTGCTTGGCGTAGGAGCTGTCCTTGATGAACAGGTCCAGGTAGCCGTTGGTGCCGCCGTGCTTGAAGGTGTCGCAGGACGGCTGCGGGATCGTCTCGAAGACCGACTCCTCCGGGCCGCGCTGGTAGGTGTTGATGTAGGCGGGCTTGGTGGTGCCGTCGCCGCAGCGGCCGAAGCCGTAGGTGTTGTCGACGTCGAGCAGCCAGTGCATGCCGTAGATGTCGCGGGTGCCGTACGCGCTCTGCAACTCGCCCGAGATCGGGTCGACGCCGGGCGTGACGCCGGAGTCGAGCGCGGTCGGGTAGTTGCTGATCTGGTTCCACTCCGGCGCGTACGTGGCCGGCTTGTTCGGCGTGTAGAAGGAGTTCGTCGGCTGGTCGGCCGCGGCCGGGATGATGTACTTCTCCATCGAGGCCCAGGCGTTGTTGAACTTCGTCCAGTCGCCGGTGACCTGCCCGTAGACCGCCTCCAGCCACAGGTAGTAGCTGTAGGCCTCGGACGTGGTCTCGTGCCCGTGGTCCGGCGCCTCGACCATGAACGTCTCGATCGAGTGGTACGGCACGCCCTCGGGCGAGAAGTAGCCGTTCGCCGGGTCGTGGAGCTCGTTGTACATCTCGACGAAGCGCTGGACGTAGGTGTTGTTGCCGCCGACGTCGTCGTCCGCCTCGGTGGCGGTGACGTCGACCGCGGTGTAGCCGGTGGCGCTCACCCGGAACACGCCGGAGCCGGCGGTGGTGTCGCTGTCGTTGGCCGCCGCGAGCGTGACGTTCTGCGCGGTGTTCCAGTTGGACGGCGTGAAGGTCAGGCTGGCGCCGCCGGAGACGGTCAGGTCGGTGTCACCGCTGGCGCGTGCCGTGGTGACGGTCACGTTGGCCGAGGGCGCCTGCGACAGCTTCACGCTGAAGCTCGCGGTCCCCGCCTCCGGCACGGACAGGCTCGTCGGGCTCACCACGAGCGCGGGACCCGTGTTCTGCGAGACCGTGATCCCGACCGGCGCCGAGGTGGTGGTCGCGCCGCCGTTGTCGGTGGCCCGCGCGGTGATCGAGTAGCTGCCGGCCGCCACGTTCGTCCAGCTGTAGCTGTACGGCGCCGAGGTGTCGGTGCCCAGCAGCGTGGAGCCCTGGTAGAAGTCGACCTTCGAGATCGTGCCGTCGGAGTCGGACGCGTTCGCCGCGATCGGCACGGTGGCCGGGGCGGTGAACGTCTGCCCCGCGGTCGGCGAGGTCAGCGACACCGTGGGCGCGGCGTTGGCGCCGCCGCAGGTGACCCCGTTCACGCTGAACGTGGTCGGGTTCGGGTTGCTGCCGGTCCAGGTGCCGTTGAAGCCGATGGACACGGACGCGCCGGTGCTCAGGCTGCCGTTGTAGGGCATGTTGGTGCCCGTGACGCGCGTGCCCGACTGGCTCCAGTTGGCGCCCCAGCCCGTCGGGGTGTACTTCTGACCTGTGGTGGGGAAGTCGAAGCCCAGGTTCCACGAGGTGATGGGGTCACCGGTGTTCTTCAACGTGATGCTCGCGGTGAAACCGCCCTGACCGGGGCTGCTGGTCCATTGATTGGCCGTGTACGTCACGTCGCACGCCACGGCCGCCTGCGCGGGTCCGGCCGACACGGCCGAGGTCACACCCGCCACAAGGACAAGCGTCGCGGCCACGGCCAGCCGCCGCGACAAGCGGGAGAGAAGGGGAGGAGGTCTGTACTTCACGGGGTCTCCATGGGAGTAGAGGAGTGGGAGCGCTCCCAAACGGGATTGTGGGTGCCCCAACGCGTATGTCAACGGAATGGCGGTTCGGTAACCCCCGTGTTTCCTCTCACCAGGGTGCCCGGGATGAAAGTTTCATCCGCGTTCCGGGGCATTCAACGAGCATGCGGCGCGGCGGACACCTCCGCGAGCATCGCCCTCTGTACACGGATGGAACCACGACGGACCATGGGAGCGCTCCCAGCCCTCTAACACTGGAGATGATCGCTCGTGAGACTCCAACGCGGCCTCCGCAAATGGGCCGTGACCGTGACCGCCGCGAGTGTCGCGGCCTTAGGGCTCGTCGTCGGCCAGAGCACGGCAGCCAACGCCGCCGTCGCCTGCGACGTGACCTACTCTGCCAATTCGTGGACGAGCAGCCCCGGCCAGGGCGGTTTCACCGCGAGCATCACGTTGAAGAACACCGGTGACCCCATCACCTCGTGGAACCTGGGCTTCGACTACCCGACCACGGGGCAGAAGTACACCCCGACGGGCTGGGGGGCCAACTGGAGCCAGTCGGGCACGCGGGTGACCGGGACGAACATGCCGTACAACGGCAGCCTGAGCACCGGCGGCTCGGTCTCCATCGGCTTCAACGGCACCTGGACCGGCAGCAACCCGAACCCCACCACGTTCACCGTGAACGGGGTCACCTGCGGCGGCGGCGGGAACCCCACCACCCCGTCGGTGGTCACCTCGGCCAGCTCGGTCGCGGTGAACGAGGGCGGCACGGCCACGTTCACGGCCCGGCTCTCCTCGGCCCCGTCCGCCAACGTGACCGTCACCACCACCCGGACCAGCGGTGACACCGACCTGTCCGTCAGCTCGGGCGGCTCGCTGACCTTCACCCCGTCCAACTGGAACACCGCCCAGACCGTCACCCTGGCCGCGGCCCAGGACGCCGACACGACCGCGGGCACCGCCTCCTTCACCGTCGGCGGCACCGGCGTCACCCCGGCCACGGTCTCGGCCACCGAGGTGGACGACGACGCCGTGGTGGAGCAGTCGATCATCGTGACGCCGACCGCGGTGACCGTGCCCGAGGGCGCCACCGCCTCGTACACCGTGCGCCTGGCCGCCGCGCCGACCTCGAACGTGACCGTCACCTCGACGGCGGGCACCGGCGACACCAACATCACCGTCTCCAGCGGCGGCAGCCTCACCTTCACGCCGTCCAACTGGAGCACGGCGCAGACGGTCACCCTGGCCGCCTCCGAGGACTCCGACACGGCCAACGGCAGCCGCACCATCACCGTCGCCTCGACCGGTCTGACCTCCAGGACGGTCACCGCCACCGAGGCCGACAACGACGGCGGCACCACCCCCGGTGGCCACGTCGAGAACCCGTACGCCGGCGCCACCGGCTACGTCAACCCCGACTGGAAGGCCAAGGCCCAGGCCGAGCCCGGCGGCTCCGCGGTGGCCAACACCTCCACCGCCGTCTGGCTGGACCGCATCGCGGCCATCGCCGGCTCCTCCTCCGCCATGGGCCTGCGCGCCCACCTGGACGAGGCCGTCAGGCAGGACGCCGCCAACGGCTCCACGCCGCTGACCGTCCAGTTCGTCATCTACGACCTGCCCAACCGCGACTGCTCGGCGCTGGCCTCCAACGGCGAGCTGCTCGTCGCCGAGAACGGGCTCAACCGCTACAAGACCGAGTACATCGACCCGATCTCGGCGATCATGAGCGACTCCGCGTACTCGAACCTGCGCATCGTCACGATCATCGAGCCCGACTCGCTGCCCAACCTGGTCACCAACCTCAGCTTCGCCAAGTGCGCCGAGGCCAACTCGACCGGTGCCTACGTCGACGGCGTCCGCTACGCGCTCAACAAGCTGCACGCCATCACCAACGTCTACACCTACGTCGACGCCGCCCACCACGCCTGGCTGGGCTGGGACTCGAACTTCAACCCGTCCGTCAACATCTTCTACAACACCGTGGCCGGCGCCACCGCCGGTGTGGACAGCGTGGACGGCTTCATCGTCAACACCGCCAACACCTCCGCGACCACCGAGCCGTACTTCACGATCAACTCGACCGTGAACGGCACGTCGGTCCGGCAGTCCAAGTGGGTGGACTGGAACTGGTACGTCGACGAGGCGACGTTCGCCACGGCCCTGCGCAGCGCCCTCATCTCCAAGGGCTTCAGGAACGGGCTCGGCATGCTGGTCGACACCTCGCGCAACGGCTGGGGCGGCTCCGCCCGCCCGAGCGGGCCGAGCACCTCGACCGTCCTGGACGACTTCGTCAACCAGTCGCGTACCGACCGCCGCATCCACGCCGGCAACTGGTGCAACCAGAGCGGTGCCGGTATGGGCGCGCGGCCGACCGCCAACCCGGCGGCCGGGTTCGACGCCTACGTCTGGATCAAGCCTCCGGGCGAGTCGGACGGCGCCAGCTCGGACATCCCGAACGACGAGGGCAAGAAGTTCGACCGGATGTGCGACCCGACCTACCACGGCAACAACCTCAACGGCAACAACCTGTCGGGCGCGCTGCCCAACGCGCCGCTGTCGGGACGCTGGTTCTCGGCGCAGTTCCAGGAGCTGCTGAGGAACGCCTACCCGCCCGTCAACTGACGACCGTCAGGACCGGGGGCCATCGCCCCCGGCATGAGCCCGAGAGACCCGCCTGACCCGGGTCTCTCGGAGGGACCCGCCTGACCCGGGTCCCTCGATTCACCCGAAGGGGCCCCGTCCGCGGGGCCCCTTCACCTCTGCGCTCTGCGCCACTCCGAGACGATCTCGTCAACGTCGAAAGGCATCAGGTTGAGCGGCGGCCCGGACAGCCCCGTCCTGATCGCGTCGCGGATCTTCTGGTTGATCTCGTCGAGGATCCGCCGCACCTCGGTCTCCGACCGGGCCCCGCGCGCGTCGGCCAGCGCCTCCTCCGCCTGCTTGCGCAGCGCCAGCGTGGGCGGAAGGGGCATCGACAGCCCTTCGCTCTCGATCTTCTGCTTGATCCACCACATGTCGTCGTGCGGCCGGTCCGGCAGCGGCTTGCCGGCCCCGGGCAGGTCGTCGAACTCGCCGCGCTCCTGCGCCTCGCGGATCTGCCGGTCGATCCAGCTCTCGAACGGCATGCCCAGGGGTTTCCGCTCGGTCAAGACGGCCTCCTCAGGCCAGGTTGTGACTCGGGGTCAGCGGGCCACGCCAGCCGAGCATGGCCTCGGTCATGCGTACGGACGCGACCGTGGCGGCCACGTCGTGCACCCGCAGGATGCGGGCGCCCTTGACGATCGAGAAGACGTTGGCGGCGATCGTGCCCTCCCTCCGCTCCTCCTGCGGCCGGTCGAGCGTCTCGCCGATGAAGTCCTTGTTGGACAGCGCCACCAGCGTCGGGTAGCCGATCGCGGTGATCTCCTCCAGCCGCCGGGTGATCTCCAGGGAGTGGAAGGTGTTCTTGTTCAGGTCGTGGCCGGGGTCGATGATGATCCGGTCCGGGGCGATCCCGGCCTCCAGCGCGTACGCGACCCGCTCACGCAGGTAGCCGGCCACCTCGGCGACGACGTCCTGGTAGCTCGGCCGGAAGACGCGCCTGCCCGGGCCGCCGAGGCTGTGCGTCACGATCACGCTGACCCCCGACTTGGCCGCGAACTCCGCCATGCCGGGCTCGCGCAGGCCGTTGGTGTCGTTGATCACGTCCGCGCCCGCGTCGACGGCCGCCCGCGCCACGTCGGGCCGGTGGGTGTCGACGGAGATGACGGCGTCGGTGGCCTTCCTGACCTCGGCGATGACCGGGGCGACCCGGTCGATCTCCTCGTCCGCGCCGATCTGCGCCTGGGCCGCGCTGAAGGCGAACCCGCCGATGTCCACCCAGTCGGCCCCGTCGTCCACGGCCCGGCACGCGGCCGCCACGGCATTGTCGAGCTCGAACGTGCTGCCCTGGTCGTGGAAGGAGTTGGGCGTCCTGTTGACGATGGCCATGACGGCGACCTGGCGCGCGAAATCGAACTCCCGCCGCCCGATGCGCCGGACGGGCGAGATGATCCCCGGGGAAAGCGCTTCGCCGCTCACGTAGCGAGCCTACCTGGCACCCCACCGCCCGGCGCGGAGCGGGGGTCAGGCCATGAAACGGCCGAAGGGGCGGCAGCCGGCCATCACGCGGATGCGTTTCATGACCTCGTGGGCCGCGCGATCGGGCCCGCCCGGCAGCCGCATCGTGAGCAGGACCGTCGTCCCCCCGGGACCGGTGTCGAAGTCGGCCGTGTCGCACAGCCGGCGGATGAGGTAGATCCCCCTGCCGCCCTGCGCGAGTTCGAGCGGGGTGATGCTGCCGTTGACGTACCCGTCGGGGATGCCCCTCCCCTCGTCGGAGGTCTCCGAGCGGATGACGCCGTCCACCGTCCACAGCTTGAAGTACCCGTGCCCACCCCCGTGCTCCACGGCGTTGACGACGCTCTCGTGCACGGCCAGGACGAAGTCGTCCAGCCGAGGGCTGCTCAGCCCGCAACTCCTGGCGCACTCGGCCACGGCGCGGCGCAGCCTGGTGACGTCGTCGAGGGCGAAGGGCTGGGCCATCAGGGTCCGCATGCGCTCCCTCCGTGTCGTCCGACAGGGCGACTACAGGGCGGCTCTCGCGCTTCAGGACCTCGCGTCGTGTGTCACGTTCCCCGGAGGAGACGACTTACACCCCGGACGCCCCACCGACACCGGCGGCGAGCTCCTTGACGCGGCCGACGGGTCCGCCATCGGGGGCCAGCGGCGCGGTGTCCATGCCGGCCCCGTCGTGCAGCCCCTCGAACAGCTCCCGCACGGCCTCCCACGACGGGTGCCGCGGCGTCCACCCCAGCACGTCCCTGGCGCGGTCGGTCTTCATGATCGGGGCCCGCAGGACCAGGTCCAGCAGGCCGGGCGCGGCCGGCAGGAGCCGCAGGTGCCAGGCCGCCGACATGACCGTCCTGGCCACGGCGGGCGAGACCGGGACCGTACGGGTGCCGAGCAGCTTGGCCAGGTCGGGCGGGTCGAGCACGGGCGCGGCGGCGAGGTTGAACGCCCCCCGCACCTCCTTGGTGACGGCCAGCCGGTACGCCTCCGCCGCGTCCTCCGCGTGCAGCGCCTGCAGCCGCAGGCCCGGGATGTCCGGCACGAACGGGATCCGCCCCTCCTTGATCAGCCACCCCGGCACGAACGGCCCGCCGAACAGCCTGCGCTGCTCGGTGGCGGCCACCCGCTGGAAGACGAACCCCGGCCGCATCCGCACCACCCGGATGCTCGGGTGATCGTTCTCGAAGACGTCGAGCACCCGCTCGACGTACGCCTTCTCCCGCCCGTACGCGGCCCCCGGCCAGCCGTGCGTGGGCCAGCTCTCGTCCACCGCCCGGTCCTCGGGCCCCGGCGAGTACGCGCCCACGGACGAGGCGTGGACGAGCGCGGGCACCCCCGCCTCGGCGACGGCGCGGAAGACGCGCATGCTGCCCAGCACGTTCGCCCGCCAGGTCGTCGCCGGGTCCCTGGTGGGCTGGAACAGCCACGCGAGATGGACGACGGCGTCCGCCCCGTCGAAGATCCGCGTCAGATCCGCGGTCGCGACGTCCGCCTGCCGCCAGTCGGTGCGGTCGATCCGCCATCCGGGCAGCCGACGGGCGACCCCGACGATCGAGGTCACGCCGTCGTCGGCGGCCAGCGCACGCACCAGGCTGGTGCCGACGTTGCCGGTCGCACCCACCACAACGACTCTCATGGGTGCTTCGCTGCCCGCCGATCGGGCAGCGAAACCCCTCTGACCTGCCAGATTATGGCTGGAGCAGGATCTTGACGGCTCCGTCGGACTTCTTCTGGAACATCTCGTACGCGAGGGGCGCCTGCTCCAGGGGCATCCGATGGGTGGCGAGGTCCATCACGCCGAGCGGATCCGACTCGTCGATCACCAGCGGCATCAGCGCGCTGGTCCACCGCCGGACATGGGTCTGCCCCATGCGCATCGTGATGCCCTTGTCGAACATGCGCAGCATGGGCATGGGGTCCGTCATGCCCCCGTAGGTGCCGACGACGGAGATGACACCGCCGCGCCGTACGGCGTCGATGGCCTGGTTGAGCGCGGCGAGGCGGTCGACGCCCGTGTGCGACATGAGCGGCGCGGCCACCGCTCCGGGCAGCATCGTGGCGATCGTCTGGGCGAGCTTGGCGGCCGGGGAGCCGTGGGCCTCCATGCCGACCGCGTCGATGACGGAGTCCGTGCCGCGCCCGGAGGTCCGCTGCCGGACCTCCTCGGGGACGTCGGTGACCTCGCTCGCGTCGATGACCTCGATGCCGTGGCGGCGGGCCATCTCCAGGCGCTGCGTGACGCCGTCCACGCCGATCACCCGGTAGCCGAGGTGGCGGGCGATGCGGCAGCACATCTGGCCGATGGGACCGAGGCCGAAGACGGTGACGCTGCCGCCCTCGGGGATGTCCGCGTCCGCGACGGCCTGCCAGGCGGTCGGCAGCACGTCGGACAGGTAGAGGAAGCGCTCGTCCGGCGGCCCCTCGGGCACCTTGATCGGGCCGAACTGCGCCTCGGGCACCCGCAGGTACTGGGCCTGCCCGCCGGGCACCTGGCCGTAGAGCTTGGTGTAGCCGTACAGGGCCGCTCCGGTGCCCTGCTCGCGCACCTGCGTGGTCTCGCACTGCGCGTAGAGCTGCATGTCGCACATGTGGCAGTGGCCGCAGGAGATGTTGAACGGGATGACCACGCGGTCACCCGGCTTGATGTTCTCGATCGCGGAGCCGACCTCCTCGACGACGCCCATGGGCTCGTGCCCGATGATGTCGCCCTCGGCCATGAACGGCCCGAGCACCTCGTACAGGTGCAGGTCGGAGCCGCAGATCCCGGTGGTGGTGATCCTGATGACCGCGTCGTTGGGCTCCTTGATGGCGGGGTCGGGAACCTCCTCGACCCGGATGTCGCGCTTGCCGTGCCAGGTGACTGCCTTCATGGTGCCTCCTTACGGAATAGCCACAAATGCCGCATACCCGGACATATGCCATCAAATCGGCAGTGACTCCAGGTGGCCTCCCGACACGCCTGGATCTTGGCAAAGGGCGAACGCTCCACGCCAAAACGCTTTACACGCTCTGTATTGGGTGAGTAACTATTGGTAGCTGACGCCCTGACAGAAGGAGCCGCGCGCATGCCGGTGAGCTTCACTCAGCACAACGTTGGATCACGCATCGACCGTCGCCTGGCCGGTTTCCTCGAGACCTGGCGAGCTCCCGTCGACGACCCCGACGTCGAGGCGGCGTACCAGTTGCTCACCGACTTCGTCCTCAACGGCGGCAAGCGCGTCAGGCCGCAGCTCTGCTACTGGGGCTGGCGGGGCGCCGGCGGGGGCGACGGCGACGAGATCATCACCGCCGCCGCGTCCCTGGAGCTCTGCCACGCCGGCCTGCTCATCCACGACGACATCATGGACGGCAGCGAGCTGCGGCGCGGCCGGGCCACCGTGCACAGGAGCCTGGCCGGGCTGCACCGCGGCCCGGGCTCGGACGCGTTCGGGCAGGCGGGCGGCATCCTGCTCGGCACGCTGAGCCTGGCCTGGTCCGACACCATGCTGTCGTCGTGCGGCGTGGAGCCGCACCGGCTGCGGGCCGCGCACCACGTGTTCGACACCATGCGCACCGAGGTCATCAGCGGCCAGTATCTCGACGTCCTGGCCCAGCTCCGCTCGGGCGCGAGCGTGGACGAGGCGCTCACGGTGATCCGGTTCAAGACCGCCAAGTACACCGTCGAGCGGCCGCTGCAGATCGGCGGCGCGCTGGCCGGGGCCTCGCTGGAGCTGCTGGAGTCCTACTCGCGCTTCGGCCTGCCGCTGGGCGAGGCGTTCCAGCTCCGCGACGACGTGCTCGGCACGTTCGGCCTGGAGTCGGAGACCGGCAAGTCGGCGCTGGACGACCTGCGCGAGGGCAAGCACACCGTGCTCGTCGCGCACGCCGTGCTGCGGGCCACCCCCGCCCAGCTCGCCCATCTCAAGAGCTGGCACGGCAACCCGGAGCTGACCGAGGAGCGCGCCGAGGAGCTGCGGCAGATCCTGCGCGACACGGGAGCGCTGGACGAGGTCGAGGAAATGATCGAAGACCGTGTGCGCGAGGCCGTGACGGCGCTGGCCGCGGCGCGGATGGAGCCGGACGCGGCGAGAGCGCTGGCCGTGCTGGCCGACCAGCTCGCGCACCGCACCAAGTAGAGGGGTTCCCCAGATGGGACAGGTTCTTCTTGCGGCCCCGCGCGGCTTCTGCGCGGGTGTCGAGCGTGCGATCAGCACCGTCGAAGAGGCGTTGAGACGCTTCGGTCCACCGGTCTACGTGCGCAAACAGATCGTGCACAACACGTACGTGGTCGACGACCTCACCCGGCGCGGCGCGATCTTCGTCGAGGAGCTCGACGAGGTCCCCGACGGCTCGCTGGTCGTCTTCTCCGCCCACGGCGTCGCGCCGGCGGTGAAGGACGAGGCGGGGCTGCGCGGCCTGCGGACGATCGACGCCACCTGCCCGCTGGTCACGAAGGTCCACAAAGAGGCCGTACGCATGGCCGAGGCGGGCTACGAGATCGTGCTCATCGGCCACGCCGAGCACGAGGAGGTCGAGGGCACGTTCGGCGAGGCCCCCGAGCGCATCCACGTCGTGGACCCGGCCAGGCCCGACGAGCTGACGGCGGGCGGCTCGCGCCCGATGAGCTGGCTGTCGCAGACCACGCTGGCCGTGGACGAGACCATGCAGGCCGTCGCCGAGCTGCGCAAACGCTTCCCCCAGCTGGTCGACCCGCCCAGCGACGACATCTGCTACGCCAGCCAGAACCGCCAGGAGGCGATCACCAGGATCGCCCCGCGGTGCGAGCTGGTCATCGTCGTCGGCTCCGCCAACTCGTCGAACTCCCGGCGGCTGGTCGAAGTGGCCCTCAACGCGGGCGCGGGGGCGGCGTACCTGATCGACCGGGCCGCCGACGCCGACGAGCGCTGGCTCGACGGCGTGCGGACGGTCGGGGTCAGCTCCGGCGCCTCCGTCCCCGAGCGGCTGGTCGGGGAGTTACTCGGCTGGCTCGCCGCCCACGGATACGACGACGTGGAGCCGGTGACCGTGACCGAGGAGACCCTCACGTTCTCCCTGCCGCTCGAAATCCGATCCACCCGCAACCCCGGCTAGGTCCCAAACCCAGATTGGTGGTGCAGCACGATGACCGAAACGACCAACTCGCCCACACCTGAGGCCGCCAACGGCAACAGCCAGCTCAGCCTCAGCACCGAGGCCGCCAGACAGCTCGCGACCACGACCAAGACCGCGCCGCAGATGCAGGAGATCACCTCCCGCTGGCTGCTGCGGCTGTTGCCGTGGGTGCAGTGTTCGGGCGGTGTGTTCCGGGTCAACCGGCGGCTGACGTACGAGCTGGGTGACGGCCGCATCACGTTCAGCACGACCGGTTCGGACGTGCGGGTCATCCCTGCGGAGCTCACCGAGCTGCCCATGCTGCGCGGCTTCGACGATACGGAGGTGCTGGGGGCACTGGCCGATCGTTTCGCCCAGCGTGAGGTGGAGGCGGGCGAGGAGATCGTCTCCGAGGGCCGCCCCGTTGACCGGCTCGTGCTGATCGCCCACGGCCGGGTGGCCAAGGTGAGCCGCGGCGCGTACGGCGACGAGCAGAACCTCGGCGTCCTGGCCGACGGCGACTATCTCGGTGAGGCGACGCTGACGAGTGGCGGCAGTTTCGACTTCACCGCGCGGGCCAAGACCAAGACCACCGTTCTCACGCTGTCCCGGCAGGACTTCGAGCAGCTCGCCGACCAGTCTCCCGGCCTGCGCGAGCACCTGGACCAGTGGCTCTCGGCGAGCGGGGAGCACGCCCACAACGACTACGGCGAGGCGGCGATCGACCTGTCGGCCGGCCACAGCGGCGAGCCCGTGCTGCCCGGCACGTTCGTGGACTACGAGCTGAGCCCGCGCGAATACGAGCTGAGCGTGGCGCAGACGGTCCTGCGGGTGCACACCCGGGTCTCCGACCTGTACAACCAGCCGATGAGCCAGCTCGACCAGCAGCTCCGCCTCACCATCGAGGCCCTGCGCGAGCGGCAGGAACACGAGATGATCAACAACAAGGAGTTCGGCCTGCTCAACAACGCCGACTTCAGCCAGCGCATCCGCACCCGCTCCGGCCGCCCCACCCCCGACGACCTCGACGACCTGCTGGCCACCGTGTGGAAGGACCCGGCGTTCTTCCTCGCGCACCCGCAGGCCATCGCGGCCTTCGGCCGGGAGTGCAGCAAGCGCGGCGTCTACCCGCAGTCCATCGAGGCCTTCGGGCACAAGGTGCCGGCCTGGCGGGGCGTCCCGATCTTCCCGTGCAACAAGATCCCGGTCTCCTCCACGTACACGACGTCGTTCCTGCTCATGCGTACCGGCCAGGAGAACCAGGGTGTCGTCGGCCTGCACCAGACCGGCATCCCCGACGAGTACCAGCCGAGCCTGTCGGTCCGGTTCATGAACATCAACGAGAAGGCGGTCATGTCCTACCTGGTGAGTGCTTACTACTCGCTGGCGGTGCTCGTGCCTGACGCGCTCGGCGTGCTGGAGGACGTCGAGGTCGGCAGGAACGGCTGAGCGAGAGACCGGACGGCCGGCACCGCCTGCGCGCGGTGCCGGCCGATCACTTACGTGGAGGAGCTGCCATGAGCCAGCCGTTCGAACTGCCGGACTTCTACATGCCGTACCCGGCGCGGCTGAACCCGCATCTCGAAGAGGCTCGCGCGCACTCCAGACAGTGGGCGCGCGACCTGGGCATGTCCGAAGGCTCCGGCATCTGGGAGGAGGCCGACCTCGACGCCCACGACTACGCGCTGCTGTGCTCGTACACGCATCCCGACTGCGACGCCGTCGAGCTCTGCCTGGTCACCGACTGGTACGTGTGGGTCTTCTTCTTCGACGACCACTTCCTGGAGGTCTTCAAGCGCACCGGCGACCTGGCGGGCAGCAAGGCGTACCTCGACCGGATCGCGCGGTTCATGCCGATGGGCGATGACCTGACCATGCCCGAGCCCACCAACCCCGTCGAGGCGGGCCTGGCCGACCTGTGGGTGCGTACGGTGCCCAGCAGGTCGGCGGACTGGCGGGCGCGCTTCGCCGAGAGCACCAGAAACCTGCTGAACGAGTCCCTCTGGGAGCTGGCCAACATCAACCGGGGGCGGGTGGCCAACCCGGTCGAGTACATCGAGATGCGCCGCAAGGTCGGCGGGGCTCCCTGGTCGGCGGGGCTCGTCGAGCACGCGGTGGGCGCCGAGGTGCCCGCCCGGCTGGCCGGGACCCGGCCGCTGCGGGTGCTGAAGGACGCCTTCGCGGACGCGGTCCACCTGCGTAACGACCTGTTCTCGTACGAGCGGGAGGTCGGGGACGAGGGTGAGCTGAGCAACGGCGTGCTGGTGCTGGAGAGGTTCCTGGGATGCGGCACGCAGGAGGCCGCGGACGCGGTCAACGACCTGCTGACCTCGCGGATGCAGCAGTTCGAGCACACGGCGCTGGGCGAGCTGGGGCCGCTGTTCGTGGAGTACGGCGTCGACCCGCTCACCGCGGCCGGCGTGCTGGCCTACGTCAAGGGGCTGCAGGACTGGCAGTCGGGCGGGCACGAGTGGCACCTGCGCTCCAGCCGGTACATGAACCAGCGGGTCGCCGCCCGCAAGCCGCTGGGCATGCCGTCGATCGTCAACATGCTGGGGGCCAAGCGGCTGCGTAACTTCACGTACGTGCCGTACCAGCGGGTGGGGCCCTCGCGGATCCCCGACCTGCCCACGCCGTTCCAGGTCCGGCTGTCGTCCCATCTCGACGCCGCCCGGCGCAACACCGTGGCCTGGTGCGGGGAGATGGGGATGCTCGACTCGACCCTGTGGGACGAGCAACGGCTCGTCGACCTCGACCTGCCTCTGTGCACCGCGGGCCTGCATCCCGACGGCAGTCCCGAGGAGCTGGACCTGGCGTCGTACTGGATGGCGTGGGGCACGTACGCGGACGACTACTTCCCGGCCGTCTTCGGCCGGTCCCGCAACCTCGCGGCGGCCAGGATCGCGGTGGAGCGGTTCTCGGCGTTCATGCCGCTGGACGGCTCGCCCGCGCCGACGCCCGCGAGCGTGCTGGAGCGGGGCCTGGCCGACGTCTGGGCGCGTACGGTGGGGCCGATGCCGCCGGAGGGACGCCGCGAGCTGCGCGAGGCGGTCGAGAGCACGTGCCTCGCCTGGCTGTGGGAGCTGGGCAACCAGTTCGCCAACCGCATCCCCGACCCCGTGGACTTCGTCGAGATGCGCCGGCAGGCCGCCGGCAGCGAGCTGACCATGAGCTTCAGCCGGATGCGGCACGGCCGGCGGCTCCCCCGTGAGCTGCGCGAGAGCGGGCCGATCCGGTCACTGGAGAACACCGCCGCCGACTGCGGGACGCTGATCAACGACGTCTTCTCCTACCAGAAGGAGATCGAGTTCGAGGGGGACCTGCACAACGGCATCCTGGTGGTGCAGCACTTCTTCGACTGCGACTACCCGACGGCGCTCGGCATCGTGACCGACCTGCTGGACTCTCGGGTGGGCCAGTTCCAGCACATCGTCGAGCACGAGCTGCCGGTCGTCGCCGACGACCTCGACCTCGACGCGGACGCCCGGCAGGACCTCGACGCGTTCGTGGACGGGCTGCGTAACTGGGTGGCCGGGGTGTTCCACTGGCACCACCACTGCTCCCGGTTCGACGAGGCCTCGCTGCTCCGCCACAACCGGGTGCCCGAGCGGCGGCTGGGCGGGCCGACGGGCCTCGGCACCTCGGCGGCCTACGCGGGCAGGTGATGGGTGCGGGGCTCGTAGAACCAGCCCATCATGCGGAGCAGTCGCCGCTGGTACGGCGTGACATTGTGCAGGCGGATCCACCGCTCCGCGGGCGGCAGCGTGGGCATGACGAGCACCCGCAGGCCGGAGACGTCGATGAAGGTCAGCTCGCCCGTGTCGACGACGATGTACGTGCCCTGGCGGCACCCCGCCAGGGTGTCGGCCACCGCGGGGCTGTTGGAGGCGTCGATCTCGCCGACCAGCGCGACGGCCGGCGGTCCGGGCACAGCGCGCACCGTGATCGTCAGCTGCCCATCCTGGTAGAGCAACCGCTCTTGGACGCTCACGCTCTTCGCCCCCCAACACGCACGCTCTGGGGGTGTAATCCGGTCTCTGGCAAATAACCAGAACCCAGGTTACACGAAGTATGTTTGGCTATGTAATTTTCGCCGGAAAATGACCGAATTACGGGGAAATTATGAAGGGCACGGCATGGCCGTGCCCTTGACTGCTGCGAAAGATCCGACTCGGACGGTGCCGCCCCCGGCCCGGGGAGCGCTCCGATAAGGTGCCGCCACTGGTGCCGCCACAGGGGCCGTGGCTACCGGAGCGCCCTCACGTCAGGCGTACGCGCTCAGTTGTTGTCGCCCACGTGGGACTGGTTGTTGAGCAGGTTGACGTCGAGGTCCTGCAGGTGACCGATGGTCGCGGCGTCGATGTACTTCACGGAGTCGTTGAGGACGTCGTTGGCCAGCGTGAGGTCGTCGAGCAGGCTCAGCTGACTGAGGATCTGCTGCTTCTTGTTGAACGCGTTGGGGCCGACGTCGGCGGAGGCGCTCATGGCCGAGAACCCGAGCAGGCAACCCGCGATCGCTGCACCAGCGAGAATGCGACGCATCATTTCTTGTTTCTCCTTCGTCGGAATTTGCGCGGGATGCGCGTCATCGTGAATCACTCGCACCGGGCTGCGAGATTCCAGGAATACCATTTCGCGGCGCCTCGACGGGCCGCAACCCGACTGTGCCAATCCGGAGTCAAATGCGCGCACCAATTCCTTGATTGTTGATCATGGATCGTCCGGATATATACGACTAGCACGCATTTGCCCTGGGGTGGCGTGAGGGCAGTTTTTCAGCTTATGGCCATACGGACCTCCCGTATGGCCAAAGTCCGTTTTATCGCTATACAGAAGGAGGAATGCTATCGGGGGAACGGGCCGGCAGAGGCGGGTCGACGGGAGCGCTGAATATGTCATGAATGGAACACGGCGGCTGCTGCCAATAGCACTGGCACCGATGATTCTGTGCGCGGTTCCGGCCATTCCCGCGATGGCCCGGCGATCGGCGAGCGGGGCGATCGCGATGCGTGCGGCGATAGAGATGATCGGCGTCCCGTACTCGTGGGGCGGCGGCGGGGTGAACGGCCCCGGATTCGGCACCGGAAGAGGCGCGAAGACGTGGGGATTCGACTGCTCGGGGCTCGCGGAATACGCGTGGGCGCGGGCGGGGGTGTCGATCGGCACGACCACGCGGGAGCAGTGGCGCTCCGGGATCCGGATACCCAAGGAGCGGGCGGAGCCGGGGGATCTGGTCTTCTTCGACAGCGACTCTCACAGCCCCGGGCCCGAGCACGTCGGCATCGTCGTGGACGCGACGCGGATGGTGCACGCCCCGTACACCGGGCAGTCCGTCCGGGTGGACCCGCTCGGCAGGCGTACCTTCCTCGGCGTGGTCCGGCCGAGCGACACCTGGATGAACGGCCACGCGCTGAGCTCCGCGGCCCCGGACGGCGGCGACGCTCCGAGCTCCGCCGCCGTGAACGGCCACGCGGCCCAGGTCGTCCTGCAGTGATCGACCTGGGCCGCGGGACGGAGAGCTCGGTGCGCACCGGGCCCGTGCCGTGGGTTCGCGAACGTCCACGGCCCGTTTTCGCGGTTCACCTCAAGGCACCAGGAAGACGACCTTGGCCGGGCGGAGTCCCTCCCGGGAACCGCCGATCGGCTTCCTGCCTACGCCACGAGAGGAGCCGTCAGTTGTTGTCGCCCGTGTTCTCCTGGTTGTTCAGGATGTTGGCATCGATGTCCTGCAGGTGGAGGAGGGTCAGGATGTCGACGTACTTCACGGAGTCGTTGAGGACGTCGTTGAGCGCGGTCAGGTCGTCCAGGGCGCTCAGCTGACTCAGGATGGATTGCCCGCTGTTGTGCGGGTTGGGGCCGACGCTGGCCGAGGCTCCCGTTGCGGAGAGACCGAACGCGGCGGCCGCGATTGCTGCACCGGCCAGAATGCGACGGATCATGTGTGGTTTCCTCCATGGAACGGCGCCGGAATTCAGCGCCTAGTCGTTTGTGCAGGGCTGTGAGGTGCCGGAAATAACCATCGCGGCAGGCGGCCGGAACTGCAACTCAAAAAGCCCACCTCGAAGTCAAGGCGGCACCTCGCTTTCTTGGCACGGAGTTTTCCCGACCGTCGCCGAAACGGGACTCACGCGCAGGGTTCGAAGCCCTTTTGGCGGGATTCATTTTGGCCCGTCACGCACCCGATGGGCCGAACCTGCACTGTCGTTTAGGAAACGATCACCCGAAACTTGAGAAGCGCCCCTACGCCTGCCGGCGTACCCGGAGAGCCCTCCGGAGGCTGACGTGCCGAACGAACAAAGCGTCGATGATGGCCGGCGAGTTCACTCAATGCGGAGGTGAGATCGATGCGGCCGAGTATCCGCAAGACGGTCATGGTTATCCATGTCATCGCGTCCGTCGCGCTGGTCGGAGAGGTGTGGGGCCTGGTCGTGCTGAATACGGCGGCGGCCCTGACAAAGGACGCCGGACTGGCGCACGCGGCCTATCGGCTGATGCCCGCCTTGGTCTTCGCGGGCGGCATACCGCTCAGCCTCATCGCATTGATCAGCGGCATCACACTGGGGCTGACCAGCCATTGGGGGCTGTTTCGCTATTACTGGGTGGCGGCCAAGCTCGTACTCCTGGTGGCCGTGATCTGCGTGGGCATGTTCCTGTTCGACCCCGAGGGAATGGCGGCCGCCACCGAAGGCGGCGCCGCCGTCCCCGCCACTCGCCAGTGGGGGCAGGTGGCCGCACTGGGGACGCAGATCGCCATGCTGATGACCGCGACCACGCTCTCGGTCTTCAAACCCCGCCGCAAACTCCGGTGACGGCCGGGTGGGCGGCGGGATTCAAAAACGACCATGAATTCCGCCCCACCCTTCGCACCCGCCGCACCACGTCCCGCCGACGCGGCGCTCCAGGACGCCGGGGTGCTGTCCGCGTGCGGCGGCGGGGGCCTACGAGGGGGTGGTGAGGCGGTCGAGGGTGGTGGAGAGGAGGTGGAGGGCGGCGAGGCAGTCGCGGGCCGCGTCCACCCCCATCTCCGCCACCAGCCGATCGGCGAAGGCCTGGTGGCCGGGGTTGATCTTGGCGACGGCGGCGCGCCCGGCGGCCGTGGGCTGGAGGAGCTTGGCGCGCCGGTGCGCCGGGTTGGGCTGGTATTCGGCCAGCCCCCGCTCCACCAGCAGGTCCGCGATCCGCTGCACCCCCTGCCTGGTCATCCCCATGACGCGGGCCACCCCCGCCACCGGGAGCGGCTCCCGCAGGACCGCCCCGAGCACCTGCCACCAGGCCGCCGTCATCCCTGACGGGCGGGCCAGCCCCTCCGCCACCTGCAGGAACTGCCCGTTGAGCCGGAACGACCCCAGCGCCAGGCCCGAGAGCAGCTCCCCCGTGTCGGTCATGCCGCCATCAACACCCCGAACGCCGCCGGGTCGCTGCTCGCGAACAGCCGGAACCACGCGTCCAGCACCTCAGGACGGTAGATGTCGAGCCGGCGGAAGATCTCCCGCGCGAACGCCACCGGCTCCGTGGGACCAGCCGTGATGAGGTCGCCCCCGAGCACCGCGTCCCGGTCGAGGTAGTGACCGGCGCCGGCGTAGCCCTCCTGCGCCTCCAGATACTGCACCACCGCGCTCGTGTGGTCACGCGAGTCCAGGAGCCCTTCGCGGGCGAGCCCGGCGGTGGCGCCGCAGATGGCCGCCACCGGCACCCCCGCGTCCAGGAACTCCCCGGCCTTGGCGGCGAACGGCGCCAGCGACGGGCCGGCGTCCCACAGGTCGGCCCCGGGCAGGATGAGCAGCGCGCTGGAGGCGGGCGAGAGCTGGTCGAGCGCCAGGTCCGGGGTGACGCGCAGCCCGCCCATGCTGACGACGGGATCCGTGGTCAGCCCCACGGTGACGATCTCGAAGCCGCCCGGCTCGCGCTGGTAGCGCCCGTTGCGGAGGTGCGTGGTCGCGTGACCGGTCTCCCAGTCGGCGAACGTGTCATAAACGGCGTGGTGCACGATTCCCTTCATGACAACATCCTGTCATTTCGACAACATGCTGTCAATACACAATCGTGGGAGGATACCTCTCATGGCAGAGATCGTCGGCGGGGGACGTCCGGTCAACGACGCCGAACGGCGGGTGATCGCTTATCTGCGCGACCAGGCGCCCGCCGACTGGCTGCTGCTGCACAACATCGAGGTTCCGCGCGGCCACGACGTCTTCGAGGTCGACCTGATCGTGCTGACCGGCCACTCGATCGTGGTCGTCGACGTCAAGGGCACCAGGGGCCGCATCGAGGTGTCGGGCACGCGCTGGTTCCCGCCGCGCAGGGAGGCGTTCGGCTCTCCCGTGGCCAAGCTGAGGGGCACCGCCAAGGCGCTGAAGGGCCTGCTGGTGTCCAAGGCCACCCAGCTGGAGCGGGTCTACGTCGACAGCCTGGTCGTGCTCTCCTCGCCCGATGCCGAGCTGATCGACCCGGCCGGGCGCGACTCGATCAACGTCACCGATCTGCCCCGCCTGCTCGCCACGCTGAGCGACGTCTCCAGGGTCAGGCGCGGCTGCAGCCCGGACACCAAGCCGTACCTCACCGCGATCCTCGACGCGCTCAACCAGAGCGTACGCCGCAGCACCGCGCCGCCGAGGTTCGGCAACTGGGAGGTCGAGGAGCAGCTCGGCGGCGACACCAAGATCACCGAATACCGCGCGTTCAACGCCACGCTGCCGGGCAGCGAGACCGTGCTGCTGCGGGTCTACCAGGCCGACCCGCTGGCCGATCACCACGCGCGGGCGGCCGAGCGGCAGCGCATCGCCAACGCGTACCAGACCCTGGCCAGGATCCCCCCGCACCCGTGCGTGGTGCGCTCGCGCGACTTCTTCGCCATCGACGACGAGAGCCGGTTCGTGCTGGTGCTGGACGACGTGCACGGCGAGACGCTGCAGCTGTCCCTGGGCAAGGGCGCCCGGCTGGGCGTGATCCAGGACCTGCTGCGCGGGCTGGCGCACGCCCACGCCCACGGCGTCGTCCACCGCGCGCTGACCCCCGCCTCCGTCCTGGTGACCGACGACGGGCACGCGGTGCTGACCGGGTTCGACTACGCCAAGCCGGGCCCGCGCAACTACACCGTCGCCCACGAGCTGGGCAACGTGCTCGACGCGCACTACGTGGCGCCCGAGTGCCAGGAGCGGCCCGACCTCATGACGACCGCCTCCGACGTCTACGCGGCCGGCGCCATCGCCTACCAGCTCCTCACCGGCCAGTTCCCGACCAGCGCCGACGCCCACGGTCCCGACGTGCCGGAGGTCGTGCGCCGGATGCTCGACCACTCCCCGGCCAAGCGCCCGACCGCCGCGGAGGCCCTTGACGCCCTTGAGGGCGCCCCGCTCCAGGAGTCCCGCCTCAAGCGACTGGTACGTCGTCTAGTGTCCCGATCATGACCATACGACTGCGTCCTGTCGAAGATGTTGATCTGCCCGGCTCACGAGCGACCCCGGCAGCACGCAGTGGTACGGCTTCCAGAACCGTCCCTTGACACTGAGGAGGAATAGGTCCCGCGCAGCGGCACGCCCCGAACGGTCTTGGGCGCACTGGTCCCCCGCGTACAACCCCAGGCGGCGACGCACGTCCCGCGTGCGGTCCGATCCAGAGCGGCAGGCTCCCTCACGACCCGGCCATGACAGCGCGGCCATTGGCAACGGGGAGGCCCCGGGCCATCGCTCCGGTGGAACGGGGGCCCCGACAGCTGGCGCCGCACTATCATCCAGATCGCATACGGAGCGTACAAGCGCCGTGTCAGAGCGTCAACGGCGCACCCTACAGCGTAATCCGCTCCGACCTCCGTGAGAAGCCCTAGACGGGGAGGCTGCGGCGCAGCGCGCTGGCGTGGCTGAGATAGGTGCGCGCCAGCCCCGTACGACCGGCCGAGCGGTAGAGCTCGCCCAGGAGTTGGGTGGAGGAGGCCGCGCCGCTGAGGTCGCCGAGCTCCTGGAAGATCTCCAGCGACCGCTCGAGCCCGGTGGAGGCCCGCGCGAGGTCCCCGCGCGCCGCCTGCAGCCCGGCCAGGCTCTGCAGCGCGTACGCCCCGCAGTGCCGGTCCCCCAGCGACTCGAAGATCTCCAGAGCGTGCTGGTGGAACGACATCGCCTGGTGCAGGTGCCCCATCTGGAGGCACACGCACCCCTCCCGATGGGCGTCCCCCAGCTCCTGGGCCAGCCGCATGGCCTGGCCGAGCGACTCCGACGCCTGCTCCAGGTCCCCCGACTTCAGGCAGGCCCGGCCGATGGCCTGGCGGGCGAACGCCTCGCCGTGCCGGTCGCCGGTGGCCACGAAGATGGCCAGCGCGTTCCTGAAGTGGATGAGCGAGTGCGCGGGCCGGCCTCTGAACTGGCTCACGGCCCCGAGCCCGCAGATGGAGGTGGCCTCGGCCCGCCGGTCGCCCAGGTCGCTGAATATCTGGCGGGAGCGGGTGAAGCCGTCGGCCGCCTCCTCGTAGCGGTCCTGGTAGAGGCTGACCTGAGCCAGGCCCCTGAGCATGGCGGCCTCGCCGTACCTGTCGCCGGCCGCCCGGGCGGCGACCAGCGCGGCCGTGTGGGTGCGCCGCCAGGTGCCGAGATGGCAGTGCAGGTCGAGGTACGGGACCATGGCCGCGGCCAGCCCCCACGCCGACTCCGCGAGGCCCGACCCGGCCGCCAGGTCCACCGCCCCGGCCAGCGCCTCGTGCTCGGCCTCGAACCACGCGACCGGGTCGGCCGTCAGCCGGTCGAGGGTGCGGTCGGGCAGCCGCCAGCGCGGCGCCCGAGCGGCCGTGAGGCTGAACACAGTGGTCGGCAGCCGCGCCATGGCGTGCTCCGCGGTCGCCGTCCACGCCGCCAGCACCCTGCCCACCGCGTCCAGCCGGGGTTCTCCGAGAGGGAGGGCAGGAACGCGTTCGAGCGCGTGGCGGCCGATGAGGTCGGGGACGCGGTAGCGCGGCTGGCCCACCGCGTCGGTGCCGATCAGGTCCAGCAGGCTGACGTCCACCAGCAGGTCGGTCACGTCGTCGGCCCCGTGCCGCCCGAGCGCCGCGTCGACCACCCAACCGGGCTGCGCGGACGCGCCGAGCAGGCCGAACGTCGCGAGCGTACGAGCGGCCTCGGCGGGCAGGCGCGCGTACCCGCCGTCGAAGCTGGTCCGCACGTCCCGTAACTCGCCGAGCCAGTCGTCCGCCAGCCGCTGCCTGAGCACCGACAGCGACCACCCGGGCCGGGCGGCCAGGCGCGTGCCCGCGTTCCTGACGGCCAGCGGCAGCCCGCCGCAGGCGGCCACGATGGCCAGCGCGGCCTCGCGCTCCCGGGCCACCCTGTCCCCGCCCGCGATGGAGCCGAGCAGGGACAGCGCCTCGTCGGGCGCCAGCGGTCCGAGCTGGACCAGCACGGCGCCGGGCAGCTCGGTGACGCGGCGGCGGCTGGTGACGATCACCGCGCTGCCGTCGCCGGGCAGCAGCGGGCGCACCTGGTCCGCGTCGCGGGCGTCGTCGAGCAGCACCCGCATCGGCCGTTCGGCCAGTAGCGACCTGAACAGCGCGGACCGCTCGCCCACGGTCGGCGGCGCACCGGGAACGCCGAGCCCTCGGAGCGCCTCGGCCAGCAGGTCACCCGGCTCCCGCAGGCCGAGCTCCAGGTGGAGCTGCCCGGCGGGGTAGGCGCCGCACAGCGCGTGCGCCGCGTGCACGGCCAGCGCCGACTTGCCCGAGCCCGGCGGCCCCGAGATCACCGCGACGGTGAACGGCCGGCCCAGCGCGGCCACCTCACCGGCCCGGCCGGTGAAGTCGGGAAGGCGGGGCGGGAGCTGGCGGGGCACGGCGGGCAGCGCCTCGTCCGCGAGGATCAGCTCGTACGCCCCGCGCAGGTCGGCCCCCGGCTCGACGCCGAGCTCGTCCACGAGCTGGGCCCTGACCGTGGCGTAGGCACGCAGGGCCTCGGCCTTCCTGCCGCCGCTGTGCAGGGTCAGCACCAGCCGCCCCCACAGGTCCTCGCGGTACGGGTGCTCGGCCAGCAGCCCGCGCAGCTCGGACACGGCCCCGTCGTGGTCCCCGCGCTGGATCCGCCGGTCGATCAGCGCCTCGGCGGCCCACAGGCGTACCCGGTGGAGGGGTTCGAGGCGGCGGTCCCAGACGGGGCTGCCGGGCAGGTCGGACAGCGGCGCCCCGCGCCAGAGCGCGAGCGCCTCGGCGAACTCGCCCCGGTCGACCAGGGCCTCGAACGCCAGCAGGTCGAGCGCGCCCGCCCCCACGTCGATCGCGTACCCGACCCCGTCGGCCCGGAGGAGCGCGGGCCCGAGGTCGGAGCGGAGCGAGCTGACGTACGTACGGAGGTTGGCCTGGGCGGAACGCGGCGGGCGGTGCGGCCAGAGCACGTCGGCGAGCCGATCGGCGCCGACCACGCGGCCCGCGTCGAGCAGCAGCGTGGCCAGCAACATACGGGGCTTCCTGCCGGAGATCCGGACGGGACGGCCATCGCGACGGACCTCCAGCGGCCCGAGCACATGGAAGGTGACCGGCACATCGGCTCCTCTACGGAGGTCTGACAGCTTCCTGTATCGGTTCTGGACGATTCCTGTGCGCTTTGTCCAGACCCTGGTCTCAGAGATCCCACGGGAAAGGATCACCCCATGAAGCTCGGCGCAGCAATGGTCGCGGGCCTCGCCTTGTTACTCAGCCTCGGTACGACGTCAGTCGCCGCGGCCGACCCCGTGCCGGGGGCGGACGCGCAGATCCTGGCCACGAACTTCCAGCTCCCGTTCCCCTGCAACCAGACGTGGACGGGCAACTCCAGCAACAGCAGCGCGCACCAGTCGTGGGAGATCGACTTCAACCGGGGCAGCACCGCGGACGCCGACCTCGGCGACACCGTGGTGGCGGCCGCGGCGGGAACCGTGGTGATCTCCGCGCACCAGGGCTCGACCAACGGGTACGGCAACCTCGTCAAGATCGACCACGGCGGCGGCTGGACCTCGTACTACGCCCACCTGAACTCCCGTACGGTCAGCGAGGGCCAGACGGTGTCGCAGGGCCAGCAGATCGGCACGGTCGGCAACACCAGCAAGCCGGGCAACAACATCAGCCCCCACCTGCACTACGAGGTGCGGCTGGGCACCAACTACCCGGACAACATCCAGAAGGCCGTCTTCAACGGCGTCACCTTCGGCTACCCGCAGCAGTCGGTGACCTCCAAGAACTGCGGCAACCCGCACACCCCGACGGAGGTCTGCGGCTCGGGCTACGACGTGATCGACTCGGCCACGCTCGGCAGTGACGGCGCCGTCTACCTGCTCTACAACTCCTCCAACGGCAACAACTGCGTGACGACGCTGAAGTACAAGAACGTCGGCACGGCCACCGCCACCACGGCCTACCTGGAAGTGGAGGGCAGTACGAGGAAGACGGACTCAGGCAACTTCGCCTACTACGCGGGACCGGTCATCGCCTCGGCGTCCGGCAAGTGCGTCAAGTGGGGCGGCAAGGCCGGCGCCTCGACCTACGACAGCCCGCTCGAACACTGCGATTGACGATGCGGAGGGGTCGGGTGGAATGCGCCCGGCCCCTCTCATACGTGAACCGTGCCCAGCACGTCTATGACGTAGAGCGACGGCTGGTCACCGAGGCCGGAGACCGCCACCCGGCTCCCGACCTGCCGGCCCACGAGCGCGCCCAGCCAGCCGTCGGGGACGTCCCCCTCCTTCAGCGTGTACGCGCTCGGCCCGCCCCTCCGGTAGGACGAGTCCACGACCGTCCGCTCGGGCCATGACGCGGCCACGTACTGGACCACCACCTTCGAACCGGCGAGGACTTCCTCGCCGGAGCCGGCGATGAGCGTGCGGGGCGGCGAGCCCGGCCCGAGGTCCGCCGGGACCACCGGCAGGGCGCGGCCGACCAGCCGGGCGTCGGGCGGGTAGCCGCCCAGGATGTCGAAGATCAGCACCATCGTGTCGGCGGGCGCGAGATCGGTCAGCGTGAGCGGCGCGTCCGGGCCGAGGGCCTCGCCCGCCTGGCTGACCAGCATGATCCGGCTGCCCGCGGACCGGCCGATGAGCGCCTGCCGCCAGGTCTCCGACACCCGCCTGCCGTCGAAGACGACCGAGGTGGGCTGGTGGCCGTCGTACGTGCTCAGGTACGGCTGGTTGCCCGACCACCGCCGGATGTCCACGTCGGCGAGCACCACGTCGCCCGGCAGCGTGCGCCGTCCACTGCCCGTCGACAGCACGGTGATCCGCGGCGTGCGGCCCGGGCTGCCCTTGGGTATGGCCACGACCGGCTTGGTGCCGAACGCGCCTGTGACGACGGGCTGCGTGCCCTCCTCGGCCAGGCCGCACGAGGTGGCGAGCATGAGCACGGCCGGCAAGAACAGGCGCACGATATCCTCCATGGCCTCACGGCCGGTGGTCCGAACGTGTTACTTGCCGCAATGGGCAAAAGCAAAGCTGCCGGTCTCGCCATCTCACGACAAAGGCGCGGGAGACTTGAGGCCATGAGCAAGCCCAATCTGGCGCGCAGGGTCGCGGAGGCGGCCGAGATCGCGCTGACCACGCGGAAGTACGTGACGTTCATCGACGTGGTGACGGGCCTGCGCTGGCTGCACTCCAGGCACGTGGACATCTGGCGGCAGGGCCGGGCCGGCACGCTGGCCGAGCTGGCGGCCGTCGACGAGGACCGCCTGCTCGCGACGGCCGGCCTGCTGCGGGAGTGGGCGCTGGCCAAGGGGCTCAGGCCGGTGGACACGCCGTACGTGGCCGGCACCCGCGACCGCCGCGAGCTGCGCTTCACCTCCGGGGACGGGCAGGAGCCGTACCGCGTGCACTGGCTCTCGCCGGACCTCAGCGAGGCCAGGGTCCGCAAGCTGAGCGAGCCCAAGGTGCCCGACCTGGTGGTGGTGGCCCCGCTCAACGCCTGGACGTGCGCCTCCTGCGGCGACACCGGCCCCTACCTGATCATGGAGGAGGACCGGCCGCACTGCCTGACCTGCGCGGACATGGACCACCTGGTGTTCCTGCCGTCCGGAAACGCCGCGCTCAGCCGCCGCGCCAAGCAGGAGAGCGGATTGTCGGCGGTGGCCGTGCGGTACAACCGGCGGCGCAAGGTCTACCAGCGCTTCGGCCTGCTGGTGGAGGAGGCCGCGCTGGCCGCCGCCGAGGAGCGGTGCCTGGCCGACGAGGAGGTACGCGAGCGCCGCCGCGAACGCGACCGCGACCGCAGGGCCGAGCAGGACGTCGACTTCCAGGCCAGGATGGCGGCCGAGATCGCCAGGCTGTTCCCCGGCTGCCCCCGGGACCGGGCCCAGGAGATCGCCGAGCACGCCGCCCAGCGCGGCAGCGGCCGGGTGGGCAGGACGGCGGCGGCCAAGGCGCTCGACGAGAACGCCATCACGCTGGCGGTCATCGCCTCCATCAGGCACCTCGACACCGACTACGACAGCCTGCTCATGTCGGGCGTTCCCAGGATGGAGGCCAGGGACAGAATCAGGGAACGCATCGAGCGCAAACTGGAGGAGTTCCGCGGATGAGCGACTGGCACGACGTACGGGAAGAAATGCGCGCCTTCGCGCTCCGGCTGCCCGAGGCGCACGAGGACCACCCGTGGGGCGAGACCGTCATCAAGGCGAACAAGAAGGTCTTCCTCTTCCTCGGCATCGACGAGCAGACCGAGAAGTGGGACCCGATGTTCAGCGTGAAGCTGGTCTCGGAGGCGCACGGCCACGCGCTGACCGTCGAGGGGGCGGCGCCCACCGGCCACGGGCTCGGCCGGGCGGGGTGGGTGACGGTGCCGTTCCTGTCGGAGCTGCCCGAGACGGAGGTGCTGCTCGACTGGGTGGAGGAGAGCTACCGGGCCATCGCGCCCAAGCGGGCGGTCAAGCAGCTGGACGAGAACCCGGTCAGGTGACGGCCAGGCGCGTGGCGTACCGCTCGTCCCGCCACAGCTCCTTGTCCAGCACCTCGAGCAGCGTGGCCGCCGCGTCGTACACGTCGGCGTAGCCGATGTAGAGCGGCGCGAAGCCGAACCTGAGGACGTCCGGCGCGCGGAAGTCCCCGTGCACGCCCCGGTCGATCAGCGCCCGCATCACCGGGTAGCCGTGGGGGTGGCGGAAGCTCACCTGACTGCCCCGGGCGGCGGCGTCGGCGGGCGAGACCAGCTCCAGCGCGTCGCCGACCAGGTCCACGAAGAGCGAGGTCAACGCCATGCTCTTGGCCCGCACCTGGTCCATCGGCACCCGCTCCCACACGTCGAGCGCCGCCTCCAGCGCCGCGAACGACAGCACGTGCGGGGTGCCCACCGCGAACCGCCGAATGCCCTCCGCCGGGCGGTAGCCGGTCTCGAACGCGAACGGCTCGGCGTGCCCGTGCCAGCCGGACAGCACGTTCTCGGCGGCGGCGTGGTGGCGCGGGTTGACGTAGAGGAAGGCGGGCGCGCCGGGCCCCGCGTTGAGGTACTTGTACGTGCACCCCACCGCGAAATCGGCCCCCGAGACGTCCACGTCCATGGCCCCCACGCTGTGGCACACGTCCCAGACCATCAGCGCGCCGGCCTCGTGCACCCGGGCGGTGACCGACGGCACGTCGTGGCGGGCGCCGGTGCGGTAGTCGACCTCCGACAGCAGCACCACGGCCGCGTCGTCGAACCGCCCCTGCGCGAAGTCGCGCACCTCGTAGCCGCCGAGCAGCCCGGCCAGGCCCTGGACCATGTAGTGGTCGGTGGGGAAGTTCCGGACGTCGGAGACGATCACCCGGCGGTCGGGACGCAGCCGCAGCGCCGCGGCCACCGCCTGGAAGACCGCGATCGAGGTGGTGTTGCCCACCACGACCTGCCCGGGGCCCGCGCCGATCAGCGGGGCCAGCCGGTCGCCCGCGGTCAGCGGCTGCGCGTACCAGCCGGCCTGGTTCCAGCCGCCGACGAGCTGCCTGCCCCACTCGTCCTCCACCGTCTGGCGCACCCGTTCGGCGGTACGGCGGGGCAGCGCGCCGAGCGAGTTGCCGACGAGGTAGACGACCCCCTCCGGCAGCACGAACTCGTCCTTGAAAGCCCGCAGCGGGTCGTTCGCGTCGAGGGCGAGGCACTGGTCGCGGTCCACGATTCACTCCTGTCGCGGGGGGATGGTGGCGATTATCCGGTTCACGCCATTCTGGTACTCGCGGACGTACCAGTTCTGCACCGGGTTGTGGGTGGCGTCCAGCCGGAACGTCCCGCGCGGGCCGCCCAGCTCGCCCACCGCCGCCATTCCCCCGTTCGCGGACAGGCCCCGGTCGATGAGCCGCATGGCGTCCCAGCCCTGGAGCGCGACCGCGGACGGGTTCCTGCCGGTCTTGGCCCGCCACCGGGCCACGAACGCGGCGTTGTCCGGGTTGTACAGCGCGGGCGAGTACATGCCGACGGTGGTGATGCCCTCGGCCTCCCGGCCGACGGCCCGCAGCACGTCCTCGTCCGTGAGGTTCTGGCAGCCCAGTAACGCGATCTCGGAGGCGTGCTGGCGGTACCCCTTCAGGAACTCGACCGCCTCTCCCCCGGCGTAGAACGCGTACAGGAGCTTCGTCCCGGGCGGGATCCGCGCGAAGTACGGCTCCAGGTCGGTGACCCTGCCGTAGGGCGTCAGGATGCGTTTGAGGGGCTGCGCGCCGTATCCCTCGGCGAAGCCTCTGAGCGTTTCGACGCCCGCCGAGTAGTCGGAGGCCATGAGCACCACGCCCTCCTTGCCGTACCGCTCGGCGGCATACCGGCCGGCCGCGTAGCCGTGGTCGCGGTTGGTGTACGACACGCGGAAGACGTTCGGTCCGCCCAGCGCGTCGGCGCCCGCGTTGGCGATCACCACGGGCGTGCGGCCCGCCACCTTGACCACCGACTCGGCGACGGGCGAGGAGAGCAGCCCGGTGATCACGTTCACGCCCTCGTCCTCGATGAGCCGCCTGGCCTGCTTCTGGCCCTCCTCCGGGTTGCCCGCGTCGTCGGCCACCACCAGCCCGGCCGGGCGCTCGCCCAGGCGTCCGCCGTGGTCGTCCAGGTAGAGGCGCATGGCGGCCTCCATGTCGTCGCCGAGCGCGGCGTACACGCCGGTCTGCGAGATGATCGCGCCGACCTTGACCGGGGGATCGCCCTCGGCCAGGAGCGGCGCCGTCCCGCCGCAACCGGCGGCCATCAGCACCACCAACCCCAGGACGGATACGCGCACGGCTCACCCCCGGCAGGTCATGACCGCTCCTGCGGACGGTAGGCGACGGCCTGCATCTCGATGAGCAGATGGGGGTGCGGGAGCTGGTGCACCGCGACCGTGGCCCTCGTGGGCCCTTCCTCGTCGAAGAACTCGGCGTAGACCTCGTTGTAGCCCGTGAAATCGTTCATGTTGACCAGATACGTGGTGATCTGCACGAGGTCGCCGAGCGAGCCTCCGGCGGCCTTGAGGATGTCGCCGATGTTCTCGATGACCGCTCTGGTCTGTGCGCGGATGTCCAGGTTCGTCGCGCCGTACGTGTCCACTTCCACACCCACGAAGGTGCCGTCGGTGCGCCGGCAGTTCGTGCCCGAGACGTACAGGAGGTCGCCTGCCTGCTTGACGTGCGGGAACCTGCCTCGGGGAGTGGCCTTGCCGGGCACCAGGAGCCCTTTGGTGCGTTCGATCACTTGGCGAACACCGCCCGGACGGAGCCCAGCCCCTCGATGCGCACCTCGAACTCGTCCTGCGGGCCGACGGGCACGACCGGGCCGAGCGCGCCGGTCAGCACCACGTCTCCGGCGCGCAGCGCGTAGTCGGTGCGGCCGAGCCGGGAGGCGAGCCAGACGGCGGCGTTGAGCGGGTTGCCCATGACCAGCTCGCCGGAGCCGGTCGAGACCTCCTCGCCGCCCCGGGTCATCGTCATCCGGGCCGCCCGCAGGTCGAGCCCGGCCAGCGGGACGGGCGTGCTGCCCAGCACGAACGCGCCGGCCGAGGCGTTGTCCGCGACCGTGTCGGCCAGCGTGATGTCCCAGTCGGCGATCCGCGAGTCGGCGATCTCGATGGCGGGCAGCGCGAACTCCACGGCCCTGAGCACGTCGGCGGCCGTGAAGGGCCCGCCGGCCAGGTCCTTGCCGAGCACCAGCGCGACCTCGGCCTCGGCCCGCGGCTGCAGGAAGGCGTCCACGGGCACGGAGAGCCCGTCGCAGTACGACATGTCCGCGAAGAGCATGCCGAAGTCCGGCTGGTCGATGCCGAACTGCCGCTGCAGCACGACGTTGGTCACGCCGATCTTCCTGCCCACCAGCCGCCGCCCCGCTCCGAGCGCCCGCCGCGTGTTGATCTCCTGGATGGCGTACGCCTCGGCCACCGTGCCGACCAGGTCCCTGATCGGCGGGCACGGTTTGCCGGAACTCGCGGCCTCCGCCAGCCGGTCGGCGACCTGGGACCGCGCGTCCACGGCCTCGGACCATTCGTCATGCATCGGGCTGCTCCAGTCTGATGGTGATCGTGGTGGGTTGAGAGTAGAAGTCGAGTGACTGGACGCCGCCCTCCCTGCCGATGCCCGACAGCTTCATACCGCCGAACGGGGTGCGCAGGTCACGCAGATACCAAGTGTTCACCCAGACGAGCCCGGCCTCCAACCGCTGCGCCACCCGGTGGGCGCGGTCGAGGTTACCCGTCCAGAGCGTGGCGGCCAGGCCGTACTCGCTGCCGTTGGCCAGATCGACCGCCTCGGCCTCGCTGTCGAAGGGGGCGACATGGCACACGGGGCCGAAGATCTCTTCTCTGTTGAACCTCGACCACTCCGACAAGCCTGCCACCACCGTCGGTTCCACGAAATATCCGGAATCGCGGTTGTCGCCGAACGTGGGGACGCCACCCCCCGTGAGCACCTTGGCTCCCTCCGAGCGGGCCAAGGCGTAGTAGGAGAGCACCTTCTCGCGGTGCTCCTTCGAGATCATGGGCTGCGGCTCGAACTCCTGCGCGCGGGCCGCCAGCCGGGCGCTGAACTCCTCGAAGATCGACCGCTGCACGTAGACCCGCTCGGTGCACAGGCACACCTGCCCGCCGTTGGTGAAGACCGACTTCGCCGTCCCCTCGACGGCCCGGTCGAGCCTGCAGTCATCGAAGATCAGCCCCGCGTTCTTGCCGCCCAGCTCGAACGAGATCGGCTTGACCCGGTCGGCCGCCGTGTTCATGATCGCGGTGCCGGTCCTGGTGGAACCGGTGAACGACACGGCGTCCACCCCCGGGTGCTCGACCAGGAGGTGGCCGGAGGAGCCGTACCCGAAGATGATGTTGACGACGCCCGCGGGCAGCCCGGCGTCGGCGCAGATCTCGGCGAAGACCGCCGCCGAGCCCGGCGTGTGCTCCGACGGCTTGACCACCACGGTGTTGCCGGCGACGAGGGCGGGCGCGAGCTTCCAGGTCATCAGCAGGAACGGCAGGTTCCACGGGACGATCACCGCGACCACGCCGAGCGGCCGTCGCACGGTGTAGCTGAGCACCCCGGACAGGTGGAAGGCGTCGTCCGGGCGCTGGGCGGCGATCTCGGCGAACGCGCGGAAGTTGGCGATGCCGCGCGGGACGTCGAGCGTGCGGGTCTGGTCGATCGGCTTGCCCGTGTCGGCGATCTCCGCGTCCACCAGGTCGTCGAAGCGGGACTCGATGCCCTCGGCCAGGCGCCGCATCCACCCGGCGCGCTCGCCGACGGGCAGAGCGGCCCAGTCGCGGGCCGCCTCCCTGGCCGCGCGCACCGCCCGGTCCACGACTTCGGGGTCGGCCTCGTGCACCTGCCTGATCACCGCGCCCGTCACGGGGTCATGGACGGGGAACGTCTTACCCGCGCCCACCGGCTCGCCACCGATGAAATGCGTCAGCACCACACTCTCCTCTACTTCCCTGTATAGATCGCTGGTCGATCGGCGGACAACGGGTGCGTCGGGACCTTTCTGATCGCATCGTCTCCCCGGAACGCGGCCCGCGCCATGCGCGATGCTGTTGCACATGCGAACCAGAACCGATCAAGTGGTCGCCCACGACGGCGGCTTCGACGTCCATCTGTGGTTCCCCGACGCCGGGACGGGCCCCGGCATCCTGCTCGTCCAGGAGATCTACGGCGTGGGGCCCTACATCGAGAAGGTCGCCCTGGACCTGGCCTCGCGCGGCTACGTGGTGGCCGCGCCGGACCTGTTCTGGCGCCTGCACCCCGGCTGGCTGGGCGAGCACACTCCCGAGGGCACGGCGGCCGCGATCGAGCTGGCCGGCCGGTTCGACTTCGCGCAGGGGGTGGCCGACTGCGCGCTCACGGTGGCCCACCTGGGCGAGTTGCCCGAGGTAGCGGGCGGGGTCGGCGCGGTCGGGTTCTGCCTGGGCGGCTCGATCGACTACATGCTGGCCACGCAGGTGGAGCTGGCGGCGGTGCTGTCCTTCTACGGCTCCGCCGTGCCCGACGCGACCGGGCTCATGGACCGCGTCACCGCGCCGCTCCTGCTGGTCTTCGGCGGCAGCGACCCGTTCATCCGGCGCGACCGGGTGGCCGTCGTCGAGCAGGCCGCGCAGGGCCGGCCAAACGTGGTCATGCACGTCGAGGAGGAGGCCGGGCACGCCTTCCACAACAGCGAGGCACCGATGTTCCACCACCCGGAGGCGGCCGCGCGCACCTGGGAGGTGGCGCTCACCTTCCTGTCCGAGCACCTGCCGGTGACCCTGTCCAGATAGACATCTTCCGGTACCCCTAGATCATCGCCATTATGGGCGGATGGCGCGGACGTGGGAATTGTGGGGAAACGTCATTATTGCTGGTACTTTTGCACTTCCCCTGGCCTTGCTAGCAATCTTGCTCCTCTCCCGTCACCGCGCCCGCGCCGGCCACCCGGCACCGCTGCGCACGTCGATCGCCGACGTCGGCATAGCGGTCGGCACGGCCCCGTGGATCTGGATGACCCTCACCCCGCGCAACGGTCAGACCGGAGTCAGTCTCGTCCCGTTCAAAGATCTTGCCGACCTGGTCAGCGCGCCGTGGGAGGCGGTGTTGGTGCAGGTCGGAGGCAACCTGCTGGTGTTCGCCGCGCTCGGCGCGCTGCTCCCGGTACGCAGCCGGGCGATGTCCTCTCTCGCGCGCGTTGCGGCGGTCGCGGCCGCGTTTTCGGTCATCGTCGAGGTCCTCCAGTACGCCTTGCGACTAGGCCGTTTCTCCTCCGTCGACGACGTGCTCATGAACACGGCAGGCGCCGTGATCTTCGCTTTGGTTACTCGGCGCTGGTGGGCCGATCGGATACCGGCCGGGACCGTTCCACGGTAACGGTCTGCTAAAACCCGCCGGAATTCACCACTCGGGCACGATCCGCTCAAAAGAAGGCCGCGACCAACCTTTCCATCTGTGCGATCGTGGACAAGACGGGGCAAGTTCTCTGGAGACGCCACAACCTGGTTGGTGACAGAGGGTGATCAAAGTTGTCTGAATCCCCGGTACCCCACGAGCCCCCTATCTATCGCCGCATCGCCGACGGCCTCCGCGCCCGGATTCTGTCCGGCGAACTGCGCGACGGGGACCGACTACCGGGCGAGAACGCGCTGATGGCCGAATACGCAATCGCACGAGCCACCGCCAGGCAGGCGCTTGCCGTACTGATCAACGAGGGGCTGGCGGTGCCCAAACGAGGTTCGGGGGTATATGTGCGGCTGTTCAAACCGATCCGCAGGCACGGCTCACGCCGCCTGTCGAGAGAGCAGTGGGGTCAGGGGCGGGCCATCTGGGACGCCGACACGCGTGGCCGGCCTTTCACGGTGGACGGGGTGGAAGTCGTGTTGGAGCGAGCCGGCGAGGAGGTGGCGAGCGTCCTCGAGAGCGGCGAGGTATGGGTACGTCGCCGCCGCTACTCGGTCGACACCAGACCCGTGCAGCTGGCCACCTCGTATTTCCCCGCGCACCTGGTCGAAGGCAGCGCGATCACCCTCGCGGACACCGGACCCGGTGGCGTCTACGCCAGGCTGAGCGATCTGGGCGTCTCCCCCGCCCACTTCACCGAGGAGGTGCGGGCCAGGATGCCGTCACCCCGCGAGATCACGATGCTCGACCTGCCGGGGGGCACGCCGGTGATCGTGATCGCCAGGACCGCCTACACCTCGGGCGGGCTGCCCGTCGAGCTCAACGAAATGGTGCTCGACTCCGCCGCGTACGTACTCCAGTACGACTTCGATGCCTAGTTTGTCAAGGAAGGTGACCCTGTCCGGCACGATCATTGTGTTCTCTAGAGAAGTGCCGCATCGTCGAAGGAGATGGAAACCTCGCCTGGGGCCGGGAAAGGCGAACAGCGATGTCCTTTGATCGGCATCTTGCCGAGATTGCCCGGGAGTACCCCCAATGGACCATCTGGCGGAGCGACGCGGGCCGCTGGTGGGCCACGAGACACCGTCCGCTCAACGCGGCGCAGCGCGATGCGGGATGTGCGATGACCATCGACGCGGACGACCCGGACGGCCTGCGCGGCCGGCTCCGGGACCAGGAGAAGCGGGCCGGCGGGCAGCACCCGCGGGCCGGCCCCGCACCTCCATGACGCCGGCCGTGGCGCGTCCCACGGCCGGCGCACAAGAGCAGCCCGGTGCCGTGTCCAGCGTCTCGGCGGCCCCGGCACCGGGCCACCAGGACAGGAGGGGCCACTGACGCGGAAGCCTCCGACCCGATCGGGGGCGGGGGCTTCCGCTCCGTGGACCGCCTGCACCGCCGGGCCGCGCACCCCTTCCCCAATCGCGCGGCCCCGCGGCTCTCACCGCCCGCTCGGCTGTGGGGCGGTCCCAGCCGGGCGGGCACGCCTCCAGCCGTGCCCGCCCGGGGTGTGGACTACTTGTGCACCTCGGACAGCCGGACGACGTGGATGTCGGTGTCGTCGGAGACGCCCGCCTCCTCCAGGGGCTTCTTCTCCTCCTCGCTCTCGTCCACGATGACCCGCACGTCCTCCTGCGGCGAGACCGGGGACGCGACCGCGTCGGGGATCAGCGGCCCGGCCGCAGACTCGGTGCGCATGAGGTCGCCGAGCACCGAGCTGATCTCGGTCAGCCGCCGCACGACCTCCGAGTGCGTGTTGGTCAGATAGTCGACCCGCCGCCCCGTCTGCTCGTCGAGCGCGGCGGTGCGCTGCTGCGCGGAGGCCAGCATCGACTCCGAATCGTTCCGCGCGCCCGCCACCAGCTGCTCGGCCTGCGCGTTGGCGGCCTGCATGAGCTGCTCCGACTCCGACTGGGCGGCCGTGACCAGCCGCTCGGACTCGGCGCGCGACTCGCGCAGCAGGTCCTCGGCCTCGGTGCGGGCCGCCGCGAGCTGCTCCTCCGCGTCCGAACCCGCCTGGGCCAGCATCCGCTCCGCCGCCTGAGTGGCCTCGTTCACGCGCCGCTCCGCCTCCGCCTGGGCGGAAGTGAGGATCTTGTCGGCGGTCTCGCGGGACGACGTCTGCAGCCGGTCGGCCTCCGACTTGGCCGCGTCGCGCACGCTGGCGGCCTCGGCCTCGGCGTCCTCCCGCTTGGCCGCGGCCTCCTCCTCGCCGAGCCGGAGGATCTGGGCGAGCCTCGGGCTGAGGTCGTCGTAGCTCTGCGGCGCCTCGACCATGCGCCGCCTGGCCTCCGCGAGCTCGATGCGGCCCTGCTCTGCCTGGTCGATGGCCCGGGCCAGCCGCTCTTCCAGATCCCTTACCTGGTTACGGGTACGGATCATGAAGTCGTGAACCTGACGGCGGTTGTAGCCGCGCATCACGACCTCGAAGGTGTCCTCTTGCATCAGATCGGGAATGCTCTCGTGCTGGTTCATCATGGGGGTACCTAAGGGTGGTTTGCGTGAGGCGGGGGAAAATTGCGGGTTGTGAGGGTCTGACAACGAGACGTCAGGAAACGACTTTCCTGCCATCTGCCCACGTCCGCAACCGGAACGCCACAGCCGGACGGGGAATTACGATGGCTCGGATGTACATCGCATCTTTGGATAACGGGGCAGTCCCGGACATACACCCTGAAGCCTTCATAGCCCCCGGCGCCGTCGTGGTCGGCAGTGTGCGGGTGGGCCGGGCGTCCAGCATCTGGTACGGCTCCGTTCTCCGGGGGGACGACGAGCGGATCGAGATCGGCGAGGAGTGCAACGTACAGGATCTGAGCTGCTTGCACGCCGATCCCGGCGAGCCGGCGATCCTGGAGGATCGGGTCAGCCTGGGCCACAAGGCCATGGTCCACGGCGCCCATGTGGAGACCGGCGCGCTGATCGGCATCGGCGCGATCGTGCTGGGCGGCGCCCGCATCGGTGCGGGCACCCTGGTGGCCGCCGGTGCGCTCGTCGGACCGGGCAAGAAGATCCCGTCCGGCGTGCTGGTGGCCGGTGTTCCCGGAAAAATCGTACGCGAACTCACCGACGACGACCGGGCGTCCTTCGCCCGCACGCCGGACAACTACATGGCCAAGGCGCTCAGGCACCGGCAGGCGTCATCGCTTTGATCAGGACTTCGTCCGACACCGAGGCGGTGTTGAGCGCGTCCGCGTACTCGGGCAGCTCAGGGCGTAAAAACCGGACGAAGTCGACGGTCATCTTCAGATCGGGCACGCCCTTGACCTGCTTGGCGTTGGCCTTGGTCGCGTCCTTCTTGAGCAGGTTGTAGCTGTCCCAGTCGGTGTAGGCGGTGATGCCCCACTGGAGCACGTCGGGGAGGTTGGACGGCCAGCGCCGGCCGACCTTCCACTTGCCGCCGTCCTCCCGGTAGAGCGCGACGAAGACGCGGCCCACCCGGCCGAGCGCCAGGTCCACCCAGCCTGTCTTGACGGCCAGCTCCTGAGGTTTGGAGCTGCCGTCCTGGGTGTACTTCACCTCGACCTGGCCGCCCTGGTCGGCCGTGCCGGTGGTGACCGACACCCAGTTGGGCTTGGCGTACGAGCCGGGCTGGCGGGCCATCAGGCCCCCGAGCGAGAACTTCCGCTTGGGCTGCCCGCCCTTCATGCCCTCCACCTTGACCCTGGCGTACATGAGGACGTCGCCCGCCAGCTCCTGGTACACGTAGGGGCCGCGAAAGCCGTCGAACCACGTCGAGGTCCTGGGCTCCAGATACAGGGAGCCCTTCACGGTCTTGTTGATGTCGAGCTTGCCGATCCGGTCGACGTCCTTCTCCGTCTCGCTCAGCTTGGTCCACATGGACATGTCCGTCGTGTTCTGGAACTCCGTGGACGCCTCGCCCACCTCGCCGCCGGGCTCCGGCGCCGTGGCCTTGTCCAGCGTGAGCACGCCGGGCCCCGTCGGGGACGGCTGCGCCGTCGTGGTCGTACCGCATCCGGAGAGCGCGCCGACCACCGCCAGCACCCCTGCAACCTTCGCCCTCATAACGGTCATTCTGCCGTGAAATGCCGATGGATGATTTGGGCGCTCCCAGTACGATGGCGCCCGTGCGACCCTGGGATGCGTTCACCTCCGCCGAGGCGGAGGTCCGAGCGATGGTCGCGGACCCGCGCTGGCAAGGGCTTTCCGTCCCCGATCGGGCCCACGTGCTGGCCGCCAGAATACTTGTGACCCCAGATGGCGACAGATGGCTCTTCGGGGTCCACGCGCGCTGGCATCTGCACGATCCGGCCGACGGCCGCTGGCTCCTCGCGCCGCCGCCGAGGGGCACCCGGGCGCGCCAGGTGCAGCATCCCGCGGCGGTGCTGCCGGAGGACGTGATCCCGTACGGGCCCGACTTCCACGCCGAGCCCGGCTCCACCCAGGCGTTCATCGGCCCGGACGTCTCCGAGGGCCTCACCGAGCGGCTCAGGGTGCTGCTGCGGTCCAGCGGGCTCAAGTCGGAGCTGGACTACCCGCTGACGGCGTTCGACGAGATCTTCGGCTCCGACGTGCCGAGCACGGTGGCGGCCGTCTGGGGCGCGATCATGTGGTGCGCGTACGCGCCCGCGTTCGACGGCAACGAGCGGCTGATCACGGTGTTCGGCGAATACCTGCGCCGCCCGCTGCCCGGCGACGAGTGGGTGCGCTGGCTGCCCGCGCCGCCGCTGCTCGACCTGGCCACGCTCGTCGCCGAGCGGCAGCGGGCAGGGCAGCCGCGGGCCGCGCTCAGGCTCGCCGCCACGATGGCGGACGCGGCCCAGATCCTGATGTCCGACACCCGCTTCAGGCCGCGGGCGCTCGCCCTGCTGACGATGGTCGAGCCCATGCTGCGCCGGCAGGGGCTCGACGACACCCACGGGGACGCCGAGGCCCTGCGCGCGGCCTGGCTGGAGCGTTGCCCGCGGCGGCTGTGCCGGGCCCTGCTCGTCGAGAACGACCTGGAGGCGGACTTCTCGCACGCCGTCTACGACCTGGTCGAGGCGCTGGCCTTCATGCCCGACCCGCCCATGGCCGCCGCCACGTTCCTGGCCGACCTGTCGGACTCCAAGGGGCGGTTGCCGGCCCGGCTGGACCACCGGCTCAGGCGCGCGTACGAGGAGCTGGAGCGCGCCGGGCTGACCGGGACCTCAGCGAGCGAGTCGACCGAGCCGGACGGCTTCCCCGTGCCCGGTCAGGTGCTGACCAAGCCCGCGGCGGTGCTGGAGGTCTCGCCGCCGGACCGGGCGAGCACCGCGGCCGTGCTCGGGGCCGCGTACGCGACGGGACTGGCATGGGGCCGGCTGACGGGGGCCAGGGTGCCGGAGCGGGGGCTGGCCGGGCAGACCGCGCTCGTGCACAGACTCATCCACGAACGCGACGACAACCACACAGACCACACCTAAACCACAAATATCGTTATTTAACCCTTACTTCGCCTATATGGTTCTAACGCTCAGGTAACAGGCAATTCTCCGAATTGTGATCTCCGATTCGGGAAATGATCGTTCCCGGGCTCCGCGGTTCGGAAAGGAATGACTCCGATGGGCCATGTTGCCAGAAGGGTCTCCGCCGTAACCTCGTAGAGGGTGTGGGCTGCGGAAGGAAGGACGACGCGGTGGGGCACGATGACCTGGACTCTCGGGTCCACGACCGTGTCGCGTTGGACGAGATTGCGCTCTACGCCGAGGTGCTCACGGCCGTGGCTGTCAGCGAGCGGCGGCTGACCTTGGACGAACTCGACGACGCGCTCGGATTGCGGACTTCGGCGAGCCGCTGAAGGATCAACTCGATTACTAGCCCCGGAGACCTAGTTAGAAGGTTTCCGGGGTTTCTCATAACTAGTTAATCCCTCGGAACGTCCTCCTTCTGGAGGATGACCGCCGCGCCTATGAACGGACGAGGCGCGCGATGGCCGCCGAGGCCTCCTTGACCTTCGCGTCGGCCTCCGGCCCGCCACTGTTGATCGCGTCCGCCACGCAGTGGGAGATGTGCTCCTCCAGCAGCCCCAGCGCCACCGCCTGGAGCGCCCGCGTGGCCGCGGAGACCTGAGTGAGCACGTCGATGCAGTAGGCGTCGTCATCGACCATGCGCTGCAGGCCCCTGATCTGACCCTCGATCCGCCTGAGACGCGTCAGATACGCCTGCTTGTCTCCGCTGTACCCATGCATGCTTCTAAGGTACCCGTAACCGGTTGGGGGTGCCCGGGTCGTTCAGCGGAGGTCGCCGATGAGCTTCTCCCACTGCTCGGCCACCTCACCGGCCGCGTGGCGCACCGCGGTGTCCAGGGCGCCCGCCGCGAGCGAGCGCCGCCTGCGCTCGTCGTCGATCAGCGCCAGCAGGGCCGCCGCGAACAGCTCCAGGCCGCCCTCGTTCTCCGGCACCAGCACCCCGTTGTAGCCCGTCGCCACGAACTCCCTCGGCCCCCTGGCCCCGTCGAAGGCCACCACGGGCACTCCGCAGCCCATGGCCTCCAGCACCGCCATGCCGAGGTCCTCGGTGAGCGAGGTGCTGGCCACGATCGACGCCTTGGCGAACTCGCCCGCCAGGTCGGGCGTCGTGCCCATGAAGTAGACGTGGTTGTGCAGGCTGAGCTCGCGGACCAGCGCGCGCAGCCGCCGCTCCTCCGGCCCGCCGCCGTACAGGCGCAGCCGCCAGTCGGGGCGCTTGTCCGCCACGATCGCGAACGCCTTGATCAGCCGGTCGTACGCCTTGACCGGCACCCACCGGCCGCCGGCGGCCACGATCCGGTTGTCCATCCGCGAGCGCGGCCACGGCCCGTCGGGCAGCGCGTCCAGCACAGAGGTCACAGGGGGCCCGTCGGTGAGGAGCTTGCTCCACTCCTCCTGGGCCGACTCCGTGGCCGTCACGACGGCGTTCAGGCGCGGATAGAACCGTTTCACCGGCCCGGGGACGGCCGGCCGCCCCCACTCCCTGGCGATCTTCAGGGTCTCGCGCGGCGCGTGCCTCGCGGCCTGGACGCCGAGCCCCGGCCGGGTCGTGATCAGCACGTCGGACTTGAGGTTGCGCAGCAGCCGCCACAGCGCCACCTCCGCGCGGACCTGCCCGCGCGGGAACAGGTGCCGGACGCCCGGCCTGGCGTCGATCAGGCTGCGCATGGTCACGTTGGGCCCGACGGGGAAGAACGGCTTCTCCTTCTGCCGCCTGACGCTGACCACCTCGACGTCGTGCCGGTCGGACAGGGCGGTGGCGAGGTTCAGCATGGCGCGGACGTCGCCCCTCATCGCGTACGCGGAGGCGAGGACCAGGCTGACCTTCATCCGCCCACCTCGATCCGCAGCTCGTCGTCGGCGGTGTAGCAGGGTCTGATGGGCACGCCGTCCACCGTGGCCGAGGGATAGTGCAGCCGGCGTCTCTTGCCGTCGACGTCGTCGAGCCGCGAGCCCAGCTTGAGCGGCGTGGACACGCCCTCGACCTCCAGCGCGGGCTCCCAGGTGCCGGAGCTCGCCACGGCGTCGGGATCGGCGCCCACCACGTCCACGAGCGACACCGCGGCGTGGAAGCGCACGCCCTGCACGGTGGCGGTGGCCGAGAGCCGCGCGTTGGTCTGCCTGCGGTCCAGTCTCAGCACGGCCTCATGGCGGGAGTCGTCGTCCTCGAGCCCGGTGTACGCCAGCAGGCCCATCACCTCGAAGCGCCCCTCCCTGAACCAGATCGAGCGGACCTCGGCCACCGGCTCGGCGTCGGAGATCTTCAGCGCCAGGAACCCGTTGCGCGTGCGGTACGAGCGGTAGGCGAGGGTCCGCCTGCACAGCGCGTACGCGTCGAGGTGGTCGAGCGAGAAGCCCGGATCGACGCTGCGCAGCCTGCTGCGCTTGCCGCCCACCGCCCGCAGGTAGGCGTCCCAGCGCCCGGCGCTGAGCTCCAGCGGCGCGAGCGAGACCGCGACCGTGGCCTCGCGCGCCCGAGCGCCCGGTGTGCCGAGCCGCACGTCGCGTTCCACCCCCGTGGTGCGATGCCTGAGCACGAGTTCGGTGCCGTCTTCCAGTGGTGCGTCGATGGCGAGCCGGAGGGCGAGGACGTCAGCCAGAGTGACTTCGGCGTCCGTGACGACGACGCCCATCACGAGCCCCCTCCCCGTCGAATAGAGCCATGCGACGTTGAGGTTACCGTGATTTTCCCGTTATGTGGATGCTGGATTTCTTGCACTTGACCCGCTGACGTGCGGAACTCCTCCACAGAAGCTGTGAAGGAGTCCGACAATCCTCGGTCAGGACGCGCCCTTGACCGATTTGATCAACAGCTGGGCGACGTCCACGACTTCGAGCGATTCCTTGGCCTCGCCGGTGTTCTTCTTCTCGTTGATCGCGTCGCCGAGCATGACCATGCAGAACGGGCAGGCGGTGGAGACGGTGTCGGGATCGGTGGTCAGCGCCTCGTCCACGCGTTCGGTGTTGATGCGCTTGCCGATGCGCTCCTCCATCCACATGCGCGCGCCGCCGGCGCCGCAGCAGAACCCGCGGTCCTTGTGGCGGTGCATCTCCTGGGTCTGCACACCCGGCACCTTGGACATGATGTCGCGGGGCTGGGAGTAAACCTTGTTGTGGCGGCCCAGGAAGCACGGGTCGTGGTAGGTGATCTTCTCCTCGATCGGGGTGATCGGGGTGAGCAGGCCCTCGTCCACGAGCTTCGACAGCAGCTGCGTGTGGTGCACGACCTCGTACGTGCCACCGAGCTGCGGATATTCGTTGGCCAGGGTGTTGAAGCAGTGGGGGCAGGTGGCGACGATCTTCTTGACGCCGGCCTCGTTGAGGGTCTCGATGTTCTGCTGGGCGAGCATGTTGAACAGGTACTCCATGCCCAGGCGGCGGGCCGGGTCGCCGGTGCACGCCTCCATCGGGCCGAGCACCGCGAACTTCACGCCCGCGATGTGCAGCAGCTCCGCCACGGCCTTGGTGGTCTTCTTGGCCCGGTCCTCGAGCGCGCCCGCGCAGCCCACCCAGAACAGGTATTCGGCGTCCTCGGGCATCTTGTCCTCGACGAGCTCGACCTCGAAGTCCAGCTCCTCGATCCAGTCGGCCCGCTTCATCTCGGACATGCCCCACGGGTTGCCCTTGTTCTCCAGGTTCTTCACCATCACCCCCGCCTCGGACGGGAACGACGACTCCACCATGACCTGGTAGCGGCGCATGTCGAGGATGTGGTCGATGTGCTCGATGTCCACCGGGCACTGCTCGACGCAGGCACCGCAGTTGGTGCACGACCAGAGCACGTCGGGGTGGATCACGCCGTCCTCGCCGACCAGCGGCTTCTCCAGCAGCGCGAGCACGTCGGTGTCCTTGTGCTCGACGCCCTGCTGGGCGGCCAGCAGGTACGGGGCCACCTTGAAGGCGTGGTCACGCTGGTCGAGGATGAGCATCTTCGGCGACAGCGGCTTGTCGGTGTTCCACGCCGGGCACTGCGACTGGCAGCGGCCGCACTCCGTACAGGAGTAGAAGTCCAGGAAGCCCTTCCACGTGGTGTCGGCGATCTTGCCGCGGCCGAGCTTCTCCGGGTCGAGGTCCTCGTCCTCGAAGTCGACGACCTTGCCGGCCACCCGCATCTCCGGCGCGCCGCCCAGGCCGTCGGGACGGCGCGAGAAGAGCACGTTGAGGGGGGCGGTGAAGATGTGCAGGTGCTTGGAGTTCACCACGATGACCAGGAACACCAGCATGAAGCCGATGTGCAGCAGCAGCGCGATCTCCTCCAGCAGCGCGCTGTCCGGCAGCACGCCGCCGAGCGCGAGCGAGACGAACGCGCCGGAGGAGTAGGGGAAGTTGCCGTTGGCCGCCGACGCGCCCCTGGCCAGGAACAGCGTCCAGATGATGTTGAAGATCATGAACAGGACGAGCCACGCGCCGCCGAGGTGGGAGCCGGAGAAGCGGGAGCGGCGGCCGAGCTTGTCGGGCGAGTTCTTGAGCCGGATGACCGCGAAGGCGACCAGGCCGAGCACACAGGCGACCGCGATGAAGTCCTGCAGGAAGCCGAGCACGGCCCAGGTGCCGATCAGCGGGATGTGGAAGTCGGGCGTGCCGGTGATCGCGCCCTGGATGATCGCGCCGTACGCCTCGATGTAGACGGTCAGCAGGATGAAGAACGCCCACATGACGAAGAAGTGCGCGACGCCGGACGGCGTCCACTTCAGCAGCTTCTTCTGCCCGAACACCTCGACCAGCTGCGCCTTCGCCTCATCGGCCGCATGAGACTTGGCGTAGTCGATCCGCTCGGGCGCGGGCGGCCCCACGGTCGCCAGCTTGAACAGGAACAACGCCCTGCGGCCGGCGACGGCCACCGCGAGGACGGTCATCACGAGCCCGATGATGGCTACCCAGAGCACAGGGTCCTCCCACAGACGACGTTGGCTGTCAGCGTACGGTCACCCGTCGCTCAGACCGCTACCCGGATCCTACCCGCGAGTAACATTTCCGGCGTACGCGACATACCCTATGGTCATCGACTTTGGCAGAACAATGCTCTAGCCGGTGAAGTACCTCTGGATGGTCGGCGCGAGCACCTCCACGAGCTCCTCGTGACCGGCGCTCGCCATCGGCTCCAACCTGATCACGTAACGGGCCATGATGGCGCCGAACATCTGCGCGAACGCCGCCTCGATCCGCAGGTGCGGCACCTCCATCCGGTCGGCCACCTGGAAGAGCAGCGCGTTCGTGAAGAACTCGCGGACCATCGTGACGGCCTGCTCGTTGGTCATGGCCGAGCGGATCAGCGCCAGCATCGGCTCGCGCGTCTCCGGGGAGGCGGTGACCTGCAGGATCATACGTACGAGCCGCTCGCCGACCTCCTCGCGCGGGCCCTCGACCAGCACCTTGACGATGGTCTCGGGAGAGAACGGCAGCCGCATGGCCGCCGCGAACATGCCCTCCTTCGTCTCGAAATAGTGGTGCACGAGGGCGGGGTCGACCTTGGCCTCGCGGGCGATGCCCCGCACGGTCGCCTTGTCGAACCCCTTCTCCGCGAACACCTTCCTGGCCGCGGCAAGGATCTCCCCCCGCGTGTCAGCCGACCCGGGCCTGCGCCCCGGCCGCTTCTTATCGACCGTCACCTACCCACCGCCAGGTAGACGCGCATGGGGACGGAGAGCACGCCTTCGGGGAACTCCCTGCGCAGATCGGCGCGCTGCCGCTCGACCAGCTCGTCGGCGGCCTCCGGCGGCAGGGCCGCCATGTAGGAGTGGGAGCGCAGGTCGAGCAGGAAGTCCTCGATGCCGACCAGCCGGGTCCAGGGGATCCAGCGCTCCTCGACCACCTCGAAGGCCGCGGCGATCGGCGGCGCCGACCACTGCTCGACCGCCGGCCCGTAGTAGGTGGGCACCGCCTCCGCCAGGCGGGCCTCGTAGGCGGCCAGCCATGCGGCCTGGGCCGCGTGGTTGAAGTTCCAGCAGCCCACGATGGCCCCATCGGGCCGCAGCACCCGCCGGGCCTCGGCGATCGACGCCACGGGGTCGAGCCAGTGCCACGACTGCGCGTACGTCACCAGGTCGGCCACGCCGGCGGCCAGCGGCAGCGCGTTGCCGTCGGCCAGCACGGCCGCGACGGAGGGCGTCCCGCTCTCCGACCGGGAGACCAGGCGGGCCAGCATCTCCGCGCCCGGGTCGACCGCGATGACGTGGGAGCCGCGCGCCCTGAGCGCACGCGTCATGATGCCGGTGCCCGCGCCGACGTCCACCGTGGTGGCGCCGTCGAGGTCGACGCCGGTCACCTCGGTCAGGGCGCGGTACATCTCGTCGGGATAGTGGGGCCGGCCCGCGTCGTACGCGTCGGCCACCCGCTCGAACATCCTGCCCAGACCCCTGATCGGCCCTATGTTCATGAGGTGGCCGCCAGGTGCAGCCGGGCGAACGCCAGCGCCTCCGCCAGGTCGTCGATCCGCTCGGTGCGGCTGGCCGCCTTGCGGGTGTTGATCTCCAGCACGACCAACCCCGAGTAGCCGGTGTTGGCCAGGCGCTCCAGCATCGGGGCGCACGGCTGGTTGCCCCTGCCGGGCACGAGGTGCTCGTCCTTGTTGGTCACCCCGAGGCCGTCGGCCAGGTGGAGGTGGGCCAGCCGGTCGCCGAGCTTGACGGCCATCTCCATGGCGTCGGAGCCGGACACGGCCGTGTGCGACAGGTCGAGCGTGACCTGCGGGAAGTCGTAGTCGATCGGATTCCAGTCGGGCGAGTAGGGCACCACGTCGTTGCCCCTGGCCTTCAGGGGGAACATGTTCTCGACGGCGAACGTGACGTCGGTCTCGTCACGCATCCTGGCCAGCCCCGTCTCGAACTCGCGGGCGTACTCCCGCTGCCAGCGGAACGGCGGGTGGACCACGACCGTCGAGGCGCCCAGCCGTTCGGCGGCCTTCTGCGCCTTGACCAGCTTGGCCCAGGGGTCGCGGCCCCAGACGCGCTGGGTGACCAGCAGACAGGGCGCGTGGATGGCCAGGACGGGGATCTTGTAGTGGTCGGACAGCCGCTCGATCACGTCGATGTCCTGACTCACGGGGTCTGCGCCCACCATGATCTCGACACCGTCGTAACCCAGGCGCGCGGCCAGCTCGAACGCGTCGGGAGTGCGTTCCGGATATACCGAAGCAGTGGACAATGCGATCTTCGCATTGGGCACGCGGATGACATCAGCCACGCTGCCAGCCTAAGCCGGTGGAGCCGATCTGGCGCGAAAGCCCCTTTGGTGAGCCGCGCCCGGCGGCTGGCTTAACTTTGGGGCATGCCACGGATAGCGAAAGGTGCGATCCCCAGCCCGAACATCTGGAACACACCCCAGATCTACGAGCTGGAGAACCGCGCCGTCGACCCCGAGGGCGCGGCCGACGCGGCGATGCGCGCCCTGCGCCCCTGGAACGGCGCCACCGTGCTCGACATCGGCTGCGGCACCGGGTTCCACCTGCCCGCGCTCGCGTCCGAGGCCGCGCAGGTGGTCGGCGTGGAGCCGCACGGCGACCTGGCCGCGGTCGCCGTACGCCGCTGCGCCGCGCTGGCCAACGTGGCCGTCCACGCCGCCACGGCCCAGAACCTGCCGCTGCCCGACGCGAGCGTGGACGTGGCCATCGCGCGCTGGGCGTACTTCTTCGGCCCCGGCTGCGAGCCTGGGCTGCGCGAGCTGACCCGGGTGGTACGCCGCGGCGGCGCGGCCTTCGTCCTCGACCTCGACGCCACGCGGGGAGCGTTCGGCCGCTGGTTCTCGCGTACGGTGCCGACGTACTCCGTCCGGGAGGTCGAGTCGTTCTGGGACCGCCAGGGCTGGCAGCGGCGGCCTCTGGACCTCAGGATGGCCTTCGAGCGGCGGGCGGACCTGGAGGCGGTGCTGCGCATCGAGTTCACGCCGGAGGTGGCCGAACAGGCCATCGCCGAGACGCCCGGCCTGGAGCTCCCCTACCCGAACGTGCTGCGCTGGCGCTACTACTGAGTTCGCGGCGGCGCTCCGTGCGTGTTCATGGCCTCCGCTCCGCGGAGGCGGCTCGGTCGCTGGAGAGCCGCCGCCTTCCCTCGTCGCTCTGGTCGCTACGCTCCCGGCGCTCCTCAGTCCAGGCGGCGGCGCTCCCTCGCGGTTTGACATTGACGTCGGTGTCAACGTTTACCGTGAAGGCATGCGCATCGGAGAGCTGGCGGAACGTACGGGGGTGAGCACCCGCTCACTTCGCTATTACGAGCAGCACGGCCTGCTCAGAGCCCGTCGCGGGTCCAACGGCTACCGTGACTACAGCGAGGACGACGTCAGGCTGGTGTCCGAGATCCGGGCGCTGCTCAGCATCGGGTTCACGCTGGAGGACACCCGGCCGTTCATCGACTGCCTGCGCCGGGGGCACAGCTCGGGAGGCTCGTGCGCGGAGTCGGTCGAGGTCTACGAGCGCAAGCTCAACCAGATCGACGAGGAGATCCGGGTCCTGCTCGCCCGCCGTGCCGAGGTCGCCGCCCAGCTCGCGCAATCGTGCCCAGGTTGCTTCGTAAGGGGATAGACATGATCACGTTGACCACCGAGAACTTCGGGGAGCAGGTGCTCAAGAGCGACAAGCCGGTGCTGGTCGACTTCTGGGCGGAGTGGTGCGGGCCGTGCCGCATGGTGGCGCCGGTGCTGGACCAGATCGAGGCGGAGCACGGGCTGACCATCGGCAAGCTCAACACCGACGAAAACCCGGAGATCATGGCCCGTTACGGCGTGATGGGCCTCCCGACGATGCTGCTGTTCGAGAACGGCGAGCCGGTCAAGCAGATCGTCGGGGCCAAGCCCAAGCGCATGCTGGTCTCTGAGCTGGGCCTGGCGTAACACGGGGCTCCGCCTCTTACCTGTCGAAGATTGTCGGCACGTCCCGCTAGCCTGCTCGACATGGCCAAGACTGCCCAGAAGCCCGGATACCGCTGCGCCGAGTGCGGGTGGCGCACCACCAAGTGGGTGGGCAGGTGCGGCGAGTGCCAGGCGTGGGGCACGGTCGAGGAGGAGGGCGCGCGGGCCGGCGCCAATGTCGTCCAGGCGGGCGCCACCACCGCGCCCGCGGTGCCGATCGGGCAGGTCAAGGCCGAGATCGCGGCCGCGCGCACGACCGGCGTGGGCGAGCTCGACCGGGTGCTCGGCGGCGGCCTGGTGCCGGGGGCGGTGGTGCTGCTCGCGGGCGAGCCGGGCATCGGCAAGTCCACGCTCCTGCTCGAGGCCGCGGCCAGCATGGCCGAGCGCGAGAAGGTCCTCTACGTGACGGGCGAGGAGTCGGCGGCCCAGGTGCGGCTGCGGGCCGACCGCATCGGCGCGATCCGCGACCACCTCTACCTCGCGGCCGAGACCGAGCTGTCGGCCCTGATCACTCACGTGGAGAAGGTCGAGCCCACGTTGCTGGTGGTCGACTCGGTGCAGACGATCGGCTCGGCGCAGGCCACCGGCGTGCCCGGCGGGGTGACGCAGGTGCGCGAGGTGGCAGCAAACCTGGTCCGCCTGGCCAAGGAGCGCAACATGGCCACCGTGCTGGTCGGCCACGTCACCAAGGACGGCTCGATCGCGGGCCCGCGCACGCTGGAGCACCTGGTCGACGTCGTGCTCAACTTCGAGGGCGACCGCCACTCCAGGCTGCGCATGGTTCGCGCGATCAAAAACCGCTTCGGGCCGACCGACGAGGTCGGCTGCTTCGACCTGCACGAGCGCGGCATCGAGGGCATCACCGACCCGAGCGGCCTGTTCGTCTCGCGGCGCAGCGAGCCGGTGCCCGGCACCTGCGTCACCGTCACGGTCGAGGGCACCCGCCCGCTTCCCGCCGAGGTCCAGGCCCTGGTCGCCCGCACCGAGGCGCAGCAGCCCAGGCGCACGTCGTCGGGGCTCGACACCTACCGCGTGCAGATGATCCTCGCGGTGCTGGAGCGCCGGCTCAACGCCCGGCTCGGCGGCTGCGACGTGTTCACCGCGACCGTGGGCGGCATCAAGCTGGCCGACCCGGCCGTCGACCTGTCGGTCATGCTCGCCGTCGCCAGCGCCGCCGGCGACAAACCGCTGCCGCCGGGCCTGGTCGCGCTCGGCGAGGTGGGTCTGGCCGGGGAGCTGCGCCCGGTCAAGGACGTACGCAGGAGGCTGACGGAGGCGGCCAGGCTCGGTTTCAAGCGGGCCCTCGTGCCGACCGGATCGCTCGAAGAAGCCGGCCGCAAGCGTAACGGACAGCGTGCTCTGGTGCCCGTGGGGCCGGTGGCGTTCGCGCCTGGGTTCGAGGTGGTGCAGGCGGAGAACGTCTGGGACGCCCTCACGCACGTGACCTAGCGCGGCTAAGCTGAGCGTGACCGATCGACACGGGGGTCAGGTGGATAGGAGTCTGGACGACCGCCGTCGCGAGGCCTTGGCCGCGGTGGCCCCGGGCACACCTCTGCGCGACGGCCTGGAGCGGATCCTGCGCGGGCAGACCGGCGGGCTGATCGTGCTCGGCTACAACAGGGTCGTCGAGGAGCTGTGCAGCGGCGGTTTCGAGCTCGACGTCGACTTCTCCGCCACCAGGCTGCGCGAGCTCGCCAAGATGGACGGCGCCATCGTGCTGAGCGGCGACCACAAGATCGTACGCGCCGCCGTGCACCTGGTGCCCGACCCGTCCATCCCCACCGACGAGTCCGGCACCCGCCACCGCACCGCCCAGCGCGTGGCCCGGCAGACCGGCCTGCCCATCATCGCCATCAGCAAGTCGATGCGCATCATCGCCCTCTACCTCGACGGCATCCGCTACGTCCTGGAGGAGTCGGCGGCCATCCTCTCCAAGGCCAACCAGGCCCTGGCCACCCTAGAGCGCTACAAGCACCGCCTCGACGAGGTCTCCGGCACCCTGTCGGCGCTGGAGATCGAGGACCTGGTCACGGTCAGAGACGTGTCCGCGGTGGCCCAGCGGCTGGAGATGGTCCGCCGGATCTCCGACGAGATCAAGGGCTACGTGGTGGAGCTGGGCACGGACGGCCGCCTGCTGTCCCTCCAACTGGACGAGCTGGTGGCCGGGGTCGACTCGGAGCGGGAGCTGGTCATCCGCGACTACCTCCCCGCCCCCTCGGGCCGCCGCCAGCGACGCCTGGTCGAGGCGATGCACGACCTGGACAAGCTGTCGGGCAGCGAGCTGCTCGACCTCTCGGCCGTCGCCCACGTCCTGGGCCACACCGGCGCCGACAAGCTGGAGAGCCCGGTCAGCCCCCGCGGCTTCCGCCTCCTGGCCAAGGTCCCCCGCCTTCCGGCCACGGTGGTCGACCGCCTGGTCAACCATTTCGGCGGCCTGCAGAAGCTGCTGGCGGCGAGCATCGACGACCTGCAGGCGGTGGGCGGGGTCGGAGAGTCCCGCGCCCGCAGCGTCCGAGAGGGCCTCTCCCGCCTGGCCGAGTCCTCCATCCTGGAGCGCTACGTCTAAAAGCATCGTCTTCGCCGTAGGGGGCGCTACGCGCCAATCCGGCTGCTCAGGGCAGCGCCTCCCAAGGGCTCCGCCCCTTCGACCCCTTGAAAACCCCGCTCGCTCCGCTCGCCAGCACCCGCCCGTTACCCGGTCACCTTACGGACGAGCCTGCGTTCGCCCTCCAGGAGCAGACGCCGGAGGGCCACAGACAGGGCTCGCTCGACCCAACCAGCGGCAACCCCGACCTCGGCGACAGGCGCGATCGCAACCGGCCAGGGAACCCCCAGAACCGGTTCTCACCTTCCTCAGGGCCAACCCACGGTGCCCAAGCTGCGCTTAGAGCTCCTGACACAATGAGGTGGTTCGGAGCTCTTAGCAGGCTGGAATCGGCACGGCCGACGGCTGCCACTCTCGCCTGATCAACCCGAACACCCACGAGTCGGACACCTCGCCGTTGACGATGCAGTCTTCCCGCAACGTCCCTTCACGTACGAATCCGATCTTCTCCAGAACCCGGGCAGATGCCACGTTGCGCGTATCGGCCTCGGCCTGAACACGATTCAGGTCCAGTGTGTCGAATGCCCACCGCAGCAACGCGTGCGCGGCCTCCGTCGCGAAGCCGTGGCCCCACATCGCCTCACCGAGGCAGTAGCCCAGCGACGCGCTGCGGTAGTCCGGGTTCCATCGGGTCAGACCGCACCAGCCGACGAAGGCCCCGTCAGAAACACGGTCGATGGCCACCCGCGCCCCGGTGCCTTCGTCCGCCATCTTCCGGCAAGCCGCGATGAAGCGCTCGGCGCGGGCCCGTTCGGTCCACGGCGGGGAGTCCCAGTAGCGCAGCACGTAGGTGCTGCTGTGCAGCGCGAAGAGGGGGTCCGCGTCGGCGTCGGTAAAGGGGCGCAGTCGCAGGCGAGCGGTGTGCAGTACGGGGGTGGCCAGAGTCATGCGCCTCATCTTGTGTCCACAGGGGGCGGGCAGACCACCGAATATCGATCCCGGTCCGGTCCTCACGACCAAGGACCTCCAACACAATGATCAGCGGGCGAGGCTCCGCCGGCAGATGATGGCTGCGCCGAGGGCCATGAAGGCCTCGTGGATGTCATCGCGGATCTCCCAGCGGATACGCAGACGACCGAACCAGTGCGGCAGTGCGATGGTCTGCTCGATCATCCAGCGGTGGACGCCCAGGCCGGAGCCATGCCGAGAACCTCGGCGGGCGATCACCGGCTTCACGCCGGTGGCCCAGACCAGCCGTCGGTACGCTTGGAGCCCGTCTTCCCACGGTCGACCGGGCTCGGACCCGTTTTGGGCCCCCTTCAGCGCCCGGATGTGAGAGCTGTCGATCACCGCCTTGGACCAGTCCAGCCGACCCGCGGCGTGCAACTCCGCCGGCAACAGCTCATGCAGGTGCGGCATGCCGATCCCGCAACCGCCGCCAGCAGGTCATCCCCGAACCGAAGCCCAACTCCTGCGGCAGATGCTCCCACGAGATCCCGGTGTAGAGCACGAACAAGATGCCCGACAGCACCTTGCGATCCTCCAGGCGCTTGCGCCCAGGATGATCGGCACGACGAGGCACCACTGGCAACAAAGGCTGGATCCTCGCCCGCAACTCATCCGGAACTGGCCATGGCGGCTGCGTGCCCTTCGTCACGCCGCGATCAACTCGGGAGCGATCACCCGTGTTCCTAGATCATTCTGTTGGAAGTTCTTAGTCGACCCTGAGGCAGTCCTGCTTGGCCAGCACCAGGCTCATCTCGACCACTTCGCCCTTGCGCTCGTTGAAGAGGTAGTACGCCTTCCTGTTGCCGGGCACGGTAGCGGCGGGGTAGCCGCCCGGGCCGCGCCGCAGCCTGGGGTAGGCAGCCTTGAGCTGCGTGCTGGTGGAGCCGATGCCGATGCCCTTGGGAGTCCTGGCGCCGGAAGGTGCGACGATCACGACCACGCCCAGCTTCTTCGAGATGTACATCCCCACGCGGTACTCGTTGTACGGGCTCTCCTTGAGGTCATACGTCGTGCACCTGGCGGAGTCTCCGTCGGGCTTGCGGACGATCCTCCCGGTGGCCCTGGCCTTCGCGGCGGTCATCCCGAGCTTCAGGTTGCCGTACCCGAAGGGCCCGAAGGCCGGCCTCTGCGCGGCGGCGGACGCCGAGGACGCGACGCCGACCGGCACCAGGCCCGCCGCCAGCGCCACCACCAGAACCGAACGGCCGATCGTCTGCCTCATAACGACTCCTCCATGATCACATGACCGGGTCACTCTACTGTGAGTCCAGATCATGTGTGGAGAAATCACGACATATGCGCAAGCTCCTCAGCGGAGGTGGAAGACACCCTTCACGGTGCGGAGCTGGCCCATGCGCACGGTGGCCACGTACGTGCCGGGCAGCGCGGCGGCCGGGGTGGAGCGGCAGTCGGCGCTGGAGCGGTGCCGGTTCCACACCAGGGACCGGACGTACGGCACCCCGCGCTGCAGTTCCTTGACCTCCGAGCCCGCCCCGCTGACACAGTCGGCGGTGGACCAGATGCGGTCGGCCCCCGAGGTGATGCGGATCTCCATGGCGCGCGGTCCCACGTCGGTGGTGCACATCACGGAGCCCGTGTTCACCAGGGTGACCAGGAACGTGGGCTGGCTCTCGCCCGTGTAGATCGGCTCCCTGCCGCCTTGCATGCTGAGCACCAGGTCCTGTTCGGTGCAGGGGTCGCCTGGGTGCCTGGGGAGCGCCGGGGGGGTCGGCCTGGGGACGGAGGGGGACGGGGACGGGCTGGCCGTGCCCATCGCGAGCGTACGCAGGCCCGCCAGCAGGGGATCGACGGCAGGGGTCGCACTCGGCGACGATTTCGCGCTGGATGTGCGTTCCGGCCCGCTGCCCCCGCTGGAGCACGCCCACGCCACGACGGCCACCACGACGAGCACCGCCACCAGCACGCTCATCCGGCGCCGCCAGTAGACGTCACCGCCGTCGCCGCGCATAGTATCCGGATCCATAGGCACAGGATGGTAGCCATGCGGCTACAACGAGTGACGACACGCCGAGGGGCCTTCTTCTCCGAATACGCTTGACCCCGTGGTTGAGCCGAACCTCCTGCACATCCCCGTTCTGGACTGGTACGAGGACAACGCCCGAGACCTCCCGTGGCGCGCCGCCGACGCCACCCCGTGGGGAGTGCTGGTGAGCGAGATCATGCTCCAGCAGACCCCGGTCGTACGCGTGCTGCCCATCTGGCACGAGTGGATGGAGCGCTGGCCCACCCCCGGGGCGCTGGCCGCCGAGCAGCCGGGAGAGGCCGTACGCCATTGGGGGCGGCTCGGTTACCCGCGCCGGGCGCTGCGCCTGCACGCCTGCGCCAGGGCCATCACCGACGAGCACGGCGGCGAGGTGCCGTCCGATCACGAGACCCTGCTGTCCCTGCCCGGCATCGGCGAGTACACCGCCGCCGCGGTCGCCAGCTTCGCCTACGGCGGCCGCCACGCCGTCCTGGACACCAATGTCCGGCGGGTCTTCGCCAGGGCGGTACGCGCGGAGGAATACCCTCCCACGGCCACCTCAGCGGCCGAGCGGCGGCTGGCGGAGACCCTCCTGCCCGAGTTGGGCGCGCCCCGCTGGGGCGTGGCCGTGATGGAGCTGGGCGCCCTCGTCTGCACGGCCCGCGCCCCGCGCTGCGCCGACTGCCCGATCAGCCAGGTGTGCGCCTGGCGTCTGGCGGGCAAGCCGCCGCACGCCGGCCCCGCGCGCAAGGGCCAGGCGTACGCGGGCACCGACCGGCAGTGCCGGGGCCGCCTGCTGGAGGTGCTGCGGAAGGCCCACGGCCCCGTCCCCAAGGCTGCCCTGGACGCGGTGTGGGACGACGCCGTCCAGCGCGAGCGCGCCCTCGACGGCCTGATCACCGACGGCCTGGCCGAGCACCTGGACGACGGCACCTACCGCCTCCCCCACGCGACTACCTGACCCAGAGCGGCACGATGCGCTCCACGTCCTTGGGCGCGAGGTCGCAGGCGTCCGGCTCCGACACCCCGCTCGGGTTGTAGGCCCGCGCCCCGGCGGGGGCGACCACGATGGACACGAACCCGCGCTCCTGGTCCGCGAACATCTGGCGACTCACGTCGGCCGGAAGCACCATGGTGTCTCCCGGGCCCACCTCGAACCGCTCGCCGCCCAACTCGACGACGGCGGACCCGTCGAGCCAGGTCCACACCAGCTCGACGTCGAACGCGTGCACCGGCCCGACCATGCCCGGCTTGGCGTCCACCCGCCACATGGCCTGGCCCACCGCCCCGCCCTGGGTCGGGGAGGCGAGGGTGGTCATGACGCCGTTGGGCGTCTCGGTCTTCCGGGAATCGGCGGCCATGACAACAGACATCGATGAACTCCTTTAAGATAGGCAACTACGTTGTCTATATAGTTAACCAGGTTGTCTATCATGTCAAGTCCAGGCTTCGAACTTCCGCTGCGCCTGCTGCTCGCGTTCAGGGTGCTGATCGACGAGCTCCACGCCGAACTCGCCCGGCAGGGGCATCCGGACATACGGCCCATGCACGGGTTCGTCATGCAGGCGATCGGCCCGAGCGGCACCACGGCCGTCGAACTGGGCCGCACGCTCGGGGTGTCCAAACAGGCGGCGGGCAAGACCATCGACACTCTGGAACGCATCGGCTACGTGGAACGGACCGCCGATCCCCACGACACCAGACGCAAGATCGTCCGGCTCACCCCGTACGGGATAGACGCCCTGGACCGGTCGGCCCGCATCTTCGACACACTGCGCGCCCGCTGGGCCGCCGAGCTCGGAGAGGACCGCCTGCAGGCCCTGGAGTCGGACCTGCGCAGAATGACCCCGGCCAACCTCTGGCGCCTCGACACCCCGGGCTGGTTCGGCAGCCTGTGACGCGCCCCCGTCCCCGTCGGGTTTAGGCGCCGGACGCAGACTGCGGGCGCTCAGGCGCGGCGCTGAGACGGGCTGCGCCCAGGCGGGAGGCGCCCAGGCTGGCGACGCTTGGGCGGGAGGCGCCCAGACGGAGGGTGCTGGGGCGGGCGATGGCCAGCCCGGGCGGACAGTGCTCAGCCCGGGCAACGCCTAGCTCGGCAGCGCTCAGCCCGGGCGGTGTTCAGCCCGGGCGGTGCTCATGCAGGCCGTGCTCAGGCGGCCAGTTGGAGGCCCAGGCTGGTCAGGTTCGTACGGGCCCAGGCCAGCTCTTCGGCCAGCAGCGACACCAGGGCACCCGGCCCCTTGGCACGCCCCGGCACGGTCAGGTTGTGCGTCTCGACCTCGATGTGCGCACTGCCGCTCACCGCGCCCGACAGCATGGCCATCAGCGTGTCATGCAGTACGGCCCCCGTGCTCGGCGTCTCCCCCGTGTGGTTGTGCACGTGCCCCAGCTTGACCACCGGCGCGCCGGCCGCGGCCAGCCCCTTCAGGGCCGCGCCCGGCTCCTCGGCCCCGCAGGCGAGGTGGCAGGCGTCCAGGCACACGCCCAGGTGCTCGGAGTCGATGCCGCCGACCCGCTCAAGGGCCTGCTCAGTGGTTTCCAGCACGCACCCGGGCCACGGCTCGAACCCGACCCTGATGGTCTTCCCCGTCACGCTGTAGATGCCGCGCAGCTCGCGCGCCAGGCGCTCCAGCCGGCGGGTGGCGATCGAGTGCAGGTCGGCGGGCCAGTCGCGGCGCCACCCGATCGGGATCGTCGAGATGCTCCCGAACCGCACGTCCTCCGGCAGCAAGAACGCCAGGATCTTGGCCAGGGCCATGGTGTAGCGGTAGCGCTCGGGCTTGGCCCAGTCGGGGCCGGGGACCTCCTGGTTGCGGCCGCCGGTGCCATTGAGGCTCACGACCTCCAGGCCGCGCTCCTCCAGGGAGCGGCGCAGCCGTACGAGCTCGATGCGGTCGGCCGTGAGGTGGTCGGCGACGCTCGGCGAGAGCCACAACCCGATGCCCATCCGCTCCACGCCCAGCCGCTTGCGCACCGGGACGGCGTAGCGGGTCAGGTGGGCGATCAGGTTCTCGAGGTCCTCGGCAGGGTGGATGCCCGCGTTGTAGGCGAGGTGAACGAGCGTTCCGTCATTGTGACGCAGGCGCATCGGTTTCCTCCACGGCTTGCTCTTTGTGTTCCGTCGCCCGCCCTGGACGATGCTGACCCTTGAGAGCATGGCTGCTCGTTCGGTGGTCACGCGTCCGCCCCGAGTTGATTTCGCGCTACTCCCCAAGGAGCAGGCCTCAGCCTAGGAACACGATCTTGTGATTCGCTTGGATGCGACTTGGCGGTGCTCTACGCAGTGTAGTACTACTCGCGGTGGCGGCACACCCGGTATCCCAACAATTACGCAACGACCGAGTGTGCCCACCTCACAACCCGCCACGCCCCACGGCCCCAGATGGGGTCAGCGTCGAAGGAGCGGCATCGGCATCGCTCGAGCGACGGGTGCGCGATGAGGCAAGGGCCGAGGTCGGCACCCCGGCGGTGGAATGCACCACCCCACCGGCGTAGAGCGTGGCGCGGTGAGTGCCACGGTCGGCCACCACCCCAGCGGCGAGTCCGCGGTGCGTACCACAGTCGGGCACCACCCTAGCGGCGAGTCCGTGGCGCGGCGGGGGTCACGATCAGCAGCACCTCGGCGGCCGGGGCACGGTCGCTCACCCCGTGACGGACGCGAGAGACGCGAGGGCCACCCCCGAGGCGTGGGGCGCAGGAGGCGGAAATGGGAAAACCCCCGTGTGAGGGATTCACACGGGGGCTTTCGGGATCCGTCAGTGCTGGATCGGGGCCGCGATGGCGGCGGCCGAGTCGGGGACCTTGGAGGCGGACTCGCCCTTGAAGATGAACTTGGCGTTGTCGCCTTCACCCTCGATGGTCACCTTGACGACCTGCCCCGGCCGGAGCTCGCCGTACAGGATCTTCTCCGACAGCGAGTCCTCGAGCTCGCGCTGGATCGTCCGGCGGAGCGGACGGGCGCCCATGACCGGGTCGTAGCCCCGGTCGGCCAGCAGCTGCTTGGCCTCGGGCGAGACGTCGAGCCCCATGTCGCGGTCCTTGAGCCGAGCGTCCACCTGGGCGAGCATCAGATCCACGATCTGGATGATCTCCTTCGGCGTGAGCTGGTGGAAGACCACGATGTCGTCGACACGGTTGAGGAACTCGGGCCGGAAGTGCTGCTTGAGCTCCTCCTGCACCTTGGACTTCATCCGGTCGTAGTTGGAGTCGGCGTCGTTCGACTTCGCGAACCCGACCCCGATGCCCTTGGAGATGTCACGGGTGCCGAGGTTGGTGGTCATGATGATGACCGTGTTCTTGAAGTCGACCACGCGGCCCTGGGCGTCGGTCAGGCGACCGTCTTCCAGGATCTGCAGCAGCGAGTTGAAGATGTCGGGGTGGGCCTTCTCGATCTCGTCGAAGAGGACCACGGAGAACGGCTTGCGCCGCACCTTCTCGGTGAGCTGACCGCCCTCCTCGTAGCCGACGTAGCCGGGAGGCGAGCCGAACAGCCTGGAGACGGTGTGCTTCTCCATGAACTCCGACATGTCCAGGCTGATCAGAGCGTCTTCGTCGCCGAAGAGGAACTCCGCCAGAGCCTTGGACAGCTCGGTCTTACCGACACCGGAGGGGCCCGCGAAGATGAACGAGCCACCGGGACGGCGCGGGTCCTTCAGACCGGCGCGGGTACGCCGGATGGAGCGCGACAGGCCCTTGATGGCGTCGTCCTGGCCGATGATCCGCTTGTGGAGCTCGTCCTCCATGCGGAGCAGGCGCTGCGACTCCTCCTCGGTCAGCTTGAAGACCGGGATGCCGGTGGCGGTCGCCAGGACCTCGGCGATGAGCTCCTGAGTGACCTCGGCCACGACGTCCATGTCGCCGGCCTTCCACTCCTTCTCCCGCCGCTCGCGCTTGAGCTGGAGCTGCTTCTCCTGGTCGCGGAGGGCAGCCGCCTTCTCGAAGTCCTGCGCGTCGATCGCGGACTCCTTGTCGCGACGGACGTTGGCGATCTTCTCGTCGTACTCGCGCAGGTCCGGCGGAGCGGTCATCCTGCGGATGCGCATCCGGGAACCGGCCTCGTCGATGAGGTCGATGGCCTTGTCGGGAAGGTAGCGGTCGCTGATGTAGCGGTCGGCCAGCTGCGCGGCGGCCACCAGCGCGTCGTCGGTGATGGACACGCGGTGGTGCGCCTCGTAGCGGTCGCGCAGACCCTTGAGGATCTCGATCGTGTGGCTGAGCGAGGGCTCGGCCACCTGGATCGGCTGGAACCGGCGCTCCAGCGCCGCGTCCTTCTCGAGGTACTTGCGGTACTCGTCGAGCGTGGTCGCGCCGATCGTCTGCAGCTCGCCGCGCGCCAGCATGGGCTTGAGGATGCTGGCCGCGTCGATCGCGCCCTCCGCGGCGCCCGCGCCGACGAGCGTGTGCAGCTCGTCGATGAACAGGATGATGTCGCCGCGCGTGCGGATCTCCTTGAGCACCTTCTTCAGGCGCTCCTCGAAGTCACCGCGGTAGCGGGAGCCGGCGACCAGGGCGCCGAGGTCAAGCGTGTAGAGCTGCTTGTCCTTCAGCGTCTCGGGCACCTCGCCCCTGACGATCTTCTGCGACAGGCCCTCGACGACGGCGGTCTTGCCGACGCCGGGCTCGCCGATGAGAACCGGGTTGTTCTTGGTCCTCCGGGAGAGGACCTGCATGACCCGCTCGATCTCCTTCTCGCGGCCGATGACCGGATCCAGCTTGCCCTCGCGGGCCGCCTGGGTCAGGTTGCGGCCGAACTGGTCGAGCACCAAAGAGGTCGACGGGGCCGACTCCTGCGGGCCGCCTGCCGCGGCCGGCTCCTTGCCCTGGTAACCGTGGAGCAACTGGATGACCTGCTGCCGGACACGGTTGAGATCAGCCCCAAGCTTGACCAGCACCTGGGCGGCCACACCCTCACCCTCGCGGATGAGCCCGAGCAGGATGTGCTCGGTGCCGATGTAGTTGTGGCCCAGCTGCAAAGCCTCACGGAGCGACAGCTCGAGGACCTTCTTGGCCCGCGGGGTGAACGGAATGTGCCCCGACGGAGCCGACTGGCCCTGGCCGATGATCTCCTCGACCTGCTGGCGCACACCCTCAAGGCTGATCCCGAGGCTCTCCAGAGCCTTGGCGGCCACGCCCTCACCTTCGTGGATCAAACCAAGAAGTATGTGCTCAGTGCCGATGTAGTTGTGGTTGAGCATCCTGGCCTCTTCTTGGGCCAAGACGACAACACGCCTCGCTCGGTCGGTGAACCTCTCGAACATCTCGTCGCTCCTCACAGAGCGGTCAGTCAGGTCCGGTAAATCCGGGCCCGTCATCCCGCATGCTAGCCCTGGCTCGGCGAACCGTGCCCACTGCCACTGACACGCTCTATAGCAGAGACGTTCCCCGAGAGCAGGGCGTTCACCCTCCATCCAACTACTGTTCGGGGGTGACGTGTTCCCGATACGCCGCAAGCGAACGATGTTTAGGACGCTTCGCGGAAGCGTCAAAAATTGCCCTCTGCGGCGCACGCGGTACACACGGATCGACCATCGGACGCGCCGGGGCGGAGCCAGCGTTGGGGCGCCACTTCGCCCGCACATCTCAGATGCCGCGTCCGTATCGTTACGTAATCATCCTACGTAGCGGAGGGCCGCCGTCCAAACGACCGCCCTACGCCCTGAGCACAACGCGGGACGGGCGGCACACCAAGGGAATCTTGCATCCGGTCAGCCCGGTTACCAACTTCATCTCGCATGATGAGACCACGTCTCGCTCGGCCCTCCGGATTCGCGGCACTTCCGCGCAGTTGAGAAGGCACGGCATTGTGTGCAGATGCCGGGGAACGGGGATTGTCCGAGCCCTGCTCGGGTTCGCGGGTTTTGCCCGCCGGCGGGGATCCCGTCGCCCGCGGTATTGCCCGCCGCCACGCATCCAGCCCGGCACCGCTTTACCTTCGCGCCGGTCGCGGGTTTACGCTCGGTGAGATCGCCCGTATACACCCGCCGCCGCCCCGTAGATCGCTTCCGGGCTATACGGCGCCGGGTTTTCCGTCATGGCGCGTTCCATGAGCGCGGAGATCGATCGTGACGTACGGACGCGAGCGTACGTTGAATGAGGTATGGCCGCCTCACACGGCTTTCGGCGCGCGACTACGACGCCGCCACATATGTGGACGACCGCCGGCGAAACAGCGCCACGGGCGAAGCCGAACACGCAGCCAAAACGCCCGCATATGTGCACACAGAAGATCACAGTCCGGGCGGTCCGGCTTTCGAGTTCCGACCCGGATAACGATCATGCGCTTATGGCGGCCGCCGGGGTCCTAGGCGAACGGCATAAGCGCATGGTCGATCGTCGGCTTGCTCAGTGGGCCGCTTCGTACTTCTCGACGACCGTGGAGGCGATCCGCCCGCGCTCGCTGACCGGCAGGCCGTGAGCCTTGGCCCACTGCCGGATCTCCGAGCTCTTCTCGCGGCTCATCGCCCTGCTGCCGCCGCGACCGCGGCGACGTGCGGTGACGGCGCCTGCCCTGCGCGCATGCTGCACGAAAGGCGTGAGCGCGTCCCTCAGCTTCTTCGCGTTAAGGTCGCTGAGGTCAATCTCATAGGACGAGCCGTCAATAGCGAAGCTGACCGTCTCATTGGCCTCGCCCCCATCGAGGTCATCGATGAGAATCTCCTGGATCTGCTTGGCCATCTACGCAATCCTTTCGCGGAGCATTGTTTCATTCGCCTGCCCAAACATATACCCGGAAAGGCGCGGAGACAATTCAGCGCAGCGGGGATTCGGCTGACTGGCCGATCAGTTCTGCCCGTCGACCGGATCCTCGCGGTTTCGGCGGCCTCCCAGGGCCTCGGACCGGACCAACTTCACTACGCCAAAGATGAAGGCGCCCCCGACCACCACCGGGGGGATGAGCGCTGACAATACGTCTGTTAGGGCTTCCATTCGTCCTCGCCTCCACGGCTTGCGGGGTTTCAGGGGCGCATTTTGCGGATGGGAGCGCGCCCAGGAGGGGCGTTGCGGCCCTCACGACGCGCCAGGTGACTACCGTTCGCACCCGACCATAGCGGCGCACAGATGCCCTGCGCCTCGCAGGGCACCAACATCCGGCGACCCGGATGCCCCATAGCCTAATGCCAGTCTCTCCAGGCTCCTTACCGGATCAAGAGAAAATTTTTGGAATTGGCTTCCTGCCAGGCACGGGATGGGTCAGCGAAGATCTTTTACCACACGCGTTCCGGCCAGCCTGTCATGCGGCCCGCGTTCCAGGGGCTTGTCGATCAGGATGAGGAGCCCCACGCAGAACAGGAGCATTCCGGCCACCAGATTGGCCACGGGAATGCCCATCAGCATGACGGGGCCCGGATAGACCAGGGCCCGTTTGAGCAGCGCCCTGGAGGACACGTGGGGCGGCGCCAGGCGAATCCCCATGATCGCCTTGCCGAACGTCCTGCCGCGCCGGTAATGGGCCCACCAGTCGTAGCCGGTATAAGCCAGCCCCGCCGCCAGCCAGGCGAACACACCGGGCAGCCGGCCGTCGAACGCCTCCAGCATCCCTACAGTCCGGAAGACGCCCCACAGCGCGATGAACAGAATGTAATAGAGCACCCCGAAGACGAACGCCTCAATCGCCCGGGCGGCGAGCCGTTCCCACCATTCCGCGGGCGGCGCGTCCGCCCGCGGCGGCGACCCGGCCATAACCCCCACCTCGCGTCATCAGCGGCTCAGGTTCCCCATTTTGGTACGGCCTGTGCACACAAAACAGGGGCCGACGCGAAGCCGGCCCCTGCTTTTACCTGACGCTTGGACTACTTGATCTTCACCACCACGGTGTTGGAGAACTTGTCCGCGAACGTCTGCTGCAGCGGCTTGTCCCAGAGCTGGGAGGCGCCGTTGACGCCCACGGCCGCGTAGGCGAGCAGCGAGCCGATGAAGCCCAGAGGGAGAGCGTTGAGGATCCAGCCGCCCCACGTCACGCCGGCGCGCTTGAGCGCCACGTCGGTCGGCAGGCCGCCCGGCGGTATGCCCTGGCCCACGGGGACGACCTTGATGCCCATGACCATCTTGCCGACGGTCTGCCCCTTCGCCTTCAGGAGGAAGAAGTCGTAGGCGACCCACAGGGCGGTCACGACGATCGCCGTCAGGATGGTCACGACCACACCTGAGAACATGCCGCCGCCGCTGCCGTCCAGCGAAGAGTAGGTGGCCAGGAACAGCACGCCCATGATCAGGCCGATGACCACGTTCACGATGAAGAGGATGACCCCATCGATGAGCCTCGCCACCAGGCGCTGCCACCACTCCGCCAGCGGTGCCGGCGCGCCGGGCGGCTGCACGCCCACGGGCCCGGGCTGGCCGTAGGCCTGGCCGTAGCCGGGCTGGCCGTACTGCTGCGCCTGCCCGTAACCCTGCTGCCCGTACTGCTGCTGGCCGTACTGCTGGTCGCCGTAGCCCTGCTGTGCGTAGCCGGGCTGGGACTGCTGCTGCTGGCCGTAGCCCTGCTGGCCGTACTGCTGCTGGCCGTAATCGGGCTGGGACTGCGGCTGCTGGCCGTACTGCTGCTGGCCGTAGTCCGGCTGCGACTGGGGTTGCTGGCCGTACTGCTGGCCGTAGCCCTGCTGGCCCGACTGCGGCTGCTGGCCGTAGCCCTGCTGGGACTGGGCCTGCTGGCCGTAGCCGGGCTGGGACTGCTGCTGGCCGTACTGCTGGCCGTAGCCCTGCTGACCCGACTGCGGCTGCTGACCGTAGCCCTGCTGGCCGTACTGCTGCTGGCCGTAGTCCGCCTGGGACTGCGGCTGCTGGCCGTAGCCCTGCTGCCCGTAGCCCTGTTGGGGCTGGGCCTGCTGGCCGTAGTCAGGCTGGGACTGCTGCTGCTGGCCGTACTGGGGTTGCTGGCCGTGCTGCTGCTGTCCGTGCTGGGGTTGCTGACCGTACTGCTGTTGCTGTCCGTACTGGGGTTGCTGGCCGTAGCCCTGCTGACCGTACGGGGGCTGCTGCCCATAGGCGTCGTCCGCCCGGTAGCCGATCACAGTCGCGTCCGGGTCGGGCTCGCCGGGGTGGCGGCCCTGGTTCTGCTGCCCGTAATAGGGAGGCGCAGAGTTGTCGCCGGATTCGTCCTGTGGATACGGCGGCTGTCCGGTGCTCACCGTGTCACCTCGCTTCGAGTGCGCATGTGGCACGTGTCAGGACACATGCCTGTGCTGCCCAACGTATCGACATAGGTATCAACAATCACCTTTCCATCTGGTCAAGGTCCACGTCACCCGATGTCAGGTGGAGCAGCATGCGGGTGTTTCCCAGCGTGTTCGGCTTGACGTGTTCAAGATCCAAAAACTCGGCAACACCCTCGTCGTACGAGGCCAGCAGTTCGGCGTAGACCTCAGGTGAGACCGGTGTGCCCTGAATCGGGCGGAACCCGAGTCGCGCGAAGAAGTCGACCTCAAAAGTAAGACAGAATACACGTCGCAGACCCAAATCCTTAGCCTGCTGGATCAGCGCGGAGACGATCCGGTGGCCGACGCCCATCCCCCGGCACTCGGGATCCACCGCCACCGTGCGGACCTCCGCGAGGTCCTCCCAGAGCACGTGGAGCGCGCCGCAGCCGACGACCTGCCCGTCTCGCTCGGCCACCCAGAACTCCTGTACGTCCTCGTACAGCGTCACCGTGGCCTTCTCCAGGAGCCGCGGCCCCGCCCCCGCGTAGGTGTCCACCAGGCGTCTGACCATGCGCACGTCGGGCGTGCGGGCACGCCGGACCACCACCGCGGTCTCGGGCACTGTCAGCTCGGCCACCTGCTCCATGGTTCTCCAGGGTACAGATCTCATTACGGCTCAGCCCTAACTCCCATGTCTCGGCCCATCTTGTTACATCTCGTGGTCAGATCGGCACGGGATCGCGCGGCCAGCTCGCGCCCGCCGAAAGCGCGGACAAATAGGGCGTAGGGCCTCTTCTGCACGGGTGCCCACGAGATCACCTTGTGACCCTTCGGTTGTGAAACCTCTACAGACTTGGCAGTTCTGGTTGAGCACGAACCCGGAGTGCATTAGTGTCCAGCGACAATGTTTCCCGCGTGTCGCGCGGGAGGCACGCCCAATTCTCGCAAGAGAAGCCGGGGAACCGCCGGTGGCGACCTCCGACGCCACCACTGGGGTGAATCCGAGTCTTTCGGTAGGGCTGCTCCGGCCCGAACCCGTCAGCTAACCCGGTAGGCGTCGACGAGAGGAGCTGGTTGGTGAAGCCCACGCTCAGCGGTGGGGGGAAGTCGGCGGGCAAGCACGCCCGCCCTCCGGAACGGGCCCGGCGACCACGCCGCGTAGGTGTGGTGAGTCTCACAGTCGCCGCGCTGCTGTTCGCCATCCCCGTCGGTTCGGCGTCCGCGGATCCAGAGCCCTCGCTGAAAGAGCTCGCCGACCAGGCCACGAAGCTGCACACCGACATCGAGACGCTGACCGAGCAGTACAACGGCCAGCGGGAGAAGCTCAAGACCGCCAAGAAGGCCGCCGAGGCCGCGGAGAAGACGCTGACGAGCAGCGAGACGGATCTCGCCGCCAAGCGCTCGAAAGCCGTCGCGCTGGCCCAGAACGCCTACATCACGGGCGGTCTGAAGACCCTCGCCTTCGCCACCTCCGACGACCCCGAGGGCTTCCTCAACCGCGCCGCGACCTCGTACGCGCTGCAGACCGAGCAGGGCGAGGAAATCAACCAGCTCACCAAGGCGATGGACACGGCCACCCGCGCCAAGCAGAGCGCCACGGCCCGCATCGACGAGGTCCAGAAGCTCGTCACGGACCTCGAGGCCAAGCGCAACAAGATCACCAAGCTGGTGACGAAGGTCGAGAGCAGCCTGTTCAGTCGGGCCCTGGGCGAGGCCGGGCGCCCCGGCACGCGGGCCGTGCGCGTCAACCTGCCGATCCCGGGCTCGGGGAAGGCCGCGGAGGCCGCGCGGTGGGCGCTCACGCAGCAGCTCAAGCCGTACGTCTGGGGCGCCGAGGGCCCCGGCTCGTACGACTGCTCCGGGCTCGTCATGGCGGCGTTCCAGCGGGTGGGCATCTCGCTGCCGCACTACACCGGCGACCAGTGGACGGCCGGCCGGCACGTCTCGCGCGAGGAACTCCGGCCGGGCGACCTGGTGTTCTTCTACAGCGACCTGCACCACGTGGGCATCTACATCGGCGGCGGCATGATGGTGCACGCCCCGCAGACGGGTGACGTCGTACGGATCGCGTCGATCGCGAGGCGGCCGTTCGCCGGCGCGGTGCGCATCGCCGACTGAGCCCGCACCCCGGCGGTCCGCCGCGGCTAGATCAGCTGGCGGCGGGCTGCCCAGGCCACGGCCTCGATCGCCGTGGCCACGCCTATGCGGTCGCAGATGCCGCGCAATCTTCGTCGTACCGTGCGCCCGCTGATATCCAGCCGCCGCCCAACCCGATCGACCGTGACTCCCTTGGCCAACTCCGCCAGCAGCGCCAAATCAGCATGGCTGAGCTCAACGCCTTCAGTGAGCACATCCATCGGGAGCCCTCCCCCCAACAGCAGAACTTGGACCTCACAGACGGGCCAAAGCCGCTCCTCGCAGACGGTAAACGCATCGTGGAAAGGTCGTCAAGCATGACAATCGCCGCACTTGACGAGCGCTATTGACATGATCCGCTATATATGACGCACTCGCGATATGTCAGAACGTAGAGTGATCACATTGGGGCTTCCGGAATGGCCCTGACCAGCGTTCCGGTTTTCGATCGGTCCGCCATGGATATTCCGCATGATCGATACCCGCGTTATCGCGGGACACGCGTCCGTGACGCGATCTTTCCGGCGCACGGCAAGCCACCAATCGCTCGCTTTGTACTGCGCTCCCACCCGATCCGACAACCCAGGTCAGGCAGTTGATTAAGGCAATTGGATCAATCCGCTATGGCAATTGCCGCCACGGGTTCAGGCCGGCGGCCCGCCGGGTGGCGGGCGTCCTGCTCTGACCGCCGGGCCGGGCGGCCTCGTTTCCGGGTGCGCGTGCCCGGCGGGATCACAGGGGTGGCCGGGGCACCACGGACGCTCCCTGACCCGCGCCTCCGCGGCCTTGACGCGATGCTTACAAGCGGCTTCGGATCGGAAACCGGGCGGCCCGGAAGCCGGATTCGCGACGGCGGTGATCGCTCAGGCGCCGGCGGCGTCGTAGCGGTCCCTGGCGGCCTCGACGTCCTCCATGTGCGCCTCGGCCCAGCTCTTGATCGCGGCCACCAACGGCATCAGGCTCTCGCCCAGCGGGGTGAGCGCGTAGTCCACCCGTACCGGCACAGAAGGGGTGAGCGTGCGCGAGACCAGGCCGTCACGCTCCAGGCCGCGCAGGGTCTGCGTGAGCATCTTCTGGCTGACGCCCGCGATGCGCCTGGACAGGTCGCTGTAGCGGCGCGGGCCCTGCGCCAGCGCGGTCAGCAGGAGGGTGACCCATTTGTCGCTGAGGGTGTCGAGCAGCTTCCTGGAGGGGCATTCGGCGAAGTACGCGTCGAAGACCTGCCTGGCCTCGTCCCGCTGCTCCGCCGCCGTCTTCGTGGCCATCCGCGCACCCCTTCCCGATCGCTGCCTACCAGGAGAGGGTAGAGCGCCCGCGGCGGGCGCTCTACGACGGCGGCAGGACGCCGGTCAGTGGGTGGGCTTGACCAGCGGGAACAGGATGGTCTCGCGGATGTTCTTGCCGGTGAAGGCCATGATCATCCGGTCGATGCCCGCGCCCATGCCCCCCGTGGGCGGCATCGCGTACTCGAGGGCCTGCAGGAAGTCCTCGTCCAGCTGCATCGCCTCGAAGTCGCCCCCGGCGGCCAGGAGGGACTGCTCCACCAGGCGGCGGCGCTGCTCGATCGGGTCGATCAGCTCGGAGTAGGCCGTGCCCAGCTCCGTGCCGAAGCCGATCAGGTCCCACTTCTCGGTCAGCAGCGGGTTGTCCCGGTGCTGACGGGTCAGCGGCGAGGTCTCCAGCGGGTAGTCCATGACGAACGTGGGCTGGACGAGCGTGTGCTCCACCAGGGCCTCGAAGATTTCCTGCACCAGCTTGCCCGGACCCCACTTCGGGTCCCAGTGGATCTCGCGCCGGTCGGCGATCTTGCGGAGCTCCTCCAGGCCGGTCGCGGTGGTGATCTCCTCGCCCACGGCCTCCGACACCGCGCCGTACAGGGTGATGCGCGGCCACCGGGCGATCCCGAGGTCGACCTCCACCCCGTCGTGGACGACCACCGTGGTGTCCAGGGCCGCCACCACGGCCTTCTGGTACATCCGCTGGGTCAGGTCGGCCATGTCGTTGTAGTCGAGGTAGGTGCCGTACGCCTCGAGCATCGTGAACTCGGGATTGTGCGTGGAGTCGGCGCCTTCGTTGCGGAAGTTGCGGTTGATCTCGAAGACCTTCTCGATGCCCCCGACCACGAGCCGCTTGAGGTAGAGCTCGATCGCGATGCGAAGGTAGAGCTCCATGTCGTAGGCGTTGATGTGGGTCTTGAAGGGCCGGGCCGTCGCGCCGCCGTGGATGGGCTGCAGCATGGGCGTCTCGACCTCGAGGTAGCCCTCCTCGTGCCAGAAGTCGCGCACCGCGCGCACCGTGGCGCTGCGCAGGCGGGCCATCTTCCGCGACTCGTCGTTGACGATGAGGTCGACGTAGCGCTGGCGGACGCGCGCCTCCGGGTCGGTGAGCCCGACGTGCTTCTCCGGCAGCGGACGCAGGCACTTGGCGGTGATCTGCCAGCTGTCGGCGAGGATGGACAGCTCGCCGCGCCGCGAGGTGATGACCTCGCCGGTCACGCCCACGTGGTCGCCCAGGTCGACGTCGCGCTTCCACGCGGCCAGCGAGTCCTCGCCCACCTTGTCGAGCGAGATCATGACCTGGAGGTCGGCGCCGCCGTCGCGGAGCGTGGCGAAGCAGAGCTTGCCGCCCACGCGGTTGAGCATGACGCGCCCCGCGACCGCGACCGTGTCGCCGGTGGCGGTGTCGGGCTCCAGGCCCTGGTATTTCTCCCGGACCTCGGCGTTGGTGGCCGTACGGGGGAAATTCACCGGGTAAGGGTCGACGCCTTCGCTGCGAAGGCGGTCGAGCTTCTCCCTCCGGATGCGCATCTGCTCGGGAAGTTCGTCGCTCACAAGAACAAAGGGTAGGGGATATGGCGACCTGCAAGGGTTCGTCGGCACGCTGCAGGACCGCTGCAAGAGCCCTCTTCTATCAATGTCTCACGAGCTCAGGGGGGAACCGGTAGGGAGCCGGTCCAAGGGGAGCTCAAGGAGAGAAGATGTTGAAGAAGATCGCGACAGGCTTCCTCGCCGTCGCCGCCACCAGCGCTCTGGCCCTGTCGCTGCCTTCCGCCGCCAACGCCGCCACGGCCGGCGCCCCGAACCACGACGACGACTACTCCGACTACTGGAGCCCCGTCTACTCCAAGAACGGCCTGGCGAAGTCGCAGGGCTGGATCGGCGTCAGCTGGGACGAGGACGGCGAGTCGAACGAGGTCACCGTCAAGGGCCGGCTCTACGACCTGGACAACCGCGACGAGGACGAGGGCGGCAAGTGCGCATTCGTGAAGTTCGAGGCCAGCGACTTCGACCACGACTGGTCGCCGGTCTTCTCCAAGAAGTACTGCGGCTTCCCCGGCTACAAGAAGTTCACCTTCTCGGAGAACGACGTCTTCAGCGTGCGGGTGAAGGTCTGCCAGATCGGCCAGTACAGCAACTACCCCACGAAGTGCAGCCCCTGGGACTACATCTACACCGCCGAGAGCGAGTGACGAGTCGTCCCCGGACGTGCGAGCGGCCTCCCACCCGGGCGGGAGGCCGCTTTTTTCTGTCGGGGCTCAGGCCGTGTTCCGCTTGTAGATCAGGCGCAGGCCCATGAGCGTCAGCCACGGCTCGTGCACGTCGATGGAGCGTGACTCGCCCACCACCAGTGCCGCGTGCCCGCCCGTGGCCACCACCGTCACCTCGTCGGGGTCGTCGGCCAGCTCGGCCGCCATCCGCTCCACGATCCCGTCCACCTGGCCCGCGAAGCCGTAGATGATGCCGGCCTGCAGGGCCTCCACGGTGTTCTTGGCGATCACCGAGCGCGGCCTGACCAGCTCCACCTTGTGCAGCTGGGCCCCGGCGGCGGCCAGCGCGTCGACCGAGATCTCGATGCCGGGCGCGGTCACCGCGCCGACGTACTCGCCCTTGGCCGACACCGCGTCGAACGAGGTCGCGGTGCCGAAGTCGACGATGACGCAGGGGCCGCCGTACTGCTCGATGGCCGCCAGCGCGTTCACGATGCGGTCGCTGCCGACCTCTTTGGGGTTGTCCATGCGTACGGGCACCCCGGTGCGGATGCCCGGCTCCACGATCACCGCCGTCACGTCGCCGTAGTAGCGGCGGCACATCTCACGCATCTCGTTGAGCACGCTCGGAACGGTCGAACAGATGGCGATGCCGTCAATGTCGGCCCCCTTGAGCAGCGGCGACTGCGCCAGCAGCCCCTGGAGGACGACGGCGATCTCGTCGGCGGTGCGGCGGGCGTCGGTGGCCAGCCGCCAATGCTCGATGACGTCCTCGCCCTCGAACAGCCCGAGCACGGTGTGCGTGTTGCCGACGTCGATCGTGAGCAGCATCAATTACCCCCGCAGATCCAATGCGATGTCCAGAGCCGGCGCAGAGTGCGTCAGCGCTCCCACCGCCAGATAGTCAACGCCAGTTTCGGCCACGCGACGAGCCGATTCCAAGGTCAATCCCCCGCTGGCTTCGAGCGCAACCCTGTTCCCTGCCCGATTTTTCACGACATGTACGGCGCGGTCCGTGTCCTCGATCGTGAAGTTGTCCAGCAGGATCTCCTCGGCTCCCTCGTCCAATACGGCCTCCAGTTGATCGAGCCGGTCGATCTCCACCTCGATCGGCAGGTCGGGGTAGCGCTCCCTGACCGCCCTGAACGCCTCGGCCACCCCACCGGCCGCCACGACGTGGTTGTCCTTGATCAGCGCCGCGTCCGACAGCGACATCCGGTGGTTCACGCCGCCGCCGCAGCGCACCGCGTACTTCTCCAGCGCCCGCAGCCCCGGCAGCGTCTTGCGGCTGTCCCGCACGCGCGCCGCCGTGCCGCTGATCGCCTCCACCCACCTGCCGGTCAGCGTGGCCACCCCGGACAGGTGCGTGAGCAGGTTGAGCGCGGTGCGCTCGGCCGTCAGCAGGGCCCGTACCGGCCCCTCGACCGTCATCAGCACGTCTCCGGCCCGCACCCGCTCGCCGTCCTTGGCCCTTCTCTCGGTACGGGCGGCGCCCAGCCGGACGAACACCGCCTCCGCGACCGCCAGCCCGGCCACGACGCCGTCCTTGCGGGCCACCACGTCGGCCACCGAGCGCTGCTCGGCCGGGATCGTGGCCAGGCTCGTCACGTCGCCGGCCTCCTGCAGGTCCTCGGCCAGCGCCCGGTCGATCAGCGCGTCCACCTCGGCCGGGTCCAGCCCGGCGGCGGTCAGCTCCTGCGCCAGGCGCGGCGGAATCGCGTCGCCGTGGGGCGTGTACGTCATGCGGGGGCCCTCCTCGGTCAGGGTCACGTCCAGGTGGCCCAGCCATTCGTTGTCGTCACGGGTGCCGTAGTCCTCGCGCCAGTGCGAGCCGCGGGTCTCGAGCCTGGCCGCCGCCGCGCCGGTGAGCACGGTGGCGACGGTGAGCAGGTTGGTGGCCTCCCAGGACTCGGTGCAGGCGGGCACCTCGACCGGCGTCCAGCGGGCGTCGCGCAGGGCCCTGGCCGTGGCCAGCAGCGACTCGCGGCTGCGCAGCACGCTCGCCCCGGTGCTCATGTGCGCCTGGATCCTGGGCCTGACCCTCGGGTCCACCAGGCCGGAGGCGGCGCCGCTCTCGACCGGCTCGCCCGGCGCGGGGCGTACCGCCTGGATGTCCTCGGCGATGCGCTCGGCGAAGACGAGCCCTTCGAGCAGGGAGTTGGAGGCCAGCCGGTTGGCGCCGTGCACGCCGGTGCAGGCCACCTCGCCGCACGCGTACAGGCCCTCGATCGAGGTACGGCCGCGCAGGTCCGTCATGACGCCGCCGCTCGCGTAATGGGCGGCCGGGGCCACGGGGATCGGCTCGGTGGCCGGGTCGATGCCGTGCTCGCGGCAGACGGCGTAGATCGTGGGGAAGCGGGTCTCCCACTTCTCGCGGCCGAAGTGGCGGCCGTCGAGGTACATGTGGTCGCGGCCCGTCTCGCGTATCCTGCGCATGATCGCCTTGGCCACGATGTCGCGCGGCGCCAGGTCGGCCAGCTCGTGCGCGCCCTGCATGAACCTGACACCCTCGTGGTCGACCAGGTACGCGCCCTCGCCCCTGACCGCCTCCGAGATCAGCGGCTGCTGGCCCGTCGAGCCCTCGCCGAGCCACAGCACGGTCGGGTGGAACTGGACGAACTCGATGTCGCGCACCACGGCCCCGGCCCGCAACGCGAGCGCGACCCCGTCGCCGGTGGAGACGGCGGGGTTGGTGGTGGCCGAGTAGACCTGGCCCATGCCGCCGGTGGCCAGCACCACCGCCCTGGCGCGCACCGCACCCACCCCGTCACGGGCACCCTCGCCCATGACGTGCAGCGTCACTCCCCTGGCCCGGCCCCGCGCGTCCTTGAGCAGGTCGAGCACCAGCGCGTGCTCGATCACCTCGATCTCCGCGGCGCGCACGGCCTCGACGAGCGCCCGCTGCACCTCGGCGCCCGTGGCGTCGCCGCCCGCGTGCACGATCCGGTCGCGCCTGTGCCCACCTTCCCTGGTGAGCTGGAGCTCCCCGTCGGGGGTGCGGTCGAAACGGGCGCCGCGGCCGATGAGCCGCCGCAGCGCGCCGGGCCCCTCCGTGACGAGCGTGCGCACCGCCCGCACGTCGCACAGCCCGACGCCGGCGATCAACGTGTCGTTCAGGTGCTCGTCAGGGGTGTCGCGGGGGTCGAGCACGGCCGCGATGCCGCCCTGGGCCCACCGGGTGGAGCCCGCCGACAGCACGTCCTTGGTGACGACCAGCACCTTGGCGGACGGCTCCAGCTCCGCGTGGCGCAGCGCCACGGTCAGGCCCGCGACGCCGGAGCCGATGACGACCACGTCCGCCTCGACGGTCCAACCGGCCGCGGGCGCGGTCAGCCGCAGGGGAATCGCCGGTGCACTCATCAGGGGTCTCCTCACTGAGGGATTTCGTCAATATGACGATAACGCCTCGTGCGGAGTGAGATGTCAGCGGCCCTCTGTTTTCCGGATGAACGCCTCATACTCGGCGAACGGCTCCAGCCCCACGGCCGCGCGACGCTCGTCGAGCAGGCCGGGGTCCTCGATCGGCATGGGCTCCAGGCCGCCGACGCCGTCGTGGAACTGCGTCCCGTAGAGCTGGGGACGGCCCGAGCGGACGCGTACCCGATCCTCCAGGTACGCGAAGTCGCGCGGCGAGGCCTCCTCGCGCTCGACCGCGTCGGCCATCGCCTCGTGGAAGACCCGCTGCGCCCGGCGGGAGGTGGCGTGCTGGGCCAGCAGCCAGGCCGCCCGCGCGGCCCGGTGCCCGACCTGCGAGACCAGCGGCCAGCCGCGGGTGGCGACCACAGAGTAGAGCCAGGCGGTGTTTCCCCCGTCGAGCTTCTGCAGCCGCGCCAGCTGCCGGTCGTCGGGAAAACCCTTGGCCGGGTCGCGCATCGCCTGGTCAATCTCCATGCGCCGGAGCAACTCGTCCCGCAGCTCCTCGTCGGTCATGACCCGACGGTAAACCGCCTCAGGCGGGATTCAAGGTGAGGGTGACGTTGTCGATCAACCGGGTGGTGCCCACCGTGGCGGCGACCGCGAGCACGGCCATCCCCGCGTACGACTCGTCCACCTCGGCGAACGTCGCCGGATCGACCAGCGCCAGATAGTCGGTCGTGAGCCGGGGCCCGGCCGCGTCGAGCACCTCCTGGGCCACCGTACGGACCCGGGCCGGGGTGAGCTCGGCCGCGCCCGCCCGCAGCGCGCGGGAGAGCGCCAGCGCCACCTGGCGGTCGTCGTCGGACAGGTAGCGGTTGCGGCTCGACAGGGCCAGGCCGTCGGGCTCGCGTACGGTCGGCGCCCCCAGGATCTCGATGGGCAGGTCGAGGTCGGCGACCATGCGGCGGATGAGGGCGAGCTGCTGGGCGTCCTTCTGCCCGAAGACCGCCAGGTCGGGCTGGACCAGGTTGAACAGCTTGAGCACGACCGTCAGCACGCCGTCGAAGTGGCCGGGCCGGAAGGCGCCCTCGACGATCGAGCCCATGTGGCCCGCCGAGACGCTCACCTGGCGGTCGGACGCGTACATCTCCGCGGCGTCCGGATGGAAGACGACGTCCACGCCCTCGGCCCGGCACACGTCCAGGTCGGCGTCGAATGTACGGGGATAGCGTGAAAAATCCTCGCTTGGGCCGAATTGCAGGGGGTTGACGAAGACGCTGACCACGACCTGATCGGCGCGGACGCGGGCCTGCCTGATCAGCGACCTGTGCCCCTCGTGCAGCGCACCCATGGTGGGCACCAGAGCCACCTCACCACCCCGGCGTGCCTTGACCAGGTCTTCCCTGCCCCTGGCAACGATCAGCTCCATAAAACGCCCCTTAATCGCACCGTCAGGTCCATATATTGCCCCCCAGCGCGTCGAGGAGCCGCTCCGCCTCCTCCGGTTTGAGCAGCCCCGCGGCCAGCGCGCGGTCGGCCGTGAGGCGGGCCAGCGCGATGTAGGCGTCCGCCGCCTCGGGCGCCGCCAGGATCAGCGCGTCCACATGCCTGCGCACGGTGCCGGCGTCGCCGCGGACGACCGGGCCGGTCAGCCCCGTGATGCCCAGCCGCAGCACGTTGTCGAGCGCGGCCCCGAGCAGCGGGCCCAGCATCCGCCCCGGGTGCTCGACGCCGATGCGCCCCAGCAGCTCCTGCGACTCGGCGATGAGGGTGACCATGTGGTTGGCGGCCCCGGCCAGCGCCGCGTGGTAGAGCGCGCGGTCGGCGTCGGCGATCCAGACCGGCTCGCCGCCCATCTCGATCACCAGGGCCTCGGCGATCGGCCGCAGCACGTCGGGGGCGGTCACGCCGTACGAGATGCCGGTGAGCTTGTTGAGGTCGTCGTCCCTGCCCGTGAAGGTCATCACCGGGTGCAGCGCGAGCGGCAGCGCGCCGGCCTTGGCCGCCGGCTCCAGCACGGACAGCCCGTACGCCCCGCTGGTGTGCACCAGCAGCTTGCCGTGGAGGTCGGCACCCGTCGTGGCCAGCCCGTTGACGAGGTCGGGCAGCGCGTCGTCGGGCACGGTGAGCAGGATGAGCTGGGCCTGCGCGACCACCTCGTCGGGCCTGGACGGCTTGACGCCGAGCCGGTCGGCCGCCCATCGCTGTGAATTGTCCGAAACGCCGCTCGCGGCCGCGATCCGGTGGCCCGCCTGAGCCAGTGCGGCACCGAGGGCCGAGCCGACCTTGCCCGCCCCGAGTACGCCGACAGTCAGCCGTGCCGGGCGATCCCCTGCGTCCATGACGTCACACCCCTGTCGACCTGCTGATGAGAAGCCTGCCGGGCGGACTGCCGCCCTGGCCTCAACCAGGCACGGCGAGCTGGACTCCGGTCCGACGAGCAGGCTTCTGTTGTGGCACTGCCGACCAGCGTAACGGCCTCTCAAGGGCTGCGGACTGTCGGGCGCGTCTCGCGACTCGCCCGAGGGCTCCTACATGACCGCGGTTTTGCCGCCCGTTGAGTTAACGACAAAAGCGACAAGGGCATACAAAACGTGCACCCCCTGTCGGAAGAGATGAGGAGAGGGGTTTCATCGCATGGCAGCGGGCGCCGAGTCCCCTCATCCAGGACCCGACGCCCGCAGGATGTGACCTCTTGGAGGTGCGACCGGCCGGCCGCTCGCCGACCGACCAGCCGGAGTCGGAGCCCGGGCCGGACGAGTGCCGGCCCGGGCTCTCTCTTCTTTCAGTGGTGGCTCGGCACGTAGGCGGTGGCGCCGCCCTGGCAGCCGGCGAACGCGGCGCCGATGACGGCCACGGCGTTGCCACAGATGTTGATCGGGATCGCGATCGGAAGGTGCAGCTGGTTGCCGCCGAGCACACTGCCGTTGCCGCTGGTCGTGTCGGCGTGCGCCGGGGCCGCGAGCGACAGCATGGCGACGGCTCCTGTGACGACCATGACCTTCTTCAGCACGAGGGCTCCTCTCGGTTTCGCGGCCTGGGGCCGCTGGTGCTTGCTCGGGAGCGGTCGGTCACGCCAAATAGGGGTGACGCAACGCGCACGCTCGATGACATTAGGTAAACGTACCGCAAGTCGGCGACAATGAGTAGCCAAACGATGGCGATGCGTGTCACCCGAAAGTCATGAGATAGTCCTGACATGTGGCTCACCTGGCGCGCCGCAATGGAGCGCGCGCTGTACGGCGAGGAGGGCTTCTACCTTCGCGAACGCCCTTCAGGCCACTTCCGGACCTCGGTCAGCGCCTCCCCGGCGTTCGCCGACGCGGTGCTGGCGTTGCTGTCGGAGGTGGACGCCGAGCTCGGCAGTCCTGACGTGCTCGACCTGGTCGACATCGGCGCGGGCGAGGGCACGCTGGTCGCCCAGGTGCTGGAGGCCGCCGAGCCCGCGCTGCGCGACCGGCTCCGCGTCACCGCCGTCGACCTCTCCCCCAGGCCGGACGGCCTGCCCGAGCGGATCGCCTGGCGGCGGAGCGTGCCCACCGGCATCACGGGCCTGGCCATCGCCAACGAGTGGCTCGACAACGTGCCGCTCGACGTGGTGGAACAGACCTCCGCCGGGCCACGCCTCATCATGGTGAACGTCCACACGGGCGAGGAGCGCCTCGGCGGGCCGCCGCGACCGGACGACTGCGCCTGGCTCGACCGGTGGTGGCCGCTGACCCGGGTGGGCTCGCGCGCGGAGATCGGCCGCCCCCGCGACGAGGCGTGGGCCTCCGTCCTGGGACGCCTCACAAGGGGCCGAGCGATTGCCGTGGATTATGCACACCCTGTGGATAACCGGCCGCTCTGTGGCACGTTGACCGGTTACCGCGACGGCGCGGTCGTTGCCCCGATCCCCGATGGGACCTGCGATATCACGGCTCATGTCGCGCTTGACGCGTGCGCCGAGGCCGGGCGCCAGGCCGGCGCGATATCCACAGCCTTGTCCACACAGCGCGACGCGCTGAGGGCTTTGGGGATCACCGGCACCAGGCCCCCGATCGACCTGGCCCGCACCGAGCCGCGCACCTACATCCGGGCGCTGGCCAGGGCGTCGGAGGAGGGTGAGCTGATCGACCCGGCGGGGCTCGGCGGGTTCGGCTGGCTCAGCCAGCGGCGGTGACCTCCAGCGACCGCAGCCCCCTGATGATGTAGCCGGGCTTCCAGCTCGGCTCCTCCCGCAGTTCGAGCTTGGCCGCCCGGTCCAGGAGAGCGCCGTACGACTCGATGAGCTCGATGCGGGCCAGCGGCGCGCCCAGGCAGAAGTGGATCCCGGCCCCGAACGAGATGTGCGGATTGTCGGCCCGCCCCACGTCGAGCCGGTCCGGGTCCTCGAAGACCGCCGGGTCGCGGTTGGCGGAGCCGAACAGCAGCGCCACCTCCGACCCGCGCGGGATCTCCACCCCGTGCACCTCGATGTCCTCCAGCACCCAGCGTTCGAACATCTGCAGCGGCGTGTCCCAGCGCATCACCTCCTCGACGGCCGTGGGCAGCAGCGAGCGGTCCTCGCGCAGCCGGGCCAGTTCGGAGGGGTTGCGGAACAGGGACCACCAGCCGTTGCCCGTCACGTTCACGGTGGCCTCGTGACCGGCGTTGAGCAGCAGCACGCACGTGCCGACCAGCTCGTCCTCGGTCAGCTCGTCGATCTGCGCCAGGGCACTGATCAGGTCGTCGCCGGGAGCCCGGCGGCGCTCCGCGGCCAGGGTCTTGAGGTAGTCGGCGAACTCCGACGCCGCCCGTACCGCCGTGTGCTGGGCCTCAAGGCTCGGGTTCAGCTCGTACATGCCGCAGATCTCCGCCGACCAGGGGCGCAGCAGGTGGCGGTCGGCGTGGGGGATGCCGAGCATCTCCGCGATCACCGTCACCGGGAGCGGCTCGGCTACCTCGGCGAGCAGGTCGCCGCCGCCCTTCTCCACGAACGCGTCCACCAGGCCCGCGGCGATGGCGCGCACCCGGGGACGCAGCGACTCGACCATGCGCGGCGTGAACGCCTTGGAGACCAGCCGGCGCAGCCTGGTGTGCACCGGCGGCTCCACGTCGAGCATGCCCGCCCTGATCACCCGCCAGAACGGCTCCTGGAACTCCGGCTCCGCCGGCCTCCCGAACTCCTCGTTGGTGGCTACGTGGAGGTGGGACCGCCCCAGGCGGCGGTCCCTGAGCAGGGCGTTCACGTCGGCATGACGTGAGATCAGCCACTGGTTCGTCGGCTCGAAGTAGCTGACCGGCGCCTCGCGCCTCAGCTCGTCGTACACCCGGTACGGGTGCGCCACGAAATCCGGATCCCAAGGGTCAAATCGCACTATTTCATCTTAAGGAGTGGGGTCCTCCTGTGGCGCCGTCCGCTTGCTCCGCATGCGGATGTTCAGCAGCTCGACGACGAGCGAGAACGCCATCGCGAAGTAGATGTAGCCCTTGGGGATGTGCTGGCCGAAGCCCTCGGCGATGAGCACCACGCCGATCAGCACGAGGAACGACAGCGCCAGCATCTTGATGCTCGGGTGCCGGTCCACGAACCTGCTGATCGGCCCCGAGGCGAACAGCATCACCAGCACCGCCACCACGACCGCCGCGATCATCACGCCGAGCGTGTCGACCATGCCGACGGCGGTGATGACGGAGTCGAGCGAGAACACGATGTCCAGCACCATGATCTGGATGATCACCGAGGCGAAGGAGGCGGCCGCGGCCTTCTTGCCGTCCTTGCCCACGGGGCCGTCCATGCTGTGGCCGATCTCGGTGACGCTCTTGCCCAGCAGGAACAGTCCGCCGAGCAGCAGGATCAGGTCGCGTCCCGATATTTCGTGACCGAAGACGGCGAACAGCGGCTCGGTGAGCTGCACCACCCACGACAGGGCAAGCAGCAGGAGCAACCGGGTGATCAGCGCCGCGCCCAGACCCAGCACCCGGGCTCTGTCCCGTTGTTCGGGAGGTAGTTTCCCGGCCAGGATGGAGATGAAGATGATGTTGTCGATCCCCAGCACGATCTCCAGGGCGACCAGGGTGAAGAAACCGATCCAGATCTGCGGGTCGGTTACCCAGTCCAACATTTACGCACCTCCATGACACATGAGCGGGATTTCCGGTAGCAACGAGTCAGCCGCCGAATAAGTTCACCGACTTGCGATCGATGGAGGGGATTGGGTTATAGTCTCCGCCGTAGGTCATGAGTGCCAGCGACAAGCCCCGGCTAGCTGGCCGGCAACCCTCGCGTCCGCGGCGGGGTGCCCCGGGTGAAGACCTGGTCCGTCACGAAGTGTGGCGGGCAAGCGCGGGCTCCGTGGCTGCTTCCAGGGGTCCGATGACCCTCATGGAGATGTGCCGTGTCCACGTTGACGATCTTCAGCTCCGTCCCCGCTCGCGCCGCCGAGGCCGAGGCCGTTCCGGTCGCCACGGGCAGGCCGATCCCCGCCGTGCTCGGGGCCGACCTCGAGGTGCCGGTCAAGGGCGGCCGGCTCGTCGGCTACGCCAACCTCGACTACGCCGCCAGCGCCCCCTGTCTCGAGCCGGTCAGCGCCGCCGTCACCGCCGCGCTCCCGGCCTACTCCAGCGTCCACCGGGGCGCGGGCTACGCCTCGCAGCTCACCACCGCCCGCTATGAGCAGGCCCGCCACACGGTCCGGGCGTTCGTCGGGGCCCGCCCGGACGACGCCGTGATCTTCACCCGCAACACCACCGACGCCACGAACCTCCTGGCCCGCTGCCTGCCCGCCGGCACCACCACCGTGGTCTTCGACACCGAGCACCACGCCTCTCTCCTCCCCTGGGAGAAGTCCGTACGGCTGGCGCCGCCCGCCTTTCCCGGCGAGGCGGTCCGCGCCGCCGACGCGGCCCTGGCCGGCATCGACGGCCCCAAGCTGCTCGTGGTCACCGCCGCCTCCAACGTCACCGGCGAGCTGTGGCCCATCGCCGCCCTGGCCCACGTCGCGCACCGGCACGGCGCCCGCATCCTGGTGGACGCCGCCCAGCTCGTACCGCACCGGCGGCTCAACCTGACCGCGCTCGACCTGGACTACGTGGCCTTCTCCGGGCACAAGCTGTACGCGCCGTTCGGCGCCGGGGTGCTGATCGGGCGGCGGGACTGGCTCGCGGACGGCGAGCCGTACCTCAAGGGCGGCGGCGCGGTGCGCTCCGTGGGCGACGACACCGAGTGGCACGACGACCCGGAGCCGCGCCACGAGGCGGGCACCCCGAACGTGCTGGGCGCCATCGCCCTGGCCGCCGCCTGCGACGCGCTGACGGCCACCGGCTGGACCGCGCTGGTGCGGGAGGAGGAGCGGCTGATCGCGCGCCTGCGGTCGGGGCTGGCCTCGATCGAGGGCGTACGGGAGCTGTCGCTGTGGGGGGACGACCACCCGCGCGTCGGCATCGTGTCGTTCACCGTGGCCGGCTACTCGGCCCGCGAGGTGGCCGAGTTGCTGTCCGGCGAGTACGGCATCGGGGTGCGCGACGGCAAGTTCTGCGCGCACCCGTTCGTCCGGCACCTGTTGGGTGAGGCCGACGGCGGATGTGAGGACGGCACCGCCTCCGCGGTGCGGGCCTCCATCGGCATCGGCTCCACGCAGGAGCACGTGGACCGGCTGGTCGAGGCCGTGCGGGACCTCGTGAATCGCTGAGTCGGCCGTCGGGTCGGCCGCTGAGCCGACTGCTGAGTGAGCCGCTAGACGGCGTCGGAGCGGTTCGGCGGCTTGCGGTGCGGCGGCGGCTCGTCGGAGACCAGGGCGTCGATGTCCCTCATGTCGTCGTCGTTGACCCCGCCGGCCCGGTGCTCGGTCGGCTGCCTGGGCACCCGAGGCGCCTCGGCGGGCGTCGTGAGGCCGGCGGGCCTGGTCGTGACGTTCGACGGCTCCGGACGCTGTGGCCGCGCGGCGCTTTCCTCCTCGGCGGCCCGGCGTTCCGAGCGCCGGCGGAACATCGCGGCGAAGATCCCGTCGATCCCGATCCGGCCGCCCCCCAGCGCCAGGAACAACAGGGCCAGTGCCCCGAGCGCGCCGGGCAGCTCCCAGCCGCCGGCGCTGGACAGCACCCCGTGCCCCGCGTGCACGTACGTGATGGCGCCCAGCATGTTGACCAGCAACAGCAGCCCCACCAGGCGCACCAGCAGGCCCAGGATCAGGAAAATACCGCCCGCCATCTCGACGACGATCGCGAACATGGCGGCGAGCTCCGGCATCGGGATCCCCATCCCCTTGAACGCCTGCCCCGTGGCCGCAAGACCGCCCTCCCACTTCTGCGCGCCGTGGACCAAGAAGATCACGCCGGTCACCACCCGTGCGATCAACGCCGCGACATCAAACACAACTCTCTTCATGGTGTTATCTCCCCCCGGTTCCTTGTATTCCTCCCCGTGTCCGAGTTAGGGATGCGTTTCCGTACCATTCCTTGACCCGGCCCCGCCCTGGCCCAGCAACCGGCGCGGTGGCAGCATTGCCATATGACGGAACGTGTGGTCGGGATCGGCGCGGGTGCGAAAGAGCTGGCCACCGAGGACATGATCCTCAACATCGGCCCGCAGCACCCGTCGACCCACGGGGTGCTCCGGCTCAGGCTGACGCTCGACGGCGAACGCATCACCGCCGCCGAGCCGATCATCGGCTACATGCACCGGGGCGCGGAGAAGCTGTTCGAGGTCCGCGACTACCGTCAGATCATCATGCTGGCCAACAGGCACGACTGGCTGTCGGGGTTCGCGAACGAACTGGGCGTGGTGCTGGCCGCCGAACGCCTGCTCGGCATGGAGCCCCCGGTCCGGGCCGTGTGGGCGCGCACGCTGCTGGCCGAGCTCAACCGGGTGCTCAACCACCTGATGTTCCTCGGCTCCTATCCGCTGGAGCTCGGCGCGATCACGCCGCTGTTCTACTCGTTCAACGAGCGCGAGCGCATCCAGGCGGTCATGGAGGAGATCTCCGGCGGCCGCATGCACTACATGTTCAACCGGGTCGGGGGCCTCAAGGAGGACCTGCCGCTCGGCTGGCTCGACCGGGTGTCGGAGGCCGTCGCGGAGACCCGCCGCCGCGTGCCCGACATCGAGAACCTCATCCTGCACAACGAGATCTTCATCGCCCGCACCAGGGGCGTCGGCGTGCTCTCCCGCGAGCAGATCACCCAGTACGGCGTCAGCGGCCCCATCGCCAGAGCCTCCGGCGTGGACTTCGACCTGCGCCGCGACGACCCGTACCTCGCCTACCCCGAGCTGCCCGTGCAGGTCGTCACGCGGCAGGCCGGCGACTGCCACTCCCGGTTCGAGGTGCTCTTCGCCCAGCTCAAGGTCTCGCTCGACCTGGCCGACGCCTGCGTCTCGCGGCTGCGCTCGCTGCCTCCCGGGCCGATCAACCAGCGCCTGCCGAAGGTGCTCAAGGTGCCGGAGGGCCACACGTACGCGTGGACCGAGAACCCTCTCGGCATCAACGGCTACTACCTGGTCTCCAAGGGAGACAAGACCCCGTGGCGGCTCAAGCTGCGCTCGGCCTCGTACAGCAACGTCCAGGTGCTGCGGGAGATGCTGCCCGGCCACCTGGTCGCCGACATGGTGGCCATCCTCGGCTCGATGTTCTTCGTCGTGGGTGACATCGACAAGTGAAAGTCGAGCGCGACAAGTACGTCGACTGGCTCCGCGCCCTGAGCCTCTGCGTCGTGGTGGTCTGGCACTGGGCGTTCACCATCCTGGAGTGGAAGCCGAGCGGCCCCGAGCCCACCAGCCCCCTGGGCTTCACCTCGGGGCTGTGGATCCTGACCTGGCTGCTGCAGGTGCTGCCGCTGTTCTTCTACGTCGGCGGCCACGTGCACCTGCTGTCCTGGGAGCGGGCCAAGGAACGCGGCGTCGGCATCGGCTCGTTCGTCTGGCGGCGCATCCGCGCGCTGGCCTTACCCGCCCTGTTCCTGTCCGGGGTGTGGATCGCCATCGGGGCGGTCGTGACGTACACGTTCCAGGTCGACTGGATGTGGCGGGTGGTGCTGCTGGTGCTCAGCCCGCTGTGGTTCCTGGGCGTCTACCTCGTCCTGATCGCGCTGCTGCCCGTGGCGCTCTGGCTGCACCGCCGCTACGACGTGCTGACGCTGATCTGGCTCGGCGGCGCGTCGCTGGTGGTGGACGTGGTGCGCTTCCGGTACGGGGTCGACTGGGTCGGCTGGCTCAACATGATCATCGTCTGGGGGCTCGCCCACCAGGCCGGGTTCTTCTACGACCGGATCGTCATCCTGCCCAGGCGCTATGACGTCGCGGTGCTCTGGACGGGGCTGTTCGCCCTGTTCGGCCTGGTCTACTCGGGCATCTACCCGGGTTCGATGGTGGGCGTGCCGGGCGACAAATGGTCGAACATGGCGCCGCCCACGTTCGTGATCGTCGCCCTGCTGCTGTTCCAGGTCGGGCTGGTGGAGGTGCTGCGGCCGTCGATGGAGCGGGTGCTGGAGCGTCCGGGCTGGCGCCGGGTGAACGAGTTCATCAACCGATACTCGCTGCCGCTCTTCCTCTTCCACACGACCGGGATGGCCATCGCGCTGGGCCTGTCGTGGTGGCTCTTCGGCAGCCTGGGCACCGAGATCCCGCCGGACCTGAAATGGTGGCTGGAGCGCCCGATCGCCATCCTCGGCCCGCTGATCTGCACCGCCCCGGTCATCTATCTTTTCGGCAGGCGCTCGTCTTAGTCCGGTTTGTGCTCGTCCTGGTCCTTGGGGATCCGGCAGGCGTGCTCCAGGTAGAGGGCGGCGCAGATCAGCGCCACGCAGGCCACGAACGACCCCGCCGCGACGAAGAACTCCGCCCGCGGCGTCTCCCGGTCCAGGATCTGCACCGTGTAGAGCCCGAACCCGGCGAACAACCCGCCGAACACCGCCCCCGCGTACGCCGACGCCTTGGCCAGCGCGGCCAGCCGGGCCACCGACAGCGGCTCCACCGGCTTGGTGCCCGGCTTCCTGGCGATCCTGGCCTTGGTCACCCAGGCGCTGTAACCCTCGCCGATGGCCAGCAGCAGCACGGTCGGGATCGCCGTCCACGGCATCAGGGGCAGGTCTGAATAGAAGGGCCTGACCGCCGCCCACGCGATCAGCGCGACAACAGCGATGATGCCGACCAGGCGGCCCGGATGAGTGGGCTTCAATCGGGCCTCTGCAGCTTCAGGTCGTCACGCAGGCGTACCCCCTGCTGGTCGATGCCCGCCAGCAGCTCCGCCACCCGGCCGCGCCCGGGCACCACCGCGTCGGGGTCGGCCTTCGCCCACGGCACGAGCACGAACGCGCGCTCGTGAGCGAGCGGATGCGGCAGCGTCAGCTCCGGCTCGTCGCAGATCGTGTCGCCCACCACGATCAGGTCGACGTCGAGCGTGCGTGGACCCCAGCGCTCGGCGCGCACCCGCCCGAAGGCGTTCTCCACGCTCTGTGCCCGCTCCAGGAGCGTGCGCGGCTGCAGGGTGGTCTCCGCGATCACGATCGCGTTGAGATACGGCTTCTGTCCCGGCGGACCGCCCACAGGGTCGGTCTCGTAGACCGGCGACGCCTGGACAAACTCCAGCCCGGGGGCGTCGAACAGGGTGTCCACGGCGCCTTGCAACGTCTGGAACCGGGGCCCCAGATTGCTGCCGAGAGCGAGGACGACTTTCATACGCGGCTCCGCTCAATGGTCACGACCACGTCGTCGAACGGCAGCGGGATGGGCGCCGCCGGTTTGTGCACGCTCACCTCGACCCTACGCACCAGCTCACTGGCCAGGCACACGTCGGCCAGCCGCTGCGCGAGCGTCTCTATCAACGCGACCGGCTCGCCCTCCACGACCTTGACCAGCGCCTCGGCCAGCTCTCCGTAATGGACGGTCTTGGTGAGGTCGTCGCCGGCCGCGGCCGGCGCGGTGTCGAGGAACAACGTCGCGTCCACGACGAACTCCTGCCCGAGCTCCCGCTCGGCAGGGAGCACGCCGTGCCTCCCCCTGGCCCGCAGGCCCTTGAGAGCGATGCGATCAGGGCTCAAGCTCGCCTTCCTCCTCCTCGTCGTCATCTCCCTGGAGCACCGGCGAACCGTGGTGCATCCACAGCCGCCAGCCCTGCGAGGTGCGGATGTAGACGTTGCTGGCCACCACCTTGCCCGCGGCGAAGCTGGACTCACCCTCCTCGCCGGCGGTGAGGATGTTCTCGACGCAGGTGAGCACGGCCACATCGCCCAGCACGGTCGTGTCGACGTCGGTCAGCACGAACTGGATGTAGGTGGTGTTGGCCATGATCAGGGCCCACGACCGCAGCACCTCGGACCGGCCGCTGAGCAGGGTCCAGCCCGGGTGCACGCAGCTCACCTGGTCGTCGGCGGTGTCCTCGGCCCAGATCTCGGTCATCTTGTCGAGATCCGCGTTCTCGATCGCGGCGTAGAACTCCTGGTTGATCGTCTCGATCGCGACGGTGTCGACGCTCATGTGTTGGCTCCGGCTCTCTTCCATGCGGCTGCCACGCGTACGGCATCGGCGTTGGGACCCACCTCGTGGACGCGTACGCACCAGGCGCCCGCCTGGGCGGCCAGTGCGGTCACGGCCAGCGTCGCGGCGTCGCTGCGGCTGAACGGCCGGGGTGTGCCGTCAGGACCTGCCAGCAGGCGCCCGAGGAAGCGCTTGCGCGACGCTCCGATGAGCAATGGGTAGCCGAGCTCGGCCAGCTGGGGGATCCCGGCCAGCAGTGCCCAGTTGTGCTCGGCGTTCTTGGCGAAGCCCAGGCCGGGGTCGAGCACGATCTGCTGCTCCGTGACGCCTTCGGCCAGGACCAGGTCGACCCGCTTGCCGAGCTCCTCGCGGACCTCGGTGACCACGTCGGCGTAGACCGCGCGGTTGTCCATGTCATGACTGTGGCCGCGCCAGTGCATCACGACGTACGGGACGCCGGTCGCGGCCACCACGCGCGGCATCTCCGGGTCGGCGAGACCACCGCTCACGTCGTTGACCAGCCGCGCCCCCGCCTCGACCGCGGCCTTGGCCACCTCGGCCCGCATCGTGTCGACGCTGACCGCCACTCCCTCGGCGTGGAGTGCCCTGATCACGGGGACGACCCTGGCCAGCTCCTCCTCCAGGGACACCCTGGCCGCGCCCGGACGGGTGGACTCGCCGCCCACGTCGACCAGGTCGGCCCCCTCCTGAACCAGCTCAAGGCCATGCTGGATGGCGGCCGCCTCGTCGAACCACAGGCCGCCGTCGGAGAACGAATCTGGGGTCACATTGACCACACCCATGACGAGGCACCGATCCGCACCTCCCGGCACGCTGATGGGCACGCTAGTCATGGGCCAAGCCTAGGCGCTCCCCCACACATGTTGACATCGTGGGTCCCCGTTCGGTCATCAACGACCCAGGATCAGCGCCATCGCCTCAGATCGGGTCTTGTCGCTCGTGCGGAAATCGCCGCGAACCGCCGAGGTGACGGTCTTGGCGCCCGGTTTGCGTACGCCGCGCATCGTCATGCACAGATGCTCGGCCTCGACCACCACGATGACTCCGCGCGGCTCCAGAACCCGCATGAGAGCGTCGGCGATCTGGGACGTCATGCGCTCCTGGACCTGGGGGCGGCGGGCGAACACGTCGACCAGCCGGGCCAGCTTCGACAGGCCCGTCACCTGGCCGCGGTCGTTGGGGATGTAGCCCACGTGGGCCACACCGTGGAACGGGACCAGGTGGTGCTCGCAGGTCGAGTAGACCTCGATGTCCCGGACGAGCACCATCTCGTCGTGATCGACGTCGAAGACCTTGGTCAGGACGTCTTCGGGCTTCTGGCCGAGCCCCGAATACTGCTCGGCCATGGCGCGGGCGACCCGGGCCGGCGTGTCGAGGAGGCCGTCGCGGTCGGGATCCTCGCCGATGGCGTAGAGGATCTCGCGTACGGCCTTCTCGATCCGGCCCAGGTCAACGTCGTACTGAGTCACACACTGTCCCCGGACGGGAGGGCGTCCTGGTGGCCCGCGGTGAGCGAGCCGTTGGCCGACTGCTCCTTGGGGGTCAGGATCGGCGGACGGTCGGAGGGGAGCCGCTTGCCGTAGCCCGCGTAGGACGGGCGGTGTGCCCTGACCACGACCGAGGCGAAGATCTCCAGCACCTGCTCGCGGGAGAGCGTCTCCTTCTCCATGAGCTCGAGCACCAGGTTGTCGAGCACGTCGCGGTATTCGACCAGGATGTCCCACGCCTGGTCGTGCGCCGTCTCGATCATCCGGCGGACCTCCTCGTCGATCGTGGAGGCGATCTTCTCGGAGTAGTCGCGCTCGTGGCCCATCTCGCGGCCCAGGAACACCTCGGCCTGGCCGGTGCCGAACTTACGGGCGCCGAGCTGCTCGCTCATGCCGTACTCGGTCACCATGCGGCGGGCGACCGCCGTGGCCTTCTCGATGTCGTTGGAGGCGCCGGTGGTGGGCTCGTGGAAGACGAGCTCCTCCGCCGCGCGGCCGCCGAGCAGCATCGCGAGCTGGTCCATCATCTCCGACCTGGTGGCCAGGAACTTGTCCTCCATCGGCAGCGTCATCGTGTAACCGAGGGCGCGGCCGCGGGACAGGATCGTGATCTTGTGGACCGGGTCGGAGTTGGGCAGCGCGTGCGCCACCAGCGCGTGACCGCCCTCGTGGTAGGCGATCATCTTCTTTTCCTTGTCGGACATGACCCGCGACTTGCGCTCGGGCCCTGCCATGACGCGGTCGATCGACTCCTCGAGAACGTCCATCGTGATCAGCTTCTGGTCGGCCCGCGCGGTGAGCAGGGCGGCCTCGTTGATCACGTTGGCCAGGTCGGCGCCGGTGAACCCGGGGGTGCGGCGCGCGATGACGTCGAGGTCGACGTTGGGGGCGAACGGCTTGCCGCGGCCGTGGACCTTGAGGATGCCCTTGCGGCCCTCGAGGTCGGGGCGGTCGACGGTGACCTGCCGGTCGAAACGGCCCGGGCGCAGCAGCGCCGGGTCGAGGATGTCGGGCCGGTTGGTCGCGGCGATGAGGATCACGCCGCCCTTGACGTCGAAGCCGTCCATCTCGACGAGCAGCTGGTTGAGCGTCTGCTCGCGCTCGTCGTGACCGCCGCCCAGGCCGGCGCCGCGGTGGCGGCCGACGGCGTCGATCTCGTCGATGAAGATGATCGCCGGGGCGTTGGCCTTCGCCTGCTCGAACAGGTCGCGCACCCGCGAGGCGCCGACACCGACGAACATCTCGACGAAGTCGGAACCGGAGATCGAGTAGAACGGCACGCCGGCCTCGCCGGCCACGGCACGGGCCAGCAGGGTCTTACCGGTGCCGGGCGGGCCGTACAGCAGCACGCCCTTGGGGATCTTGGCGCCGATCGCCTGGAACTTGGCCGGGGCCTGCAGGAACTCCTTGATCTCCTGGAGCTCCTCGATGGCCTCGTCGGCGCCTGCGACGTCGGCGAAAGTCGTCTTGGGGGTGTCTTTGGTGATGAGCTTGGCCTTCGACTTGCCGAAGTTCATCACCCGGGAGCCGCCGCCCTGCATCTGGTTCATGATGAACAGGAAGATCAGCACGATGAAGACGATCGGCAGGAAGCTCACCAGGATGCTGACCAGGAAGTTCTCCTGAGGCACCTCGGTGGTGAAGCTCTTGGTCTTGCCGGCCTCGTACTGAGCCTGGAGTTCGTCGGTCAGCTTGCTGCCGTAACCGGTGACCCAGTTGGACTGGATCAGCTTCGTCGGGGCATCGCCGGCCTTGACCGTGATGGGGTTGGTCAGCGTCACCTCGATCCGGTTGTCCTTGTCGACAATCTTGGCGTTGCTGACGTTTCCGGCGCGAATCTGCTGGAGAACCAGGGACGTGTCTGCCTGCTTGTAATTACCGCCGCCACTCCAAAGCTGAGTGACGAGTAGGAGCAGCACGACGATGCCCAGGATCCACAGCAGTGGCCCACGTGTAAATCGCTTGAGATCCATCCGATGCGGAACCCCTTGCGGGCCCGTCCCTTCCTGACCATGGCCTGGAACCCCGGGCTGGCCCGGGGCCGCGGCATCCGGCACCGCGACTTCTGACTACCCGAGGGGGACACGCGGTCACCCTCCAGGAGTCTGAAGGTACACCGGCAGAGCGCACGGGGGGACCCGCCCGCTACACCGGTCTTGCCCTATCAACGTACGTCACGGTGCGCGGTGTTCCCGGCCGAGGTCCAGATTGCTACTTGTAAACGTGTGGGGCCAGTGTGCCGATGAACGGCAGATTCCGGTATCGCTCGGCGTAGTCGAGGCCGTAACCGATGACGAACTCGTTGGGAATGTCGAACCCCACGTATTTCACATCGATCGGCACCTTCACCGCGTCGGGTTTCCGCAGCGCGGTGCAGATCTCAAGTGAGGCGGGATTACGCGACTTCAGGTTTTCCAACAGCCAGTGCAGGGTCAGGCCGGAGTCGATGATGTCCTCGACTATCAGCACGTCGCGGCCCAAGATGTCGGTGTCGAGGTCTTTCAGCACGCGTACGACGCCGGATGACTTCGTGCCCGCGCCGTACGACGACACCGCCATCCAGTCCATTTGCACGGGCACGTGCAGGGATCTGGCCAGGTCGGCCATCACCATGACGGCGCCCTTCAGCACGCCCACGAGAAGCAAGTCTTTACCCGCGTAGTCCTCGTCGATCCGCCCGGCAAGCTCTTTGATCTTGGCCTGGAGCTCGTCCTCGGGAATGAGGACATTTTCCAGGTCATGGCCCATGTCGGCAGCGTCCACCTGTGGTTCCTTATGCGATGGGACTGATGGCGAGTATCAGGGTGCCATACCGCCGGACAGCGGACAGACCCCCGGGCAGGTCCACGGCCTTCTGCCCGCGCCAGCTCGTGACCAGCCGGTCCACGGCCAGCACGTGCGTGGCCGAGAGGGCCCCTGACGGGGTTCCCGCCGCGATAGCCGCCCGCCGCAGCACCCGCCGCCTAACGGCGTCGGGGAGCTTCTCCAGCTCTGGCAAGGCCAGTGTCACCGATCCCGGAATATCGCTAAGAGCGCAATTTTGGTACGCCGATTCGGCCCATTGATCGAGGGCGTCGGCGTCCTCCCGCGCCATCCCCGCGGTCCTCGCGAGCGCCTCGGCCACCCCGGGGCCCAATTCCGCCTCGAGGACGGGCAGGACCCTCCTTCGCACGCGGACCCTCGTGTAGCGGGGGTCCTCGTTGTGGGGGTCGTCCCAGGGGTCGAGCCCCATGGCCTCGCAGGCCCTGACGGTGGTGGCCCTGGGGATGTTCAGGAACGGCCTGCGGTAGCGCCCGCTGCGTGCCGCCATCCCGGACAGGGACCTGACGCCGCTCCCCCTGGCCAGGCCCAGGAGCACCGTCTCCGCCTGATCGTCGCGGGTGTGCCCGAGCAGGACCGCCTCCGCCTGAAGCCGGTCCGCCGCCTGGGCCAGCGCGGCGTACCTCGCGTCCCGCGCCGCCGCCTCGGGGCCGCCCTCGGTGCCGACCGTGACGGTGAGAACCTCGGCCGGGCTCAGATCGAGCCGGCGGGCCCCGATGTCCGCGACCGTCCGGGCCCGCTCGGCCGAGCCGGGCTGGAGCTGGTGATCCACGGTGAGCAGCCCTGCCCTGAGGCCCGCCCTGGGCGCCACGAACGCCAGCGCCGCCGCCAGCGCCAGGGAGTCGGCCCCGCCGCTGCAGGCGGCCAGCACGAGCGCGCCTTTCTCGACGTCGGCCAGCGCCTCACGCACTGCCCGGCGCACGTCGGCTACGGCTGGATGTGGACCCACGGGTGCCATTCTCACCCCCCGCCACCCACCCCAACACCACCCGCGCCCGCCGCCAACCGCCCGCCGCCAGCGCCGCCCACAGACGCCCGCCACCTGCGCCATGCCGCTCACCGGCGCGGGGCGCCGAACTCCCCCGCACCGCGCCCTATCGGCGCGGCACTCCAAGAAGACGGAACGTCGGCCTCACGCACCTGCATCATGAGGCGCTTGCGCCACCCGCCCACCGCCGGCCGCCTTCGCAGCCCGCTGGGCGGTCGCTGGCGAAAGGGGCCGGGGCGGGCCGGGAAGGTTAGGCCGGGAGGGCCGGGGTGCCGATGACTCGGCTGATCCAGGCGTCCGGGTCGGAGATCTCCGACGTCGTCGGAAGCGTCTCGGGAGAGGTCCAGATCTTGTTGAAGCCATCCATCCCCACCCGGTCCACCACCTTCCGCACGAACGCCGACCCCTCCGCGTACTGCTTCATCTTGAGGTCGATCCCCAGCAGCCGCCGCACCGTACGGTCGAGGCGGGAGCCGCCCTCCCGGCGCTGGGCGAACTTGGCGCGGATGTCGCCCACCGAGGGCACCACGGACGGGCCCACCGCGTCCATGACGTAGTCGCCGTGCCCCTCCACCAGGGTCATCACGGCCGTCAGGCGGTCGAGGATCTCCTTCTGCCCCGGCGACTGGATGGCGTCGATGAGGTTGCCCTCCCCGCCGCGCACCACGTCGGCCACCGTGTCGGCGGCGCTGCGGAGGCGTTCGAGCAGCGTGGGCAGGTCGAGGTCGGAGGCGAGCAGGAACTCGGTCATCTGCGACCGGACGTATTCGCGCAGCCACGGCACACCCGTGAACTGCACCCGGTGCGTCTCCTCGTGCAGGCACACCCACAGACGGAAGTCGTGCGGGTCGACGCCCATCTCGCGCTCGGCGTGGACGATGTTGGGGGCGACGAGCGTCAGCCGGCCCGCGGGCTCCTGGCCCGTGGGGTCGGGCGGGAGGAACAGCTCGTACTGCCCGAGGACCCGCGAGGCGAGGAAGGCCAGGACGGCCCCGACCTCGACGCCCGTGATGCGGGAGCCCACGGCGGTGACGATGGCGGGCGGCTGGTTGTCGCCGCTGCCCATGCGCTCCGTCAACGGCTCGAGCACCACGCGGAAGCCCTCGACGTTCGCCTTGATCCAGCCGGGCCGGTCGACGACGGTCGCGGCCTGCGGCGCGGCCTCCGCGTGGATCTTGGTGAACTCGCGCACGTGGCCCTCGGCCTCACGCGACAGGGTACGGAGCTCGGTGACGGCCTGCCTGGCCTCCTCCCGGCTCACTTGAGGACCGGGGCGCACCAGGCGCGTGCCGGTCGAGACAGCCAGATCCCAGTCGATCACCTGCATACCGTCCACCGTACGTGCTCGATGCCCAACCTGCGAAGGAGCGCCGGTGTCTGGACTGAGGGGGAGGGAACGAAGCGACCGAGCGACGAGGGAAGACACCGGACCCCAGCGACTGAGCCGCGAGCCGAAGGATCGCCATGAGCACGCGAAGGAGCGCCCTCCTGAAGGAGCGCCGATCAGGACCTTGCCACGGTGGCGGCGAGGCGGTCGAGTACGGGTTCGGCCGTGACCGGGACGCGGTCCGCCATGAACGCGAAGGTCACCAGCCGCCCGTCCTTCGTGGTCGCCATGCCCGCCAGCGTGTTGACGTTGTTCAGCGTGCCGGTCTTGGCGCGTACGAGGCCCACCTGCCCCCTGCTGTCGCTGCCCGTGAACCGCCGGCCGTTCCCCAGCGTGCCGGAGAAGCCCGCGATCGGCATGCCGGAGGCGACGGCGTGCAGGTTGGGCTGGCTCGTGGAGCCGGCCATGGCGATCAGCTTGGCCAGGGCGCTGGGGCTGATGCGGTTGCGGGTGGACAGGCCGCTGCCGTCGGAGAGCGAGATCCCCTGCGCGGCCCCAAGCCGCTGGAGCACCGCCACAACCGCCTTGTTGCCCCCTTCGAACGACGCCTCCTGGCCTTCCTTGATGGCCACGTGCCTGGCCAGGGCCTCGGCCATGTCGTTGTCACTTCGGGTGAGCGTGTGCTCGACGAGGGAGTAGATCGGGGCGGAGTCCACCCGCCCCAGCTCGGGGGCGCCCGCCGGAGCCTTGTCGGGCTTCACGGACCTGGAGACCGTGATCCCCTGCTTGGCCAGCAACTTGGCGAAGGCCGCGGCGGCGTACTGGGGCGGGTTGGAGACCCGGGGCTGATGGAAACGGGGATTCTGACGGCCTTCGTCGATGGTCAAGGCGTAGACGGGAGCGACCTCGCCGTCCGGGACGTAGTTCGGCTTCCAGCCGGGCGCGATCGGTGAACCGACGAACAACGAGGTGTCGTACGAAAGGGTGATTTTTCGAACGTTTTGCGACTTGAGGGTGGCGGCCGTGCGGGCCGCCAGGGTGGCCAGGCTGGCCTGCTTCGGGTACGTCGGTTTCGCCGACGGGCCGGCGAGCATCGGGTCGCCGCCTCCGACCAGGATGGCCGTGCCCGGCTTCGCGCCCTGGACGACCCGGGTGGACAGACGCGTGTCCGGGCCGAGGGATGCGAGGGCCGCGGAGCACGTGACGATCTTCGTGGTCGAGGCCGGGACGATGGGGACGTCGGCGTTGGCGGCGAAAATCCGTTCGCCGGTGGCCGCGTCAAGCACCACCGCGCCCACATGAGAGCCGAGCGCTTCGTCACCCAGGGCACTGGTGAGCTGGCGCGTCAAAGTACCCTTAGTCGGGAGAGGTCCGCCCCCTGACTTCACCGAAAGCTGGGCCAGCACAGGCCCTGAGGTGACCACGGGGACGGAGGAAGACCCTTCCGGCGGGGACGCCGTCGGCTTGGTCGGTGGAGACTGCCTCGTCAACGCGCCCAGGCTGAAGTCGGTGGTCATCGCGTAAACGCCGATGACGATCGTCAGGGCCTGCAGCACGGCGAGAGTGGTCAACATCACCCACCGGTCGTGCCGCGCCACGTCGTCTGCCTCTCTCCTGTGTTCGCCTACGAGACATTAACGCCCAACCGGGGGTCCCCGGGGGCTTGAGTGCGGGAGACGAAGCCGAACCAGGCACTGCCCGGTGAAGCGGAATCGGCCCATGAGAAAGGACCGCGGTGGAGTTCGACGTCGTCGTTGAGATTCCGAAGGGGAATCGGAACAAGTACGAAGTGGACCACGAGACCGGGAAGATCAGGCTCGACAGGCTCCTGTTCACCTCCACGCAGTACCCCGCCGACTACGGCTTCATCGAGAACACCCTCGGCGAGGACGGCGACCCGCTGGACGCGCTGGTGCTGCTGCAGGAGCCGACCTTCCCCGGGTGCTACATCACCTGCCGGGCGGTGGGCATGTTCAGGATGACGGACGAGAAGGGCGGAGACGACAAGGTTCTCTGCGTCCCCTCGACCGACCCGCGGATGCACCACATCCAGGACATCCATCACGTGTCGGAGTTCGACCGCCTGGAGATCCAGCACTTCTTCGAGGTCTACAAGGACCTGGAGCCGGGCAAGTCCGTCGAGGGCGCCAACTGGGTCGGCCGCATCGAGGCCGAGGCCGAGATCGAGCGTTCCTTCCGCCGGGCCAAGGAGGAGGGTCACCACTGACCCCCTCAGCGGGGCCTGGTGGCGCCCACCAGGTCCCCGCGCCAGATCGAGGCGACCCGTACGACGTCGCCGGTCTGCGGCGCGTGCACCATCTGACCGTTGCCGACGTAGATCCCGACGTGGTGGATGGTGCCCGGGTCGCTGCTGACGTAGCCGAAGAACAGCAGGTCGCCCCGTCTGAGCTGGTCCAGCGGCACGTGCGGGCCCGACGTCCACTGGGTGCCCGTCCAGTGGTCCAGCTGTATGCCCACCTTCTCCCAGGCCCGCATCACGAGCCCTGAGCAGTCGTACGTGTCCGGGCCCGCGGCCGCCCACACGTACGCCTTGCCCAGCTGGGTCAGCGCCCAGTCGGCCGCCACGTCCCCCATGGCCGAGCCCCCGGTGGCCATGCTCTGCAGCGCCGCGGCCCGCTGCCTGGCCAGCAGCTCCGCGCGGGTGCGCGCCGCGTCCACCCGGCGCTGGAGGACCACCGTACGGGCCCGCAGCTCCGTCGTCTCCTGCCGCTGCCGGGCCACGGCCTGCTCGGCCACGGTCTTGGCCAGCGCGACCCGCTCCGAGAGGACCCGGTGGGCGGCGTAGGCGTTCGCGGCCTGCGTACGCAGGATGGCGGCCACCTCCTGCGCGTCGCGCATGCTGCCGAGGGTCGCCGACTGTTCGCTCCTCATCTGCGCCAGCAGGCCCGCTCTGCGCAGGACGCCCTCTCGGTCGCCCTGATCGACGATCATGCTGACGACCGGGGTCATCAGCCCCAGCCCGCCGTAGCTCTGCGCCGCAAGCAGCCCGACGGCCTGCCTGGCCCGCTCGACCTCCGCGTCCGCCGACGCCAGCCGCGCCCTGGCCTGCGCGTAGGTCTGGTCGGCCTGCTGGAGCCTGACCAGCTCGCCGTTGTACGCCTCCACCAGCCGCTCCACCGCGGCCGCCATCCCGTCCAACCGCGCCTGCGCGGTGGCCAGGTGGGCGCTGGCCGCCCCCAGCTCCCGCGAACGGTCCTGCGCGGCCTGCCGGGCCTTGCGCACCTCCCGCGAGGAGGGGACGGGGTCGGCCACGACGGGCGGGCACAGAGCGACGACCAGGCAGCACACGAGGAGCCCGGCCCGGAATGCGCGCATTGGTCCCCCCGGAAACACATGGTTACTCTATGCACACAGTTCCCGGCAATCCACTCACGTAACGTGATCGCGGCTCGCAGATTCAGGCGAGGGCGGCATCAAGCCCTCAGTGGACCGGTCAGCCGGTGGTGGTGGGTGAGGGCGCTTCGGTGGGGGTGGTCGTGGCGGGTGGGGTGGGGGTCTGGGTGGGGGTTTGAACCGGGGTGGGGGTCGGGGTGGGGCAGGGGGTGCGGGTGCCGGGGGCGGAGGGTGGCGGGTCGTCCTCATGGGGTGGGCCGCCCGCCGGTGGCCGGTGCGTCGGCTGGGACGGTGGAAGCTGGGGGACGTACGTCGGGGGTTGCCAGTCCGAGGGCTCAGGAGGGTCGGAGGGGTCGTGGGAGGCGGGCACCTCGGCCTCCGGCGAGGAGCGTACGGAGTCGCGGACCGGCGCGACGGACGGCACCAGCATCGGGACGCCGGTGACGCCGATCGGACGGGTGGTCCTGCTGTCCAGGACGGGATCGCCCGTCACCACCACGTCCGGGGAGTCGGAGCGCCAGGGCAGGCGGATGGCGGGCGGTTCGCCCGTGGCCGGGAACGCGGCCGTCGCCACCCCCGACACCCCGCCCTCCTCGGTCTCGAACTGATGGAAGATCAGCGCTATCGCCACCACGGCCGCGACCGCCGCCAGCGCGCCTGCCAGCGCCTTAGGCCACCCTCGAACGTTCCTGTCCGCGGGAACGGGAAATCCGGCGGCGCCCAGGTTGCCCGTACGCCTGGCGACGTAACGGCGGTACGGCAGGAGTTCGGGGTCGACGAAGCAGCTCATCACCCGCAGGCGGAGCGTGTCGGGCAGGGTCTGCTGGGGCAGCAGGCCGAGGACCTTGGCGGGCGACACCTCGCGAGTGCGGTGCGGCGCGCAGGTCTCGCAGCGCCGCAGGTGCCGGACCAGGCGCTCGCGCATCTCCTGGGTCAGCTCGCCGGAGAACCCGGCCAGGATCGCGGCCCGCTGCGGGCAGTCGTACGGGCCCTTCAAGGCGAGGATCTCGGCGGTGATCGCGTCGCGCAGCCGCTCGCGCGCCCCCTCCAGGACCTGCTCGACCTGCCGCGTCCCCAGCACCTGGGCCAGCTCCGGCGCGGGCAGCGAGTGCCGGTACGCGAGCTCCAGGGCCTCGCGGTCGGCGACGGGCAGGCTCTGGACGGCGTTCCAGGCCATGACCCGCAGGTCGGCGTCGGCCGCGTCGTGCGGCGGCGGCGCCTTGGCCAGGGCCTCGGCGGACCCCGGCGGCGCGGCGGCCCGGCGGCGCAGGCACTCGGCGCGGGCCAGCGCGTACAGCCAGGTGCGCAGCCTGTCCGGGTCGGCCAGCGCGCCCGCGTGCGCCTCCGCCGCGATGAGGGTGTCGCGGAGCGCCACCTGGGCGCTGTCCGCGTTCAGCAGGAGGGACCAGCAGTAGCGGTAGACGCTCTCCGCGTACGTGTCATAGAGCGCGGCGAGCGCGCCCGGGTCACGGGCGCGGAGTGCTTCGACCAGGACGCGGTCATTCATATGACCGAAGGTAATTGATTGGTAACTAGTAGTTCTACCGCTTTCGGGGTGTCGGTATAACAACGCCTTTGGATTTTACCCAATTCATTGTTTATGCTCCGACACGACCTGTGTGCTCCGGTCTACCGAGAACGGTTCGGTCACCGGCTTGACGGTATGGACCGGTGCGGCTCCGGCGAGCGCCAGCTCCTCGTAGGGACGGCCGGTCGAGCCCCAGGTCCGGGCCGTGATGTCGGTCCTCGCGACCTTTGTCCCTTGGGGCAGCCCTGACACGGTGAGGATGAATCGCGGCGGGCTTCCGGTTTTGACGTCGTCCACGAATGTGCTCCCGCCGCCGAGGAGTTTGCCCGCTTTGTCGCGCAGCAGCGCGTTCACGACGAGACTGCTGGCCGACATTTGATAGGGATTGCCGACATATCCAGTAATAAGGTATGAGCCGTCTTTCTGGGGCAATGTCTGGACTCGGCTCACAGGGAACCGCTGGAACGCGGAGGGAATCCGCGCCGCCGCCCGCCAGCGCGCGGGACGGTACTGGATCGTCACCCTCGCCGGCTTCTCGGATGCGGTGGCCTGGCCGGTGAAGGCCAGCGAACCGCCCGGCGGCACGGCGTCGAGCGGCTGGTCCATCCTGACCACCTCGGTGCCCTTGGCGTCGTGTCCGACGATCGTGGCCACCACGTGCTCGCCGAAGTGCCACGGGTTGGCGTTGCTGAGCACACCCGCCCAGGTGACGGCGTACCCGTCGGCGGATTTGACGATATTGGAGACCTGCTCCTTGAGCGCAAGGGGCTTGAGCTCTTGCACGGGTCGCTTCTCGCTCGCGCACCCGGAGAGGCAGATCGCCCCGAGTGCGCAGAGTGCGAGCAGGCTGACGGTTCGGCTGCGCGGGATCACTTTGCCGTGATAACCCGTGCATGGGCACGGCTGGCAGAGGACACGCGCCAGGCGTACCAACTCTTTAACGGGGACGTACGACCCTGGCCTCGTCCCAAACGGGCTCGGACGACTCGTAGACCGTGCCGTCGGAGCCGAAGACCAGGTAGCGGTCGAAGTCGGCGGCGAACCAGCGGTCGTGGGTGACCGCCAGGACCGTGCCGTCGAACGCGTCGAGGCCGGCCTGCAGCGCCTCCGCACTGGCCAGGTCGAGGTTGTCGGTCGGCTCGTCGAGCAGCAGCAACGTGGCCCCGGACAGTTCGAGCAGCAGGATCTGCAGCCGGGCCTGCTGCCCGCCGGAGAGCGTGTCGAACCGCTGCTCGGCGATCAGCCCCGCCAGCTCGTAGCGGGCCAACGTCTTCATGGCCTCGTTCTTGAGCTTGGCGTGCTCGGTCATGACGATCTCGACCGGGGTGCGGCCGAGCAGGTCGGGCCTGGCGTGCGTCTGGGCGAAGTGGCCGGGGACCACGCGGGCGCCGAGCTTGGCGACCCCCTCGTGGTTGACCGGCTCTCCGGCCAGCAGGCGCAGGAAGTGGGACTTGCCCGAGCCGTTGGAGCCGAGGACCGCGACGCGCTCGCCGTACCAGACCTCCAGGTCGAACGGGCTCATGAGACCGGTGAGCTCGAGCACCTCGCAGGTGATCGCGCGCTTGCCGGTGCGGCCGCCCCTGAGGCGCATCTTGATGTTCTGGTCGTTCGGGGGCGTCTCGGGCGGGCCCGCCTCCACGAACTTGCGCAGCCGGGTCTGGGCGGCGTGGTAGGGGGCGGCCATGCCGTCGTTGTATCTCGCCTTGTTCTTGAGCATGTTGACCAGGGCCTTGAGCTTGGCGTGCTCTTCGTCCCAGCGCCTGCGCAGCTCGTCGAGGCGTTCGTTGCGGGCCTTGCGGGCCTCGGCGTACGTGCCGAACCCGCCGCCGTGGATCCAGATGTTGCCGGACTCGACGGTCACGATGCGGTCGGCCGCGTTCGCCAGGAGCTGGCGGTCGTGGCTGACCAGCAGCACGGTCTTGGGCGTCTCCCTGAGCTGCTGCTCCAGCCACTCCTTGCCGGGGACGTCGAGGTAGTTGTCGGGCTCGTCGAGCAGCAGCGTCTGGTCGGGGCCGCGCAGCAGCGCCTCCAGGACGAGCCGCTTCTGCTCGCCGCCGGACAGCGTGGACACGTCCCGATATTTCACCCTTTCGTACGGGACGCCGAGCGCGGCCACCGTACACGTGTCCCACAACACCTCGATGTCGTAGCCACCCGCGTCGGTGTAGTCGCTGATGGCCTGCGCGTAACGCATCTGCGTCTTCTCGTCGTCGCGCTCCATCATGACCAGCTCGGCCGCGTCGAGCCGCTCGGCCGCCTTGCGCACCGCCGGTGGGGCGACGCCGAGCAGCAGGTCGCGCACGCTGCTCCCGTCGCGCACGCTGCCGATGAACTGCCGCATCACGCCCAGCCCGCCGGAGCTCGCCACGCTGCCGTCGACCGGCTGGAGGTCACCGGCGATCAGCCGCATGAGCGTGGTCTTGCCCGCGCCGTTGGGCCCGACGAGCGCCGCTTTCACACCTTCGCCGATCCGGAAGGACACGTCGTTGAGCAGGGGCCGCCCGTCGGGCAGCACGTACGTGAGATGTCCTACTTCGACGTGGCCCATCCCGGCAGGCTACCGGGCCCCTTCCGGCGCGGTCACCACATTTTCCGCCCTCAGCCGGCCGCGACGCCGCGCAGAATGGTCGTCTCCACCACGCCCAGCATGCGAGGGGTGAACCACGCTGCGAGATCCGCCGCCCGTTCCAGCACGTCGGCGTCCACTGCGTGGACCTTCACCCCGAATTCGTCGATCAGGCGCACGGCCGCCACGAATTCCTCGGGTGTGAGCCGACCGGAGAGCAGTCCCTTTTTCGAAGAACCCCAGCTACCTCGATTCACGCGAAATCCGCCGTCTCCAACGCGACCTGTCCGCGGAGAAATGCGTCCTGAATCTCGCGGGCATGCTCGTAGCCAGGCTGATCGACGAACCAGCGCAGGAACACGCCCGTGTCGACGAGGTAGGCGTCAGCCACGAGACCCTTCCCGGAGCTGGTCCAGTTCTTCGTCGACACCTGTCACACCGCGCATCCTGTCCCGGATCCGCTCCAAGGCCGCGGCCGCCTGAATCCGGCGGCTCGCCAGAAGATTTTCACGGACGAGCGCGATCATCGGCTGCACCCGATCATCGGGAAGCTGATCGACCAGCGAGTGAAGTTCTTCACGCATCGCGCTCATACACGCAGTGTATGAGCGCCTGCTGTCGCGCCATTCGATTTCCGTCGCCGCGGACGCGGTCTGTTCCTCAGACGAGGGTGGACTTGTAGAAGATGCTGGCCTTGCGGGCTCCCGCGGTGCCCGAGGCGAGGCCGAGGCACAGCCTGGGCCGTCCCGAGACGATCTGGATCGCCATGCCCTCCGGCTCGCGGTAGTCCAGGGACTTGCCCGCCTGGCTGAGCGAGCGCTGGACCTTGGCGCCCGTGCGCAGGTCGACGCAGGTGATGTACGTGTTGCCCGGCGCGGGGTTGGAGGAGCCGTAGGCCGTGCCGTCGAGCAGGTAGAGGTAGTTGCCGTAAGCCGTGTAGCCCTGGAAGACGCCCAGGCCGGACGGCTGCGCGACGTCGTACAGCTTCTTGGCCGTGCCCGCCTTGACCGCCGCCAGCGAGTACGCCACGAACCGCGCCTGGCCGCCGACCCGGCAGCGCATGATCAGCCGGTTGGTGGACGGGTCGATGGCGCAGGTGGTGCTGGTCGCGCCCGAGATCAGGGTGTACTTGGTGAGCGCCGAGGACGACGGCGTGAGCGTCTGGCCGTTGACGAACTTGAACCTCGCCAGCCGCCGCCCCCACGCGTTCCCCGAGCCGTCGGCGACCGCGTCGGTCTCCGTCCACAGGTAGGCGGAGCTGCCCGACGGCTCCACGCCGATCTGCACGCCGTGGCCGAAGCCCTTGAGGTACATGTGGCCGAGCACCGATCCGGACAGGCTCAGCTTGGTCACGCAGAGATCCCCGGCCGCCGCCGAGCCCGAGCCGTTCTTCAGCTGGGCCAGGTAGATGTGCCCGTGGGTGTTGTCGAAGGCGAACGACTGCAGCACGGTCTCGTCGTACAGCGCCTTCTTCCAGATCAGCTGGCCGGCGGGCGCCGCCAGGTCGAACCGGCCCGCTGCGGAGGCGGCGGCCGCCGCCGTCTCCGTGCCTGCCAGAGCCGCCGCCGCGGCTCCGGCGCCGACCTTGAGCAGATCTCGGCGAGTGACCGGCATACAACCTCCATAACGGATATTTACGGATATTTCAGGAAGTCACTCACCCTAGTGCAGCTCTCTGAGGATCACCTCCGAACTCCAACGATCTGATTCAGCCGAGTGTGAGAGGGCCCTAGACAGTAAGTGATCTAATGACTAGAACTGTAGGGAACTTCCCTCCCCCAAGGACGAGTGATGACGCGATTCCGCTCCGCCTTAGCACCCCTCGCCATCGCGTTGGCCGGCCTGACGGCCGTACCGCAGCAAGCCTGGGCCGCCCCGCCCAAACCCGTCCCCTCGGTGGCCCAGCAACAGCAGCCGCCGGCCGCACCGAAGGCCGCGTGTGGCCCGACTGTCAAGGCAACCACCACCGACGCCCGTCTGACCAGCCTTTTCACCAACTACGGCAACGACAACAGCCGGTTGGACGACTGGACGGGTGCCGACGGCACCTACTCGGTCAAGCTGCCGAACGGCAAGGAGCTGTGGATCTTCTCCGACACGTTCCTCGGCCGGGTGAACAGCGACGGCTCGCGCCCGCCCGTGGTCGGGGAGGGCGGGGACACGGTCTTCCTGAACAACTCCTTCGCCGTCGAGCGCGACGGCAGGCTGTCCACGATCCACGACGGCACCGCCGCCGCGCCGACCGCCGTCATGCCTCCGCGCGACCAGAACCACTGGTACTGGGCCGGCGACGCCACGGTGGCCGGCGGGCTCGTGGAGGTCACCTACCAGGAGTACGAGCGCTACGGCACCGGCGCGTGGGACTGGCGCTGGCACCGGAACGTGGTGGCCAGGTTCGCCCCGGGCCGGCTGAACGCGCCCGTCAGCGTCACCGACCTGCCGTCCGGGCACGGCGTGGCGTGGGCCTCCGCGATCCTGAAGGACGGCGGATACACCTACGTGTACGGCGTCGAGGACCTCGGCTCGCCCAAGTACATGCACGTCGCCAGGGTCAGCGGGCAGAGCCTGCTGGGCACGTGGGAGTTCCTGAAGGCGGACGGCACCTGGTCCCCGAACGAGGCCGACTCGGCGCGCGTCATGAGCGGCGTCGCGAACGAGTACAGCGTCACCAAGGTCGGATCCGGATATGTCCTGATCACACATGACACGACCGAAGTGCTGAGCCCCAACATCGTGGCCTACACCTCGTGCTCCCCGTTCGGCCCGTTCACCGGCAAGCAGCACGTCTACACGACCCCCGAGACCAAGGGGAACATCTTCACCTACAACGCCCACGCTCATCCCGAGGTCGCGGGCAACGGTCTCGTGATCTCCTATAACGTCAACAGCTTCGTGAACACCGACCACTACCGGGACGTGACCATCTACCGGCCGAGATTCCTGGATGTGACCTTCCAGTGAGGCGTAACTGGGCGGCCCGCCTGCGGCCCGTCACGATCGACGGGCTGCGGGCGGTCGTGCTGGAGAACGAGCGGCTGCGCGTGACCGTCCTGCCGGACAAAGGCGGCGATGTGCTGGAATTTCTGCACAAGCCCACCGACACGGACTTCGTCTGGCTCTCCCCGCAGGGCCTGCGCAACCCGCACGACCACCTCCAGGGCGCGGCCGACGACGTCGCCCAGTTCATCGACCACTACGAGGGCGGCTGGCAGGAGATCTTCCCGAACGGCGGCGCGCCCAGCGAGTATCGGGGCGCGCGGCTGGCGCAGCACGGGGAGGTCTCCGGGCTGCCGTGGCGCTGCGAGGTCGTGGCCGACTCCGAGGAGGAGGTCGCGGTACGGCTCAGCGTACGGACGCGGCGGCTGCCGTACCGGATGGAGAAGGTCTTCAGGCTCAGGTCGGGCACGGCGGCGCTGGAGATCGAGGGCCGGGCCACCAACGAGGCCGATCTCCCGCTGCATGCCATGTGGGGGCAGCACATCGTGTACGGCCTGCCGTTCCTGCGTCCCGGCGCCCGGATCAGGCTGCCGGAAGGCGTCAAGGTGATCCCCCACGAAAGCGCGATAAATCCGGCGGGCCGCCGGGTCCGGGCGGGCGGGCCGTGGGAGTGGCCCGTCGTCCCGGCCGACGGCGGCGGCGAGACCGACCTGAGCGTGGTGCAGGAGCCGGGGTCGCCGAGCGACATCGTCTACCTGACGGGCTTCGACGAGGGTTGGTACGAAATTTCGGGGGATATCGGTATGCGGGTGGAGTGGGATGCGACTCTCCTGCCGTACCTGTGGATGTGGCAGGAGCTCGGCGCGTCCACCGGCTATCCCTGGTGGGGACGGGCGTACACGCTGGGGCTCGAACCGTTCTCCAGCATGCCGACCGACGGCCTGGCCGCCGCGGTGGACAACGGCACGGCCCTCGTCCTGGGCCCGCACGAGACGAAGGTGTTGAGAATGCGCGCGGAGGTTCTGGCGTGAGTGAGCGTAGCGAACGAACAATTAGACGCAGTAGTGAATCACTCATGCGCCCGACGAAGGAGGGCGCATGAGTGAGTTCAGCGGGAAAGTGGCGCTGGTCACGGGTGGTTCGATGGGCATCGGGCGGGCCGTGGTGGACCGGCTGGCCGACGGCGGGGCGTCCGTGGTGTTCTGCGGGGTCGACAAGGACGCGGCGCTCGACACCGATCGCGTCACCGGCGTGGTTGCCGACGTGCGCCGGGCCGGCGACATGCGCGACCTGGTGGACCTGGCCGTGACCAGGTACGGCGGGCTCGACGTCGTCGTCACCTGCGCGGGCGTGCAGCGCTACGGCACGGTCGAGGACACCCCGGAGGAGGTCTGGGACGAGGTGCTCGACATCAACCTCAAGGGCGTCTACCTCACCTGCAAGGCGGCCGTCCCCAAGCTGAGGGCCCGCGGCGGCGGCTCGATCGTGATCATGTCATCGGTGCAGGCGTTCTCCTCGCAGGCGCAGGTGGCCGCCTACACCGCGAGCAAGGCCGCGCTCAACGGCCTGACCAGGGCCATGGCGCTCGACCACGCCGCCGACGGCATCCGGGTGAACGTGGTCTGCCCGGGCTCGGTGGACACCCCGATGCTGCGCTGGGCGGCGGACCTGTGGCGGGGCGACCTGTCGCAGGAGGAGCAGGTCGCGCAGTGGGGCCGCTCCCACCCGCTGGGCCGGGTGGGCCGCCCTGAGGAGGTGGCCGAGCTGGTGGCGTTCCTGGCGGGGCCGCGCTCGTCGTTCATCACCGGGGCCGAGCACCGGGTGGACGGCGGCCTGCTCGCGCAGAATCCGGCCGCCCTTCCCGAATAGGCCACAGGTTCCCCTGGGGGCGTACCAAAGCTGGCAAGTGTTGTGTCAACGCGACGAACTTGCAGGTCGTACCACTGATACCAGTGGTCCTCGGCGTGCCGGGCACGCGACCCGATCCACGGGCGCGCAGCCCTTGATCGTGCGGCGAGTCATAGCGACTCGTGATCGATCTTGCACGCTAGGTTACGAGGTCGAAACGACTCACCGAGGAGAGACCTGTGAGGCTATCGAGAAAGGCCGCCGGCATCGTCGCCGCGGCCGCGCTGTTGACCGCGGTCGTGCCGGCCACCGCAGCGGTGGCCAGCCCCCGCTCGACCTGCTACGGCGGTCGAGTCTGCCTGTACGCCAGCTTCGACTACAACCGCGGTCAGGTCGACCACTGGCGTGACTTCATCGAGGACGACTCGGACTTCGCCGACAACAACTGGCTGAACTGGGACTTCAGCAACTCCTGGGAGACCATGGACAACGAGACCAGCTCTGTCAGGAACCGCATCGGCTGCAGCGCCACCCTCTGGCAGCACCCGGGGTACACGGGAGCCCACAGCACGTTCATGCACAACTCGAACGACGGCTTCCTGGCGAACAACGCCATCGGCAACAACCGCGCCAGCGCGCTCGACATCTGGTGCCGCTGAGCAGTAACGGGAGTGCCGGTTTCCGGGCTTGGCCGCCGGAAACCGGCTGTCGCGGACTCCTCGCGGGCGCACTGCTGCTGACCACGGTCACGGCCTGCGCCGCCGACGAGCCCGCGCCGCGAGCGCCGGTGAAAGGCGTCTCCTCGGTGTCGGAGTTGGTGCTGCCGTTCGACACCTACAAGACCACTCCCGAGCAGCGGGCCGTCCTGGGCAACGCCCACAACCAACTCGTCGTGCAGTGCATGCGCAAGCAGGGCATCACGATCGACCCACCCGCGGAGGACGCCGCCGCCCTCGCCGCGGTGGACCCCGGCAACTCCCGCCGTTACGGCGTGGCCGACATCGAGGCGGCCAAGACCTACGGCTATCACCTCGCCCGGCCGCCCTCGCCCGACACCACGGGCGCCTGGGCCGGCAAGCTCCCCAAACCCGCCCGGCACCGCCTGTACGGCACCGCCGCCGACCGCGGCTGCCTGGACCGGGCCACGCTCACCCTGGACAAGGGCTCGACGAAGGCCGACTGGCCGTGGCTGGCCCTCCAGGACTCGCTCACGCTGGAGCAGGCCGCCAAGGATCCGTCCGTGACGGCGGCCGCCAAGCGCTGGGAGACGTGCATGGGCCAGGCGGGCGAGTCCTACCCGGCTCCCGAGGCCGCCATCGCCGACAGCCGCTGGGACCTGGACAAGCCTGCGGTCAGCGAGGACGAGAAGCAGACCGCGACCGCCGACACGACCTGCAAGTGGTCGTCGGGCCTGGTGGCGGCCTGGTTCACGGCCGACGCGGAGCTCCAGCGGGCGGTCGTCCGGGACAACGCCGACCGCTTCGCCGCGCTCCGCGACAACCTCAAACAGCGCCTGGCCCGGGCCTCAGCCCTGCTGACCGAGCACGAAGGCGGCCAGGTCGGCTGACTGCCGGAGCCTGCTCGGCTCGTGGACGTACATCATGTGGCCGGCCTCGTAGTACCGGAACTCGACGTTGGCGGCCAGCTCCGCGGGCACGGGCAGGTGCGCGAACGCGTGCTCGGCGGCGTAGTACGGCGTCGCGCCGTCGTGGTAGCCGCAGGCCACGTGCACGCGCAGGTGCGGGTTGGCCCGCATCGCGTCGGCCAGCTTGTCGACCACCGCGACGTGGGCGCCCTCGAACTCCTTGAACGACCACGGGTGCACCCGCGACGTGAGCACCTCGTACGGCAGGTCGTTGGCGTAGCCCAGCTCGGCGCGCAGGTAGTGGTTGAGCGCGGCGCTGTAGGGGCCCATGATCGCGTTCATGCTCGGGTCGGCGGAGAAGTGCTCGCGCCCCGAGTCGGGGTCCCAGCCGGTGAACCGGCCGTCGAGGCGGCCGACCACCTGGCGGCGCGAGCGCAGCACCTCGGTGAAGAACCTGATGTGCTCGATCCGCAGGTCCACGCGGTCGACGTAGTCCTCGCTCAGCCCGGTCAGCGCGGCGACCGTGGAGACGGCGGCCGAGCGCTCCTCGCCGGTGAGGCGGTTGCCGCGGGCCAGCGCCCACGGGTAGTCGCGCTCGGCGTACGCCTCGGCCTCGCGCAGCACGTCGGGCAGCGGCCGGTCACCGTGTAGCCCGTGATAGTGCGCAATAGCGGCATAAGTCGGCAAATAGAGGGCGTAGGACAGGTCGTTGCCCTGGTTGAAATCCCCGGTGATGAAGTCGAGCACCGAGGAGATCAGCATCACGCCGTTGAGGTACATGCCGTACCGCGACTGCAGGTGGTCCGCCAGCCCGGCCGCCCTGACCGTCCCGTACGACTCCCCCGCCAGGAACTTCGGCGACATCCACCGCCCGTTCCTGGTGGTCCACAACCGGATGATCTCCCCGACGGACTCGATGTCGCCGGTGAAGCCGTGGTACGGCTCCGGCTTCTCGCCCTCGGCCGCCCGCGAGAAGCCCGTCGAGACCGGGTCGATGAAGACCAGGTCGCTCACGCTCAGCAGGCTCTCCTCGTTGTCGGCCAGCCCGTAAGGGGGAGGCAGGAGCGCGCCCGCGTCCCCCATCACGACCCGGCGCGGCCCGAGCACGCCCAGGTGCAGCCACACGCTCGACGATCCCGGGCCGCCGTTGAACGCGAACGTGACCGGCCTGCTCAGCGGCTCGGCCCCGTCGAGCGTGTACGAGGTGACGAACATCTCGGCCTTGGGCCGCAGGCCCCCGAACTTGCCGTCGTCGATCACCTCCTCGCGCAGCACCATGGTGCCGGTGGTGGCGGTGTACGCCTGCCCGGACGGCAGCGTGTGCGAGGTGGTGACGAGATTGTCAGCCGGCGGGGCCGGCTGGGTTTCTTCCGACATATCGCCCAATTATGGAGCTATATCGAGGGACACGGTGGGGTCGGCGAACCGTTCGTTCGGCACAGTGGCGTACCAGCCGGGCCGCCCGGGGTCCCGGTCGTACGGATAGCCGCCCGTCTCCCGGTAGAACTCGGCGTACTGGGCGACCCGCTCGGGATCCAGGCGCACCCCCAGCCCGGGGCCGGACGGCACCGCGATGGAGCCCTCCGAGTACGCCAGCTTCCCACCCTCGATCACGTCGTCCCTGAGCTGGTGGTAGTGCGCGTCGGCGGCATAGGTGAGGTTCGGCAGCACGGCGCCGAGGTGCAGCATGGTCGCCAGCTGGATGCCCAGCTCGCCCGAGGAGTGCACGGCCACCCCGAGCTGGAACGTCTCGCACACCCCCGCCGCCTTCACGCACGGCCTGATGCCGCCCCAGAACGTCGTGTCCAGCAGCACCACGTCGGCAGCCCTGCGCATGACGTTGGAGGCGAGCTGCTCGAAGTTGACGACGACGGTGTTCGTCGCCAGCGGCACCCTGACCTGCTCGCGGATGGCCCTGAGCCCTTCGAGCCCCCAGACCGGGTCCTCCAGGTAGTCGTTGTTCAGCCCCTCGATGGCCCGGCCGAAGCGCAGCCCCTCGGCCACCGACAGCACGGCGTTCGGGTCGTACCTGAGCCGGTCGTCGGGGAACGCCTCGGCCAGCGCCCGGTAGCACTCCAGCTCGTGGTCCGGCGGGAACACGCCGCCCTTGAGCTTGTGCACGGTGAACCCGTGGTCGGCCTTGAGCTGCTTGGTGTGCTCGACGAGCTGGTCGGGCGTGCGGATCTCGCCGTACCCCTTGGCCGCGTACCGGAAGAACAGGTACGAGGCGAACGGCACGGCGTCGCGGATCCGCCCGCCGAGCAGGTCGTACGCGGGCACGCCCAGGTGCTGCCCGATGAGGTCGATGCAGGCGAACTCGATGGCCGCGAGAAGCTGCGTCCTGTTGTTGTAGAGCGAGGCCGTCGGGTTGGCGATCTTGAAGCGCAGCGCCTCCAGCTGGAAGGGATCATGGTCCTTCAGGTACGGCACGAGCGCCCGGAACGCCGCTTCCGCGCTCTCGCCCCCGCCGCCCATCTCGCCCAGCCCGACCAGCCCGTTGTCGGCCTCGACCTCGACGATCGTGCGCACGAACCGGCCCCAGTGGGCGCCGTTGCTGTGCCGCAGCGGCGCCTCCAGCGGGACCGCGACCGTCGTGGCCCGGATGTCAACGATCTTCACGAACACGTCCCCCAAACAACGGCCACCCCGCACGCGGGCAGCCGTACCTTGACCGTCTCGTCCACGACATCGAGCCCGCGGGCCGAGCGCAGGCCCGGCAGGCCGACCGTCACCTCGACCGGCTCGGCGGCCAGCGACTGCAGCCGCACCACGCGCTCCTCACCCGTCCGACCGAGGGACGTGACGAGCACGTCGGGGTGGTCGACGGACACGTAGGTCTCGGTGACGTCGGGGCTGTCGGTGACGAGCGCGCCGACGAACGGCTCGGTCAGCCCCGAGGCCACCGCCGCGCCGAGCCGCCTGCCCTGGGCCCCGGCCTCCGAGGTCACGGCGTAGCGGAACGTGGTCTCGCCCTGCTGCTGGGCCGGGAAGTTGGTGTCCCAGATGTTGTTGAGCGCCCACGAATAGACCGTGCCGTCCTCCTGGTCGAGGGTCGGCGGGAACGGCGCGTACGGCATGTGGATGGTGCCGAGCTGCACCAGCGGCGCCTCCAGCGTGGCCCAGGCGACGGTCAGCTCGGGGTCCTCGAACGCGATCCAGTGCCTGATCGGCAGCATGTACTCGGCCGAGCCGGGCACGCGCGGCACGCCAGGACCGCCGACGCCGCCGGTCAGCTCCCAGGCGGTGGCCGGCCCGGTGGCGAACGGGAAGGCCAGGAAGACGGCCTCCTTGGCGGGGGTGCCCTGCTTGGCGAGCTGGTAGGTCAGGTCGACCCTGGGCACGCCGGCGTGCAGCTCGATCGTCGTGCGGATCCAGTCGACGCCCTTGCCGTGCAGCTCGACGACCAGCTTCTCGCCGACGGCCGTGCGCTGGACCTTGGTGATCGTGGCGCCCTTGCCGATGGCGCGGTCGCCGAGGAGCGTGCGGTCGTGCGCTCCGACGTGTCCCGACAAATGGTTGAAATGCGGGGCGGTGGCGTACTGGTCGTAGACGTACTGGCCGAAGCCGGCCGCCGCGTCGCCGTTGACCAGCTCGCGACCGGCCCGCTTGTCGAAGATCGATCCGACGTAGCCCTCGCGGACGTCGTACGCCACGCGGTAGAACTCGTTCTCGATCACCCCGCTCAGATCCAGCTCGACCGGCTCGGGGGCCTGGTTCACGCCGGGCACGACGTCGAGGCGGGCGTAGCTGTAGCCGGGCACGCCGGGGACGACCGCGTGGACGTGCCGCCCGATGGGCCGGGTCGGCCAGTCGTCCGGGTGCACCAGCTCCTCGTGGTGCGGGAGCGTCTCCCCGGTCCGCGAGTCCACCAGCGCGATCGGCACGTCCACGCCCACCACGTCCCTCGGCAGGAACGCGCGGACCACGTCGGTCCGCGTCCACGTGCCGGGGTTGAAGACGGCGAACGAGGCCAGCGCGCCGCCCTCGGTGCCCGCCTCCGACAGCGCGGCGCCGAACCTGCGGACCGCGGCGTGCAGCAGGTCGGCCGCGTCGTCCTGGGCGTCGTAGGCGCCGGACGACTTGCGCGTCCACTGCAGGCCGCCCGAGTCGCCCGCCTCCTCGGCGTCCTCCCACGGGTTGGCCGCGCCCCAGGTGTGCTCGTTGAACAGGGCGACCTTGTCGTAGGCCGCGTCCACCTGCTCGGTCGCGTCCACCCCGGCCAGCGTGTGCAGCGTCTCGGCGACCCGCAGGGCCGACTGCGCCCGGCGCACGTAGCCGAGCGGGCGCGCGCCCGAGCCGAGCCCGTCGGCCCACCAGTCGGTCCAGTCACCCTCGTGCACCGACAGCCGGTCGTGGTAGCGCTCCTCGACGTGCTCGAAGAAGTCGCTGTTCACGGCCGAGCGCAGGCGCGGGTAGGCCCACTCCTCGTTCCACCGGCGCGCGATCGACGCGGGGACGATCGACGGCCCCGCGTTGTCGGCATGCGCTCCCTGCACCCGCAGGTGCAGCACGTCCAGCTCGTACGGCTCCTTCGGCGCGTCCGGCCCCTGCCAGCCGAACGTGCCCGGCCCGTACGGGTAGCCGCGCGTGGCCAGCGCCGACAGATAACGCGGCAGCAGGTCGTCGGCCAGCTCGTAGGAGTCGGTCAGCCCGACCGTGTTGCCCTCCATGTACGCCATGCCGTGCGGCGTGTCCGTGAACCAGACGATGATCTCGTTGCCGCTCGGCGCCCGCCAGCGGAACGGCCTGGTCAGCTTGTCGCCGCCGTGCAGGTAGGGCACGGAGCGACCGGCCCAGTTGTGCGCCGCGGCCAGGTATCGCACGCCGTGCGAGTGCAGCGCGTCCACCAGGCCGACGACCGCGCCCGGCACGTCGGTGTGCATGGCGGACTTCGTGGCGAAGCCGTACTTCTGCTCCAGCTGGGTGGTGAAGCGGAGCTGGCGGTGCAGCTCCTCGGTCGAGCACGCCTCCGTGTGGAGCTGGAACGGCAGCGCGGTCACCTCGATCACGCCCTCGCGGGCCTTCTGCGCGAAGGACTCCACCATCTCGGCGGGCCGCGCGGCCAGCCACTTCAGCGCCGGCATCGACGACTCGACCGACCAGCGGAACTTCGCGTCGTCCGGCCAGGACGCGGTCTCCTCGGCCAGCCGCAGCGCCGCGTCCAGGTAGTCGAGGTGGTGGCGGAGCACGGTGCCCTGCGGGTCGGTGTAGCCGATGTCCAGGTGCGAGTGGTGGACGACGAACACGCTCCACTTGCGCTGCGGGGTCACCGTGACCTGCGCGGTGCCGACCACCCCCGCGTCGTCGCGGCACTCCAGCGTGAACGCGCGCGGCGCGTCCACCTCGGGCACCAGCAGCGTCACGTCGCTGCCCGACGCGCTGTCCACGCCCACCAGCACGTGGGTCAGCGGCTCGGTGCTCGACACCCTGACCGCCTGCCGGCCGTCATGGGTGAACAGCGGCAGCACCGCGACCCGAACCTCCAGCCCGCGCACGCTGATCACCGGTGTCGAGGTGTCGTCGCGCAGCGCCTGCCTGATCCCGTCATAGTCGGGACTGCCCAGGCTCCGCTGGAGCAACCGGCTCGTCATCAAACACTCCCTAGAGACAGGCCCCTGGCGAAGAGGCGCTGGGTGGCGAGGAACAGCACGACGGTCGGCAGCGAGACCACGAGGCCCGCGGCCAGGCCGACGGGCACGGGCGTCCCGGCGTACACGTCGGTCATGAGGCCGGCGATGGCGGTCATCACCGGCCGCACGTCCTCGGTCTGGGACAGGGTCAGACCGAAGATGAGGTCGTTCCAGACGAAGGTGAACTCCAGGATGAACACCGCCGTCAGCGCGCTGAGCGAGATCGGCAGGTAGATGCCCCAGAAGATGCGCCAGGTGGAGGCGCCGTCCATCCTGGCCGCTTCGAAGATCGAGAACGCTACGCCAGTGTAGAAGTTGCGCAGCACGAAGGCGGCGAGCGGCACGCTGATCGCCGTGTAGATGAGGATCATGCCGAGGCAGCTGTCGTACAGGCCGGCGTCGCTGTAGCCGACGAACAGCGGCACCAGCAGCATCTGCGAGGGGAAGACCGTGCCGCCGAAGATCAGGATGAACCAGAAGAACCCGTGCCGGAGCCGCAGCACCACGATCGTGTACCCGGCCAGCGCCCCGATGAGCACGCCGAGCAGCGGTGAGACGACGGCGTAGAGCGCGGTGCTGGCCAGGCTCTGCGTCAGGTTGGCGCTGTCGAGCGCCCGCGCGAAGTTCTCGAACAGCGCGAAGTCGGACGAGGGTGCCCACGCCCGGCCCGGATCGTACGAGGCGGCCGGGCGCGAGGCGTTCACGAGCAGCAGGTACGTCGGCCCGAGCCAGACCAGCCCGAGCACGACCAGGACGGCACGCCGGATCACTGGGACACCTGCCGCTTGAGATAGAGGTAGGACGCCAGCCCCGTGACGACGGTCAGCATCACCGCCACGGCCGAGCCGTAACCGTAGTCGCTGGCCACGAACGTCTCCTTGTACATGGTCACCGCCAGCGTCTCCGAGTTGCGCCCCGGCCCGCCCTGCGTCAGCACCCACACGATGTCGAACGTCTTCAGGCTCGCCACCAGCGCGAGCCCGACCACGACCGCGGTCAGCGGCCTCATGAGCGGCCAGATGACGTACCTGAACAGCCGCCACCCGCCGGCCCCGTCGAGCCGGGCGGCCTCGATCGGCTCCTTCGGGATCGACTGCAGTCCCACCACGAACAGCAGCATGTTGACGCCGAGCTGCTGCCACGTCCAGACCAGCAGCATCGCCAGCGTGTTGACCGGCGCGTCCTGCAGGAACGCGGTGTCCACGCCGAGCAGCTTGTTGGCGATGCCGTCGTGCGACAGGATCGGGCTCCACACCATGGCCAGGCCGGCGCCGCTCAGCGCGTACGGCAGCAGGAACGGCACCCGGAACCACACGCCGCCCTTGATGTCGTACGACAGCACCGCGACCAGCAGGCCGAGCCCGACGGGCAGCACCATGGTGCCGATGACCCAGAGCAGCGTGTTGCGGATCGAGGTGAGCAGGGCCGGGTCGTCGAGCAGCTTGCCGAAGTTGTGCACGCCGATCCACTGGGCCGGCTCCAGGCCGTCATAGCGGGTGAAGCTGAGGTAGGCCGTCCACAGGAACGGCGCGTAGAGCAGCCCCGCGACCAGCAGGACCGCAGGCGCCACATATCCGAACCCGAACCGCCCGAGTATGGGTGCCCGCGTGTTCATGGCCTCCACTCCGCGGAGGCGGGCTCGGTCGCTCCGGAGCCGCCGCCTTCCCTCGTCGCTCTGGTCGCTTCGCTCCCGCCGCTCCTCAGTCCAGGCGGCGGCGCTCCCTCGCTCACTGATGGGTGCTCCAGTACTCGTCAGCAGCCTTCTGGATGGTCTCCAGGACCTCCTTGTAGCTGCCGGGCTCCGTCACGAACTTGCCGAACCCGTCCAGCGCGGCCGTCAGGACCGGCGGCGGCGTGGCCTCGAAGTACCGGTTGACCAGGCGGTACTGGCCGCTGCCCGCGTCCTTCGTGACGGTGCCGAGCGCCTTGTCCGAGATGCTCACCTTGGGGTTGGCGCTCACGTCTCCCCTGCTGCTCGCCCACTTCTCCTGCGCCTCCGACGTGGTCCACCACTTGAGGTACTTCTGGTTGGCGGCGGGGTCGGCGCCCTTGGTCAGCGAGCAGAGCGGGCCGCTCTCGAAGATCATCGAGGTCTTGGGCAGCGAGGGGTTGACGTTGGGGATGACGAAGAAGTCGTAGTCCTCGCCGGCCTTCATGTTGCGCTGGGTCATGCTGGTGTTGAACCAGGTGCCGAAGGAGACCATCGCCGCCTTGCCGTTCTTCAGCACGTCACCCGGGTCCGTTTTATCGCCAGGGTTGATGAAATATCCGGCGTCGATGAGGGACTTCCACTTCTCCATCACCTGGACCACGCCCGGGTCGGTGTACTTGGCCTTGCCGGTGGACAGGCGGTCGTACAGGTCGGGGTCGGAGCCGGCCATGAGCTGCTCGAACCAGACGAAGGAGAACAGCACGCTGGTGTGGTAGAAGGCCTTGACACCGTTCTTCTTCAGCGTGTCGGCCACCTTGACCAGGTCGTCCCACGTCTTCGGCGCGGTGAGCCCGTACTTGTCGAAGATCTTTTTGTTGTAGAACATGCCCCAGTACGCGACGTTCATCGGCACGCAGTACTGCTTGCCGTCGATCGTGTAGTACGGCGCGAGGTCCTTCGACAGGTCGCCGGCCTGGATCGCCTGCTGCCAGATGTCCGTGGTGTCGGCCACCTGCTTCTGCTTGACGATCTCTTCGAGCATCCCCCCGGTCTGCCAGGTGAACAGGTCAGGCTTGACGTTCGTGCGGAACGACGCCTTGATGAACGCCTGGTATTGGGCCGAGTCCGTGTATCCCGTCGGCTTCATGCCCAGGCCGATGCTCTGCTTGGACAGGGCGCCCATCTGGTCGAAGTACTTCGTCCAGGCGCCCTTGTCGTTGTACAGGGTCAGCTCGCTCTTCTTCTGCGTCTCGGCGCCGTTTCCGCCGCAGGCGGTCAGGACGAGCGCCGCCACGCCGAGCGTGACCACACGTGACCGGAACATGGACCGGCCTCCTTGTTTCTTCAGGGGGATTGCAACCTGTGCTCTATAACCGTCTTGACGTCCACCAGGTGGGCCCGCATCCGCTCCTCGGCCTGCGCCGCGTCGCGTGCTTCGATGGCCTCCAGGATCGCCAGGTGCTCGTCGTAGTCGCGGCGCCGGTCGTCGAAGATCTGCAGGATCTCCTGCTGCTCGGGTCCGTGGACGGTGAGCAGCGAGTCGACGACCTCGTGCAGCACGCTGTTGCCGGCCAGCCGGGCCGTCGCCCGGTGGAAGGACATGTTCGCGTCGTGCAGGAGGGCGTCGTGGCCGCGCAGGTGCCTGCCCGCCTCTTCGAGCACCCGCTTGAGCGGGGCCAGCTCCTCGGAGTCCGCGTTGTGCGCGGCCATCGCGGCGAGCGGCGGCTCGATCACGATCCGCGCGCCGAGCAACTCCAGGAGCTGGGCGGCGTGCATCTCGCGCATGTTGGGGTTGGGCAGGACGACCCGCTCGATGTCGGTTCCGACGTAGATGCCGGAGCCGTGCCGCATCTCGATGGCCCCGGTGGCCTCGAGCCTGCGCAGCGCCTCGCGCAGTGTCGGGGTGGTGACGGCGAAACGCTGGGAGAGCTCCCTGGTCGAGGGCAGCCTGTCGCCCGGCCGGTGCCCTCCCGTACGGATGAGCTCCAGCATGCGCTCGGTCAGAGCGTCGGACAGCGTCGGCCGCGATACCTCGGACATATCAAGTGATCTAATCACTTATTCGTGTGGGCGTCTATGATTTCGTCATGAGACGTGTGCTGGCGTGGATCGCGGCCGTCTTGGCGGTCCTGGCGCTGGTGGGGCTGGGTGGCGCGGGCTGGTATTACTCCGGGCTGGTGATCGACCCCTCGCACGGGGGATCGTACCCGCTGGAGGTGGTGGCCTTCGACGGCTCGAAGGTCACGCTGAAGGGCGGCTCCGACACCGCGGCGCCCGGCACGTACGGGCTGACCTGGCGCGACGGCAACGCCACGCTGGGGCCGGTGGTCTCCGTCGCCGGCTCCACGGTCGTCAGGCAGGTGACCCGCGTGCGGCGGGGCACGCTCGCGCCGGGCGTCCACGCGTACGTCGACCGCTGGATCTGGGGTCACGAGGACCCGCGCTCGGCGCTCGACCTGCCGTACGAGAGGGTGTCGATCCGCGGCGAGTTAGGCGACTTCCCCGCCTGGCGAACCCCCGGCACCTCCAAGACCTGGGTGATCGCCGTGCACGGCCGCAACGCGAACGCCTCCGAGACCCTGCGCTTCCTGCCCGTCCTCCACTCGCTGGGGATCCCGGTGCTGGCGATCAGCTACCGCAACGACGAGGGCGCGCCGGCGAGCGAGGACGGCAAGTTCCACCTCGGCGCCACCGAGTGGCGCGAGGTCGCCGCGGCCATCTCCTACGCCCGCGGCCAGGGGGCGACCGGGGTGGTGCTGTACGGGTTCTCGATGGGCGGGGGCATCGCCCCGATGGCGGCCAGGATGTTACCCGGCGAGCCGATCAAGGGCCTGATCCTGGACAGCCCGGTCATGGACTGGAACGCGCCCATCGACCTGGGGGCGCGGCAGCGGGGGGTGCCGGGCTGGCTGGCCTCGGTGGGCAAGTTCGTGGTGGAGCGGCGTACGGGGATCTCGCTCGACGACCTCGACCACGTGCGGCACGCGAAGGAGTTCAGGCAGCCGATCCTGCTCTTCGTGGACGACGACGACACCAGCGTGCCCGTCGAGCCCTCGCTGCGGTTCGCGAAGCTCAGGCCGGACCTGGTGACGCTCGTACGCACGAAGGGCGGCGGCCACGTGGGCTCCTGGAACGTCGACCGGGCTCGCTACGAGCGGGCCCTCCGGGACTTCCTCACCGCTTCAGCAGCTTCATCATGATCTCGATCTGCCCCTTGCGCGAGGTCCGCACCTGCCCCGCCCACTGCTGAACGGCCGGGTTGGCCCCGCCGGCCACCTCGGCGGCGGCCAGCTGCACGGCGTCGTCCTGATGCGCGATGAGCAGGTTGAGCAGGTCATGCTCGAAGCTCTTGGACTTCCGCAGCGCCTGGATCCGCTTGACGTCGGTCTCGGGCATGCCTCCGTGGTGATCGTGCGCGCCGCTCGGGGGCGTGAGCGGCTGGTCCCAGGAGTGCAGCCAGCGCAGCATCCGCTCGACCTCGCTCTGCTGCGTGCTGGCGATGGCCGCGACCAGCGTCCTGAGCTCCGGCGTGGTGGCGCGTTCCGCCCCCACCTTGGCGATCTCGATGCCCTGCCGGTGGTGCGGCACCATCATCTGCACGAACATCACGTCCTCGGCGTTGACCGGGGCCTCCTGGGTCGGGGCCGGGCCGCAGGCCGTGATCAGCAGCAGGGCCGCTAAGGCGGGCAGCGCGCGCATAATCGATAGGAAACCTTCCTAAGGGTTTCCTGTCAGGCTACGTGACTTCGTAGCGAAGGTAAACGATCCCCGAGGGGAACGCCCGGGTTTCCAGCAGCCGGGTCCTGATGGAGGCGTCGAGCTGGGGGAAGAACGGCTTGCCCGCGCCCAGCACGAGCGGGTGGACGAAGATGCGGAACTCGTCCACCAGCCCGAGCCGCAGCACGCTCCACGCCAGCGTGGCCCCGCCCAGGTCGAGGTCGCCGCCGTCCTGCCGCTTGAGCCTGGTCACCTCCTCCTCGAGGTCGCCTGTGACGAGCGTGCTGTTCCAGCCGACCTGGTCGAGAGTCTTGGAGAAGACGTACTTGGGCATGGCCCGCCAGATCCTGGCGAAGTCGACCTCGAGCGCGTGGGCGTCGGGGCTCTGGTCGGCGGTGGGCCAGTAGGCGGACATGTTCTCGTAGAGGCGCCGGCCGTACAGGGATCCGCCCATTTCGCGGGACATGTCGTTGATGAACGCGTGGACCTCTTCGTCGGGCGCGGACCAGCCGATGTCGCCGTTCGGGGACTCCACGTAGCCGTCGAGGGAGATCAGCATCGAGTAGATGATTTTCCGCATGCCCTTAAGACTGCTCCGGCCCCCGGAACTCATCGCCTTCCCGCGAGGAACTCCAGCGCCTCCCCGCTGTGGAACTTCGAGATCCCCAGCATGAACTCCCGGTCCGGGAAGTCGCCGTCGAGCAGCCGGAGCGGCCCCGCGGTGAGCGACAGATGCTGGGCCAGCTCGTACAGCCTCATCCGGCCCTCGTCCAGCCCGTCGACGCGCAGCCGTTCGTAGTGCTCGTGGAACCGGATCCGCAGGAAGACGTGCTCCCATTCGACATCGAAGAACATCGTGCCTTCGATGTCGATCAGCACCGGCGCGTCGTGGTCGTCCACCAGCACGTGGTCGGGCCCGAGCTCCCCGTGGATGAGCCCGTGATCCGCCCGCGGCCGCACGCCCGCGGCCATCTCCCGCAGCGCGTTCTCGAACTCCTCCCGGGCCACGCCGATCCGCCCGACCCGGACGGCCGCCTCGTCCAGGTCCCGCAGCGCGTGCTCCAGCACGACCTCGACCGCGGATCGCCGTCGGATCCCCTCGATCTTCCCCACCCACGGGGCCCGCTCCCGCCCCATGGCCTCAAGGCTCTCCGCCAGCCGATCCATCACGCGGCCCGCCCGCGCCGGGTCGTCGCGCAGCAACGCCTCCAGCGTCCCGCCGCGTACGTCCTCGACCACCACGACGTCGCCCGGCCGGTCCACCAGGTAGACCTCGGGCACCCGCACCCCGAGGCCGCTCAACCGCCCATGGGCGACCTCGAAGAACCGCAGCCCGGACGCATGGCCGAACGGGGTCTCCGCGTCGGCGTTCGCCGCGGCGGGCCAGAAGTCCTCCTCCTGGGACCAGACGTAGACGATCGCGCCGGGCCCGTCGTCGTCGAACGAGAGCCGGTAGACACCCTTCTTGCTCCCGCCCCTGAGCCGCTCGACCCCTGCCGGCCGGCGCCCCTTCCCGAAGGCCGCACGCGCGATCTCGGTGAACCGCTGACCATCCATCACATGCCCTTCATCGCTGTGCCGTGGATCCTCAAGCGCCCAGACTCCACACCCGGATGGTCTTGTCGAGGCCGCTCGAAATGGCGACAGGGGTGCCGTCGCTGCGTTTCCCGATCGCCAGCGCGAATATCGCGCGAGTGGGCCCGGTGAAAGGTCCGCCGATGCGATCTCCCGTGTCCAGGTCCCACACCGACAGGCTCCCGTCGCCATCGCCGGAAACGATGACCGGGGAGCCATCGCTTTGCTGCCCGACCGCGACCTCCATGGTGGTGTCGCTCCGGGCAGTGATGGATTCGCCGATGGGCTTGCCGGTGTCCAGGTTCCAGATCCGGATGGAGCTCTTGGGGGTGCCGCCTTCCTTGGTGGGGCCTGGCGGGATTTCACTGGTGACGGCCACTGGAGTGCCGTCGCCGCGCTTGCCTACGGCGAGCCCTTCCACCAGGCAGGTGCCACATCGGCTGAGAGATTTGCTGAGGGGCTTGCCCGTGTTCGTGTTCCAGATGCGCGCCCTGCCGTTGGTCGCGCCCGTGACGAACACAGGGGTGCCGTCGCTGCGATTACCGGTCACCAGTTGGGTGACCGTGAACGCGAAGGGGTTGACGGACGGCTTGCCGATGAGTTTTCCCGTGTCCAGGTTCCAGATTTCGACGTCCCTGGTCAGCGCGTCACCGCTGGAGATGATGACCGGGGTGCCATCGCTGCGCCTGCCGGTCGTCACTGCCCAGACAAGCCCGTTCCGAGCCTTGAGGGGCTTGCCGATCGGCTTGCCGGTGTCCAGGTTCCAGATCCGCACGGTCTTGTCGTAGCCGGCGGAGACGATGACCGGAGTGCCGTCACTGCGCTTGCCCACCGCCACCGCCTCCACCTGGGCTGTGTGCCCTTTGAGGGGCTTGCCGACGGGCGTGCCGAGGGGAGGGACATCGGCCCGCGACGAGGCCACGACAGCCGTACTGACCTGCTCGCCGGACGCGAAGTCACTTCCCACTGCCGGATCAGACAATCCGACGATCATCAACGCGCCCATTGCGATCGCTCTGGCCGACACCCTGCGGATTCCCCTCATGGTCCCAAAGTTGATCATCCAGATCGCCGCAACGTCAGCGACTGGAACCGGAGTTTGTCAGATCCCACGACGTGGAAATCCACCACCTCGAAAGTCTTTCGTGCGTACTCCTGGAGCTGCTCATCGCTGCGGAAAGAGAAGAACCGAGGAGGATGGTGATCGTCCCCTTCGAAGGGACCCTCACCAGTCACGCTGCCTCCGCCGTACACGCCGAGAAAGAAGAGGCCACCGGGCCGCATCAGCGTGTGGATCGTATCCAGTACCGCTGGAAGGTCGCTGTTGGGCACATGCAGCAAGCAGTTCAGCGCGTACACCGCGTCGAACGAACACGGTGCGAAATCGAGGCTCAGAAAGTCCATGACATGCGCTTCAATGCCCTTCTCCCGGCAGAGAGCCACCATGGCAGGCGACAGATCGACGGCCACGACCTCCAGGCCGTTTTCCTGAAAGTACGCGCTGTCCTGGCCCGTTCCAGCGCCGATTTCCAGCAGCCGTCCGCGACGGTCACCCTGCAGCCGGCTCAGGAACGCCTCCCGCTCCGCCAGCTTCCACGGGGCCTTGCCGCTGACCTCACGTCGCTCGGCGCCCCCGTCATATGCCGTTCGGAGGGGGCCGATCACGTCCTCGTAGCGCACGCTCACCGCGCCATGATGCCCTACGAGGGATCTTCGACGACAGGCGCCGTTTGGACTCATCCCTTCAGCTCAGTATTGGCGGCGAACAGAGTCCCCCGTTCCATGCCGCCCCTGCCAGCGCCCTACGAGGCGTCGTGGACGACCAGGGCCAGCTGAACGCGGTTGTCCAGGCCCGCCTTGGTGAGGATGCGGGAGATGTAGCCCTTGACCGTGCCCACGCTCATGTGCAGCTCGCCGGCGATGACGGCGTTGGTCTTGCCCTGCCCGACCGCGAGCGCCACCTCCCGTTCGCGCTCGCTGAGTGCCGACAGCACCCGCCGGGCGTCGGCCCGCCGCCGGTTGTCCTCCTCGGGCACCAGGTGGGCGATCAACCGCCGGGTGACGCTCGGCGACAGGCTGGGCTCACCGGCGGCGACGCGCCGGATCGCCTCGACGATCCCCTCGGGCGGCGTGTCCTTCAGCAGGAACCCGCTGGCTCCCGCGCGCAGCGCCCGGAACACGTGCTCGTCGGCGTCGAACGTGGTCAGGATGATGACCTCCGGCGCGTCCTGGCGGGCGCGCAGCCTGCGGGTCGCGTCGATGCCGTCGAGGCCGGCCATCCGGATGTCCATCAGCACCACGTCGGGAGAGTACTCGCCGACCGCAGCCTGGACCTGCGCACCGTCGGCCACCGCGCCCACCACCTGGAGGGCGGGCGCGCCCTTGAGCATCAATGTCAGCCCGGTACGGACGAGCGCGTCGTCGTCCACGATGAGCACCCGGATCGCGGCGGACGCACCCCCACCCCCGGCCGGACCCGCAGCCCCACCCCCGGCCGCACTCGCAGACCCACTCACGGGCGGATCCGTGGACCCGCTCACCGGCTCACTCATGGGGCCGCTCACGTGGCCATGGTAGCCGCGCCGCCAGCCGGAACCCGCCGCCTTCGGTGCGTCCCCGCTCCAGGCGCCCGCCCGCCAGCGAAACCCGTTCCTCCAGCCCGGCCAGCCCGGCCCCGCCCCCGGTCGTAGCCAGCTCCGCCGCCTCCCGCCCGGCGGCCAGCGGGTTGCGCACCTCGACCGTCAGCTCCCCACCGGCCGCGCCGGAGACCACGACGGTGACGGGCCGACCGGGCGCGTGCTTGCGCGCGTTGGTCAACCCCTCCTGCACGACGCGGTACGCCGTGCGCCGCGTCGTCTCCGGCAGGTCGGCGAAGCGTACGTCGTGCTCGTACAGCTCGATGCGCATCCCGGCCCGCCGCGACTCCTCCACCAGCGGCGCGAGCCCGGTCAGCGGGAGCTCGGCCGACGGGCTCTCGCGCAGCACGGAGATGACCGCGCGCAGCTCCTGCAGGGCCTGGTGGGCGCTGGTCCGGATCACCCCGGCCGCCTCGGCGACCTCGTCCGGCCTGGCACCGGCATTGAACTCCAGCGCCCCGGCGTGCACCGCCAGCAGCGACAGCCGGTGGGCGAGCACGTCGTGCATCTCGCGGGCGATGCCTAGGCGTTCGGCGCGGCGGGCCTCCTCCGCGCGCAGCCGCTGGTCGGCCTCGGCGCGGCGGGCCCGTTCCGCCAATGACGCCAGCAGCTCCCGCCGGGTCCTGGCCAGGATGCCCCAGCCGGTGATCGCCCCGCCGAACAGCACGCCGACCAGCGCCCACACCGGATACGACGCCAGCCCCGGCGGCCGCCAGGCGAACCTGACCAACGTCGCCGCCACCCACGCCACCCCCACCGCAACGGCCATGGGCGGTCGCCGGTACAGCGCCGCGACCAGTGTGGCGATCCCCGCGGCCACCGACGCGGCCGCGGCCGGGACGGACAGCGCGATGACGACCAGCGAGGCGGCCACCGGCCACCGCCGGCACAGCCACAACCCCACGCACGCCAGAGTCCCGCCGACCACATCGGCCCACAGATACCAGCCGGGCGTCCCCGGGACCAGATCCCCCCAGACCACCGCCCCGGCCCCGGCCACGGCGAGCACGATGCCACCGGCCCCGACCGCCCAGTCACGCCGCGACCGCCCCGCCCTCGGCCGCCCACCCGCCCCCGATCCCCAGCCGCCCCCGCCCTCGCCACCACTCCCGGCTGCGCGGTCCCGTCCCGAGCCGTCATCGCCTGCGGTTTCTCCATGCCTCCAGGGTTCGCCGTCGCGGCGGCCCCCGTCCTGGCCCTGTGCTGCGAACACAACCGCAGATCGTATCCGCCACCCTTACACCTGGTAAGCAACCAAGGTCACCATCGCCGCCCCGCCATGGCAACCAAAGTCACCACCCGGAAGCGACCGAAGAGGCCAAGGACCGGCCTGGCGGCAGCAGCGCCCCGCGCCCGCCGCGGGAGACCGTAGGCGCATGGTCACCTCACGAGCACGCGGCCGGTGGGCCGCGCTCCTGCTGGCCGGGCTCACCCCGGTCGTCGCCGAGCTCACGCTCGGCAATCCGCCCCTCCGCCAGGCGTGGCTGCTGCTGCTGTGGGTGCCGATCTACGGCGCCGGCACCGTACTGATCCGCGAGCTGGTACGCCGTACCGGCCGAGGCTGGCTCGCCATCCTGCTGCTCGGGGCGGCGTACGGGATCGTGGAGGAAGGGCTGGCGCTGCAAGCGCTCACCAGCCCGACCATCTACGGCGTGGCCGACTGGGCGCCCAGGATCCTCGGCCTCAACAGCGCCTACACCGAGCTGAACATCCCCTACCACGCGGTCTTCAGCGTGGCGCTACCGATCCTGTTGGTGGATCTCATCGTCCCGGATCTCCGCCATCGTCCCTATCTGGGGCGGACCGGGCTGGTCGTGGCGGGGGTGGTGTTCGTGCTGGGCGCCCTGCTGCTGCGGTGGACGACGACCTTCATCGACCCCGGCTACCAGGCGCCGCCGGCGGTGCTGGCGGCGTTCGTGCTGGCGATCGCGGTGCTCGCGGTGCTCGCACTGCGGTTCGTCCCCCGCCCGACAGACGTGCCGGCGGCCGCGCCCCGGACGCTTCCCGCTCCGCCGATCGTCGCGTGCCTGGCCGGGGTGATGGCGTTCGGATATCTCGCGCTGCTGTTCCCCTTCGGCGGCGCCCATCACCCAGCCTTCACCCAAGGCGGCTGGGTGGCGGTCCCGATGCTGGCTGCGGCGCTTCTGGCGGTGGTGGCAGCGGTACTGCTGCGCCGATGGACGGCACACGGCGGATGGCACGACCGGCACAGCCTGGCGCTGGCCGGCGGGGCGCTCGTGGCGCACACCGTGTTCGGGGTGATCGCCAACGGCGAGAACACCACCGACCGCCTGTCGCTGGCCGCGCTCGGACTCGTCATGACCATCCTGCTGGCCCTCCTAGGTCGGATCAATCGCCCTGCTTGACCAACCCAGACCGTGGCTGGGTGCGTGTGCGCGGTGGCGCGGTTGTGTCAGCGTGGGAGCGCCGCAGGTTGGTCACGAGAGGATCCCGGATGGGAGATCCGATCCTCTTCCAGATCTTGGGGATACATACTGGTGCACACCTCGCTCCCCCCTTCCGAAGGCCTCCAGGTGATGCAGCTCTCTCATGGGCGATTGCGCCCGGTCGGTGGCGTCGCGCTCTTCGCCATCGCGGCCGTGGTGTCCGATTCCCTCGTCGGGGTCGCCACAGCGGGGATCAACCTCTGGTATGCGTCGCTCATGGATCGTATGAGGAGTGATTTCGAATCCGTCTCCGAGGCGGCGATGCGAACGGGGGAGCTGCTCATCCAAGGGTCCGGGGTCGCGCGATTCTTCATCTTCCTCGTGGCCGTGGCCGGGTTCCTCGCCTGGTTGTTCCGCGTCAGAACCAACGCCGTGAGCCTCTCGCCGAACGGTCACCGGCACAGTTGGGCCTGGGTGATCGCCGGGTGGGTGATGCCGATCAGCTGGTTCTGGATTCCCAAGCAGATCGTGGACGACATCTGGCGCGCCTCCACGCCCCCAGGCTCTGCCAAGGGGCTGATCAACGCCTGGTGGGCGGCCTGGCTTGCCGCCTGGGTGATGACGAAGGCGACCTGGGGCCTGCTCAATGTCTCCGTCAACCTGGAGGGAATCGCCTTCGCCCTGCGCTTGGAGGTGGTCGGCCTCGGGCTGATGCTGATCGCGGCCGTGCTGGCGATCGGCGTCATCCGCAAGATCACCTCGGCCCAGGAGACGCTCCGCGCAACGCCTCCAGCCAACCCCGCGCCAAGCGAGCCGCCCCCGGCACCCGGCGGCGCACCCGAGCCGGCCGCGGCGTCATAGGGCATCGCGCCAGTACGGCGTCTCCGGGTCACATCCACGGACGCGGTACATGAACCGAGGATCTCCCGGCGGCCGTCGGCGTTGATGATGCGGCCGCCCTTGCGCACCTTCTGGGTCAGCGCGTCCCGCCAGACGAAGGTGTCCTTGCTGCTGGGGAACCCCAATGCCTGGAGCCGAGTCCGTGGACGTCCATGATCGAACGCCTTCGTTGTCACCCACTTCGTCACCCGGTCGGGTCGGTAAGACCTTCGAGCGCCAGGCACAAAGATGCAGCTCAGCGTGCCCAGCTTCCCAGAAGAGCGCGCCTACAGGGATGGCCCGCACGCCTGCACGCATGGGCCACCGCGAGCAAAGAGAAGCCCGTGGTCAGCAACAGTTGGCCGAGGCGCTGACCGGCTCGGTGGCCTGCTCGCCGGCCGGGGTGCAGCAGGCCGAATCGGTTTCCCTGGTCAGCGTGTCGGCGTCGCCCTTGACCACGTACACCTCCCATGGCTCGGCGCCAGGACCGTGTACCCAGACCTTGTCCTGGAGGGCGTAGCAGCAGGAGGTGTCGTTCTCCTCGAAGGTGGCCAGCCCGGCGTCCTTGAGCCGCTGGGTGGCGGCGTTGACCTGGGCGGTGTCCTCGACCTCTACACCGAGGTGGTCCATGCGGGTCGGCTCGCCCTCCTCCCCCTCGATGAGCACCAGCTTGAGCGGGGGTTCGGCGATGGCGAAGTTGGCGTAGCCGGGGCGGCGCTTGGCCGGTTCGGTGCCGAACAGCTTGGAATAGAACGTGATCGAGCTCTCCAGATCGGCGACACGGAGGGCGAGCTGGACGCGAGACATGACGATCTCCCATCGTTGTTTCGACGGATGTCTAAGTAGTGCCGAGTTTGCGCCACTGCTTAGGAATCTGTCAAATTAGAGATATGTCGAAACAGGAGCTGCCAGTGCTCGCCTCCGAGTGCTGCGCACCGTTGATCGCCGAGCCGATCACTGAGGACGAGGCCGCGGAGATGGCTCGCGTGTTCAAGGCGCTCGGCGACCCGATCCGGTTGCGGCTGCTGTCCCTGATCGGCGCGCAGGAGAGCGGCCGCCAGATCGGCGACGGGGTGTGCGTGTGCGAGTTGACCGTTGCCTTCGAGGTCACCGCGCCGACGATCTCGCATCATCTCAAAGTGCTGCGTGAGGCCGGTCTGATCGACAGTCAGCGGCGCGGCACCTGGGTCTACTACTGGATCATCCCGGCCACGCTGAAGCGCCTGACCGGCGTACTGGCCCTGCCCGAGACGCTTGTCGCGGACGCGCGGTGAACCTGGCGCGCCGGGCGCTTGCCGAGTTCGCCGGCACCGCCTCCCTGGTGGCCGTGGTGGTCGGCTCCGGCATCATGGCAACCGATCTTTCGCGTGACGTCGGCGTACAACTGCTGGCCAACAGCCTGGCCACGGCGGCAGGTCTGGCGGTGCTCATCTTGATCCTCGGACCGGTGTCCGGCGCGCACTTCAATCCGGTCGTCTCCGTGGCGGCCTGGGTACTCACCCGACGCGACGCTGCCCCGGCGATGCGCGGACGGGAAGTGGCGGCCTACCTGCCCGCCCAGGTCACCGGAGCCGTCGCGGGGGCAGTCCTGGCGAACGCCATGTTCGCGCTCCCGGCCGTTCAGATCTCGGCTCATGACCGGTCGGCCCCTCACCTGCTGCTGGGTGAGGTGGTGGCCACCGCGGGGCTCATCGTGGTCGTCTTCGCGTTGGCCCGGCAAGGCCGCGCCGCGCTCGCCCCGGTCACGGTCGGCGGCTACATCGGCGCCGCCTACTGGTTCACCAGCAGTACGAGCTTCGCCAACCCTGCTGTCACCCTGGGCCGGGCCTTCACCGACACCTTCGCCGGGATCGCCCCTGCTTCGGTGCCCGCTTTCATCGTCGCCCAGTTGGCCGGAGCCGCGCTCGGCGGCCTGCTGCTGGTCGCGCTCTACCCGAACAGCCCGCAGCCCGCTGCGGAGCCCGTCCCCGGCTCCGCCTACCAGCCTCGATAGGAGGAACCCGTGCCGGACCAGATCGACGCGCCGCCGCAGGTGTTGTTCGTGTGCGTGCACAACGCGGGCCGCTCCCAGATGGCCGCCGCCTTCCTGACCCACCTGGCCGGCGATCGGGTACGCGTGCGTTCGGCCGGCTCCGCGCCCGCCGATCAGGTGAACCCGGCCGTGGTGGAGGCGATGGCAGAGCGTGGCATCGACATCTCCGCCGAGATTCCCAAGGTGCTCACCGTCGATGCCGTCCAGGCCAGCGACGTCGTGATCACCATGGGTTGCGGCGACGCCTGCCCGATCTTTCCCGGCAAGCGCTACGAGGACTGGGTGCTGGACGACCCGGCCGGCCAGGGCGTCGAAGCCGTGCGCCCGATCCGGGACGCGATCGAGGCCCGCGTACGTGCCCTGATCTCTGACCTCACCTCCACAACCGCGGACACGACGATCAGGTGAGCGTGGACGGGGCGGCCCATGGGCCGCTCATCGAGTCCATGCGTGCCGCTCATGCCGATCAGGTTCTGGCCGTCTACCAACTCGGCATCGACGAAGGCCAGGCCACCTTCGAGACCACCGCCCCGACCTGGGCCCAGTTCGACACGTCCAAGCTGCCCGACCATCGCCACGTCGCCCTCGGCACCCTCGACGGCACGCCTGATCGGCTACTCGGCTGGATCGCCGCATCGGCCGTTTCGGCCCGCAGCGCCTACGCCGGGGTGGTCGAGCATTCGGTCTACGTGCATCCCGGTGCCCGCCGCCGTGGCGTCGGCCTGGCGCTGCTGCGGGCACTGATCGCCTCCACGGAGGCCGCGGGCATCTGGACGATCCAGTCCGGCATCTTCCCCGAAAACGCCGCCAGCCTGACCCTGCACGCTCGCGCCAGTTTCCGGGTGATCGGCGTCCGCGAACGCATCGGCCGCCACCACGGGATCTGGCGGGACGTCCTACTGATTGAACGTCGCAGCCCCATCGTCACCTGACCTCGCTACCGGGTCCGGCCGCAGTTCGAGGCTTCCCCGACGTCGGGGGTCTCATCTGGGAGCCGGAAAGGGGGGCCGACTTGGATGGGGTCGGCACTTCGCGTTTACTGCCTGAACCAGGCGCGGTCTACCGGAAGCAGATCCGTCCAGTCCTGAAGGAGGGCGCAGTGGCGATGGATCGAATCTTCGGCGATCAGTGAACCTGTGCCGTGGTTGGCCGACGTCCCTGCCTCAGTCTCCGATCTCTGATCACCGCAAGCACAAGGAGATGAGTCAACAGGCCAATACCCAGGATCAGTCCAGCGACCTGAAACGCAGGCGTCGTGAGCTCACCGGACAGGGACTTGAAGGTCAAGGCAAACCCCAGCCAGAGCTGAGACCCGCCCCCGAGGCGTGCTCGAACCCAGGGAATGCTCCGCAGAACAGCCGCCGCCGAGATGACAAAAGCAAAGATCAGGAAGAACGCGGCAAGGTCGTGGGGAGGGTTCATCAGCACTAGCGCCATCCCGCCCACGAGGCCCACCGCTGATACTGCGACCACGATCACGCGCCGCGGCACGGTCAGAGCGTCAAACCACGACCTCTTCTGATCAACTGGCTCCACGGGCTCACTGTCCCACAAGTGGCCATAAGCGACCACCCACGTCCCGACACCACCTTGCCAGGGAATCCTTAGACACCTAAAGCCCTCCGCGATCACGCGGGGGGCTTTTGGCCTGGAGCCGCCTTGGGGATTCGAACCCCAGACCCTTCATTACGAGCAAAATCAAGGACTTGCTCATCCTCCCCCGCCGAGGAGGTGACCTGCCTTTTGCCGTCCGTCAGAGTCCGTGGACGTCCATGATCGAACTTCCTCGTTGTCACCCACTTCGTCACCCAGTCGGGTTGGCAAGACCTTCGGGTGCCAGGGACAAAGACGCGGCTCAGCGCGGCTTTGCCGACCCGATCGCTCCCAGGCCGTATGCCTGGTGGGCGACAGGCGCACGGCTGGGTGACGGCGCCCTGCGCCACCGCCCCTTGATCCTATGAGATCCATTCGGCAGGGCACTGGACGCCGTTTGGCCTCATTCCTTCAGTTCGGTCTTGGCGGCGAACAGAGTTCCCCGTTCCGTGCCCTGCCCCCGGCGAATGTTCAGGCCCTCCTTGCGGAAGCTGATCCATCCTTCACCGTCAGTCAGTCCCCGCACGATTCTGGTTTTCACGATGTCGTGAGTCGCATAACCGACGTCCAGATGAGTCAGGTGACTGTCGTCCTTCCGGTGGACTTTGAGCCCCTCCACGGGGAAGGTGATCCATCCGTCGTCGGCGCTTCTTCCTTGCACCCATTCGGTGTTGATGCCGTTGAGATCGGCCTTGTCGGCGTGCACGGTTCCCCAGGCGTGCCCGGCTCCCTTACGCACGTCCAGCCCGTCCTTGGAGAAGCCGATCCATCCGTCGTCGGTGCTTCTTCCCTGCACCCACCCGGTGTTCACACCGTTGAGATCGGCCCTGTCTGCAGTCACGGTCCCCCGCCCGCCAGAGTTGTCCGAGATCTCCACCCCTGTACCTGTGAAGGTGACGCGCCCCTTCTTTCCGTCCGCCGCCCCCTGGACCCAGGGCGTGTCAATGCCGGTGGTGGCGGTGAGCGTTTCCAGGACGGGGAAGCGCACTTGGACGGTGGCGGTGAGGAAGTGCTGCTTCTGGGTGACGGGGTCGGTGGCGACGAGCGTGTAGGTGGTGGCCCGCTTCGGCGCGTCGGGCGGGGTCCAGGTACGCCTGTCCGAGGAAATGTCCTTCTGCCCGCCAGGGAACAGGATCTTGTAGTCGAATTCGGGGGACCCCTCCCAGCTCAGCGTGAGGTTTTCGCCGACGCCCACCATGCCCTTGTCCGGGTGGAAGTCACGCGGCGCCGGAATCTCCTTCGGAGCGGACTTGACCAGTGCCACCGACGTGTAGCGGGTGTGCTCCCCGTCATCGTCTTCGGTCTTCTCTCGCACCGTCAGCACGGCCGGCCCGGCGGTGGCGGCAATGGTGACGTTCTCCATCGTCAGCACCAGGTAGTCGCCGGGTTTGAAAGAAGCCACGCCCCCGCTCTTGGGGGTGACTTCAAAGACGTTGGTGTCCCGCTGCGGGTCGACCTTCACCTCCTGGGTTATCGCCTGGGTTCCCCACCGGTTGTCGGTGTACTTGCCCTTCATCTCCGGGAGGTTCGGGGTGAGGTCGCCAATGCCGTCGCCGACGGGCACCCTCACCTCGATCCTGGACCAATCCGTCCTCCTTGCGGTGTTGGTGATGACCAGGTACACCGTCCCTGTGGATTTGGACCTCCGTCCGGCCGCTGACGCCTCCACGGACGCCGGGTCGGTGAAGACGGTGTAGGTCAATGCGGTCATGATCACGACTCCTTTTTTGGAGGACGGCACAGGCCGATGAGCCGCCCGCCCCGAGAGCACCGGGGGCAGGACAGGCGGCGACGCTGGGACACATTCGAAACCCCCCGCTTGGAGATACGCCCCAGAAGATCGCCCTTTAGATCCAAACGTGCGCATTGGAGCGCGACAATAGAATGCGAGGCGGCATAGCAGGGCGATTCAGCAATACCTTCAGCGTCTTGACAAGCATTCGGTCCATGCGCCACTGGCGCGCCGCGAATGCCTGCCAAGCCGTGCGCCTGCGCGAGTGTCCCGGTAGCCGTCAGGATGGACGGCGTAAAGCCGGAACCCCGCCTCTCTTACGAAATACGGGCCGTCCTCGATGCTCAGGCCATGCGGCTGTGGATCCCCGAGAAGCCGCTCATGCGCAGGCCTCTGGTCTTTCCCGAGGACTGGGGCACGCTCTTCCCGCCGGCCAGGCCGCCAGCCCGTTCACCGCGGCACTCGCCGAGCTGCTCGCCCTTCAGTCAACCAGTTACACATACGATTAGCGACGGCGGCCCGGCCACCAACGCCAAGCTGCACAGCCCTGAGGGTGGCATTGATAGGCAGGGTTCGGGTCTGGCCCACCAGCCTGAGAACGCTGGATAAGCACAGGTGAGGGGCGTATCCGTTGGATCCTGCGCCATTACTACCGGGACCCTTAGAAGCTCACGTAGGTGGGCACCCCGGCGATTGCCGGTCTAGTCGTTGTCCTGGGCGATGAACTCGGCGTAACCGTCCGCGTCCCAATTGAAATCGGACTTGGGCTTGTGGTCATGGATCTCCATCTCAAACAGCCAGCCCTCGCCGTAGGGGTCCCTGATGAGTAGCTCCGGAGTGTTGGCGAGCTCGGTGTTGACGGCGACGACTTTCGCCTCGACTGGTGCGCAGAAATCGCTCCAATCCTCGTCAGGAGCAGCATCCCCGTCCTCCCACTCCTCGTCAGGATCAGCATCCCCCTCCTGACTCCAACTGACCCGACCGAAGTAGTCACCCAACTCGACGTAGCTACCTACCTCAGGCAACTTCACCCGCAGCCCTCTGTCGGGGATCTGACCTATGAAGAAGGTGGTGAAGCCGATCCTCACCCGGTCGCCAGGCGTGTCCAGCTTCCTGTTGCGCTTGAACCACTCCCCGTTGCCCCACATGTGCAGCTCACCGGCGTACAGGCGATCCTGGGGATACTCGCTCACTTCTTCCTCCCGTAGAAAGGCAAACCGAACTCTTCTGATCTTCACCGGCGGCGGCCGTAGTGTCGAGGCCTCCGGACGGAGCGGTGCTGGACGACCGCCTTGGCGACCCTGTAGCGGAAGTTAGGTCGCCCACCCGCGTAACATCCGGTTCAGACTCGTGATCGCTCGCCTGGCGGGCCGTCCCTTCCGAGTGGCCCGCCAGCGCCAAAACCTGCTGCAACACCGGGGCCCCTAGGGTGTTACAGCCTGCCTTCCGCGCGACAGCGCGCTCAGAAAGGCGTGCTAAGCACCATCGACTGGTCGGAGCATAGTTCGCTTGCCTGGTATCGCAGCTTGAGAGCGGCTGTTGAGGTCGTCACCGTCTCATAGAGACAACAGGAACAGCCATCCAAAAGGCCTGTCCCTGTCTTGGACTGCGTTAGTGCTGGTCGCAGCACGTTCAGGGACGGCAGGGACACTGACGGCCAGCGTGCGCGGGTGGTACCGGGGTGCGTCCCATGGAACGAAGACGTTGTGCGCGGTCGGGATCGGTTCACGGAAGATCCCCGGTCGATAGAGGTCAGCCAGCACACCGACGGTCTCGACTGCCCTAACGGTGTACAGGGTGAAGTCCGCCCGGAGCATGGGGCACTGCTCCAGCACGTCGGCGGGGCGTTGGTCCGGCCGCTGTCCAGGCCGGTGCGCTCGAACACCGTCTTGGTCAGTAGCCTGGGGATCAGGCGCGACTCCGGGTCCGCCGCCGGACCGCCGCATACCTGACATAGCAGCTTGTTCATGCACCGCCACTGTCGCCGCGTGTTGAGCTTCCTCATGTGCTCGGAACCGCGCAGGCGGGGCTTGTCCAGCAGGTCGCGCACCCTGGCGCGCAGGACGCCCGGCTCCCAGGACTTGGCGGCGGGAGGCTTGATCCAGTCGCCAGGGTGAGACGGCTGGTAGGCCAGGCGCAGTCGGCCCGCGTAGGGCTCGAAGGCGATCGGCGCTGTCACTAGTTCGTTGGCGAAGGCGATCGTGTACGGGATGGTCGTGTACCCGGTCATGGGTGGTGGACCTCTGCTCAGTCCCGCGCGGCAAGGAGGGCCGTCCGTCCAAGGCGCTCACGCTGGCTCAGGAAGAAGCCGTGCTCAGGGCCGCCGAAGGAACCCGCATGCATGGGTATCTGGTGCTGGCCCTGCTCACCGGCGCACGCACCGAGGAGCTTCGGGCGCTGACATGGGACCACGTGGACCTGGAGGGCGCCCCCGACGCTGATCCGGCCGTGCCGCCGTACGTGGCACGGCTGGCGGTCCGTCCGGACTGGCGGGGACACCAAGACCCGGAAGTCCCGGCGCACTCTGGCGCTCCCACAGCGCTGCGTGGAAGCGCTCAAAGCACAGAGGGCTCAGCAGGAGGCGGGCAAGGAAGCCGCGGGCAAGCGGTGGATGGAACATGGGCTCGTGTTCGCCTCGACCGTGGGCACACCTCTCGACTCCCACAACGTGCGGCGGGCCTTCCGCGCGGTCATCGCCAAGACCGACCTCGACCCCGACAAGTGGACGCCCCGAGAGCTGCGGCACAGCTTCGTGTCCCTGCTGTCAGACCAAGGCATCCCCTTGGAGGAGATCTCCCGGCTGGTCGGCCACAGCAGCACGGCGGTAACCGAGCTGGTCTACAGGAAGCAGATCCGCCCCGTGCTCCAGGAAGGCGCGGTGGCCATGGATCGGATCTTCATGACATGAGATCGGGAAGCTTAGACACCCAGAAGCCCCCCGCGATCACGCGGAGGGCTTCTGACCTGGAGCCGCCTTGGGGATTCGAACCCCAGACCCCTTCATTACGAGTGAAGTGCTCTGGCCGACTGAGCTAAGGCGGCGTGCTCTGCGACTTGCAAGAGTCTACAGGAGCCGGAGGGGTCCTCGCTCCCCTCGATCACGCCTCGGCCGGATCCCCGTACGTCGAGTCGTACGCCTTGCGCGGCGCGCACACACTGGCCTTCGAGCAGGCGCAGCGCCGCCCCCCGTCGTTGAGGCGCACCACCACGGAGTCCGACGGGACGTTGTGGCCGACCACGACACCAGGCCCCTGCGGGGTCTCCACGTTCGCCCCCGCCCGCGGGGCAGAGGCGCGGAACTCCTGGTAGAGCGGGTGTTCGTACTTCAGGCAGCACATGAGCCGGCCGCACGCCCCAGCGATCCGCAGTGGATTGACCGGAAGGTCCTGGTCCTTGGCCATGCGTACCGAGACCGGTTCGAAGTCCTTCAGGAACGTGGCACAACACAGGTCACGGCCGCAGGGCCCGATGCCGCCCTGCAGCCGCGCCTCGTCCCTCGGTCCGATCTGCCGCAGCTCGACCCTGGCCCGCAGGTTGCGGGCCAGGTCGCGGACCAGGGCGCGGAAGTCGACCCGGTGCGGCGCCGAGAAGTAGACCGTGTAGACGTTGTCCTCGTCGAGGTAGTCGATCCCGACCACCTTCATCGGCAGCGTGTGCCGCTTGATCAGCCGCTTCGACACGCTGCGGGCCTCGGCCCTGCGGCGCTTGTTGGTCTCGTCGCGAGCCAGGTGCTCCTCGCCCGCCAGGCCCGCGCACAGGGGGAGGCCGTCGACGTCTTCGCTCGTGTACTGCGGCGCCCAGACGCACTCCGCCACCTCGGGGCCCGAGTCGGTCGGCACGAGCACCTTGTCGCCCACCTTCGGGCTGTGCTCGCCGGGATCGAGGTAGTAGAGCCTTCCGTAACGGGTGAAGCTCACGGCCATGATCATTCCCATGGGCTCGAGCTCGCCTCCTGACGCCTAGGGGTCGTACGACCTTCCCTGCCACATTACGTGTGCCGCGCCCGGAGGGTGAGGGGGGAGCCGGATCACTTGTCCGTCGGGCACACCTTGCTCTCGGGCAGGGTCAACCCGTAGGAGTACTTCAGCCGACTGCCGTCATTCATGCATCGGTGCAGAACCTGGCTCACCCCTGGTTCCCGCCTCAACCTGCTGGCGGCCTTGCTCCAGTCGGCGTCAGGCAGCAGCACGATCCTGAACGATTGGGGCATGTCACTGACTTTCGTGGCGTCGATCAGCGTCTTGTTGGCTTTGTACATGCGGCGGAAGTTCTCGTAAGCCGCCGTCTGATCCTCGAAGAACACCTCTTTGGCACCGGGCATCGAGATGATCAGCTTCCGGATGGCCTCCCTCTGCGCGGGCGTGGCTCCCTTCCCCTCCCTCGTGACGATGGGGCTGACTTTGCGGTCGGACTTATGCTCGGCGCCGCAGGACGGCATGCTCGACGAGGGGGTGCAGAGGAAGACAGTCACATCCCATTTATCCGCCGGAGTGGACTCATAGGGCGTCACTTCCTGAACGGTCAAGATCCCGGGCACCCCACGCAGCGCCTCCTGCACACGGCGCGGATCGGTGCCCTTCGTGAGGGTCAACCCGAACGAAGCGGGGAGGTCATCGACGTCGACGGCGGCCAGCAGGGCCTTGTTGCGCTCGAAATCGCGCCGGAAGTTCTCGTACGCCGCGGTCTGATGCGTGTAGCTCACCTCTGTGACCCCCGGCGCCTGCCGCACCGCCGCCGCGATCTTCTGCGTCTCCTCCTCGCTGACAGCGCCCTTGCACGCCGTCTGCTCCCGGTCCGACGACTTCGCGCACAGGAAGACGTTCATCTTCCGCCCGTCGCCCGCCGGATCGGCCGCCACCGCCCGGTCCTCGTCACCCGGACCGCTCAGCAGCCCGACAGTGGTCGCCGCCCCCGCGAGCACCACGGTCGCCGCCACCGCCACCAGCCGGAAATCCACCCTGAACCGCCGCCGCTCCGACGCCCGCAACGGCCTGAGCGTGCCGGCGTCCACCGTCGCCCCAGCCTCGGCGAGGGCCTCCCGCAGCCTGTCTTCCATGGCGCTGTTCATGAATCCTCCCCAAGTGCCCGGCCGAGGGCGGCCAGCCCCCGCGCGATCGTGGACCTGACCGTGCTGGCGCCGATCCCCATGGTGTCGGCGATCTCCTGGTCGGACAGGTCGAGGTAGTAGCGGAGTGTGAGCGCCTCCCGCTGCCTGCGCGGCAGCTCACGCAGGGCGAGCAGCACCCCGCGCCGCTCCTCGCCCATGAGCGCGGCGCTCTCCGCCGACCAGACGGGCGGTTCGTACGGCACCGCCCGCCGGAACACGGTCGCCCGCCTGCGCAGCACCGACCGGCACCCGTTGAGCACCGCGGAGCGGACATAGGCCAGCGCCTTGTCGGCGTCGCGCAACCGGCCGCGCCCGGCATGGGTGCGCGCGAACGCCTCCTGTACGACGTCTTCCGCGGTCGCCTGATCGCCGACCATGATCAGGGCAAGCCGCACGAGGCCCACGTGGTGCTCGGCGAAGATCGACGCCACGTCTATTCGCTGCCGCGCCCGGGCCTCTTGTTGGGTGAGTAGTTCGACTTCCACGTATCAGAGACGCCCGTCAGCCCCATCTGCTGCTCGCGTCACCCGACGGGTTCACTGACGCGGCGCGCAGACCTTGCTGTTGGGCAGGTCACGACGCCCGTACTCCACGATCAGCTTGAGCTGGGCGCCCACACATCTGTCATTGAGCACCTGGCTCACCCCTGGCAGCCGCGCCAGCCTGCGGCCCGCGGCGTTCCAGTCGGCCTCGGGCCGCATTCTCAGCCGGTACGACTCGGACATGTCCGACACCTTGGTGGCGTTCACGAGCGCCTGGTTGCCGGCGTAGGCCTCGGCGAAGTTCCGGTAGGCCGTCGCCTGGTCCTCGAAGACGTACTCCTCGACCCCCGGTGTCCGCTCGATCTCCGCGACGATGGCCTTCTTCTCCTTGAGCGTCGCGGCCATCCCCTTCGCCTTGCCGCGACCGGACAGGCAGGGCGACATGAGGGAGTCCTTCCCGCAGAGGAAGACGGACATGTTCCAGGCCGGCGACCCGGCCTCCTGCTCATCGGCAGAGAGCTCGGCCTGGTCGATGGCGTCGCTCACGCCGGGCCGACGCACAGCCGCGTCTCGTACGCGATCCCGGTCGGCCCCCTTCTTCACCCGCAGGCGGAACGACTCCGGCAGGTCCTTCGCCCGTACGGCCTTCAGCAGCGCCTTGTTGCCGGCGAAGTCCCGCCGGAAACTCTCGTACGCGCTCGCCCGATCGACGAACCGGACCCCGCTCAGCTCCGGCCTGGACTCCAGGAACGTCCTGAGCGCCTGCTTCTGCTTCGCCGTGGCACCGCGCCTGTGGCACCCGTACGTGGTCGGAGTGCACAGGAAGACGGCGATCTCCCACTCGTCGCTCGTGCTGACCTCCGGGGCGGTCACCGGTCCGCCGCGGCCGGCGTGCCCACGAGGACCGACATCCCGGCCAGCAGCACGGCGATCAGCGACCGTAAGCCCGAGGGCGCCTCGTCAGCCACTGCCGCTCCTCATCTCCGCCCAACGCCCCATGATCACGAGTCAGGAACGCAGCGACAGCATCATCGCCTCTACGGCCATCTGCGGGTTGACGTTCGCCGCCAGCCGCTCCCTGCACTGCATGATCGCATCGATCCGGCGCAGCGTCTCCTCCGGCGTGGCCACCTTGGCCAGCTGGTCGAGGTCGAAGCGGAGATCGTCGTTGGCCAGCTCGACCCCGGCCCCGAACTGCATGGCCAGCACGTCCCGGTAGAACGACACCAGCTCCAGCAGCGCCGCGTCCAGCGAGTCGCGCTTGATCCGCGTGGCCCGCGACTTCTGCCGGTCCTCCAGCTCCTTCAGTGCTCCGGCCCCGCCGCGTACGAGCCCTCGGTTGAGCCCCTTGCCCGTGGATCCCTCGCCGTAGAGCTTGCGCAGCTCGGCGGTCTCGTTCTCGTTGAGCGCGGCCGTGGCCGCGGCGGCCTCCTCCTCCGCCGTCTTGACCAGCCGCTCGGCGGCCGACACGCACTCCCCCACCCCGGTCAGCGAGCGCGGGATGCCCAGAACGGCCTCACGACGCCGCCTGACGCCCTCGTCGAGCGCCAGCGCCCGCGCCCTGCCGATGTGCCCCTGGGCGGCCTTGGCGGCGAACCTGGCCACGTCCGGCGGCACGCTGTCGCGCGTGGCCAGCACATGGGCGACGGCCTCCGTGGCCGGGGTGGTCAGGTTGACCACCCGGCAGCGCGACCTGATGGTGATCATGAGGTCGTCGGGAGCGGGCGCGCACAGCAGCCAGACCGTACGTGGCGGGGGCTCCTCGATGGCCTTGAGCAGGGCGTTGGCGGCGGACTCCGTGGCCCGGTCGGCGTCCTCGAACAGGATGACCCGCCAGCGCCCCTGCGTCGGCGCCCCGGCCGCCCGCAGGATGAGCTCGCGGGTCTGCTTGACGCTGTAGGACAGGCCCTGGGGGCGTACGGACTCCAGGTCGGGGTGGGAGCCGATGAACACCTGGTGGCACTGGTCGCAGTGGCCGCACCCGCCGTCGGGGCAGAGCAGCGCGGCGGCGAAAGCGCGGGCGGCGTCCTCCCGGCCCGAGCCCGGCGGCCCGGTGAACAGCCACGCGTGCGTCATGCCCGCGCCGCGCCCGCCCCTGACGACCTCCCCGGCCGCCGCCGCGGCCCGCGACAGCACGGCCACCGCCTGGTCCTGCCCGACGAGGTCATCGAAAACTGCCACGACGTAAGGCTAACCGCCGACGGCAGTCCCCACGCCCGTACGCGACGTCTCGCCGACGCGCCCGCCCGAAAGAAGACCCCGAACGAACCCGGGCGACATCCGCCATCTCCCGGGGCTCCGCCCACGCGAAGAGGTCTAGTCGCGGATGGTGGGCATCGTCCAGTCGCCGCGGATGGCGGGCATCGTGCCCGTGGCGTCCTCGGACTCCTGCGGCACCGGGTCCGGCAGGATGTCGCGGATCCGGTCCTGGATCTGGCGGGTGATCACCTCGGGCTCCAGCGTGCCGTCCACCACCAGGTAACGCTCGGGCGCCGCCGCGGCCAGCGCCCGGAACTCCTTGCGTACCCGCTCGTGGAAGTCCAGCGGCTCCGACTCGATCCGGTCGGCGGCCCCGCCCAGCCGGGTCAGCCCCACCTGCGGCGGGGTGTCGATGAGCACCGTCAGGTGCGGCACCAGCCCGCCGGTGGCCCAAGCGTTGATCTTGGACACGTCCTTCGGGTCGAGGGCCCGCCCGGCCCCCTGGTAGGCCAGCGAGGAGTCCACGTAGCGGTCGGTGATCACGAGCGAGCCCCGGTAGAGCGCGGGACGGATCACCTTCTCCACGTGCTCGGCCCGGTCGGCGGCGTAGAGCAGGGCCTCGGAACGCGCCGACAGCCCGCGCTCGGCCGCGTCGAGCAGGATCGCCCGCAGCCGCATGCCGACCTTGGTCGAGCCCGGCTCGCGCGTCTGCACCACGTCGTAGCCCTGGTCACGCAGCCAGATGGCGATCAGCCGCGACTGGGTCGTCTTGCCCGACCCCTCGCCGCCCTCGAACGCCACGAACAGCCCGGGCACCGCCTCGGCCGCCTCGGCCGGGAACCGCTCGCCGCGCACCGCCGCGATGAGGTCGCCGGCCAGCGAGACGCCCTTCCTGTCGTCCATGTGCCGCAGCGCGAGGACGCCCACGACCATGGCGAGCACCCCGCCGATGACCAGCACCAGGTTGGAGCCGTCGAACCGGTAGGCGATCGTGCCGAACCGCAGCCAGTGGACGTCGAAGATCGCCGCCAGCGGGTTGGCCACGGCGACCACCAGCAGCAGGGTCACCCGCGCCGTGGACTGCAGGAACGAGAACGTACGGCCCCGCAGCCCGTCCTCGACCTCGAGCCCGATCAGCGTGTAGCCGATGATCCACGCGATGCCCGCGCACGCCCCCAGCAGCACGGTCAGCATGACCACGATCACCAGGTTGTGCACCAGCGCGGTGGCCACCAGCACGAGCCCCGCCACGGTGATGGCCAGGCCGAACAGCCGCCGCCGCGACAGCTCGCGCAGCAGCCTGAGGCCGAAGAACATGCCCAGCGCCATGCCGACGAAGACCGCGCCGAACACGACGCCGTAGGCCGCGTCGCCGCCGCCGAGCGCCTGGACGTAGATCTTGGCGACGCCGACCACGGCCCCGCCCGCGGCGAAGGCGCCCAGCATGCCGATGATCAGCCCGCGCACCAGTCGGTTGCCGCCCACGAACCGCCAGCCCTCGACGATCTGCTTGAGCACGGAGGGCGTGGAGATGGCGCCGTCGCGCTTGGGGATGTCGCGCAGCGTGAAGATCAGGACGGCCGAGACGAGGTAGGCGCAGGCGTTGACGACCAGCGCGAGCGACGTGGCGTCCTGGCCGGCCATGGACGGCACCATGCTCGTGATCACACCGCCCACCACGGACAGCGCCGCGAACAGCATGGCCGCGACCGGCGCGGTGCCGTACGTGACCAGCAGGTTGAGCCGGTTGGCCGACTCGAGCTGATCCTTGCGCACCAGGTTGGGCACCGTGGCGTCCTTGGCGGGAACCCAGAACAGGTTGACGCACTCGACCAGGACGGTCGCGACGATCACCCACTGGTAGCTGCGGACGAACGGGATCGACAGCACCACGGCGAACCTGAGCAGGTCGGCCACGACCATCATCAGCCGCCGGTCGAACCGGTCGGCGAACACCCCCGCGAGCGGCCCGAGCAGCACGGCGGGCAGCATCTTGGCGATGAACACCCCGCCGACCGCCAGCGACTGCAGACGGTAGTCGTTCTGCGTGAGATTACCGGCCAGGGCGGTCAGCGCCAGGATGTTGAGCCAGTCGCCCAGGCTGCACACCGACATGGCCATCCAAAGCCGTCGAAACGGCGCATTGGCCAGCACGTGGGCCGGGCGGCTTCGACCAGGGGCAGTCATGATTTCAGCGTATCCAGGAAGTGGGCGGACAACAGACCAGCCGGATATTCCCGGCCGACTCGGGGCTGAGGGTATTACGTTCGCGGGCCAGCGTGCAGGGTGCAGACCTCGAATAGGCCCCCAAAAGCATCATCAATTCATAACTCCGGCCTCAAGTCGGGCCTCTTCCACCAAGGGCCCCCACTCCGCGCGGATCTCCTCGGGCAGCTCCAGCTCGCCCCACAGCTCGACGAGCAGCACCCCGTCCACGTGATCGAGCAGCTCCTGAGGCTCGCCCTCGCACAGCAGCACGGTGTACGCGGCCCGGCGGGCCTGCCGGTCGGCCAGGTCGTAGACCCGCTCCCGCAGCCGCACCACGCCCAGCGCCGCCCCGACCGGCAGCCGCCGCAACCGGCTCGGCACGTGGAACGTCCGACCGTCGCCCGCGCGGGCCGCGAACTCGACCTTGGCCTCGAGCGCCAGCCGGAAGCCGGCCGCGTCGAGAATGCGCCCCGCGGTCTCCAGCGTCGGTGACTTCCTGCCGTGCTCGTAGGCCGACAGCGTGGTCCTCGACGTGCCGCTCACGCTGGCCAGGACGCGCTGGTTCATGCTCGCCGCATGGCGGGCCTGCTTGAACAGCTGCCCGCCGCGCTTGGCCCAGAAGGCGGCGTGCGCCGCCTCCATAGGCGAGGAGACCATCCCCCACCTCCGATCAGTATCCGGTTGGATACTCTACGCCATCATGACCGCAGGTGACCAGTAGATCGCGGAAGGTCAGCGCAACTCCAGCAGCGTGATCTCGGGCGGCGCCCCGACGCGCACCGGCGGGCCCCAGAACCCGGCGCCCCTGGTGACGTACACCTGCACCCCGTCGACCGTGGCCAGGCCGGAGACCACGGGCTGCTGCAGGCCCACCACCAGGTTGAACGGCGCGATCTGCCCGCCGTGCGTGTGGCCGGACAACTGCAGGTCGACGCCGTGGCGAGCGGCCTGGCCGACCTGGACCGGCTGGTGCGCCAGCAGCACCGTGGACCGGCCGGCGTCCCGGCCGCCCAGCGCCTTGTCGAAGTCGGGCCCGTCGCCCGCCGAGGCGCCGTTGAGGTCGTTGACCCCGGCGAGGTCCAGCACGGCACCCTGGTGCCTGATCTCCACGCGCTCGTTCCGCAGCGAGCGTACGCCGAGCTGATCGAGCTCCTCGATCCACTCCAGGGGCCCGCTGGGAGCGAAGTATTCGTGGTTGCCGGTCACGAAATATGCCCCGTAACGGGACTCCAGGCTCTTCAGCGGCTGCGCCAGCGGCCCCAGCTGGGCCACCGACCCGTCCACCAGGTCGCCCACGATCGCCACCACGTCGGCCTCCAGGCCGTTGATCATGCGGACGATCCGCTCGGTGTGCCCCCTGCCCGTGAGCGGCCCCAGGTGGATGTCGCTCACCACGGCGAACCGCAGGCCGCTGAGCCGTGAGTCCAGCTTCGGCAGGGCCACCTTCACGCGTTCGATCACGGGGTCGCCCAGGGCGCTCGTCATGCCGTACCCGACCGTGCCCAGCGCTCCCACGCCCGCGATGGCGGCGGTGGTCCGCCCCAGGAAGAGCCTCCTGCTGATGGGGGCCACCACGGGAGCGGGCTCGGGGGGCGCCGGGGCTCCCGCCATGGCGGGCACGGGCACCGGCGCCGCCTCGCGCGTCACGGCCTTCCGCGAGGCCCTGCGCAGGACGAGCGCGGCCACCGCCCGCGGCACCTCCAGCACCACCAGGAAGACGATCAGGTAGAACATCAGCGCCAGCCAGACGTAGCCCGGCCAGGCCAGCCAGTGCCCGAAGTCCATCCGCGTGGCCGCGAACGTGGCCACGACGAGCACCGTCAGCCCCACCACACCCCACGTCAACGCCTTGCGCAGCCGCCCGGGGGCCGTGGTGGAACGGACCATCCGCTGCCACAGATAAAGGTGTGCCAGCAGGATCAGGCCCGCGAAGAACAAGACGATCACAGCGTCGATGCTACTTGCGGGGCCGCGTCCTGCGGCCCCGCCAACCTCGCGGCTCGCCTTACGACTTGGCCGCCGGCTTCTTCGCGGGAGCCTTCTTCGCCGGCGCCTTCCTCGTGGTGGTCTTCTTGGCCGCCGGCGCCCGCTCGCGCCGCTCGGCCAGCAGCTCGGCCGCCCGCTCGGTCGTGATGTCCTCGACCGTGTCGTCCTTGCGCAGCGACGCGTTCGTCTCGCCGTCGGTCACGTAGGGCCCGAACCTCCCCTCCTTCACCACAATGGGCTTCTTGGAGTGGGGGTCGGCGCCCAGCTCGCGCAGCGGCGCCGCCGCCGCGGCCCGCCGGCCGCGCTGCTTCGGCTGCGCGAACAGCTCCTTGGCCTGCTCGATCGTGACCGTCAGCAGGTCTTCTTCCGAGGCCAGCGAGCGCGAGTCGGTGCCCTTCTTCAGGTACGGGCCGAACTTGCCGTTGGAGGCCACGACCTCCTCGCCCTCCAGCTCGCCCACGAGCCTGGGGATCGACAGCAGCTTGAGCGCGTCCTCGAACGTGATCGTGTCCAGCGACATCGTCTTGAACAGCGACGACGTGCGCGGCTTGGGCGCGTCGGCCTTCTTCGTCCGTCTCTTGGGCGCCTCGTCCTCGGGCGGCTCGGGCAGGACCTCGGTCACGTACGGGCCGTAGCGGCCGTCCTTGGCCACGATCATGTTCCCGGACACCGGGTCGCGCCCGAGCTCCCGGTCGCCCGTCGGCCTGGAGAACAGCTCCTCGGCCTTCTCCGCCGTCAGCTCGTCGGGCGTCATGTCCTCGGGCACGTTGACCCGCGCGCCGTCCCTGTCGAGGTAGGGCCCGTAGCGCCCGACCCGCAGCACGATGTCCGTGCCCTTGATCGGGAACGAGCTGATCTCCTTGGCGTCGATGTCACCGAGGTCGGTGACCATCTCCTTCAGGCCCTCGTCGCCGTCGGAGCCGTAGTAGAAGCGCTGCAGCTCCGGCACCCGCTCGGCCCGGTCGTTGGCGATGTCGTCGAGGACCTTCTCCATCTCGGCCGTGAAGTCGTAGTCGACCAGGTTGCCGAAATGCTGCTCCAGCAGGTTGACCACGGCGAACGCCAGGAACGACGGCACCAGCGCCGTGCCCTTCTTGAACACGTAGCCGCGGTCGAGGATGGTCCCGATGATCGAGGCGTACGTCGAAGGCCGCCCGATCTCGCGGTCCTCCAGCTCCTTGACCAGCGACGCCTCGGTGTAACGCGCGGGCGGCTTGGTCGAGTGGCCCGCCACGTCGAGCCTGCTGACGCTGAGCGCGTCGCCCTCCGCCAGGTTCGGCAGCCGCTTCTCGGAGTCGTCGCGGTCGGTCGAGGGGTCGTCTGCCCCCTCCACGTACGCCTTGAGGAACCCGTAGAACGTGATCGTCCGCCCGGACGCGCTGAACTCGACGTCCTCGCCCGACGACGACCTGCCGCCCACCTTGACCGTGACCGACTCGCCGACCGCGTCCTTCATCTGCGAGGACACCGTGCGCTGCCAGATCAGCTCGTACAGCCGGAACATGTCGCCCGACAGCCCGGTCTCGCCCGGCGTGCGGAACTCCTCGCCCGAGGGCCGGATCGCCTCGTGCGCCTCCTGCGCGCTCTTCACCTTGCTGCTGTAGACGCGCGGCTTGTCGGGCACGTACGCGGCCCCGTACAGCTTGATCGCCTGGGACCTGGCGGCCGCCACGGCGGTCTCCGACAGCGTGATGCTGTCGGTACGCATGTAGGTGATGAAGCCGTTCTCGTAGAGCCGCTGCGCCACCTGCATCGTGTACTTCGCGGAGAACCCCAGCTTCCGGCTGGCCTCCTGCTGCAGCGTGGTCGTCCGGAACGGCGCGTACGGCTTGCGCGTGTACGGCTTGCGCTCCACGGACTTGACCGCGAACGACGCGCCCGTCAGCCGCCCGGCCAGCTCGCCCGCGGCCTCCTCGGACAGGTGGAGCACGTCGACGTTCTTGAGCCGCCCGGTGCTGGCGAAGTCGCGGCCCTGCGCCACCCGCTTGCCGTCGACCCCCGTGAGGGTCGCGGTGAAGTCGCGCGGCCGCTCCTCGGGCTTGTTCGTGTCGAAGAGCGCCTGCAGGTCCCAGTAGTGGGCGGGCGTGAACGCCATGCGCTCCCGCTCGCGCTCCACAACGAGCCTCGTCGCCACCGACTGCACGCGGCCGGCCGACAGGCGGGGCTTGACCTTCTTCCACAGGACCGGGCTGACCTCGTAGCCGTAGAGGCGGTCGAGGATGCGCCGGGTCTCCTGGGCGTCGACCAGGCGCAGGTTGAGGTCGCGCGGGTTGGCCACGGCGTCCTGGATGGCCTGCGGGGTGATCTCGTGGAACACCATGCGGTGGACCGGGACCTTGGGCTTGAGGACCTCTCGCAGGTGCCAGGCGATGGCCTCGCCCTCGCGGTCCTCGTCAGTGGCCAGATAGAGCTCGTCGGCGTCCTTCAGCAGCTGCCGCAGCTTGTTGACCTGCGACCGCTTGTCCGGGTTGACGACGTACAGCGGCTCGAACTCGTGCTCGACATTGACCCCGAGGCGGGCCCATGGGGCTCCCTTGTACTTCTCGGGGATGTCGTCGGCCCTCTCCGGAAGGTCACGGATGTGGCCGATGCTCGATTCGACGATGTAGCCGCGCCCGAGGTACCCGGCGATCGTCTTCGCCTTCGCGGGCGACTCGACGATCACCAGGCGTGTTCCGCCGGCGCTGCCGTTCTTGGCTGGCACGCTGCTTCCTACCTCGCTGTTCGCTTTGCAAATCCCCCTGCCGGGAGTCGGTACAGACTGAAAGGTAACCCGACTCGCGGAAATTTCCTTCCCCCGGGCTACCCACTAGCTTCCGGGTCCACCCACAAGCACGCAGAATAAGCCCCATCGAGCGGCATGGCGCCCTGACTCACCCTGGAGACTAATCGTTGTGCTCGACTACTCCTACATGGATATCTTCATTCCACGCGATCTCACTCGTGAAGCAGCACGTCAGCTGCTGACCGAACACGCAGAGTACGGGCAGTGGGAGCTGGCCCGCGTACGCGTCTACCCCGACGGTAGCCGCCACGTACGGCTGCGTCGCAAGGTCATGCGGGTACGCAGCACACTGTGAACCCCGGACATGGCTTTGCCCGCCCCGGGCCGCGCCCCCGGAACGGGCAAAGCGTCTAACGCTGGCCGCTCACAGGCTGTGAGCGGTAGCCGTCCTTGTTACGTGCTGCCTGATTCCCTTACTTCCGGCCGATCCGGAACCGGCGAGCGGTCCCGAACAGCGTCGCCGAGGCGGCGAACATCGCGCCGATCATGAGGGCGAGCAGGGAGCTGGAGTTCATCCCCCCGAGGCCGGCGGGCTGCTCGGCGCTCATCAGGCCGCTGACCGGAAGGCCGCGGGTGGCCGAGGTGACGGCGCCGCCGACCGGGGTGCCGGCCACGAGACCGGTCGCCGGGTCGAGCACGGACACGGCGCCGCTCGAGGAGGCGGGGCGCCCGGCGCCGTCGACCTGGCCGGCCGCGTGCTTCTTCTTCGGCTGGGCCGGGGTCTGGGCCTGGCCGGGCAGGCCGGGCAGCTCGGGCAGGCTCGGCAGGCCGAACGTCTGGGCGGCGTCCTCGACCAGCGGCACCGAGGTCAGGCCCGTACCCGTGACCTCCTGCAGCTTGCCGGTCACGCCCAGCTGCTGGGGAACCCCGGCCAGGTCGTTGCCCTTCTGGGTGACGCCGGCGAGGTCCTGCACGCCGCCGCCCAGGACCGGGACGGCGGGCAGCATGGGCAGCAGCCCGCCCTTGGAGCCCTTGCCGGCCGTCCGCTCGACGCCGCCGCGGACGAATCCGTGCCCGTACTCGGGCCTGCCGACGTTCGCGCCACCGAGGCACCCGGCCGCGGCGTCGCCGAGGACGGCCGCAGCGTTGCCGCAGACGTTGATGGGAGCGGCGATCGGCGCGATGATCTGGTTGCCCGCGAGCACCCCGGCGCGGCCGGAGGTGTGGTTGCCGCCGCCGCCGGTGCGGTCGACCTTGGCCCCGCCCTTGCAGTGGGCCCTGGAGGCGCCGAGCACGGCGGCCGCGTTGCCGCAGATGTTGATCGGGGCGGTGATCGGCGCGATGACCTGGTTGCCGCTCAGCACGCCGGCCCGGCCGGAGGTGTGGTTGCCACCGGCGCCGGTGCCGCCGTTCTTCACGCGGGCGCCGCCCTTGCAGCCGGCGAACGCGTGCCCGACCAGGGCCACCGCGTTCCCGCAGACGTTGACGGGCGCGCTGATCGGCGCCACCACCTGGTTGCCGCTGAGGACGCCCGCCTGGCCGGAGGTGACGTTGCCGCCCGCCCCGGACCCGCGGCGGGTGTTCTCGACCTTGGAGCCGCCCTCGCACCTGGCGGCGGCGTTGCCCACGGCGTTGCCGCAGACGTTGACGGGCACGCTGATCGGGGCGATCACCTGGTTGCCGCTGCCGACCCCGAAGCGCCCGTCGGTGTCGTTGCCCGAGGAGCCCACGGGGCCGCGGGGGCCGTGGTAGCCGTTCCGGTGGCCGCCGCCGTTGGTGACGGTCGAGCCGCCCTTGCAGCCCGCGAACGCCCGGCCGACGACGGCGACGGCGTTGCCGCAGATGTTCACCGGCGCGGAGATCGGCGCGACGACCTGGTTGCCGCCCAGCACGCTGGCGTTGCCCGAGGTGCGGTTGCCGCCCGCGCCCACTCCGGTGTTGTGGACGCTGGAGCCGCCCTTGCAGCCCGCCGTCGCGCTGCCGAAGATCGCGACCGCGTTGCCGCAGACGTTGATCGGCGCGGAGATCGGCGCGGTGATCTGGTTTCCGCCGAGCACGCTGGCGTCGCCGGAGGTACGGTTACCGCCCGCGCCGCCCTTGCCCTGGTTGCGAACGGTGGCGCCGCCCTTGCAGCCCGCGTCGGACCTGCCGACCAGCGAGACGGCGTTGCCACAGGCGTTGACCGGGGCGCTGATGGGCGCGTTCACCTGGTTGCCGCCGAGCACGCTCGCGTTGCCCGAGGTGCGGTTGCCCGGGATGCCGCCCTTGTTGACGACCTCGGCGCCGCCCTGCGAGGAGGCAGAGGAGCTGCCGACCGCGCCGACGGAGTTGCCGCTGATGTCGATGGGCAGGGAGATCGGCAGGTCGACCTGGTTGCCGCCGCCGACGGACGCGTCGCCCGAGGTGTCGGCGAGGGCGGTGCCGCCGCCGAACGACATGACGGCAACGGCGAGCAGAGCCGCGGGAGTAGATGCCTTTGCCCACGTACGCATGATGAATGCTCCTAGTGGTTCTTCTTGGGGGGATAACTTCTTGGGGGATAACGGAACGGTTCGCGGGCAGCCCGAGGCCGTGCGAGGTTTCGCGCACAGCGGAGACCTCGGGTTCGCGAACAGCTGAACTGACGTGTTTGTGCACCCGCCGGCGGAGAGGCGTCTCAGACCGCGCTCAACCGCGTTACTTCGGAAAGGGGCCGGTCAACGAAAGGACCGGCAGCTGCAAGGCGGGTCAGTCAGGCGAGAAGGAGGGGTCGTCCGCCGCTGTGCGGACGACGGGGGCAGGCACCCGCGCCAGGAGGGCGCGCAGCACCTGCAGCCGCGGGTCGAACACAGACCTCGCGACGTCCCCCGCAGCGGCCCCGAACGAGCCGCTGCCACCGCCGTTGGGCACCAAGCCATTGGTGTCCAGGATCTTTCCGGCGGTGGATGGCGATGGCAGGCCAGGATCCTGCTGGCTGTTGAGCCCGTCGACCGTACGCCCGGCCATGGCCTCGGCGTTGTCATCGGGGCTGGTGAGGGAGTGAGATACCTGAGCGGACGCGGCTCCGTCCACGGTCTGCGCGGCCGTGGTCTTCGCTTGCGCGTCCGCCGTAGGAGTCGCCACTTCGGCCGCCGCCGGGGCGGCGGTGAGCATGCCGAAGATGACGGCGAACAGCCATCCGGCGGCTACCAGGGCGCCGACAGTGACTGCCCGCACGACGAGCCGCCGGGCACCGGCCGCGAACCGCGCCATCCGGTCAACCTGAACGGTGGTCACGTCATGCGCCGGGAGGGTCACGGGCAGGCGATGCACACCGAGGGCCACAGCCCTCCGCCGCACCACCATGCGCGCCACGTGACCTCCCGCACTCCAGAACCGGCCTCATTTGTCGTGAGGCCGGTCCATGGACTCACCCCTCAACGGTCCGTAACCGTAGCAGCACCCAACGTTGCCGCAAGAGCTTTTCAACGGAGACCCAGAAATTCGCCAACTCCCCATGGGCCAAACCGCCACCAACTGCCTCAACACCCTCTGGCGTACGTCAGCAAGGCCCCATCAGGAGCTCCCGCCCGCCCCATATCCGGGCCCGCGGAGACACCTCGGAGGGGCGAGCTGATTCTTGGTATGACGCACCCCTCAGAGTTTGCTAACCTTACTGAGCCGACGCGAGATGACGGTCTCACGTGCAGGCACCAAGTCCGGGTGGCGGAATAGGCAGACGCGCTAGCTTGAGGTGCTAGTGCCCAGTGATGGGCATGGGGGTTCAAGTCCCCCCTCGGACACTTCATATCGAAGCGGGAGAAGTGATGACTTCTCCCGCTTTGCATTTCAACGCCTGTGGAGCGTGTCCTCACCCCCGGCGAGATCGACGCCATGGTCGAGTGTGTACGAACTTTCTTGGCGGCAGCCGAACCGAGAACGCTCGTTCGTACTCGCCGGCCACGATCGCGTCCCAGCCCCGGTCCGAATCGGCCTGAGCCGCCGGCAGCCGCCGCGAGTCAGCCGTCCGAAGTCCCCTACCGGACTATGGCCTTGAGGGCCACCTCGATGTTCCCCCTGGTGGCGTTGGAGTACGGGCACACCTGGTGTGTGGCCTTCACCAGCTCGTCGGCGGTGGGCTGCTCCAGGCCGGGCAGGAGTGCTGTCAGCGACACGGCGAGGGCGAAACCGCCGGTCCCCGTCGGGAGCAGGCTCACCTTCGACCGCACGCTCGACCCGGGCAGTTCGACTCCCATCTCCTTCGCAATCAGGCGGAGTCCGTTGTGGAAGCACGCGGCGTATCCGGCGGCGAAGAGCTGCTCCGGGTTGGTCCTGTCGCCGCCGGGGCCGCCCAGGTCCTTCGGGATCGCGAGGGCTTCGTCCAGGACTCCGTCGAGGGACCGTACGTGGCCGTTGCGGCCGTCACCGGTCGACAGGGCCTCGGTGGCGTACAGCGCAGACATGTTGTTTCCTTTCGCGGGTGCCAGGGATGACGGTGTGGTGCGGAAGGTCGGGCCGGTGCTTCTTCGGAACCGGCCCGGGGAGAGAGGCGGGCCCGAACGGTGGTGCGGGTCAGCGCACGTTGACCGGGCGCAGCGTGAAGCCGTCGTTCGGCTTGCCGGCCAGCAGGGCTGCCAGACCGCCGCTGAGCGCGTAGGTCGTCCCTCGAGGGCCGGCCGTGACGGCGCTGCTGACCGGGTCGGCGACGGTGTCGGTGACCGAGACGGTGGCGGACTTCCAGTGGCGGCCGGGGCGAACCCGTTGCACGACGGCGGCCTTCCCGCTGAGCAGTCCACTGCTGATCGCGACGATCGACCCGTCCGGCAGGGCCCGGATGCCCGCGGTGAGGGCCTTGAGGCTCTTGGAGAGCCTGACCTTGGCGGCCTGTTCGGGGTGGGCGACCGGTACCCGCACCAGGCTGCCGTCGGCCTTCGCGACGATGAGGAGGTTGCCTGGCATCCATGCGACGGCGCTCATGCCCACGTTGTCCAGGAAGTCCGGGATCTTCAGATCACCGGCCAGGAGGTCGTCGCGCAGGAGGACGGAGGCCCGTCCGGCGCGGTCGATGCGGAAGATCGTCGGGGAGAGCTCGTCGACGGCGTACGCCGTGCCGTCCGGAGCGATCGTCACGTCGGACACGAGATGCTGCTTGCCGTCGTCCGCGACCTTGTTCAGGTCGGCGTACCAGAGTCGGCGTCCGCTGTCGGCGTCGTAGCCGGCGACACCCGCGACCTTGAACTTGGTGGCGGGCGTGGAGCGGTCGGCCGTTCCGTAGTCCACGTTGCTGCCCAGGATCCGGTTCCGCCTGGAGTCCACCCGTACGGCCTGCACGGACACCAGCTTCTTGTCGTCAACGAGGGTGCGCACGTTGCCCTTCTGGTCGACGGAGGAGATGGTGCTGTGCGCCAGCGAACCCGTCACGAACTTCCGGGAGTCCGGGTCGTAGTCCGCGGAGTGAGGGAAGACCCCCGGCCCCTTGGCGTCTACGGTGGGCGCCGCCGGACGGGATTGGTCGGAGATGGTGACGGCGTACCGGTCGGGAGTGGCGAGGGCGCCGGTGGTGCCGGCCAGCACGATGCCGGGGACCGTCATGGCGGAGAGGGCCAAGGCGATCGCGGACTGCTTCAGCTTCATGGGGTGTTCTTCCTTCCGAAGACGCGGTCCGGCCCGGCGTGCCGGGCGGCGCGTGGATACCGTTTCCAAGTGAGTCAGGCCGAGCAGCTGCCGTACCGGGCGTCGGCCCTGCGTCCTGCTCGTGGCGTCGAGTCTGCTGCCGCCGGCCGTTCACAGCCTGTCCCTGGCGGGGTCAGGCTGCCTGGCGCCCCGGTGCTCGATACTCGGCGCATGAACAAGAAGTCGGGGTTGGGGGAGTTCCTCAGGATGCGCCGGTCGCAATTGCAGCCGGCGGATGTGGGACTCCGGGACTTCGGAGAGCGCCGTCGTGTGCCGGGGCTGCGCCGTGACGAGCTGGCACAGCTCGCCGGGGTGGGCCTGTCCTACTACACGCGCCTGGAGCAGGGGCTCTCGCTCAACGCGTCACCGGAGGTGCTGGACGCGCTGGCCCGTGCCCTCGGTCTTGACGAGGTGGAGCGGGCCCACCTGCACGACCTGGCCCGCGCCTCGCGCCGCACCGGCACCCGGCGCAGGCCCGCGCCGGAGCGAGCGGGAGACACGACCCGGCAACTGCTCGCCGCGTTCGGCGACGCGCCCGCGATCGTCCTGGGGCGCCGCAGCGACGTACTGGCCTGGAACCGCACGGGACACGCACTGTTCGCCGGACATCTGGACCCGCACATCCCCGATCAGCCCGACCAGCGTCCGAACACGGCCCGGCTGGTCTTCCTGGACGCGCACACACGGGACCTGTACGTCGACTGGCCGAAGAAGGCCAGGGACGTGGTCGGGAAACTGCGGCTCGCCGCCGGGCAGCATCCGGACGATCCTCGGCTGGCCGCACTGATCGGTGAACTGACCATGAAGAGCCCGGAGTTCGCCGGCATGTGGTCCGAGCACCGGGTCAGGAAGTGGGACCTCGCGACCTACCGCATGCACCATCCGGTCGTCGGCCGCATGCAGCTCAACCTCCAGACCCTGAACGTCCCGCAGGAGGAAGGTCAGCGGATAGTCGTGGTGACCGCCGAGACCGGCACCGGGTCAGCGGCGGCGCTGAGCCTTCTCGCCCGGGCCGGTGGTCCGAGCGGTGTTCGGTCTGTGCGCCGGACGGGGCGAACCGAGGCTGCGGGATCCCCGAGGCATGGGGCGGACGGCCAGGCCGGGGAGAGCGTTGATTCCCACCATGATCGCGATGTGTCACTGGAGCGCTAGGCGAGGTCGACGACTTCGTGCATGCGCAGCCGGCGGTTGAACTCGCCGGTGATCCGCGCGACGACGGTGCGCGGCAGCAGGCGCGCGGGCCAGGTCAGGGCGCGGTTCACGGCCCGCCCCGGGTAGGACACCGCGCGTCGCCGGGCGTAGTCGTCCAGCGTACGGGCCGCGACGGTGGCCGGCGCGTCGGCGACTCGGGAGTCGATCGTGGCCGAGGTGCCGTCGAAGAAGCCGGTCGCGATCGCGCCGGGGTGCGCGGCCATGACGTGGACGCCGGTGCCGCGCAGCTCCTCGGCCAGCGCCTCGGTGAAGGAGAGCACGAAAGCCTTGGTCGCGGCATAGCTGGCCTGGTAAGGCATGGGCTGGAAGGCCGCGGTGGACGAGACGTTGATGATGCCGCCGGAGCCGCGAGCGACCAGCTCGGCCCCGATCGCGTGGGTCAGCGCGATCAGACCGACGACGTTGAGCCCGACAGAGCGCAGTTGCGGCTCGAGCGGGCGGCTGAGGAACGGGCCCGCGCTGCCCGCGCCGGCGTTGTTGAGCAGCAGATCGACGGTCAGGCCGCGGTCACGCAGCTCCCGCAGGACCCGCTCAGGACCATCCGGAGCGGCGAGGTCACCGGTGATGACCTCGGCGTCCGACCTGCCGTGCCGTTCCCGAATGTGTGCGGCGAGCTCCTGCAGGCTCCCGTCCGAACGGGCCAGCAGGATCACCCGCGCTCCCCGGCGCGTCAGCTCCAGCGCGTACGCCCGCCCCAGCCCCTTGGACGCGCCCGTGACGAGCGCGGTGACGCCGCGATAGTCGTCGGCCACAAAGACCTCCATTGTTTCAAGTCTCGAAGCATTGACGCTAGCACGATCCTTCGAGACTCGAAACACCGGTAGAATGGCGGCATGACCACGCCCGAGCTCACCGCGGTGGTCGCCGCGACCCACGACATCTGGATGCGGACCAACGACCTGATCGGGCAGGCGCTGGCCAGGCACGCCCTGACACCGGCGACGTTCCAGGCGCTGTGGGCCATCGACCCGGCCGAGCCGCCACCCTCGATGAAGGTGATGACCGAGCGCCTGTACTGCAACGCCCCCAACCTGACCTTCATCACCAACCAGCTCGTCGATCGGGGGCTGGTGGAGCGCGCCGTGGACCCGGCCGACCGCCGCTCTCGCGTCCTGGTCCTGACCGCCAAGGGCCGCGAGGTTCGCGACGAACTGGTCCGGACGGCGCTGGAGAAGACCCCGCTGGCAGTGCTGAACCGCGACGAACTGCGGCAGCTCATGGTCCTGCTGAACCGCGCCGTCCGCTCCGGCTGATCTGCCCGAGGCGGCCCCAGCGTGGGACCGTCGGCGTCCGGCGGTCCCACGCTCATGCCGTTCGGTGGAACTCAACTCACCCGAGTGCGCCCAGCCGGTGCCTACGGTGCGATCGACCAGAGCTGGCAGGTGTTGTTGAGCCACATCCACAGCCGGGCCGGCGTGCCGTTCGCCGTGCCGCAGTTCTGGTCGTCGAGCACCATGCCGCTGTTCTCGACCACCAGCTCATATCGGCCGTTGCCCGCGGGGATGACCGCCCACTGCTGGCAGGTGTTGCCGAGCGGCTCCCACAGGTTGACGGCCGTGCCGAGGGCCAGCCCGCAGTTGACCGCGTCGAGCACCTTGCCGGCGTTGACGTTGGTGATCGTCCACTTGTTCGCGCCGACGCTGTTGAAGCGCCACTGCTGGCAGGTGTTGCCGAGCGCCTGCCACTGGTCGATCTGCGTGCCGTTGGCCGTGCCGCAGTTGACCGCGTCGAGCACCTTGCCGCTCGTGAGGTTCGTGAGCCGGTAGGTGGCTCCGTTCACGGGGAAGGTGACGCTCTTGCTGTAGCCGACGGAGACGACGTTGGCCTGCACGGCGTTCTCCGTGGCGTCGCTCGGGTAGCCGCTGGTCATCACGCCTTCGAAGAAGGATCCGACGGAGCCGTTGCTGTTGTCGCCGCCGATGCCGAGGATGATCGCGCCTTGCTTGGTCATCGGGTTGTAGCCCGCCTGGGTGGGCAGCGCCCCGTTGTACCGCGTCGCCAGGCTGCCGGACTGCGCGTTGCCGTCCTTGATGGCGTATGTCGAGGTGCCGTTGTTCTTCAGCATCGCCGTCACGAACGCGGAGCTGCGGCCGGTGTTCGCGGTCCAGGAGCCGTTGCCGCCGGCGAACAACCCGTTCTCGAGGTCCGCCGCGACACGCGGTCCGCCCGCGCACGGTGAGAACCAGCAAAGCGTGCCGAAGTAGATCGCGTCCATGTCGCCGTTGCCGGTGTCCATGTTGTTGGTCTCGGCGTTGCCGTAGTCGAAGCAGCACCGGTTGTTGACGTGAGTCCCCTCGGTCACCATGTACATGCCCTCGGGCTGGCTGCCGGTGGCGACACCGTTCGTCGCGTTGTTGCGGTAGCCGTTGCCCGCGGAGATGTAGACGCCGTAGACCTTGTGGCCACCTGCCGTCACGGGCAGAGCCGCCGCGTTCGCGCCTTGGTCGGCCGTGGGATTGGCGCCGCCGCCGGGAGCGATCGTGAGGTCGTTGTGGCGCGACGTCTGGTCGTAGATGCGAACGATCGTGCAGTACGTGCCCGAGCAGAAGGAGTCCTGGGTCGCGGCGTTCGCGTAACCGCCGGCGCTGAGCACGCCGATGTTGGTCGTCGCACCGTCGGACCAGCGCCGCACCTGGTAGAGCGCCCCGTTGTAGGAGCCGAAGAGCGCACGGGTGGTGCTGTGAGCGGCGACGCACGGTGTGCCGCCGCTCGCGTAGATGTCGCAGGACAACGTGCCGGCCGCCTGTGCCGTGCCTGGCACGGCGACCAGCGCGGTGACGACGAGCGCCGCGAAGGAGGCGACGGTGAGGGCCGTTCGCCGCCAGTGGCGCAGAGACCAGAAACCCATTGTGTGCCTTTCGTGTGCGGCGAGGCATTGCAGTGCCCGGCGGTGACTATTGGAGAATTGTTAGCGCTAACATCTATGTCGACAGAATTTATTTGTTAGCGCTAACATAGTTATCCCTGCGCGGTTCCTTGGTGTGGGACCGTCGGCATGGCTCTACGCACTCTGACGTGCGCCGCAGGTCAGTCGCCGGCGAGCGCTCCGCTATAACATGCAGGTTTCCGCTGCGTTTCGACCAAAGTGTCATCAACGATGCGGCGGCTGTCAATACCCGGTGAAGATCGCCTTCTATTCCGTCACAACGTGCGACAGGAGAACTCGGCAAAAAGCGTTACGCCAAAACCGAACTGCCATGGCCCCGGCGCCATGGTGAGGCGTCGGGGCCGCGTGGATGAAGGTTGAGCAGGCGTTCGGCCGATTACTCGGCCGGTCGCTCAGCGCGCGGCGCGCGAGGTGACGTGCTCGATGGCCTTGACGGCGAGCTCGGGCTGGTCGAGGTAGATGTAGTGCCCGCTGTTCTTGGCGGTGCTCAGCTTGCTCCGGCTGGACAGGCCGAGCCACTTGCGCTGGCCCGCGGTCCACGCCCGCTCCAGGCTCGGCCCGTACGTGGGGATGGCCGCCAGGTACTGCTTGCCGTGCTGGATCACCTTGACCGGGATGTTCCCGGCGGAACGGACCTTGCCGTCGGTGATGACCAGCTTCTCCGGGTTCTTTCCCTGGAATATCGCGAGGTTCTGTGCGCGCACCTCGGCCGCCGGGCCCTTGGCGGAGGCGGGGATCGTCGTGGAGATGTCGGCGACCATGGTCGAGGGTGTGGCGTCCATCAGGACCAGGCCCTTGACCCGGTCCCGGTGCTCGGGGGCGTACCTGGCAGCGATCAGCCCACCCAGCGAGTGCCCGGCCAGGACGACCGGGTTGTCACCGGCGATGCGGTCGAGCACCCCGGTCAGGACCTTGCCGGTGCTCGCGAAGTCCTGCGGCCCATCCGGCTGGTCGCTGCCGCCCGCACCCAGCCGGTCGTAGGAACACACCCGGTTCTTCGCGCTCAGCGTCTTCTGCAGGGCAGCCATTTTGTCCAGAGCGTCACCCCCGCCGTGCAGCAGGACGACGACCGGCTTGCCCTCCGCCAGGTCGCCCGAGCAGGACACGTTCACCGACCGGCCGCCGACCTCGATCTTCTTGGTGCCGGAGAACGGATCGGCCTTCCGCGGCGTGGAGGCGAAGGGGTCCCAGTCCTCCGCCTTGGTGGAGGAGAAAGGGTCCCAGTCCGCCGCCGCGGCGCTCCCGGTACCGGCGAGTCCCACACCGACCACGGTGCAGCACAGTACGGCCACAGCGGATGCCTTGAACTTGCGGAGCATGATGTCCTCCAGTCAGAGAAATGACCGAATTGCTGCGGCCATGACGTAACGCTATGGAATCGACAGCCCCGGAATCGTCACCACCTGGTGGACATTCGCCGGTAGCTCGCACGGGGGACAAGCACGCCGCACCAGACGTAAGCCAAGGCCGGCGACCCAGGTACGGCAGGGCCGTCAGGGGCTGAGAGGCGGGCGCCGCGGGAATAGCATGGCCTGGTGGGCTCGTTGTGGCCGGTGTGCTCGCCCGGCGACGGGCGCCCTTTCCGGTGATCGCCCGTTCGGCTGCTGCGGCCGTGGCCACCACGACACGACCTTTCTTGATGGAGCGCGTATGACCGACCGCCTCACCGCCGGGCTGATCAGCCAGGCGGCCGAACGGCTGCGGCCGGTGATACGCCACACCGCACTGGAGCCGAACCAGCGGCTGTCCGACCTGCTCGGTGGTCAAGTGCTGCTCAAGCGCGAGGACGCGCAGGTCTGCCGCTCGTACAAGGTGCGCGGGGCGTTCAACCTGATCGCCTCCCTCACAGATGAGGAACGGCGGCGCGGCGTGGTCTGCGCGAGCGCGGGCAACCACGGGCAGGGCGTCGCGTTCGCCTGCGCCCGTCTGGGGATCAACGGCCGGGTGTACGTACCGTCCACCACGCCACGGCAGAAGCGCGAGCGCATCGCGGCGCTCGGCGGCGACCGGGTGGAGGTCGTGGTCGGCGGCGGCACCTACGACGAGGCGAGCAGCGCCGCGCACGCCGACAGCGAGCACACCGGCGCCATCTACGTGCACCCGTTCGACGACGTCAGGACGATGGCCGGGCAGGGCACGGTCGGCCTGGAGATCCTGGCGCAGTGCGGGGAGGCGCCGCACACCGTGGTCGTCCCGGTCGGTGGAGGCGGCCTGATCAGTGGCATCGCCGTCTGGCTGCGCGAGCACTCACCCGCCACCCGCATCGTGGGGGCCGAACCCGCCGGAGCGGCCAGCATGCGCGCCGCCCTCGACCACGGCGAGCCTCTCGCCCTGCCCGAGTTGGACACCTTCGTGGACGGCGCCGCCGTCGGGAGGGTGGGAGACGCCACGTTCCCCCTGGTCAAGGACCTGGTCGACGAGGTCGTGGCGGTCGATGAGGGTGCGGTGTGCACCGAGATGCTGGATCTCTACCAGACCGACGGCATCATCGCCGAACCCGCCGGAGCTCTCGCGGGTGCCGCGGCCCGTGAGCTGCTGCCCTACACCTCCGGAGGGCCGGTGGTGTGCGTGGTGTCGGGCGGCAACAACGACGTCAGCCGGTACAACGAGGTGCTGGAGCGCTCTCTTGTGCACATCGGGCTGAGGCACTACTTCCTGGTGACCTTCCCGCAGCGCCCTGGCGCCCTGCGCCACTTCCTGGACGAGGTTCTGGGAGAGGGCGAGGACATCATCGTCTTCGAGTACGTCAAGAAGAACAACCGTGAAACCGGCCCGGCGCTCGTCGGCATCGAACTCGAGCGGGCCGGCGACCTCGACAGCCTCCTGTCCCGGATGAAGGCCAGCCCGCTCGCGGTGGAGCGCATCCCACCGGGCTCGCCGCTGTTCACGTTCCTCCTCTGACTTCCCGTGCCCGCAGGCCACGCGTGCGGTCAGGCCGAGGCCTCGGAGGCGCCGCGTGCCGCCAGCATGCGCCGCATCAGGTCGATCTCGGCCTTCTGGGCGGCCAGGATGGCGCCAGCCATGCGGCTGACCTGGGACTGCTTGCTCTGAACGGCCGCTTGGGCCATCTGCACGCCGCCCTGATGATGCGGGATCATCAGGCGCAGGAACAGCACTTCGGCGTCCTTGCCGTCGGCCTGCTCCAGCTCCTTGATCTGCGCCGCGGTGGCCATGCCGGGCATGGCCTTGTTCGTGCTGTGGTGGCTCTGGCCCATCCAGGCCATGCGCGGCTGCAGCGAGGCCTGGGACAGGCCCCACATGTCCAGCCAGGCGTACATCTGCCCGATCTGCTGCTGTTGAGTGGTCGCGATGTCGTAGGCGAGCGTCCTGACCTCGCGATCGCTGGTGCGATCCCGAACGATGAGCGCCATCTGGACGGCCTGCGCGTGATGAGCCTGCATGTCACGGGCGAACCCCGCCTCCACCGAGGTGTCCGCGGGCGGCCGGGAGTAGAGGAGTCCGAGGCTCAGGACGGCCCACCGCGAACGCCAGCACGGCGGTCGCGGGCACCAGCACGCGGCGCCGCCGCAGAACGGCCGGCAGCCTCATGCGGACGGCTCCCCGACCCCGCCGGTGCAGGTCGCCCCCGGCTCGGGCGTGCCCGGGCCGTTGATGTGGGTACGCAGGAACACCGGCAGTCGCGGATCGTCGGCGCTGTCGAGTTTGAGCTGCCTGCCCCAGGAGTTGAGCGCGACCGGGGACGACAGGCCCGGGTAGGGGGACAGGAGGACGAAGTCGCGTCCCCTGGCCTGGTCGAGCAGCATGTCGAGCTGTTCTTTGGGCAGTCCCGGACGGTAGGCCACCCAGACCGCTCCGTGCTCCTGGCTGTGGACCGCGTTCTCGTTGCGGATCGGATCGGTGTAGACGCCGCAGTTCTGCCAGGCCGGGGAGTGATCCCCGCCGACGGGCGGCGCCTGCGGATACGTGACCGGCTTGCTGGTGTGGTTGCGTTGCGTCACGTTGACCGTCTGCACCGCGTCCAGGGACGTGCGGGCACGGTCGTCGAGCCAGAACACCGTCACCGCCGCGGCCAGCGCGCCGACGCCGGTCACGGAGACGCCGATCACGGCGATCCGGCGCCGCCTCTCCTGTCGTCGCTGGTGAGCCTGCAGCGCGGAGAGCCGCTCCTTGATCGTGCCCCGCGGCTTGTCGCCCATTCGACTGCCTCTCCCTACAAGCTTCTACGTTGCGTAGAAGTTCTACCGCATGTCGAATACAGAGGCCGTAAGAGCAGCTGGTGCACTCAGTTACAGAGTCGGCGTTCGGGGAAGCGGAACGGAGTGCTCATTCCTGTCGAACAGGACACCGGAGACCGTCACCCTTGGTGATCGTCATCATCGTCTCTCTGGGGGCGGCGTGCCTTCTGGGTATCGGCTTCGTCGCCCAGCAGCATGCCGCGTACCGTGAGCCCCTGGAGGAGATGCTGCACCCGCGCCTCCTGCTCGACCTCATGCGCATGCCGTTGTGGCTGGCCGGGATCGGGCTGATGGTGTGCGGCCAGATCCTCGGCGCCATCGCGCTCCGGTATGCGGACGTGTCGCAGGTGGAGCCGCTTCTCGCGATGAACCTGCTGTTCGCCCTGACCGCGGCCCATGTCATCTACCAGGAACCGTTCGGCCGCATGCTGCAGCTGGGCGCCTTGCTGGTGAGCGGAGGGGTGGCGTTGTTCCTGTTCGCCGGAAGGCCCCAGGGTGGCCGCCTCCCCGATCCGGTCTCCATACGGTGGCTCGCGGCGCTCCCGGTGGTCGTGGTCGCGGGGGCGCTGGTCCTCTTCGGCCTGCGGCGGACCCTGAAGGTCAAGGCGATCTTGCTGGCGGCCGCCGCCGGGGTGCTGTACGGCCTGCAGGACGTACTTACCCGCGGCTCCCTGCTCACGCTGGACAACGGGCCGAACATGCTCACGACCTGGCAACTGTACGTCTTGCCGTGCGTCGCCGTGGTGGGGTTGCTGCTCAATCAGAGCGCGTTCGACGCCGCTCCGCTCCAGATCTCGCTACCGGCCACCACGGTCGCGGAGCCGATCTGCGGGATCGTGCTGGGTGTGGCGATCTTCGCCGAACGCCTGCAGGTCACCCCGGCGGCGATCGCAGGTGAGGTGGCCGGTTTGGTCGCGATGGTGACCGGCATCGTCATCCTCGGCCGATCCCCGTTCCTGGCCAAGCCCGCGCAGCCCGTGCTCCAAGGTCAGCACCGGAAGGAGCGATGATCTCCGCTTCGGCGGGGTCCTGCGCGGGCCGCGCGTCAGGCGGCTTTCGCGTTGATGGTGACCGGGATGTTGCCGCGGGTCGCCTTGGAGTAGGGGCAGATCTGGTGGGCCGCGGCGCCGAGCTCGTCGGCCGTCTGCTGGTCCACGCCTCCTAGCTCCAGGTTGAGCACGGCGCTGAGGCCGAACTCGCCGTCATCGCCGTGGTGCAGGGTCACCTCCGCCGTGATGGCCGTGCTCGTCAGCCTGATCTTGCGCTCCGCCGCCGCCCTTCTGACCGCGCCGAGGAAGCAGGAGCCCCAGCCCGCGGCCAGCAACTGCTCGGGGTTGGTGGCCCCGCCCGCGCCGCCGAGCTGCTTCGGGATGGCGAGCGTGGTGTCGAGGAGGCCGTCGTCGGCCTGGACCCGGCCTCCGTTGCGGCCTTCTCCCGTGACGGCGACGACTCCGGTGTAGCTGACAGCCATGGCTTCCCTCCAAGGTTTCCGGGGACGCACCGTGCGTCACCGGTTCAACTGGTGACGATATTGGCAAAGCTGCTCGTCACCTGTCAAGCCGGTGACGCGTCCAGGCGGCGGAACAGGCTCGGGTCCTGTTCGGTGGTCTCGCCACTCCTCCGGCGGGTCGGCCAGCCAGTCGTGGCCGAAGATCGTGTACGGATGATCCTCGCCGGACGAGTGGGCCGCCTTCTCGCGCGCGACCGTCGCGACCTCGCCGACCGAGGCGGCACACCTGATCGTGGGGTTCCTCGACCAGGTCGGCACGCCGGAGGAGGTCGCGCTCGTCCTGTCCGGCCTGCCGGAGCCCGCGCAGCGGTTCGTGCCCGCGATGCGCGACCAGGCGCGTGCCGCCCTCGCGGTCCTGGCCGGTGCCACGGAAGGCTGAGCGCACGGGACACATCGCGGCGCCCTTCGTCAACCGTTCGTATGCAGGCGGTGCCTAGGGCCGTGCCGTACGGCCGGCGCCGCGCAGCAGTGTGTCGACCACGACGTCGGCGGCCTGTGCGGCGCTCAGCTCGGGCAGGTCCTCGGCGGCGTGCACCAGCAGCGGCGGCAGGATCGTGGCCACCCAGCCGGGCGGCAGGTCGGAGCGCAGCAGGCCCTCGTCGGTGGCACGCCGCAGGAAGGCGTCGACCTCGTCGATCAGGCCGCGGCGGCGCTCGTGGAGCGTCTCCTCGCGGAGCATGCGGCTCGTTTCCACGGGCCATTTGCGGTTGACGGCGATGATGCCCTCGACGTAGCGGTGCAGCGCGACCTCGACCGGGGCCTCGCGTAGCCTGGCCGCCTCGATGGCCTTCTCGACCGCGTCGTAGCGGGCTCCGTAGACGGCGGCCATGAGGTCTTCGCGGGAGGCGAAGCGGCGGTAGACCGTGCGGCGGTCCACCCCCGCCGCCACGGCGATGGCGGCGATGGTCGCCGAGGGGTCGTCGGCGAGCATGCGGGCGCCTGTGCTCAGGACGCGTTCGAGGTTGCGGGTCGCGTCTGCTCTCACCCGCCCAAAGATACCCGTTCCGGCGATTTAGTGTCACGCTAACGCTGAGCTTAGTTTTCTAAGTGCTACATTGATGAGGCAGTTAGGCAATATCGACCAAAGGAAGCACCCATGGCCAGGACATGGCTCATCACCGGATCGTCGCGCGGCTTCGGCCGCCACCTCGCCGAAGCGGTCCTCGAAGCGGGCGACCAGGTCATCGCCACCGCGCGCAGCCCCAAGCAGCTCGACGACCTGGTGGCCCGCCACGGCGACCGGATCCGAGCGGTCGCGCTCGACGTCACCGACGCCGCCGCGGCCGCCCGGGCGGTCAAGGAGGCCACCGACGCCTTCGGCAGCCTCGACGTGGTCGTCAACAACGCCGGCTACGGCAACAGCGCGCCGATCGAGGAGATGGCCGAGGACGACTTCCGCGCCCAGATCGAAACCAACCTCTTCGGCGTGGTGAACGTCACCCGGGCCGCCCTGCCCGTCCTGCGCGCCCAGCGATCAGGAGTCTTCGTACAGTTCTCCTCCATCGGCGGCCGCGTCGGCGGCACTCCTGGGATGGGCGCCTACCAGACCGCGAAGTTCGCCGTCGAAGGCTTCTCCGAAGTGCTCGCCAACGAGGTCGCGCCCTTCGGCGTCAAGGTCGTCATCGTCGAGCCGGGCGCGTTCCGTACCGACTGGCAAGGGCCCTCCATGGAGATCCACCCCGTCGGCCCCGACTACGAGCAGACCGTGGGCGCCATCCACCGCTACCGGCGCGACACCGACGGCACCCAGCCCGGCGACCCGGTGCGCGCCGCCAGGATCATCATCGACGTCGTCGGCCACGACGACCCGCCCAGGCGGCTCCTCCTCGGCAGCGACGCCGTCGCCTCCGCCCAGAAGGCCGCCGAGCTCCGTGCCGCCGAAACCGAGAAATGGGCCGATGTCAGCCGCTCGGCCGACTACCCCGCCGACGAACGCTAGTCACCGCCCCGGCCGCGGGGCCGGTGGGGGCGGCGGGAGTGCGAGGACCGCGCGGACCGCGGCCGTCAGCCGTTCTCGGCTGTCGCCCCCGATCACGGGCCGGCCGTCCGCGGTCGGGGCCGCCAGCGCCCGCCGGAACACAGCGGTCGGCAGGTCGACCACGCACAGCGTCACCACCTCGACGCTGGCCCCGTCAGCACGATCCCACAGCGCCCGCGACAGGCGGGTCAGCAGCGCCACCAACCGCTTGTCCAGGGCGAACATCTCCTCGGCCAGCTCCTGCGGCACCTCGGGACCGAGCAGCTGGTCACGGCGCACCGCCACGAGCATCCGGGCGGCGGCGGGCCGGCGGTCGGCGAACACCGCGGGCACGCTCGCCACCGCCGCCACCGCCTCGACTGCCGCTTCGCGGTCGCCCCCTTGCACCGCGTCGGCCAGCTCGACCTGGAGATCCAGGAATTCTCCCGCCGCCCTCAGCCACAGCCGCCCGAGCAGCACCGGCAACGACCCGAACGCGTGGTAGATCACGCCGTTCGACACCCCGGCGGCCGTCGCCAGCGCTCGCACCGTGAATCGCTCCGGGCCGCCATCGGCCACCAACTGCTCGGCGACGTCCAGCAACCGGTCGAGATCATGAACTCGAGGGCGAGGCATGCCCACTATCATAACAGAGCGCACGCTCCATAATCACGCGGTGGCGTCCACGCGGGTGCGGCGGCCTTCCCAGATCTGGCCGAGCTGAATGACGCTCATGCCGAACATCAGGACGCCCAACGGGACGTGCAGGGTCTTCACGTGCGCTATGCCCAGCGCTATCTGCGCCGACGTGACCACGAAGAAGCCGGCCGCGTACCGGATGGGCCTGGGCGAGCCGCCGCCCGGCCGCCAGACCAGGATCGAGACCACCAGGTGCAGCAGGGTCACGACGAACGTCGCGTATGCTCCAGCACTGTGCAGTGCCCCACCCCCGGGCAAGGACAGAAGCAGCCCGGCGGTGATCGCCTGGACGAAGACGGCCAAGGTTTGCAGGGTGATCGCGATCCGCAGGAACCTGAGGTTCGTGGGTGTGGACATGTCGGGGCTTCCCTTCTCGATCCCGGTGTCTCGGCAGTCCGACGACACGACCGCCGGGAATGTGAGGTGCGGTGACCTCACGTTCCGGGAAGTTGTCTCGTCTGTCCGGGTGAGGGCGGAAACGACCGAGGAGCAGGCGACACCATGACCACCCCATCCGAGCCAGGGCTCGACCCGAGCCTGAGCGTGATCATGAGCGAGCGGCGCCAGCTGATCAATCTCGCCTACCGCCTCCTCGGCTCCCTTGCCGACGCGGAGGATGTCGTCCAGGAGGCCTGCGCCCGCTGGTACGCCATGACCCCGCAGCAGCAGCAGGCCATCAACTCCCCCGGTGCCTGGCTGACGAAGGTGGCTGGCCGCATCTGCCTCGATGTGCTCGGCTCGGCACGCGCGCGGCGCGAGCGCTACGTGGGCGAATGGATCCCCGAGCCGCTGCCCGACCGTACGGAGTGGATCAGCGCGCGGCCGGGCGGCGCCATGACCGACCCGGCCGACCGGATCACCCTCGACGAGTCGATCAACATGGCCTTCCTGGTCGTGCTCGAGTCGATGACCCCGGCCGAGCGCGTGGCGTTCATCCTGCACGACGTCTTCCGCTACTCCTTCGCCGAAGTGGCGGAGATCGTCGGCCGTACGCCGGTGGCGTGCCGCCAGCTGGCCTCCTCGGCCCGCCGTCGTCTTCGCGAGGCACAGGCTCCCGCGGCTCCGGCGGCCCGGCCCGGCATCGTCGGCGACTTCAAGCGGGCGTGGGAAGCCAAGGACATCAAAGCCCTCATCGGCCTCCTCGACCCCGACGCCACGGCGGTCATCGACGGCGGCGGCCTCGTCAGCGCCGGCCTCCACCCGATCGAAGGCAGCGCGCAGATCGCCCGCTACCTCCTCGCCATCGCCGGAATGTCACCCGGCCTGACGATCCTGGAACGTACGGTCAACGGTCAGCCCGGTCTGGTGGCCCAGCTAGACGGCGTGACGGTGACGGTGGCGGCGTTCGACGTCACGGGCGACCGGATCAAGCACATCTGGGCGGTACGCAACCCCGAGAAGCTCCGGCCCTGGACGGCGCAGCCACAGCCTTAGGACCGGCTCATCCGGCGTGCTCCAGGAAGGCGCGGACCTCCCCGGCCTCCGGAACGCCGAGCTCCTCGTACAGGCCGAGGGCCGCCCGCCCGTGCTCGCAGGCCTTTTCCGCCCGCCCGAGCGCGAGGTGGGCGCGGGCCAGCCCGTCGTGAGCTCGCGCCTGCTCCGGGCGGTTGCGGCCCAGGTTGGCGAGCGCGAGCGCGGCCGTGTGCTCCCCGATCGCCCAGGCCGGGTCGTCGGCCGCCTCGGCCAGCCCGTTGAGCGCGGCCGCCTCGTCGGTGGTGTTGCCGAGCTTGCGGTAGAGGGCCGCGGCCTGCTCGTGGCGGGCGCGGGCCTGGGCGAGCTCGCCCTGGTGCCGGAGGACGACGCCGAGGTGGTTGAGGATCATCGCCTCCCCTGCCGGGTTGCCGACCTTGCGGTGCAGCGCCAGTGCCAGGTCGAGATGGCGCCGGGCCTCCTCCGGGCGGCCGGCCCGGTCGAGGGCCAGGGCGAGGATGCCGAGTACGTTGGCCTCGCCCCAGGTGTCGGCGCCGATCCGGGTGAGGTCGAGTGCCTGCTCCAGGTACTGCTCCGCCTGCTCGTCCTGGCGTCGGCGCAGGGCCACGTTGCCCAGGGTGAGCAGTGCCCGAGCGCGTTCGTAGGCCTCCTCGCACGCGTTGAGCGCCTGGTGGGCGTGCTCCTCCGCGCGCTCGTACTCGTCGAGCCGCCAGTAGGTCCACGCCAGGTCGGCGAGCGCCCGCTCCTCGAACTCGCGGTGGCCGAACTTGCGGCTGCGCTGCAACGCCAGGGTGTGCAGCGTGAGCGCGTCGTCGTGGTGCGCCTGCCGGTCGAGGAAGGGGCGCATCGTCAGAGCCAGCATGCCGACGCAGATCTCGGGTCCGTGGACGGCGGTCGCGATGATGTTGGAGCGTTCGGCGTCGAGCCAGGCGATCGCCTCCGCGGCGTCCCGGATGGGCGCGATCGGGGCGGCCGGCTGGGGGATGCCCTCCCGCTGGCTGACGCTGTACGGGTAGAGCCGGTCCATCGCCGCCCGAGCGCGGTGCAGGTAGTAGGTGAGCAGTCGCAGGACCTCGCCGTCGTCCTCGGCGATCGAGCGCGCGTGCTCGCGGAGGAGGTCGTGGAAGGTGTAGCGGCCAGGTTCGAACTGCAGGAGCATGTGGGCGTCGAGGAGGCCTTCCAGGAGCTCCTCCGCCTCGTCCTCCGGGATGCCCGCCAGCGCCGCCGCCCCGCAGGCGTCGATGTCGCGCCCCGGCGCCAGCCCGAGCAGGCGGAACATACGCTGCTCGGCCTCGTCGAGCTGCTCATATGACAGGGTGAAGGCCGCCGACACCCCGTCCAGGAGCCGGCGATGGTCCCGCAGCCGGCCCGCCAGGTAGGACACGGTCCAGCGCGGACGGTGCTGGAGGCGGGCGGCCGAGATCCGGATGGCGAGCGGGAGGTGCCCGCACAGCTGCAGCACCTCGCGTACGGCCTCCGGCTCACGGCCGGCGCGTTCGCCCACGATCCGCCCGAACAGCTCGGCGGCGTCCTGCTCGCCCAGCACGTCGACCGAGAGCGCGTGGGCGCCGTCCAGGTCGACCAGCCGCCGCCGGCTGGTGATCAGGACGAGGGTGTCGGAGTGTCCCGGCAGCAGGGGGCGTACGTGCTCGGCGTCGAGAACGTTGTCCAGCACGGCGAGCGCGCGGCGATCGGCCAGCTCGGCGCGCCACAGGGCGCTCCGCTCGACCAGCGTGACCGGGATGCGGTCGGCGGGCACCCCGAGCTGGCGCAGGAGCGCTTCCAGCGCCGCGGCGGCGTCGAGCGGCTCCCGGCCCGCGGTATGGGCCTGAAGGTCGATGAAGAGCCGGCCGTCGGGATAGCGGGCGGCCAGCCGATGGGCCACGTGTACGGCGAGCGTGGTCTTGCCGATCCCGGCCATGCCATCGATCGTCACGACCGCCGGCCCGTGCCGCTCACCCACCTCGCCTATGAGCCGCTCCAGCTCGGTGGTACGTCCGGAGAAATCGGGAATGTCGTACGGCAGGAACGTGGAGCGACGCGGCGGACCCGCGACCACCGGCGCCGCGCCGGCCAGACGCAACGCCGGATCGTCCGCCAGGACCGCCCGCTCCAGCTCGATGAAGGCGTGCCCGGGATCCAGCCCCTGCTCGTCCGCCAGAGCCGTCCGGTAGGAACGCGCCGCGGCCAGGGCGTCGGCCTGCCGCCCCGCCCGGTGCAGGGCCAGGACGAGGTGGCCGTTGAGCTTCTCACGGAGCGGGTCGGCGGTCACCTGGGCGGCGAGCTCGTCGAGCAGCTCGCCGTGCCGCCCGGCGGCGAGCTCGCCCTCCACCAGGCGTTCGTAGGCAGACAGCCGCCGGTCGTTCCAGAGCTCGCGGACGCCGGTGACGTAATGCGCGTGCACGTCCTCCAGCGCCTCGCCGCCCCACAGCTCCAGGGCCTTGCGCAGCTCACCCGCGGCTGCCAGCTCGGTGAACTCCTGCGTGTCGACCTGCCCGGACTCCGGCTGCGCGACATAGCCGCCGGCACGCGTCTCAAGGAGGTTTACGGCTCCCGCTCCGCGCAGCACCTTGCGGATCGCGGTGATCGAGGCATGGATCTGCGACCGGGCGGTGTCCGGCTGGTCGTAGCCCCACATCGCGTCGATCAGCCGCTCGATGCTGATCACCCGGCCGGCGTTGAGCAGGAGGTAGGCCAGCACAGCCCGGTGACGTGGGGCGATGCCCGCCAGCGGCGCGCCGTCGACGATCATCTGGACGGGGCCGAGAAGAGTGAATCGCAACATTCGTCCCCCATCACCTTCGCATCGTGCACGCATCGCGAATGTATCAACCTGGCCAGACACTCTGATCTCACACGAACCGAGACAGAGGAGAACACGATGGAAGCCCGGATGAAGAACCCCGCCACCCTCATCCCCGCCGCGATGCAGCCGATCATGCAGGTGATGAAGGCCGCTCAGTCGCAGGGCCTCCCCCAGGAGCTCATGGAGATGATCCACCTGCGGGTCAGCCAGATCAACCGCTGCAGCTTCTGCGTCGACGCCGGCCTGAAGAACCTGCGCAAGCTCGGCGAGAGCGACGACCGCATCGGCCTGATCGCCGCCTGGCGCGAGGCTCCGTACTACACCGACGCCGAGCGGGCCGCCCTGGAGCTGGCCGAGGCCTCGACCCGGCTGGCCGACCGCGACGACGCCGTCTCCGACGAGATCTGGGACAACGCCGCCGACCACTTCGACGAGCAGCAGCTGGCCTCGATCCTGCTGATGACCGCCGTCACCAACCTCTTCAACCGCCTGAACGCCCCGATCCGGCAGGTCGCCGGCACCTGGTAAGCCCCTGCTCACGCGTACAGAAGGAGACACCGACATGTCCGCCGTCCGCTCGCACCGCTACTCCGTCCCCGAGGCCGACCTGGAGGAGTTCCTGGCCCGCCGCAGGTCGCTGATCGCGACTGTCCGGAAGGGTCACCCCGGGCTCACCCGCACCGTGCTGATCCGGCTCGACGACGACACGTACACCGACACCTGGCACTGGGAGAGCGCCGAGCAGCTGGGCGCCGCGCTCGCCGCCCTGCCCACCTTCCCGGAGGCGCCGCTGACCATGTCCCTCACCAAGGACGCCACCGCCCTGAACGGCCGGCTCGTCGACGAGCACTGAGCCGCCACTGACGAGGAGTCCACCACGTGTCCAGCTCGGCCGGCACCCCATCCACGACGACGAACCACTCGTACCGCTCGAACCGCTCGTACCGTGACGTGCTGCGCGACAAGCGCGTGGCCGGGCTGCTGCTCGGCGACCTGCTGGCCAACATCAGCACGGGCATGATCCTCGTGGCCATGCCCGTGCAGACCCTGCGCATCCACGGGGACATACCTCCGGCGATCGCCGTCGGGATGGTGGAGGCGGCCCCGTTCCTCCTGTCCACGGTCCTGGCGCTCGGCATCGGCCTGGGCCGGCTCCGGATACCGCCCCGCACCCTGCTGCTCGCCGACTGCGTGCTGCGGGCGCTGACCTTCACCGGCCTGGGCCTGGCCGCGGTGACCGACCGGCTCACCCTGCCCGTACTGGTCGGCGGGCTGCTGCTGGGCGCGGCCTTCCGGATGGCCGGTGCGAGCGGCCGCCGTCTGCTCGTCACCTCGATGGCGGGCGAGTCGGAACGGTACGGCGTCAACGGGCTGCTGGGCCTGAACAGCAACGTCGCACTCTACGTGCTGGGCCCCGTGGCCGGCGGGCTCATGGTGGCGGCCGACGGGCCGGGCGCGGTGCTGTTCGTCGACGCGTGCGGCGCACTGCTGCTGATGGCCTGCGTACTGCGCTGGGCACCACGGGCAGGGTCGAAGCCACAGTCACGCCCGCGGTCGAAGCCGCAGTCGAAATCGGAAGGGTCAGAGCCGCCGGCGCCGCCGCTGGAGTCGGAGCGGTCGGAACCGGAGCGGTCAGAACCGCGATCGGAGCCGCAGTCGCGGTCGAAGCCACAGCCGAAGCCATGGCCGGAATCGCCGCCAGAGTCGCAGTCGGAGCCGCAGTCGCGGTTGGAGTCACCGCCGGAGTCACCGTCGGAGGAGTCCACCCACACGCGGCAGGACGAGTCGGGGTGGCGCATCCTGCGCCGCCGCCCCGTGGCGGCCCGGCTGCTGGTCGTGGTGTTCTTCTTCAACTTCCTCTACATGCCGGTCGAGGTAGCACTCCCCCTGTACGTCCAGGGCACCCTGCACAGCGGCGCGTCCGGCCTCGGCCTGCTGTGGAGCGCCCTGGGCGTCGGTGCGATCGCGGGCGCCGCCCTGGTCAACCTGATGCGCGGCCTCCCCCAGCGCCATCTGCTCATCACGATCATCGGCCTGTGGGCACTCTGCCCGATCGCCCTGGCCGCCGCGGACAACCTGACCGCCGCGATGATCGTGTTCGCCCTGGGCGGCCTGGTCTGGGCCCCGTTCACCCCTGTCGCGTACAGCTTCCTGCAGTCAGACCTGCGGCCCGGCGAACAGCAGCCGGTAGTGACCCTCTGGACGACGGGGTCAACAATCGCGGCCCCACTGGGCCTCGTGGCCGGCGGCCCGCTCATCCAACTGACCGGCACCGACACGGGCCTGGTCGTCTCGGGCCTCCTCACCCTGCTCCTGGTCCCGCTCGCCGCCGCAACCGTCCTAACCCGCGACCAGACCGCTGTCGAGACCAGCCGCAGAGCTCCCGGCACCACCACCCGCCAATAACGGCATCTGGCGCGTACGCCAACCCGGCTTGCCAAGGCCGACCACAGAGACCTCACCACCACCCATCCGCCGATAACCACTTCAGGCGGGTACGCCAACCCGGCTTGCCAAGACCAACCGCAAAGACCCCGGCACACCACCCACCCATAACCACTTCAGACGCGTACGCTAACCCGGCTTGACGATGCCGGCTTCGTAGGCGGCGATGACGAGCTGGGCGCGGTCTCGGGCCTGCAGCTTGGCCAGCAAGCGGCCGATGTGCGTCTTGACGGTCCCGGGGCTCAGCTGGAGCTGGGCGCTGAGCTCGGCGTTGGACAGACCGTGGGCGATGAGCGTGAGCACCTCACGCTCCCGGTCCGTCAGATTGCCGAGCCCGTGGAAGACCCGCTGGGCCGGCCGCCGTAAGAACTCCGCGATCAATCGGGTGGTGACGCTGGGCGCAAGCAACGTCTCACCCGACGCGACCACCCGGATCGCCCTCAGGAGATCATCGGGGGGCGCGTCCTTGAGCAGGAACCCGCTGGCACCCGCACGCAGCGCCGCGTAGACGTATTCATCGAGGTCGAACGTGGTCAGGATGAGTACTCGGGTATCCCCGGCGATCTGCCGGGTCGCGGCGATGCCGTCCATCTCCGGCATCCTGACGTCCATGAGCACCACATCGGGTGACTCCGTCCGCGCGAGTGCCACCGCCTGGTGTCCGTCGGCCGCCTCCCCGACGACGATGAGATCGTCCTCCGAGTCGATCAGCAAGCGGAAGCTGCCACGCAGCAGTGCCTGATCGTCGGCGACGAGCACTCGAATCAAGAGATCCCCCACAACACACCCACCACAGCAGGTTCAGCACCAGGCTCGCAGACGCGCTACCCAGGTCTCTGCCTCGCACATTGCGCCACTCAACACGACGGACACCGGCTCCTGGGCCAGGATCTTGACATCAGACACTCCCGCATCCATCCATCCCCATCGCGCGGAACCACCGACCTCGAACGACGTCGCTGGCGTGAGTCACGTAGGTCACGGGATCTCCCATGATGCGTGTACGCCGAACCCACCCCCCGGCAGAGGTCCGGCCTCGAAGGCACCGCCGTACATCATGGCCCGTTCCCGCATCCCCGCAAGACCGTGCCCGCCCTCCTTGCCCGGCAGCACTCGCTGCCCCGGCCCGTCGTCGACCACCGAGATCTTCAACAACCCGTCGACGACCGACACGCCGGCCCGGCAATGGGCAGGAGCGGCGTGCCTGACGACGTTGGTGATCGCCTCCTGAACGATGCGATAGACGGACAGCCCCATGCTGTCGGGCACGGTTCCGCTCACCGAGAGCTCGACCTGCACACCGGCCTCCGCCGCGCGTTGTGCCAGGGACGGCAGGTCGGCGAGGCCGGGGAGCGGCGTGCTCTCAGGCGCGCTGCCGGACGAACGCAGGGCGCCGAGCAACTGGCGCATCTCCACGAGCGAGCCGCGCCCGATCTGCTCGATGGCCCGTAACGCCTCGCGCCCTTCCTCCGGATGCTTGTCCAGGACCTTGGCCGCCACCCCCGCCTTGACGGTGATCATGCTCAGCGAATGGGCGACGACGTCGTGCAGCTCGCGGGCGATCCGCAGGCGCTCGTCGACCACCGCCTTCTCGGCCTGCATCTTGGCCTCGCGCGCGGCGGACACCCGGCGGGTGCGCGCCGCCGTACCGAGACTCCAACTCGCTCCCACGACCAGCCAGGCCGCCCCGACGATGAAGAAGGGATCCGGCCAGCCGTTCACTCGCGGTACGCCCATCACCGAGGTCAGCAGAGCGCCTCCGGTGACGAGCAGGCCCAGCACGAGGGCGATCGCCGACCGCCGCGCCGGTTGGGTGGCCGACACCGGGTAGATGGTCAAGGCCACTACCCCGACCATCATCAGCCGGTTCGCCTGTAGCGTGAGCAGAAGGAGGCCGACCAGGAGCGCACCGTAGTATGCGGGCACCGGCCAGATCCGCCGCACGGCCACGGGCACCGCGAGCAGCCAGCAGATCAGCACCGACGCGGTGCTCACCGCCAGGCCCTCCGGATCCGTCGTGGACCCCAGCGCGAGCAGCACCGCGACCACGGTGTCGGCGAGAACGAGCAGCCAGTGTGGGGGCCGCCGGACGAGCAGGTTCACAGCTCGACGCTATCGAGGAACGACCGCGAGCGAATCGGAGCACGATCCGTCAGACCAGGGTCGTACTTCGCTCTCTTACGCCCGCACCGTATGACCCTGGTCCGAGCCGCAAGACCGGATCTGGCTCCGATGTGCGCACCCACCGCCGTGCAGGATCGTTTCCCGCATGGATCGACGCACACTCATCGCCCTGAGCCTCGCTGCCTGCCTCGCCCTCTCGCTCGGCGGCATCGCACTGGCGTCGGCGCAAGCGTATCGTCTCGCCTGGAAGGAATGTGGTGACGGCCTGCGATGCGCCGAGCTGGTCGTTCCCGTGGACTGGGCCGATCCGGGCGGCCCCAAGACCTCGGTGCATGTGGCCAGAATGCCCGCGACGGGCAGGAGCATGGGCCCGCTGATCGTCAACTTCGGAGGCCCGGCCACCAGCACGGTGATGCTCAGGCAGAGAGACGATCCCGACATCCCGCCGGAGCTGCCGACCCTGCTCAAGGAGTTGCGGAGCCGGTTCGACGTCATCGCCCTGGATCCGCGCGGGATGTCCGAGCCCGGCAGCGGCAAGAGAGTGAGCTGCGAGGAGCCCTCGGCCTCCATCTTCGGACTGGTCCTGGCACGGACGAAGCAGGACTGGGACGCTCACGCCGCCAAGAACGCGGCCCATCAGGCGAGCTGCCGCAAGACGGCCAGGTCGGCGTGGTACGGAATGACGGCATGGAACGTGGCGCACGACATCGACGCGCTGCGCGCCGCACTCGGCCAGGAGAAGCTCCGCTACGCGGGCAACTCGTACGGCACCGTCTACGCCCAGGCCTACCTGGAGCTGTTCCCGCAGCGGGTGGAGCGGATGTATTTCGACGGGACCGCCGATCACACCCAGCAGGAGTTCGAGCCCTGGTTGCGCAACTACGCGCGGACCCAGGAGCGACATCTCACCCGCTTCCGTGACTGGTGCGCCCGCCGTACGGACTGCGCCCTGCACGGCAGAGATGCGGGCAAGGCATGGGACGAACTGGTCGCAAGAGTGCGCCGCGCGCCACTGCCGGCGTCGGCCGGCAGGACGGTACACGAGGGACAGCTGTACGCGGGCGCGGTCAAAGGCATGAACCCGGCGTACTGGCCGCGATTCGCGACTGCCATCCGGAAGGCCCTCGACGGCGACGCCGCCGGCTTTCTCACCGAGCTCGCGCCGGATCAGGGCGGCTCGTCCGTGAGCCAGGACTCCCTGTGCAACGACTTCATGCCGAAGCTGCCGACGTACGAGGAGTTCCAAGGCATCGAGGCCAGGCTTCGTGAGATCGCGCCGCGGTTCGGCTGGATCGAGGGACGCTTCGAGCTCGGGCGGTGCTGGGGGCGCAGCGGGGGCGCGTCCTGGGCGCCGCACCCGCTGCGGGTGAAGGACGTCCCACCGATCCTCTTCGCCATCGGGGAGCTCGACAACAACACCAACTACCTCGGGCAGCAGCACGTGGCGGAGCAGGTTCCGTCCGCGCAGGTCCTGTGGCACGGAGACGGCCACGCGGCGTGGGCCGCCAACACCTGCCTGCGGCGGCATGTCCTCGCCTACCTGACTGCGGGGACGCTGCCCGCGCGGGGCACGCGCTGCCCGGCCGAGCTGATTCAACGGGTGGGGAAATGATCGAAGTCATAGATCTGACGAAGGTGTACGGTTCCACGCGGGCGGTCTCGGGGCTGACGTTCGACGTCAAGCCCGGACAGGTCACGGGCTTTCTCGGCCACAACGGGGCCGGCAAGTCCACCACCATGCGAGTGATCCTCGGCCTTCACGCGCCCAGCTCGGGCAAGGCGTTGATCAACGGCGTCCGCAAGCGCGACCTCCACGAGCCCATGCGTGAGGTCGGTGCCATGCTCGATGCCACCGAGGTGCAGGGCGGGCGCAGCGCGTTCGATCACCTCCAGGCGCTGGCACATGCCGGCGGGATCGCGCGCCACAGAGTCGTCGCGGTTCTCGAGGAGGTCGGCCTGGCCGGCGCGGCACGCAAGCGGATCGCCGGGTTCTCCCAGGGGATGCGCCAACGCCTCGGCATCGCGGCGGCACTGCTCGGCGACCCGGGAGTGCTCATTCTTGACGAGCCGGCCAACGGCCTCGACCCCGACGGCATCCGCTGGCTCAGGACGCTGCTGAGGTCTCTGGCGGCCGAGGGGCGGACCGTCCTCCTGTCGAGCCATCTGATGACCGAGATGTCCCTCACCGCCGACCGGCTCATCATCATCGGCCGCGGTCAGCTGATCGAGGACACCACGATGGCGGAGCTGCTGGCCCGCTTCCAAGGCGACGTTTCGGTCCGCTCGCCACATGCGGCCCGCTTGTCCGGGGCACTCGAAGCGGCGGGAGCAACCGTACGCCGCACCCAGACGTCCGGCGCGAGCACGCCTTCGACTTCTCCCCTCTGGGCCGAAGGAGAACTACTGGTGACCGGCTTGCCCGCAGCCGCCATAGGCGATGTCGCCCTGGCGAACGGCTGCGCCATCCACGAGTTGTCGCCCCGCCAGGCGTCGCTGGAAGAGGCCTTCATGGAGATAACCCAATGATCAACGTCGTCGCATCGGAATGGCTCAAGCTGCGCTCGCTCCGATCCACCTACTACGTCCTGGCCTCCACGCTCTCGGCCGTGGCGCTCACCGGCTTCGCCGCCCTCTCGATCTCGCGCTACTTCGACACCAAGGGTCCCGGCGGCGAACCCGTCGGCACGGGGCTCACCTTCAGCGCCGACATTCCCCCCGTGCTCTTCGGCATGCTGGGCGTGCTCGCCATCTCCGGCGAGTACAGCACCGGCATGATCAGGCTGACGTTGACCACGCTCCGACGCCCGTGGATCCTGCTCCTGGCCAAGGCCGCCGTGGTGGCCACCGTGGCCGCGATCACGGGTCAGGTGCTGGCGTTCGCCACCTACTTCACCGCACAGGCGGTGGTGGGCGGACGCCCGATCGGCGCCTCGTTCTCCGAACCGACCGCCCTGTCCGAGGTGCTGTCGACAGGCGCAGGCTCCGCCGTCGCAGCGGTGATGGGGTTGTGCCTGGCCACGATTCTGCGTTCGACACCGGGAGCACTCATCGCACTGGTCGCCTTCCTGACGGCCCCGACCGTGATCGAGCGCTTTCTCCCCGCCCCCTGGAACGACTGGACAGGCTCCCTGACGATCCCCTCACTGACGAGGCAGTTAGCCGGCGTCCCCGACTCCGGCGCCTTCGCCCCTTCGTCGGCCAGCGCCATCCTCGCCGGTTATGTCACGATTTTCCTCGTCGCAGCAGCCCTGGCAATCACCCGTCGCGACGCCTGACCACAACTGACCCACACGGACGGCGTCCCACGACGGTATGGGGGCTGCGGCCCTCGGGCACACGGGGCCCCTTGCACCTCAGCCGCTTCCGACCGCTCGCTTCCACGCCTCCGTCGCTTGCACCTCGCAGCCTCGGGCCTTTCACGTCGGGTCGACTGCGCCGCTTGTGCCTCGCCAGCCTCGGACTATTCACCTCGGACCGACTCCGCCCCCCTGCACCTCGCCAGCCTCGGACCATTCACCTCGGACCGACTCCGCCCCTTGCGCCTCGCCAGCCTCGGACCTTTCACGTCGGCTCGACTCCGTCGCTTCCGCCTCGCCAGCCTCGAGCCTTCCACCTCGGGGCGCCTCCACCCCTTTCACATCGACCGCCTCGGGGGCTCCGTAGTATGCGCCGGAGATCCAACACATTTGGCTGACCAGACTCGTCCCCCCGCACCCAGGCCGAAATTGCGCTCAGACAGGGCAATCCGTCACTGGGAGGGACCTGCGTCAACGCTCCAGCTTGGGGCTCATGGCCGTTATCCGAGCCCCGGGCCGTGATGGCGTCCTCGACCGTGGCCTGGCGCGCCATCACACAGGTCACGACGGCACACGTGCTCACCCGGCCTCCTGGGCGGCCCACCTGCGCCACACCGTGCGCTTCTCGGACGCGGCGCACGCTGCTCACCACCGGCTAACACGCGCTGCTCGAGCTGGGCCCGGGCCGTACTTCAGCAGCCTGGCCCGGCAGCACCCGCTGCACCTCAGCTATTCGGCATTGCTAACCCGCCTACGGCTACGAGATCGCGGCGTGGCTGCGGGAGCAGCTGTAAGGGCCGTGTCAGGACGGCGACGGCCCGGTATCAGAGCGGTCGGCGATCGTAAAGGCCATGAACGGTTGAACGCCTGCCCGCCCAACCGAATCCCCAACAGTTCTGAGGAGCGCACCACCATGGCCATCACCTTCACCGACCAGGACAAGCTCACCCTTCGGACCGCCGCGTGGGGCGCCGTCTCGCTGATGTCCGCCGCCGGCGCCGCCGGCTCGGCCCACAAGGTCGCCACCGAGGGCTCCATCGCCCTGACCTCCGCCACCGGCCTCGTCGGACATGTGCTCGCCAAGGCGCCCAAGGGCGTCAAGTACGGCAAGACCGTGGCTGCCCTCGCCGACCAGGTGCTGCCGGCGCTGACCGCGTCCATGAACCTGCTCAGGCAGCAGGACCCGGCCGAGGCCGACAACTTCCGCAGCACCGTCATGGTCGCCGTCGAAGCCTCCACCGGAGATCACCAGGGCCGGCCCAGCCCCACCCTGACCGACATGGCCCGCAAGATCACCGCGGCCCTCGACGCCGCCTGACGGGCTGCTGCATCCCCATCGACTCCGGGAGGAACCATGAGAACTATCTTCGGCGTACCCCACCGCAGCAAGATCTTGCGGCGAGCGGCGGTCACGGTGCTGGCGGCCGCGCTGGTGGCCGGGGCGGCCACTCCCGCCGCGGCTACCGCACAGGACCGTCCGGAGCTGCATAAAGCCATCCAGGAGTGGATCGACGACGGTTTCGCCGGAATGCAGATGCGCGTCCACGACGAGCGGGGCGACTGGGTGGGCAGCGCCGGGGTGCGCAAGCTGGGCGAGAGCGCCAAGCCGCCGACGAACGGGCGCTACTGGATCGGCAGCACCACCAAGACCTTCATGGCGACCGTGGTGCTGCAGTTGGTGGCCGAGGGCAGGGTCGGGCTGGACGCTTCGGTGGCCGGCTACCTGCCCGACCTGGGCCTGGACCCGCGGATCACCGTGCGGATGATGTTGCAGCACACCAGCGGGTTGTTCAACTACACCGGCGATGCCTACGACGACGGCGTATGGGTGCCGGGCCTGCCCTCCGTGGGCAAGGAGTGGGTGGACAACCGGTTCAAGTCCTACCAGCCGGAGGAACTGGTACGGTTCGCGCTGTCCAAGCCCGCCAAGTTCGCGCCGGGGACGAGCTGGGGCTACGCCAACACCAACTACACCCTCGCCCTGCTGCTGATCGAGAAGGTCACCGGCCGCCCGTACGCCGAGGAGATGCAGCGCCGGATCCTGGGGCCGCTACGGCTGACGGGCACCTCGGTGCCGGGCAACCGGCCGGACCTCCCCGGACCACACGCGCACGGCTACTACCGGTACGAGGACGCCGGCCAGTGGAAGGTGGTCGACGTCACCCGCCAGAATCTCTCCCTGTTGGCCGGCGCCGGCAACATGATCTCGACGACCAAGGACGTGCAGACGTTCATGTCCGCGCTGGTGAGCGGCAAGCTCCTGCCAGCCGCGCTGATGACCGAGATGAGCACGCCGGACCCGAGGAGCGCCGGCCTCTTCGGCAGCTACGGCCTGGGGCTGTACGTGCTGGACACCGGCCCGGACTGCGCCGGCATCGTCCTCAACCACGACGGCAGCCCTCCCGGGGGCTACGGATCGCTGATGTACAGCACGCCCGACGGCAGCAAGGTCCTGACCGCCTCGCTGACCTCCGGAGCCACCGCAGTCGACACGGCGACGGTGTTCCCCAAGGCGTTGAACAGGCTCATCAACGAGGTGTTCTGCGACGGCCGTCAGGCACAGTAGGCGAACCGGGCCACGCCGCGCTCACCGGGCTCGGCGTGGCCCTCCTGCATGGCCGCCCGGAACGTGGTCATCCGATGCCTGGCCGACCACCGGTGCCGCAGCACGCGGACCCGCCCCCGTCAACCGCTGCCCCCGCGCCGCACGCCGGCCTCATCCGTCCAGGTCCGCGGCAGATTTCACGCCCGCGCCGCACGCCGGCTTCGTCCGTCCAGGGCGGCGGCGGATTTCACGCCTTATGACGCGGAACCTGCAGCCGCATGATCTGGCCAGCCGTCGGTGTGGCGCAGGCCTGGTAGTCCGGGCGGCGTTGGAGATGGCGGCAGGTGTCCTCGCCGACCTCGCCAGCGGCGTACATGCGGCCGAGTTCGACGCTCTGTACGACGAGCGCCTCCCGGCCGAGTTTGGCGCTCTGTATGGCGAGCACCTCCCGGCGAAGTTGCGCGTAGTCGCCGGTAGCCAGTTCGGACTTGGCCCGCCGAGTGATTCCGAACGAGATCTGGCGGTAAGAGCTTTCCTGCCAGGTCACGATGGGTGAAGTGCTTGCCGCCGCCCGGGGGCTGGGTTTCGGTCGGGACGGCAGGGGATGAGTCCGGCACGGCCCGACTCGATAACCAGCCACGACGCGTTTCCTCAGGTCGGGTAGCTCGCTAATTGGTTTATGTCAGGCTGCCGAATGCCCTTGGTAGCTCCCCGTCACTGCCGCTGGAGTCCGTTCGGAATCACTCTGCGGGCCAGGTCCCCCGAGGCCCCGTCCCACACTCAAGATCAGCCGCTCTACCGCTGGAGCGCCTGGCCGGAGGAGAAAGCCGCAGGGCCCTCCCGCACGGAACCGTTCACCAAGGGGAGCTCCCGCTGTCAGTGCCACGCCCTCCTGCGAGGTCTCGGGCCAGACCTCGTCGTGGGTGGTGGCGTTCGTGACTCCTGGCGCATGTGGCCGCGACAACCCCTACTGACGTCGCGGGTCGCAGGCCACTGACGTCCTCAGGTCGACTGGCGACCGCGAAACGGGTCTACCTCCGTCGTTTCTGCTGGTCAGGCAAATGATGTTCGGCGGATACGGTGGCAGCCCCACCTCGGTCCCTCGCCTCAGCCGAGTCCATCTCTTCGCCTCATCCGCTTCCGTCGTTTACACCTCAACAGCCGCAGGCTTTTCGCCTCCGCCCCTTGCACCTCAGCCTGCTGACACTGGGGCGAAGTGCTGCCGGAGAAGCCGCCGGTGCCATCCGCAGAGTAAGGGAGCGTCGTTCAGTGGGGTGCTAGCGGTACTTGTTGAGGGCTGTGGCGACGAGCTTGGCGGCGCGGTCGGCGGTGCCGAATCCGGAGCGTCGGGCTCTGACGGTGATGGTCACCTCGACGTTCGACAGTCGGAAGGAGATCTTGGTCTCGTAGACTCGCCACGGCCAGTTGGGCACCTGCCGGGTGTAGCTGAACGCCTCGTCGCCGACCTTCGGCCCCGTGCGGATCTTGGTCTTTTCGTTGCGCTTCGGCTCGTCCTCCATGTACTTGACCATCTGATCATGGGTCAAGTTGGCCGCGGAGGCGCTCGGCAAGCGGAACGCCATGATGTTCAGGCTGGAAGCGTCCTTATTGGTCCAGGAGCAGGTGGTGTCGGTCAGGAACTGGCGCTTCATCGGACCGCCGAACAGCGAGCGCGTCTGGGCGCTGGTCAGCAGATCGCATGCCTCGAAGTCGCGGGAGATGACCGGGGTGGCCTCCGGCGACGAGCCGAACGTCGGCCGCGGGGAATAGGTAAAGGTGACGGGGGGCGCGAGCATGGCGCCGAGTACGCGGATGACGTTCGGGAACAGGTACGGCACGACCACCACCCCTGCCGCCAGGACCAGCACCACCGCGAGCAGGGCGCCCACGACGACCTGGACGCGGCGACGCCGGCGTGGGCGACTGCCCGGGACGGTCCGCGTCCGTGGCGAAGTCGGGACGTCCGTCGTCTCGCCCCGCGAGAGGGCCCTCAACCAGCCGGCCACCTCGTCCGGGGAGCAGCGGCGTACCGGGTCCTTCTCCAGGATCGCGGCCAGCACGGGCGCCAGCGGGCCGGCCAGCCGGAAGGGGGCGGGCTCCTGCATCAGTACGGCGGCCAGGACCGCGGCCTCGTTCGGGCGGGGGAACGGCGGGCCGCCCTCCACCGCCGTGAAGAGCGTGGCGCCGAGTGACCACAGGTCGGCGAGCGGGCCGTCGGCCTCGCCGCGCAGGCGCTCCGGGGCGATGTAGCCGGGCGAGCCGGTCAGCATCCCCGTCTGCGTGAGCCCGGTGTCCCCGGCGATCGTCGCGATGCCGAAGTCGGTGAGCAGCACCCGCCCGTCGTCGGGGAGCAGGACGTTGGCGGGTTTGACGTCCCGGTGCAGGATGCCGGACGCGTGCGCGGCACCGAGGGCATCGAGCATCTGCATGCCGATCTCGGCTACGCGGTGCGGCGGCAGCGGGCCGTCGTCGCGTACGACCCGGTCGAGGGAGCGGCCGCGCACCAGTTCCATGATGATCCACGGCCGGCCGTCGTCCAGGACCACGTCGTGCACGGTGACGATGGACGGGTGGGAGCGCAGCGTCGCCGCGGCGCGCGCTTCCCGGAGCGTGCGTTCGGCCAGTTCGGCCCGCGACGCCTCGTCGAGATCCGACGGGAGCCGGACCTCCTTGATGGCCACTTCCTGTCGGAGGAGCTCGTCCATTGCCCGCCAGACGGTGCCCATGCCGCCCTGGCCGAGCTGCGAAAGCAGCCGATAACGGCCCGCGAGCAACGTCACCGTGCCATTACCGACGTCTCGGACTCCGCGACCATTCGTCGCCTCCTGTCGATATCCGGCTCAGCACGGGCACATCAGATAGTAAGCGAACGGATCGCGAGCGTCAGGGAATGTCGATCAAAGGTCACCCGACACCTTTGGACATTTGGCTCAGGCCGATCTCAGCCTTCCTGGCGATACCTGGCTGCAGACGGTCGCGGCCGGCGCCGACATCGCGGTGTTCGCGATGCAGGCGGCGTTCGCGGCGTTCGGTGCTCTCGATGCTCGTTCGGTGCTCGCGGTGCTCCCTACCTTCACGGCGGTCGGTGCGAGCGGTGCTCACGGCGATCGGTGCTCATGGTGCTGGCAGGGTTCGCGGTGCCCGCGGGGTTGTGGGCTGCGGGGTTGCGGGTTCACAGTGCTCGCGTTCGAGGATCTCGGCGCCGTCCTCACCCCCCTGAGCTGGCCGATGTCCGAGATCTTCTCCGATGGGCTGGGCCGTCCGTTCGCTAGGTCTGCGAGTCCGATGACGACGTTCGCCGTCTGACCTCGGCTGCCTGGCGGCCCCTTGGTGTCTGGCTCGATGAGCAAGGGGGCCGCGCCGACGTGCCCGCGCTGCGGCTCGGCCCTGGTCTGCGCACCTTTCAGCATGTTTACCAGTGGTGGGCGCCGTGGAGCTGGCCGCGGACCGCGCCGTCGGGGAACTCAGAGGTGTGCAGGTTGGCGTACCAGTTCTTCGGGTTCTTCTTGATTCCGTTGAGGACACTGGTGTCCTTGACACGGACGGAGCCGGAGCTCGTGTTGCCACGGGTGGTGCCGTTGGACAGCAGGTCGATGACGACGGGGCCGTTCGTGCCGGCCTTGCCCCGGTGAATGTGGAAGGCGGTGGGCTTGGCGACCTTCTTCCACTGGACGAAGTAGTAGAGGCGGTTGCCCTTGATGCGGAACTTCGCGGCTGCCAGGCCGTTCCGGTCGTTGACCTTCTTGCCGGCCTCCGGCACCTCGTTCTTGCCGAGAAGAACTGCGGTGAAGTAGTACGTCTTGGCCGCGCTGGCCACCTTTGCGTTGGCCACCTTGGCGCTGGTGAACGTGGCGGGGGCGGCGTTGGCCGGTGCCGAGGTGACGGCCAGGGCCGCGGTCGAGGCCAGTGCCGCGATGGCCGCGCCGGCCACTGCACGCCGCCACTGGATACGCCCGTTGCTGATCTGCTCGAAAGTGTTCATGGGTACCTGCCTCCGGTTGGTCTTACGGATCTCTTCGGACAGAGCAGGACGTTAGTGAGGTGGTCTCCGACGTTCTGTGGACAAATCCGCATAAGGCGCTTGAGTGATCAGTGTCACAAAGCCCGAGGCGGACAGACCAAAACCCGGTGCCGACTTCGTGCGGGGCTCAGACGAGCGAAGGGCGGTGAGCGGCGAGTGGAAGCTGGCGACGGGCAGATGAAGGCCCGCGACGGGCGTGCCAAGGCGGTAGACGGCGGGTAAAGCCTGGCGACGGGCGGGTGACCGGCTGGGGGCGAGCGGGTGAAGGCTGGCGGCGAGCGGGTGAAGGCTGGCGGCGAGCGGGTGAAGGCTGGGGGCGGGTGTGAAGGGGTGACGGTATTTGGCTTGGCGTGGGTGGGGTGCTGAGTGGTGTGGTTTTGGGGTGGAGCTGGCTTGGGCTGGTTGACGGTTTGTATGTGGGTTACTGGGTGACGTCGAGTTCTGCGCGCATGCCCATGGCGTAGTGCCCCGGGAAGTTGCAGATCAGCTCGTACCGTCCAGGCTGCAGGGTCAGCGTCGCCCAGCCTGCGGACCCGGGTGCGATGCCTCCGCCCTCGCCTGCGGCGCAGTTGTGGGACGCCTCGCCGACGGAGCCCGTCTCGCTTACGCGGTTGTCGGCTCCGATCGGCTGCTTCCCGATGGGCTTACCCGCCGCGAGCGGCAGTACGACCACCTCGTGGGCCAGGGTGCCGGTGTTGGAGGCACGGAGAGACACGGTGCCTGCCGTGACCTTGGCCGGCTTCACGGTCAGGCGCATGGGCGCTGCGCCGGCCGTGTCGGTCAGGTCGACGTCCACCACCTTGCCCGGCAGCGGTGGAGGGGTGCATTCTTGGGCGAGCCGCGACCTGGCCACCTGCCCCGTGGCCGTCGGTGTGCCGGTGAACAGTTGGCCTGTGGCTGTTGATGTGCCGGTGGACAACTGCCCTGTGACCGTTGGTGTGTGGGTGAACAGCTGCTCTGTGGCCGTTGGTGTGCCGGTGAACAGTGCGGCTGTTATTGCGACTGCTGCGGTGCCTGCGGACCAGACGTCGTGAGGCCTCATCGGGCTCACCCCCCGAGTGCGCGTGTGCTCACCCGTCTCCCGCGTCATGGTCGAGCTCGACCGGCGAGCGTCCCTCTTCCAGACTACGCGTGGCACACCCACCAGGACTCGCGCGAGCCCATCAAGCGCCGTATGGCCTCGCGTGAGCGGCGCATCCTCGTACCCAGGCGGGCCTGACCGCGTTCGTGGCGTCGTGCGGCAGGGTGAGGAGCAGGGTGGAGGAGATCATCGTGGGAGCCGCCGTCGGCATTGCCGTGACCCTCGTCGGTGCTCCTCTTCCGGGTGAGTGCCGGGCCGGCCGGAGCCGGCTGCCTGATGAGACAGGGATCGGAAAGGGTGGGTTGAATACGTAAGCGCCGGATGTTGAAAGTTTCAGTCACCACGTGGCCGTCGTCGCAGATGGGCGGGACGCGCGGGTCGCCGTGATTGAGGTCCCGCGGTTGCGGTGCCTACGGTGCTGGGGTCCGCACACGTGATCCCGTCAAGGAGTCCGTCATGCGCGCCCGTGTCGTACCTGCCCTGATTCTGGCCCTGATCGCCCTCATCGTCAGCGCTCCCGAGGCACGCGCTCAGGTGCTCGGGGGTTTCGACTTCGCCAGGGCGGAGGTGTCCGTCACGGGGCTGCAGGTGCCGTGGGGGCTGGCGTTCCTGCCGGACGGCAGCGCGCTGGTCTCCGAGCGGAACACCGGGCGGATCCTCCAGGTACGGCCCGGCCAGACCCCCACCCAGGTCGCCACCGTGAACGGGGTGAGCGCTTCCGGTGAGAGCGGCCTGCTCGGCATCGCGGCCAGGGACGGCTGGGTGTATGCGTACTTCACCAGCACCGCCGGGGACAACCGCCTGGTCAGGTTCCAGTTGAGCGCCCCTCAGACACAGACGGTGATCTTCTCCGGCGTCCCGAGCGCCACCATCCACGACGGCGGCCGCCTGGCGTTCGGCCCGGACGGCATGCTCTACCTGAGCACCGGCGACGCCAGCAACACCAGCAACGCCCAGAACCTCAACAGCCCCGCCGGCAAGATCCTGCGCATGACGCCCACCGGTGGGGTGCCTTCGGACAATCCGTTCGCGGGATCCCGCGTCTGGAGCTACGGCCACCGCAATGTGCAGGGCCTGGCCTGGGACTCCCAAGGCAGGATGTACGCCAGCGAATTCGGCCAGAACACCTGGGACGAGATCAACCAGATCGTCGCGGGCGGCAACTACGGCTGGCCCACCTGCGAAGGCAACTGCGGCAACTCCTCCTTCCGCAACCCCATCGTCACCTGGACGACCGCCGAGGCGTCGCCGAGCGGGCTCGCGTACGCCAACAACACGCTCTTCGCCGCGGCTTTGGGCGGCCGGCGCCTCTGGACGGTGCCGCTGACCGGCAGCGGCACTCCCGGCACGCCGGTGGCCGAATTCCAGTCCGTGTACGGACGCCTCCGCGCGGTCGCGCTCGGACCCGACGGCTGGCTCTGGGTGACGACCAGCAACCGGGACGGCCGCGGCACACCGGTTGCCCAGGACGACCGCATCATCCGCATCCCGCCCGCCACGAGCGGAACCGACACCACCCCGCCGACCGCCCCCGGCAACCTGGCCGCCTCCGCGACCACCTCCACCGGCACCACGCTGACCTGGACCGCCTCGACCGACAACGTCGGCGTGACCGGCTACGACGTCCTGCGCGCGCCGGGCTCGTCCGGCGGCACCTTCACGCAGGTGGGCACCGCTGCGACCGCCTCGTTCACCGACACCGGGCTGACCGCCGCCACCACCTACCGCTACCAGGTACGTGCCCGCGACGCGGCAAGCAATTTGTCGCCGGTGTCCAACACGGTCACGGTCACCACCGGTCCGGGCGGTAGCACCGGCGGATGCACGGCCACGCCGACCACCCAGACCCAGTGGAGCACCGGCTACGTGATCCAGCCGGTCACGGTCGCCAACACCGGGACCGCCACGACCACGGGCTGGACGGTGACGTTCACGCTGCCCAGCGGGCACGCCGTCACCGGCTCATGGAACGCCACGCTGACCGTCAGCGGCCAGACCGTCACGGTCAGGAACGCCGGTCACAACGGCACGCTCGCGCCTGGCCAGAGCACGACGTTCGGCTTCCAGGCCAGCCGTCCCAACGGCGACACCCAGACTCCTTCCGCCTATCGGTGCACGAGTCCCTGACCTGGCCGCCCGTTTCGCTGGGGAGACTGAACGACGTCGCGGGGCCGCGTCATCGGCGGTTGCTGCTGATGGCAGCTTCGGGGATTGACCAAAGATGTAAGGCCGTACATCGATCGATGTACGGCTCATTTCGCCCGACGGGACGACAGGGAGCAGCCACCGCGCCACCAGGCTTGATGGTGTGACCAGACGTATCGACGCGCTTGACGTGTTACGGGGCGTGGCCATCATGGGCACGCTCGGCACGAACATCTGGATCTTCACCGCGCCCGGCGGGTCCGCCGAGTTCCTTCAGTTCGGGGGCGGCGCCGGTGTGGTGGAGACGTTCCTGCGATTCCTGTCCAACGGCAAGTTCCTCGGGCTGTTGACCCTGCTCTTCGGCGTCGGCCTGGAGCTGCAGTACCGCAGCGCGGTCCGGCGCGGGCTGACGTGGCCGGGCAGGTATCTCTGGCGCGCGACGCTGCTGTTCGTCGAGGGGGCGCTGCACTACGTGCTGGTCTTCGAGTTCGACGTGCTGATGGGGTACGCGATCACCTCGATGATCGTGGCGTACCTGGTGGGCAGGAGCCGCCGCGCGGTCACCGCCTGGATGGTCGCCGCGGGGGCGGTGCACGTCGCCATGGTGACTCTGATCACGGCAGCCCTGATGGCGGGGCCGGCGGGTGGCGGGACCCCGATCTACCCCCAGGACGGCTGGCTCGACCAGGTCGCCTTCCGTCTGCGGCATGTCGCCGTCTTCCGTGCGGAGCTGGTGTTCATCATCCCCATGGGCATCGTGCTGTTCCTGCTCGGCGCCCGCCTGTTGCGCGCCGGCGTCTTCGAGGAGGACGGCGCGGGCCTGCGGAGGAAGCTGATCGTCATCGGCCTCGGCGTCGGTGTGCCGCTGAACCTGGCCACCTCCTTCGCGGGGCCGGCCTGGTTCGCCGTCGACCGCTATCTCATGGCGCCGCTGGTCGCCCTGGGTCTGCTGGGGCTGATCACCTCGATCGTGCTCGGCATGCGTGGTGCGCCGGGCGTGCTCAGGAGGGGGATCACGGACGTGGGGCGTACGGCGCTGTCCTGCTACGTCTTCCAGAATCTGGCGGCCAGTGTCCTCTGTTACGGCTGGGGTCTGGGGCTGGCGGGTCGGTTCGATGGGCTGCGGCCGTGGTGGGTGCCGGTGGCGTGGGCCGGGATCTGCGTGCTGTTCATGGTGCTGTCGTCGTTGTGGCTGCGCCGGTTCGGTCGCGGGCCGCTGGAGCTGGCCTGGCAATGGGCCTACCAGGCACCGGCCCTGGCGCGACGTCCCTGACAACCGGCGGCCATGCGCGGGTGACCGGGCCGAAGCGGCCGGCGGCATGAGGGCAGTGGGCGGGGCGGCTGGAGGGGGTGGGGAGACCGTACGCTGGGTCGCGAGTCCGGGACAGGGAGGCGAGCGGACGATGCGCTACCGGCGAGCGGTGGAGAGGCTGCGGCAGCTCGCCCAGGCCTGCGAGCAGACCCGGCGCGTGCCGGCGGACGAACCCTTCCTGCGCGCCGCGCACGTCTTCGGCAACCTGCTCACAGGTGCCGACCCCGTCGATCACCTCGAGATCGTCCTGGTGCTGAACCTCCCGCCGGAGGAGGTGACCTGGGGCTCCCAGCCGCCCGGCACCGCGTGGCTGGTCGATTTCCTCCGGCTGGACCAGGGCGGGGTCGCGTACTGGTGGCGCTCCCATCTGGATCCGGTGGAGAACCATCGCATCCACGACCCGGTGCGGTTCTGGTCGCTGGACGGGCCCGAGCAGGACGTGCTCGACGCGCTGGCCGAGCGGCGCTTCGACCGGGTGCGTGAGGTGACGTCCCGGCCTCAGGAGGAGCCCGCCCAGGTCGCCGGGGAGTTGCGGGCGGCGCTGGACCATCTGCGTGCCGTACGCGACTCGTACTGGGACCGGCAGTGGCGCCGGCGGCACCGCAGCCTGGGGCGATACCCCGAGCACCACCTGTGGGAGGCCGTTCAGGGCTATCTGGACCTTCTCGACACGCACGAAGACGGGCACGAGCACGAGGACGGGCATGAGGAAATTCGATTGCCGCCGGAATCCGCGGAGGGCTAGGGTCGCGATCACCATCTCGTGACGGAGGAGTTGCTTTATGCGTGTCGATGAGCTGACCGACTCGGTACATCAGCCATCACACGTAAGGACTCACGATCTTGGATCTGCCACGTAGCTTCACCATCCGGGAGAGCAGCCACCGGATCATCAACGCGTTCACCCCTGAGAAGCTGGCCACGCTCGGCGCGGCGATCGGGCTGCGGCCCGGAGCCACCGTGCTCGATCTGTGCTGCGGCAAGGGTGAGATGTTGTGCACCTGGTCCCGTGATCATGGGATCACCGGCGCCGGGGTCGACATCAGCACCGTCTTCCTCGCCGCCGCCCGCGAGCGAGCCGCCGAGCTCGGCGTCGGCGAGCGGGTGACGTTCACGCACGGGGACGCCTCCACGTACGTGGCCGGCGAGCAGGTCGACGTCGCGGCGTGTGTCGGTGCGACGTGGATCGGCGGCGGGACCGCCGGCACGGTCGCGCTGCTGGAGCGCAGCCTGCGCCCGGGCGGCACGATGCTGATCGGCGAGGTGTTCTGGCGGGCCGAACCGCCCAGCCAGGAGGCCGTCGAGGCGTGCCACGCGACCTCGCGCGACGACTTCGGGACGCTGCCCGACCTCTTCGAGCTGTTCGACGGGCTCGGGTACGACGTCGTCGAGATGGTGCTCGCCGACGAGGACAGCTGGGACCGGTACGTCGCCGCCCAGTGGCGCAACCTGCGTACCTGGCTGGACGCCAACCCCGGCGACGAGCTCGCGCCCGAACTGCGCGCCGAGCTGTCGCGCGAGCCGATGCGTTACGTCCGCTTCCAGCGGCACCTGCTCGGCTGGGGCGTGTTCGCCCTCATGAAGCGCTGAGCTCCGCGGAGGTCAGGCCCGGCCTGTTCAGGCCGGGCCTGACCACCGCCAGAGCAGAAGGCCGGAGCAGAAGGCCGGGCTGGAGCCCCTTCAACGCGGCGGTCAGGTTTGAAAGAGGACGCGCGGAGAAACTTAACGGTGGGATCACTTCGCGGGCTATTGTTGTTTATATGAATAGCTCTTCAAGTGAGCGAGTCGTCTTGTCGCCGGACGGCTGCGCGGTCCGGGTCGTCGACCCCGACCGGGTCGCCGCCGTGTGCGAGCGGATGCCGGCGGCCGACGATCTGGCCGACACCGCCGACGTCTTCGGCCTGCTGTCCGATCCGAACCGGCTGCGGCTGCTCGTGGCGCTGCTGGACGGAGAGCTGTGCGTGTGCGACCTCGCGGCCGTGACCGGCCAGAGCGAGTCCGCGGTCTCCCACGCCCTGCGGCTGCTGCGCGCCCACCGCATCGTCGTCGCCCGGCGCGCCGGGCGGATGGCGTACTACCGGCTGGACGACCCCCACGTACGCATGCTGCTCGACCTGGCGCTCGCCCACACCGAGCACACCGAGGCCATCCACCCCGAACGGGGCGGGGCCGACTGATGGGCGCCGGGCACGGACACGGGCACGCCGGCGCCCAGCACCGGTGGCGGCTGGCGGTCTCCTTCGTCCTGATCGGCGCGTTCTTCGTGGTCGAGCTGGTCTACGGCCTGATCTCCGGCTCGCTGGCGCTGATGTCGGACGCCGGGCACATGGCCGCCGACGTCGTCACCCTGGGCGCCGCTCTGGTGGCCACCCGCATCGCCACCCGGCCGGACGCCACGGGAAGGCGCAGCTACGGCTCCTACCGGGCCGAGGTGTTCGCTTCCCTGCTGGCCGTGGTCATGATGCTCGGCGTCGCGCTGTACGTGGTCTTGGAGGCCATCGGGCGGATCGGCGAACCCGCGGAGGTCTCCTCCGGCCCGATGCTCGTCGTCGGCGGCATCGGCCTGGTCGTCAACCTCATCGCCCTGTTGCTGCTGCGTGCCGGGGCCGCCGAGAGCCTCAACGTCAAGGGCGCCTACCTGGAGGTCGTGGCCGACACGGCCGGGTCCGTCGGCGTCATCGTGGCGGGCTGGCTGATCGCGGCCACCGGTCAGACGTTCTGGGACACCGTCGTCGCCCTCGCCATCGGCGTCTTCGTCGCCCTGCGCGCGGTCTCCCTCGGCCGTCAGGTCTTCGCGGTGCTGGGGCAGCACGTGCCCGAGGGCATGGACGCGGCCGCGGTGGCGGCCGACCTGGCGGCGCTCGAAGGCGTACGCGACGTGCACGACCTGCACCTGTGGACCCTCACCTCCGGCATGAACGTCGCCACCGCCCACCTCGTCACCGTCGACCCGAAGGACCACCATGCCATCCTGGACAAGGCCCGCGACCTGCTGCTCCGCCGCCACGGCGTGGCGCACGCGACCCTTCAGGTGGAGCCCGCCGACCACACCGGCTGCGACGAGCTCGGCTGGTGACCGCCCCCGCCCCTGAGGGACTCTTCAGGGACGTCTCAGGGAACTCCCCGACGCCCGGGCGGGGCCTGGTGAACCACACTTGGGCGTCATGGGCATGAAGAGAGCGGGCATGATCGCAGGGCTGCTGGGGGTCGCGGCGGTGTTGACCGGGTGCGGCCTCGCCGGCCCCCTCGATGAGGACACCAAGTCCTACGACGTCACCGACAAGGTGGCCGGCATCAGGATCGGGTCCGACTCCGGCACCGTCGAGGTGGTGGAGTCGGACCGCCAGGGCATCCGCGTGACCGAGCATCTCGTCTGGCGCAAGAACAAGCCGGAGACCAGCCACGGCGTGGAGGGCGACACGCTCGCCCTGACGTACAAGTGCCCCCGCAGCTGGGGACTGGGCAACGGGGCCGTGGCCTGCGACGTGAACTACAAGGTGGAGATCCCCAAGGGGCTCCGCGTCAAGATCGACTCCGACTCCGGGGACCTGACGCTGAAGGGCCTGTCCGGCGAGGTGGACGTCCGCAGCGACTCCGGGGTGATCGAGGCCGGCGGGCTGTCGGGCAAGCGGGTCGTCACGGAGACCGACTCGGGGGACGTCGAGCTGGTCTTCACCGCGCAGCCGGACAAGGTCGTGAGCTCCTCGGACTCGGGCTCGATCACGGTTCGCGTGCCGCAGGGGCCGTACAACGTGATCGCCAAGACCGACTCCGGCAGCAAGGACGTCACGGCGGCCACCGACGCCTCGGCGCCGCGTACGATCGAGCTTTCCAGCGACTCCGGCAACCTGGAGGTCGCCACCCCCTGAACCCCCCGAACCCTTTGAGGTCACAGGTCCGGCCGAAAGTACTGTCGCGAACCCTGCTTCCGGCCGAAGCCGCCACCGGCATGAGGCCCGCAGGATGAGGCGTCATGCCACCCGAAACTCCCGATTCCCGAAGAAGGGCGCGGATCACCGCGCTCGACGTCATACGCGGCTTCGCGCTCTGCGGGATCCTCCTGGCCAACGTCCAGCCGATCTCCCACGTCGGCGACGCCCTCGTCCCCGTCCAGCACGCGGCGGAGACCCCTGGCGCGATGTGGATGGGGCTGCTGGTCGAGCAGCGGTTCTTCCCGATCTTCTCGCTGCTGTTCGGCATCGGCTTCTCGCTGCTCCTGGAGTCCGCGGCAGGGCGCACCGCCAGTCCGCGGCTGCTCCTGCTGCGCCGGCTCCTGGTGCTGCTCGCGATGGGGCTGGTGCACATGTTCGCGCTCTGGCGGGGCGACATCCTGACGATCTACGCCGTCGTCGGCCTGGTGGTGCTCCTGCCCTCGACCTGGCTGCCGCGCTGGGCCGTGGCGGGCCTCGCCGTCGCGTTCCTCGCCGCGGCGCTGGCCTTCGGCGGCGGGACCGCGCTGGTCCCCGGGCTGTTCCTGGCCGGGTCCGCGCTGACCCGGTACGGGGTGATCGACCGGATCGAGCGCTCCGCCCCCGTGGCGCTGACCGCGCTCTTCGCGGCCGGCGCGGCGGTCGCCCTGTGGCTGCAGGCCCGCGCGCAGGACGGATCGCTCGCCATCGGCGGGCTCCTGATGGCGGGCGTGTACGTGTGTGGCCTGCTGGTCCTGCTCAGGACGCCGCTCCGGCCGGTCCTGCAGGCCGTCTTCGCCCCACTGGGCCGGATGGCGCTGACCAACTACCTGTCCGCCACGATCCTCGTCCTGGTGATCTCCAGGGCCGTGGCGAGCCCGCCGGAGACCTGGCCGGTGACGACGGTGCTGCTGATCGCCGGCGCGATCCTCGCGGCCCAGTGGCTGGTCTCCACCCTCTGGCTGCGCCGCTTCCGGTACGGCCCCATGGAGTGGCTCTGGCGCTGGGCCACCTGGCTGCGCCGCCCGGCGATGCAGCGGATCGGGGACGGTGCGCGTTCCTAAGGCATGAACGGTGAGACAGTCGCTCGCGCGCCCGCGCCGCCCGAAGCCGAGGCGGTGCTGGCGAGTCTGTACCGCGAGCACTGGCTCGCCCTGGTGCGCCTGGCCGTGCTGCTCGTCGGCGACCGGGAGAGCGCCGAGGACGTCGTGCAGGACGTCTTCTCCAGGTTGCACGGCAAACGCCCCGGGAAGCTCACCCTGGCCTACGTCCGCGTCTGCGTGCTGAACGCCTCCCGCTCGGTCCTGCGCAGGCGCGGCGTGGCCGCCCGGGCGCCGCTGGGCGGGCCGGGCGAGCCGGTGGACTCCGCGGAGACGGCGGCGCTGCTGGGAGAGTCGCGCGAGGAGATGCTCGACGCGCTGGCCCGGCTGCCCAGGCGGCAGCGCGAGGTCCTCGTCCTGCGTTACTACCTCGATCTTTCCGACGCCGAGATCGCGAAGGCGACGCGCGTCAGGCAGAGCACCGTGCGGTCCACCGCCTCCAGGGCCCTGGACCGGCTCCAGCGCGAACTGGGAGGCAAGGCATGACCGGCATCGAGGAACGCCTCAGGGACGCGCTGGCCGCCAGGGCCGAGGCCGTACGCGACGACGGGCGGCCCCGCCGCCTGCCCGCGCCGCGCGAGCGGTCGTCCGGCGCGAGGTGGTGGGCGCCGCTGGCGGTGGCGGCCGCGATCCTGATCGTGGTGGCGACCACCGTCGCGGTCACCCGTACGGTCGCCTCACCCGCTCCGGCGGTCCGGCCGACCCCCGAGACCTTGGTGGCCCCCGCCGAGCAGATGTGGCCGGGCGCCGTGCACGAGATCCCGGTCAAGGGACCGGGCGGCGGCGGGTTCCTACCGGACGTGTTCGTCACCGACCGGGTCGTGGTTGGACGGGGGTTCCCCAAGGACCGGCCCGGCGAGATCTGGTCGTACGACCTGGACAAGCGGACGTTCGCCAGGATCGCGCGGCTCAAGAAGGAGGATGTGGGGAACCACCCGCTGGTCTTCGGCGACGGTCACCTGGCGTGGTCGGCGTTCAGCGGCCGTATGAAGGAGGTCTGGACGGTGCCGGTCACGGGTGGCGTGCCCCGCCGGATCTTCTCGGACCGCGCCACGGTCACCCGCGACAACATGACCTTGGGGATCAGCCGCATGGCCATCGCGGACGGCACGGTCATGTGGTCGCCCGAGGAGGGTGGCGTCTACCGGGCCCCGCTGAAGGGCGGCAAGGCGACCTTGATCGACGGGACGAAGGGTTACAGCCTGGTCGAATGGCCCTGGGCCGGGTCGCCGCGAAATGACAACCTGGCGGACGACTTCAGCCGGCGTCCCGTGGAGCACCTGAAGAACCTGCTCACCGGCGAACGCAGGGACGTGACCGCTCCCGCCGGGCGACCGTCGTGGGCCGACTGTGGGGTGACGTGGTGCTTCAACGGCGTCGAGGCGTGGCGGCGCGACGGCACGGGCCTGCGGAGGCTGCCGGGGGCCGCCTCCGGGGAGATCTACTCGGGCCGCTTCGTCCTGCTCCGCCAGCGGCCGTCCGGCGGAAAGCAGCCGATCGGCGTGCACGACCTCGCCACGGGACGCACCGGCCTGCTGTTCCAGATCTCGACGCTCACGGGCGGCAAGCCCCCTACCCTTCATCTGCAGGACAGCATCGCCTGGTTCCAGACGGGACGCGACACTCAGGTGCTCGTCAATCTGTCCGCCATCGGCCGATGAGTTTCGCCGGCGACGCGAGTCATAGCCACGACGGTGAAACGACTGGAGGTTTCCATGACGACCACGCACACCCTCGCCATCCCGGGCGGACGCCTGAGCTACGAGGTCCGCGGCGCCGGCCCGGTGCTGGTGATCACGGGGTCGCCGATGGCCGCGGCCGACTTCGCGCCGCTGGCCGAGGCGATGGCGGGCGACTACACGGTGGTCACCCACGACCCGCGGGGCATCTCGGGCAGCGTGCTCGACGACCCCACCCAGGACTCCACCCCCGAGCTGCGGGCCGACGACCTGGCCCTGCTCCTGGACGCCCTGGGCGCCGAGACCGCCGACGTGTTCGGCAGCAGCGGCGGCGCGGTGACCGGCCTGGCGCTGGTGGCCCGGCACCCCGGCCGGGTCCGTACGCTCGTCGCGCACGAGCCGCCCTCGCTGGAGCTGCTCCCTGACGCCGCCGACCAGCGCGCCGCGACCGAGGACATCATCGCGACCTACCACCGGGACGGCGTCTGGGCGGCTTTCGCGAAGTTCATGGCCACCGCCGGGTTCGACGAGGGCGACGAGGGCGCCCCGGCCGGGCCTCCCGGGGAGCCGACGGAGCAGATGCTGGCCGACAGCGCGCGCTTCTTCGCCCATGAGCTGCGCGGCACCACCCGCTACGTGCCCGACGTCGCCGCGCTGAAAGCCGCCCCGGCCCAGGTCGTGGTGGGCATCGGTGACGAGTCGGGCGGGCTGGTCACGTACCGGACCTCCGTGGCGCTGGCCGAGCTGCTGGGCACGACTCCGACGGAGTTCCCCGGCGACCACGGCGGATTCATCGGCAGGACCGAGGAGTTCGCCGCGGTGCTGCGTAAGGTGCTCGCCGGCTGAGATCGGCGGAAGACGCCTGCGGGCCCCGGGCGTTGGGGTGGAAGAACCCCTATGAGGAGGGCCGATGAGCAAGCGGGCACTGGTACTGGGTGGCGGCGGGGTCGCCGGGATCGCGTGGACGACGGGCGTGCTGGCGGCGCTCGCCGACGGCGGTGTGGACGTGACAGGGGCCGACCGCATCGTCGGCACGTCGGCGGGCTCGGCGGTCGCCGCCCAGGTCACCAGCGGCCGGCCGCTCTCCGAGCTGCTGGAACGGCAGGTCGATCCTGCGCTCCAGACGCTCGAACTGCCCAGCGGGGTGCGGGTGGAGGAGATGTGGGCGAAGCTCATGGAGGTCTACGAGAGCACGTCCGACCCGGTCGAGCAGCGGCGGAAGATCGGCGCGCTGGCGCTGGCCGCCGACACGATCAGCGAGGCCAGGCGGCGCGAGGTGATCGAGGCCCGGCTGCCCGTGCACGAGTGGCCGCGGCGTGACCTGGTGATCGTGGCGGTCGAGGCGGTCAGCGGCGAGACCCGGCTGTTCGATCCCGGGTCGGGGGTGGAGCTGGTGGACGCGGTGGCGGCCAGTTGCGCGGTGCCCGGCGTGTGGCCGTGCGTGACGATCGACGGGGTCCGCTACATGGACGGCGGCGTGCGTACGAGCACCAACTCCGACCTCGCGGCCGGGTTCGACCGGGTGCTGGTGCTGGCCCCGATGCCCGACGTCGGCGAGCCGTCCTGGGCCGCGCTCGACGGCCGGGTCGAGGTGATCGGGCCGGACGCCGACTCGCTGGCCGCCTTCGGGATCGACCCGCTCGACCCGGCGGTACGCACGCCCAGCGCCCGAGCCGGTTACGCCCAGGGCCGCGGCGCGGTCGCCCAGGTGGCGGCGCTCTGGGAGTGAACGGCTTGAACCTCCCGCCACGGGAGGTTCTACGGTCGGGTGCGTGAGCGAAGACGCGCGTCGATGGACGATCGGGGAGCTGGCCAGAGCCTCCGGGGTGACCGTCAGGACGCTCTACCACTACGACGAGATCGGCCTGGTCAGGGCCGGCGAGCGGACGGCGTCCGGGCACCGTCGCTACACCGAGGCGGACCTGCGCAGGCTCTACCGGGTGCGCGCGCTGCGCGGCCTCGGACTGTCGCTGGACGAGATCGCCGAGGCCCTGAACAGGCCTGAGGACGACTTGGGGACGCTGCGCGACCTGCTCGGCGCGCAGCTCGCCGAGATCGAGATCCAGACCGCCCGGCTGGGGCAGCTGAAGCAGCAGATCAGCGGCCTCATGTGGCTGCTGGACAAGTCGGTCATGCCCGACGCCGAGCAGTTCATGGCCGCGCTCGAGATGATCTCGGTGTACGAGACGTACTTCGTCCAGGAGCTCCGCGACCACCTGGCCACGCGGCGGGCGGAGCTGGGCGAGGAGCGGCTGGCGGGCCTGCGGGCCGAATGGCTGGAGCTCCTCCGCGAGATCCGGGAGCTCCTCCTGGCGGGCACGCCCGTCGACGACCCCAGGGTGCAGGAGATCTCCGCGCGCTGGGAGGCCATGACCGCCGCGCTGCAGCCCGGCGACGAGCGGGTCCAGGAACGGCTCACCGCCGCGGGCATGGCGCTGTGGCGTGACAACAGCGCCGGGGTCAGCGCGGAGATCAGCCGCCAGATCGACTGGCTGGGGGCGGGCGATCTGCCCGCCGTCATCGACTACCTCCAGCGCGCCAGGCAGGCGCGCGAGAGCGGAGAGTGACGCATGCGGTATCCCGACGCACCGGTACGCCCCCAGCACAACGAGGTCGGCGGGCTGACGTTCGACGATCCCTACCAGTGGCTGGAGGAGGACGGCCAGGACGTCCTGGCCTGGCAGGCGGCCCAGGACGAGCTGGCCAGGTCCTGGATCCACGGCTGGCCGCACCACGGCGCGCTCGCGGCCAGGGTCGGCGAGCTGGTCGAGCAGATGGACGCGCGCAACCTGGTGGTCCCCGTCCGGTACGGGCCCCGGTGGTTCAGCGGCCGGATCCCCGACGGGCGCGAGCTGATGGTCCTGGAGGTGGCCGACGCGCCCACCGGGCCCTGGCGTACCGTGATCGACCTCAACGAGCTGTCCGACGGCACGCCGCTGAGGATGTCCCCCAAGCCGTCGCCGGACGGGCGGCTCCTGGCGTACTCGCTGGACGCGGCCGGCCACGAGTTGCCCGTGCTCAAGGTGGTCGAGATCGACACCGGGAAGGTGCTGCTCGACGGCGTGCCCCAGCAGCGGCCCGGCCTGGTGGCGTGGCTCCCTGACAGCAGCGGCTTCTTCTACATGGCCAACGAGACGGTCTCGGGGCCGCTGCGCTGGCGGCTGTTCTTCCACCGGCTCGGGGAGGAGCCGCCCACGGAGCCGGAGCCGCTGGACATCCCGCACATGTTCGCCATCCCCAAGATCTCCCCCGACGGGCGCTGGGCGGTGCTCCAGGTCGACCACCTCAGGCCCCGGCCGCACTTCCTGGCCCGGCTGGACGGCTCGGGCCGTGAGTGGCGGGAGTTCGTCACCGACGCCGAGCACCTCTACAAGGGCGAGATCATCGGCGATGCGTACGTGTGCGTCACCACGGCCGGCGCCCCGCGCGGCCGCCTGGTCCGCATCCCCCTCGACAGCCCCGGCGACCAGGACACCTGGACGGAGCTGGTGCCGGGCGGCGACGCGGTGCTGACCGGCGTGACCCCGGTGGGCGACCGGCTGGTGATCGGCGAGCTGGTGGACACGGTCTCCCGCGTCCGGATCCTCGACCCGGACGGCAAGGAGCTCGGCGAGGTCCCCCTGCCCGGCCCCGGCTCGGTCAGCTCGGTGGCCCAGGGGGTGGTCGCGCTCGGCGTGATGGACCAGGTCGTCGGCTGCGAGGACGCCATCACCTTCGGCTACACCTCCTACACGCAGGTGCCGACCGTCTACCACTACGAGCTGGAGTCGGGCACCCTGACCGCCCTGCAGGGCGGCGGGCACAGCCTGACCGGGCTGGTCACCACCCGCGTGTGGGCCACCTCCAAGGACGGCACGCGCATCCCCTGCACGCTGGTCCACCGGGCCGACCTGGACCGGACCGGGCCGCGGCCGACGCTGCTCCACGCGTACGGCGGCTTCAACGTCGCGGAGCTGGCCTCGTACCTCGGTCCCCTGGCCGCGTTCGTCGAGGCGGGCGGGATCTACGCGCACGCCCACGTGCGCGGCGGCGGCGAGTTCGGCCTGGAGTGGTGGGAGGCGGGCCGGCTGCACGCCAAGCAGAACTCCTTCGACGACCTGTACGCCATCGCCGACCGGCTGATCGCCGACGGGGTCACCGCCCCGGACCGGCTGGCCTTCCAGGGTGCCTCGAACGGCGGGATGCTCGCGGGTGTGGCCGCGACCCAGCGCCCCGACCTGTGGCGGGCGGTGGTCTGCGTCGCCCCGAAGCTGGACCTGATGCGCGTGGTCCACGACCCGGTGGGGGCCGCCGCCACCCTGCCCGAGTACGGCAACCCGGCCGACCCGGCCGACGCGCCCGTGCTGATGGCCTACTCGCCGTACCACAACGTGCGGCCGGCCACGGCGTACCCGGCGATCCTGCTGGACGCGGGCGCGAACGATCCCCGCTGCCCGGCCTGGCACTCCCGCAAGTTCGCCGCCAGGGCACAGGCCGCCACCACCGCCTCCCACCCGGTCCTGCTGCGAGTCTGGGCGGACGCCGGGCACGGCGGCACGAACTGGAGCACGATCGTCGCCCAGCAGACGGACTGGCTGGCCTTCGTCATGCGTGAGCTGGGCCTTCGCCCGGGCGACGACGTTCGCCAAACCGTGTCCTGACATGACCGGCATCAAGGAGTTCACTGGCGGAAGGGGGCGAATCACGAGTCGGTCGATGGGCCGCGCACCACCGATCCGCAAGGAACGCGAGGTCGTGCAGATGAAGAAGATCCACCCCAAGGTCGAAGAAGCGGTCGACACCCTCAAGCTGACCCCGATCGCCAGGCGGCGCCTGCTCACCGGCGCCGGGCTGGCCAGCGCGTCGGCCGCGGCCTCCGCACTGCTGGCGGCATGCACCGCCGGCCAGGACAAGCCCGCCGCGAGCGGCGCGGCCGGGGCGGCGCCCGGCGACTTCCCCGCCACACCCAAGTGGAAGTTCGTGCTGGTCTGTCACGTCACCACGAACCCGTTCTTCACCCCCACCCAGTACGGCGCCCAGGACGCGTGCGCGCTGCTCGGCACCGAGTTCCAGTGGACGGGCTCGAAGGACTCGATCGTGGCCGAGATGGTCAACGCGTGCAACACCGCCGTCTCGGGCAAGGCCGACGGGTTGGCCGTGGCCGTCGTGGACAAGGCGGCCTTCCGCGACCCGGTCAACCGGGCGCTGGACGCGGGCATCCCCGTGGTGTCGTACAACGCGGACGGCTCCCGCGACGACAAGGGCACGAGCCGGCTGGCCTACATCGGGCAGGGCCTGTACGAGTCCGGCTACGCGCTCGGCCAGCGGGCGCTCCAGCAGGTGGAGTCGGGCGAGGTCGCCGGCTTCATCGCCACCCCTGGGGCCCTGAACATCCAGCCCAGGATCGACGGCGCCCAGCAGGCGTTCAAGGACTCGGGCAAGCCCATCAAGTTCACCCCGGTGGGTACGAACGCCGACGTCACCAAGGGCCTGTCGATCATCGACGCCTACGCCCAGGGCCACGCGAACCTGGCCGGCATGCTGGCCGTGGACGCCGGCTCCACCCAGTCGATCGGGCAGACGGTCAAGAAGTACAACATGCGGAGCAAGGGCCTCAAGGTGGCCGGAGGCTTCGACCTGGTGCCGGAGACGCTGGCCGCGATCAAGGCGGGCGACCTCGACTACACCATCGACCAGCAGCCCTACCTGCAAGGTTTCCTGCCGGTGCTCTACCTCTACCTCTACAAGCTGTCCGGCGGGCTGCTCTTCCCCTCCGAGACGAACACGGGCCTGCTGTTCGTGACGAAGGACAACGTGGGCCCGTACCAGACGACCAAGACGCGCTTCGAGGGCTCCGACACCGCGCAGAAGCTGGTGGAACGTTCGGGCGCCATCGCCCATGCGTAGATTCCGGGAGGAGTTCCTGAAGCACCGGGAGGCCGGCGTCCTGGTGGTGGCGATCGCTCTGGGGCTGTACTTCATGTCGGTCACGGACGTCTTCCTGACCGGGGACAACCTGGTCAACATCACCCAGGCCGCCGCGCCCACGGCCATCGTCGCGTGCGGGACCGTGCTGCTGCTGGTCAGCGGGGAGATCGACCTGTCGGTCGGCGTGGTGGCGGCGCTGGCGCCGTTCATGATGCACTACGCGATCGACTTCTGGGGGTTCCCGGCGCTGCCGGCGATCCTGCTGGCGCTGCTGACCGGGACCGCGATCGGGTTCGCGAACGGGTTCGTGACCGTGGTGCTGCGGGTGCCGTCGTTCGTGACGACGCTGGGCACCTTCTACGCGGTGACCGGCATCGTGCTCACCACGTCGCACGCCTACCCCGCCGAGATCCCGGCCGCGGTGGACGGGACGATCGGGTCGTGGCTGGGCGCCTATCCGTGGGCCCACCTGGCGTGGGCCGCGGTGATCGTGGCCGTCCTGCACGTGCTGCTGACGCGTACCAGGTGGGGGTTGCACACGATCGCGGTCGGGGGCAACCCGCTGGGGGCGTCGGAGGCGGGCGTCCGCACCGCGCGCATCAAAATCGGAAATTTCATGATTGGCGGGACTCTGGGGGCGTTCGCCGGGCTGATTGAGGCGTTCCGGATCCACACCATCGACCCGAACATCGGCGGCGGCACCGGCCTGATGTTCACCGCGGTGTCGGCCGCGGTGATCGGCGGCACGGCGCTGGCCGGGGGCTCCGGGACGATCGTCGGCGGCGCGATCGGGGCCCTCGTCCTGGCCGTCCTCCAGAACGGCATGAACCTCATCGGCATCTCCGCCAACCCCTACTTCCTCATCCTGGGCGGCGCGATCCTGCTCTCCATGATCGCGAACGTCTCCCTGACCCGGCTGCGAAGGGCGGGACGGACATGACCGAGGTCCTGCGTACCGAGTCGCTGTCCAAGCGGTTCGGGGCGGTGACCGCGCTGCGGGACGTCAGCCTGACCCTGACGCGGGGCGAGGTGCTCGGCCTGATCGGCGACAACGGCGCGGGCAAGTCGACGCTGGTCAAGCTCCTGTGCGGGTTCCACCAGCCGGACTCGGGCCGGATCCTGCTCGATGGGGAGGAGGTGGCGCTCAGGTCGGTGCGCCAGGCCAGGTCGCTCGGGATCGACATCGTCTACCAGGACCTCGCGCTCATCAACGAGCTCAGCGTCTACCACAACATGTTCCTGGGCCGGGAGCACGTCGGGTTCGCGCGGCTGCTGAGCAACCGGCGCATGCGCCGACTGGCCACCGAGCACCTGGACGCCATGGGAGTGCGCATCCCGTCGGTGGACGTCGAGGTCGCCAAGCTGTCGGGCGGCCAGCGGCAGGCCATCGCGGTCGCCCGCTCGGTCTACTCGCGCTCACGGATCCTGCTGCTCGACGAGCCGCTGGCCGCGATGGGGGCCAAGGAGGGGGCGCTGATCCTCGACCTGGTCAGCGACCTGAAGGCGCGCGGCGAGGTGTCCATCGTGATCATCGCGCACAACTACGCGCAGATCCTGGAGGTGTGCGACCGGGTCAACCTGCTCCAGCACGGCACGATCACGTTCGACAAGCCCACCGCGGACACCTCGCTCCAGGAGCTCACGGACCTGGTCGTGCAGGAGTACCGCAGGGCGCGCGGCGGCGGTCACTAGCGTAGCCGCACGGTCGTGGAGGCGCCCTCCCGGCCGGCCAGGCCGTCGAAGGTGAACGTCTCCCCCGCCCACGTGACGGTCAGCTCGTCGAGGTCGCACCGGGGGTCCGACACGGTCAGCGTGTCCCCGCGCACCAGCACCGCGCACGGGCCCGAGGCGGTCAGGCCGCCCGCGGTCCCGGCGTCCCAGAAGTTCGCCGCGGTGAGGCCCAGCGAGGGCACGTGGACGGCCTGCAGGCGGTCGGTGTTGGCGAGCACGCGCACCCAGCCGGGGTCGGCCGCCCGCGCGCTGGTCTCCTCCTGGCCGGCGCCCGGCATGAGCAGGTAGACGTATCCGGCCGAGCGCGGATCGACGCCGTGGTCGAGCCAGAGCGTCACGTAGTCGCGGGTCACGTCGCCGCCGGCGCGGCGCTCGCGCAGCGCGCGCAGGGGCCCGCGCACGACGTAGCCGCCGTGCCCTTCGAGGTGGGCCCAGCCCTCCCGCACCGTCAGCGCGGCGCCGGTCCTGCGGTTGTCCACGACCGTCTCGACGGGCACGCCGTCCTCCGCGGTGATGCCCGCGCCCAGGCACACGATCGCGTCGTCGAGGAAGAACCACGACCTGAACGCCTCCATCGTGCTCTCCAGGCCGTTCAGGTGCTGGCCGATGGTGGCGTACGTGCCGTCCGTGGCCCCGCCCACCCACCGGCCCGGCGGGCAGGTGTCGCCCCAGTCTCCGCCCGCGCCGTCGGGCAGCCTCTTGGTGGAGACGGTCGTCCCGGGCAATCGGTAGGGGTCCACGGTGGGCCAGAAGTCGTCCGAATACTGGTCGCCGTGGCCCGTCGCCCACCAATAGAGCATCCCCGAGCCGGTGTGCCAGCCACGCAGGTTCTCGCCGTTGCCGTGCTCGTAGTGGCCGATCCTGGAGGAGGCCATGCTGAGCGCCGCGCACCAGCCCGGCCTGCGGTGCACGGCCCGGGCGCTCATCGGCAGCAGCCGGTGCCCGACCGGCTCCGCCGCCGCGGGCACGGAGGCGTCGTCCACGACCGCGGCCAGCCGGGCGTGGAAGGCGGGCTCGGGGTGCTCCAGCATCGGCCGGTACGTGTCGCGTACCGCCCAGCCCTTGACCATGGCGTGCCACCGCGCCCGCTCGGCGGCCGGGGCGTGCTCCCCCAGCAGCAGGACCGCGGCGGCGATCTCCCGCCCGCGCTCGTGGTCGCCGAACGGCTTCCTGGCGACTCCCCTGCCGCGGACCAGGTCCATGCAGGCGCCGTCGCGGACGAAGGGGGCGAACGACCGCTCGACCATGTCGAACACGTTCTGGTCGGAGACCTCCCACGGCGTGCCCCGCAGCACCGCGAACATCGTCGCCAGCCCCGACAGCAGCGTCACCCCGTAGGCCCCCTGGTAGGGCACGTGCGTGTGCTGGATGAACGACCCGTCCCGGTAGAACCCGTCGCCCTCGCCGACGAGGCGGAACACCGGCGCGAGCGCGGACGCCGCCAGCGCCGCCCTGCCGTGGTCGGCGTCGAGCATGGCCCGCAGCAGCATCACCAGGCACAGGTCCACGCGGTTGGCCGCGGTGCTGTTGCCCCTGTACCGGCCGAGCCGGCGTTCCGGCACGAAGTGGTCGACCGCGTCCCGCAACCGCGCGCTCTGCGGCTCGGGCAGCCCGGCGAGCACCGCCGCGTCGAGCAGCGCCTTCGGCACGCCGATCTGCCAGTGCCACCAGTTGCCGGTCGCCTCGGCGCCGTCGGCGTACACGCTGCGCCGGTAGTGGTCCACCCCTTCCGCGACTGCCGCCGCCAGCCCCGCGTCGCCGGTCAGGCCGGTGCCCTCCAGCACGTACGCCTGCGCCATGGCCCGCAGCCGCCGCGGCGTGGCCACGAAGGAGGGGAACGCCTGGTCGGGCCAGAGCGAGGCGCGGCCGGGGGCCATGGTGTCGCGGTGGCGGGCGGCCGTCCTGCCCAGCCTGTCCAGCCAGGTCCGGTACGGCTCGGCGGCCGGGTCGTACCCGCCGCCCACCGTGACCTCCCGCCAGCGGCGGCGTAAGCGGAGGAAGGAGTCGTCCGGGGTGTGCGCGGGGTCGGCGGGCACCAGCGCGCCGAGCAGCCCCGCCGCGGTCACGCCGCCGAGCCGGAGGAACGAGCGCCTGGTTGGCCGGTGCACGCCTCGATTATCGGGTCAGAGCGGGAGCACGGCCCCGAACCGCTTCACGGTCCTGATGATCGGCGCGGTCTCGATGCGCCCGATCGCGGGCAGCGCGCCCAGGCTCTCGGTCAGGTAGCGGTAGAACGCCGCGTCGTCGCGGCACACGATGTTGGCCATCAGGTTGGCGGGGCCCGTCGTCGCGCCGACGTACGCGACCTCCGGGTGCCAGGTCAGCGCCCGCCCGGTGGCGTCCAGCTCGGCCGGCGGCACCGACATCCACAGCTGCGCCTCCACCCGGTGGCCCAGCAGCACGGGCATCACGTCGAGGTGGAAGAAGAGCGCCCCCGTCCCGTAGAGCTGCTCCACCCGGCGCCGGACCGTCGACTCGGACCAGCCCGTCGCCGCGGCCAGGTCCGCGTAGGGCGCCCGGCCGTCCCGCGACAGAGCCTCCAGCAGGGCGTCGTCACCGGGGCCCAGCGTGATCTCCTCGTCCTCGGCATGGCGGGCGAACGCCCGTCCCTCCTCGATGCCCGCCGCCTGCTCGGGGGAGAGCGCGGCCAGCCCGGCCCAGCCGACCCGCCCGCCGACGAACCTGTGCAGGGTCCGGTGCGCCGTGACCGACAGCACGCGGTCCGTCTTGGCGAGCCTGCCCAGCAGCAGCGACTGGCGCTCCTTTGCCGTGCGCTGGATCGTGGTGCAGGAGATCTCAGTGCCTCCGGACAGGAGATTCACCCAGAACGTGTCGGAGCGCCGCGCGAGCGCCTCGGCGATCGAGACCGCCGCGTCGGGGGTGCACCGCAACCTGATGGACCACGACTCGAAGCCGAGCCGCCGCCCGTCCACGGCGCCGACCACCCGTACGGTGCCGCTGGCGCGCAACCGCCGGTAGCGGCGGGCCACCCGCTGGTCGGACACGCCGAGCACCTCGCCGATGCGGCTGAACGCGGCCCGCCCGTCCACCTGCAGCGCGTGCAGGAGCCCTCGGTCCAGCTCGTCCAGCGCGATGTTTTTCACCACCACAGGCTAGCTCGCGGGGAAAAGCGCCAGAAGTGCTGCTTCTGCTGGCGAATATCCCCATGCGGGCCCGATCTTATCCCCCATGACCCAGACCCCCACAGCGACGAGGACCGGCTGGTGGCCGTTGGTGGCCGCGTGCACCGGCGCTTTCATGCTCCTCGTCGACGTGACCATCGTGATGGTCGCGCTCCCCGACATCATCGACGACCTTCACATGTCCTTCACCGGCACCCAGTGGCTGCTGGACGGCTACGCGCTGGCCCTGGCCGCCCTGCTGCTCGCCGCCGGTTCCTTCGCCGATCACGCGGGACAGCGCAAGGTCTATCTGTGGGCGCTGATCGTGTTCGCGCTGGCCTCGCTGGCCTGCGGGCTGGCGCCCAGCGGCGGCGTGCTGCTGGCCGCCCGCGTGGTCCAGGGCGCGGGCGGGGCCGCCATGATGGCCACGACCCTGGCCCTGGTCAGCGCCACCTATCACGGCAGGCAGCGCGGCATCGCGTTCGGCGTGTGGGGCGGCGTCAGCGGGGCCGCCGCGGCCGTCGCCCCCGTGCTCGGCGGCCTGCTCACCGAGCACCTGCACTGGCGGGCCATCTTCCTGGTGAACCTGCCCATCAGCCTGGGTGCCGTCTGGCTGACCCTGCGCACGGTCGAGGAGTCGCGCCGGCCCGGCAAAGGGCGGCTCGACTGGCCGGGCATGGTGACGTTCACGGTGGCGGCGGGCGCGCTCACGTACGGGCTCATCGAGGTCGGGCAGTACGGCTGGACGTCGGCGCGGACGCTCGTGCCGCTGGCCGCGGCGGCGGTGGCGCTCGCGGTGTTCGGCGTCATCGAGATGCGCGGCGACCACCCCATGCTGGACCTCAGGCTCTTCGCGAACCGGTCGTTCAGCGGCATCATGACCGGCGCCATGCTGCTGGTGCCGGCGGCGTTCGCCTGTCTCGCGTTCACCTCGCTCTGGCTGCAGCAGGACCTCCGGCTCGGCCCCGTGATGGCGGGGCTGGCGCTGTCGCCGATGGCCCTCGCCTCCCTGGTGACCTCGGTCGCCGCCGCGCGGCTCCTCCCCGGGCTGTCCCCGAGGGCGGCGATCGGCGGCGGGCTGCTGCTGATCGGCGCGGGCGCCTTCCTCCAGGGCACGCTCGACGCCGACTCGTCGTGGACCGCGCTGGTGCCCGGCCTGATCGTGACGGGGGTGGGGGTGGGGCTGTCCATCCCGTCGCTGAGCTCGGCCGCCATGTCGTACGCCCCTCCGCACCGCGCGGGCATGGCCGCGGGCACCGTCAACACGCTCAGGCAGCTCGGTTACGCGCTCGGCGTCGCCGTGTTCGGCATCCTGTACCAGGACGGCCTGGCGCCGTACGCCGCGCTCGACGACGTCTACCGGGCGAGCGCCGTCACCGGCCTGGCGGCGGGGCTCCTGGTCCTGGCGACCGTCCGTCCCGCGAGAGCCGCGTGAGCGTCAGAGCAGCCGGCGGATGTCCCCGTACGCGCGGTAGAAGCCGCCCCGGCCGGCGGAGCGCACGCCGTCGACGAGGTAGCGGGCTCCGGCCTCCCGGATGTCCTTGGGGAACTGCACGTTCCACGTCTCGAAGCCGGGGCTGACCACGCGGACCCGCAGCCGCTCGCCCTCCTTGAAGCACTCCACCACCACGCCGTCGCCCGCGTCGGTGGTGGTCTCCAGCGTCACCGACGGCTCCACCACCTGCAGCGACGCGGCCGCCTTGACGTCGAGCGGCTGCGGCACGGTGCCCGTGCGGGCCGCGGCGATGGCCGCCTCACTGGCGTCGATGCAGGCCAGCGAGCCGTCGGTGGTGACGATGTAGAGGCGGTCGTCCAGGAACTGCATGGAGAACGCGGAGCCGCAGCCGGTGCCGAGCTTCCACAGCCGCTCGCCGGAGGCGTCGAAGCAGTAGACCGACGAGTGGTTGTCACCGGCGAAGACGTGGCGGCCGCCCGGCGAGGTGGCGCAGGAGTAGACGGCGCCGTCGCACTGGTAGGCCGCCTCGATCCGGCCGTCGCCCTTGGCCAGGCGGATCACGCGGCCCACGGAGCCGCGGGCGGTGCCGGCGTAGACGGAGTGCGCCTCTTGCCAGCCGAACAGCACCTGCTCGCCGAGGGCGGTCTGCCAGACGGGCGTGCCGTCCTGGACGTCGTAGCGGGCCACGCCCTTGGAGTGCCCGTGGTAGACCGAGTCCTCGTCGCACCTGACCATCCAGGCCGAGTCGCCGGCGACGCCGCGCGACCACTGGAACTCGTCCTCGTAGTCGATCGTGGTGACCCCGCCGGCGCGGTCGGAGACGCCGAGCACGCCGTCGTGGATGTCGAGCCAGTAGATGTCCACGTCGGTGGCGATCTCGTACGCGGACCTCGGCACCTTGCCGCTCAGGTCGTACACGCGGCCGTCGTCGCAGCCCGCGTAGATCCAGAAGTCGTCGGCCACGATGCACTTGACGCCGTCCGGCAGCTTGAAGCGGCCGGTCACGGTGCCGGAGTGGGTGACGGTGTAGACGTCGCCGTGCTGGTTGCCGACCCAGCAGCGCTCGTCGTCCACGAAGATGCCGAACGCCGACGCCCCGCTGTCGAAGCGCCACAGGACCGGCGCCTGCTGGGCGGTCGACCGCGTGCTGGGGATGGCCCGGTGAGTGACGGCCCGGCGCTGGCGCACCCCGCGGACCGCCGCGGTGTACCCCTTGCGGGTCTTCTCGCCGATCTTCTTGGCGGCCGCGGCCTGGGCCTTGGCCGCGGTGGGGAAGTCGGTGACCTTGGTCTGGCCGCTCTCGCCGATGCGTCCGTAGGTGATCGTGACGCGGGTGCCCGCCACGGTCACGTCGTAGAACTTGTGCGATCCGCCGCCGTCCTCTGACAGCTCCAGGTAGGTCATGTCCGTACTTCTCCTGATTTGCCGGGCTTGATCACTTGCCCCGGAGAGTAGAGGACGGTGGCGACAAATCGCAGGGACTTACTTGTCGTACTCGTACGCTCCGGCGTCGACCGCGCCGTCACTGCCGTCGATGGCCCGGCCGGTCACGTCGCTGTCGCTGAACTTGGTGATCCCGAAGTCGATGGCCGGGCTTCCGGCACGCAGGCTCAGCGGGTTGGCGGTGTTCGACAGGTTGAACCGCGGGTCGGCCGTGATGTTGTCGTGGCCGCCCATCTGGTGCTGCGAGGCGCCGAAGAACACGTTGTGGTGGCTGTCGGTGACGTTCGGGCCGTAGGCGGTCTTGGCCGTGACCTGGATGATGTTCTGCGACATCGACAGGTGGGCGTTGGTGCAGCCGGCGTCGCAGACGACACCCTGGGAGCCCGCCTGGGGCAGGTACACGGAGTTGTTGCGGAACACGGTGCCGAACACGGGTCCGTTCGGGTCGGGGTCCTCCCCGGGCTCCTGCGGGCCGCGGGTGACGAGGGCCGCGCCGGTCTTGGGGCCGGTGATCACGTTGTACTCGAAGACGTTGCCCGAGGTGCCGTCGGGGTCCTCGGGGTCGCCGTTCTCGTCGACGCCGTGGCTGGTGCCGAGCTCGGTGAAGGTCTCGTTGTCCACCGAGATGTTGTGGTGGATGCGGTTGTCAGAGCCGAGGAAGATCTCCACTGCCGCGCCGTCCAACCCGTAGTCGTAGCTGGTCGCGATCGAGCCGCGGAACTCGTTCCAGCCGATGTCGGAGTTGTCACCCTGGACGAGGATCGCGAACGCGCCCGAGTCGTCGTTGCCCGGCTCCTCGGTGTTCTTGCTCATGAAGTTGTTGTCGATGAAATCGTTGGCCGTCACCGCGTTACGCTGCGCCTTCGGCGCGATGTAGACCCCGGCCGCGGCGCCCGTGATGTAGTTGCGCTCGACGACGTTGTCGTTGCCCGTCACCTTGACGCCGGCCCACGAACAGCGGCCGTCGTCCTGAGGCACTCCCACCTGGAGGTTGTAGACCTCGATGTGGTCGCCGTCCAGGCTCACGCACGCCTCGTTGTCCCCGGAGACGATCGGTCTGGCGCTGCTCGTGCCGTAGGTGTCCACGACGATCGGGGCCGCCGCCGTGCCCGACTCGGTGATCGCGAGTTGCTGCCCCTTCCACCTGCTGCCGCGCTTCAAGAACAGCTTGGCGCCTTCGGGCAGATTCGCCGCCGTCGCCTTGGTGAGGGTCTTCCACGCGGTGGCCTCCGAGGTGCCCAAGGCGGAGTCGTTGCCGTTGACGGAGTCCACGTAGAAGACGGCGGCGTCCGCCGATGCGGTACCCGTGGCCACGGTCGTGGCGAGCGTGGTGGTGACGAGCGCGAGCGCTGCCGTCGACGCGCCGGTCCGCAAGTTCCAGCCTGACATTTCAGCCTCCAGAACTGCCGGGGCTCCGTCACGCAACGAAGATCATCCCCGGCTTGCGGCTGACACATTAACCGGATTTAGTCGGAAAGTCCCGATTTTTCCTGACTCAAATCGGAGGTTTAGGTCCCGGCCCTGATCGGCACCACGTTGCCGGGCGCCCCGCTCCGCGGCAGCGCGAACCAGGTGGCCTTGCCCACGAGATCGGGGTGGGTGACGTAGCGCTGGGGATGGCAGCCGTAGAACCCGTCGGAGAGCCTGGCGATGATCCGCAGCCCCCGCCCGTGTTCGGCCCGCTCGTCCGGCGGGGCGGGCTCCGGCAGCAGCGGACTGCTGTCCACGACCACGCACATGATCTCTTTTGCGTCGATGTGCAGGGCCAGTTCGTACGGGCCGTCACCGTACATCAGAGCATTGGTGATCAATTCGCTCACCATGAGGACGGCGTCGTCAACGAGATCCGAACAAAGGGAGAGTGCCGACAATTCTTCGCGGATGATCGCCCGTGCGTGGCCGACCGTCCGGACGTCCTCGCGCAGCGGCCACACGTACTGCATCCGGCTCCGACGAGCTGATCGCAGCGTGGTCATGGCATCTCTTTCCTGTGTTTGCCGGGCTTCCGGGACAGAGGGGCAGCGAATGCGCGTTTCACTCAACAAGAGAGCCTGCCTTTGGGTCGACGTACATGGCCGTCGAAACCTGTACGCACGGGGAGGCCTTTTGGGTCGAATCTTCGGTGAGAAATCGCAATTCTTTTTAACCGCCGCCCGAAACGACGGGTATGGGCCCGGGTATGGGCCCTGCCATGAGCACTGACGAGAACACACCCGAGATCGACTCCCAGCCCCCCGCCGCCGCCCGGCGGCCGGGCCGGCGTGGAGAGCCGCCGCCGAAGCCCAAGCCCGCGGGGATGCAAGCGCTGGAGCAGGCGCTGTCGCGGGCGGGCAAGGAGTTGAAGGACATCCTGTGGGTCCGGCCATGACCACTGGCTCCTGAGGGCCCTGTTCGCGTCGCCGCTGCCGAGGCCCGGCGACGCGACCGGCTCACGAGGTCTCGGCCACCCCCGCGAGCAGGGACCAGAGCGAGTACGGGGTCAAGGGGACGTCGGTGATCCGGCCGGCGATCTCCGGGAGGGCGGCGGCCACGGCGTTGGCGATGGCGGCCGGAGGGCCGATCGTGCCCGACTCCCCCACCCCCTTCATCCCGCCGGGCGTCAGCGGCGACGGCGTCTCCAGCATCACGACCTCGATGTCCGGCACCTCCCGCGTCGTCGGCAGGAAGTAGTCGGTGATGGGCTGGCCTTCGGGGGTGTAGACGATCTCCTCGGTGAGCGCCTGCCCGATCCCCTGGACCACGCCGCCGCGGATCTGGCCCTCCACGACGGCCGGGTTGACCAGCACCCCGGCGTCGTTGACGACCCAGTAGCGCTCCACCTCGACGGCCCCGGTCTCCGGGTCCACGGCCACGGCGGCCGCATGGGCCCCGTAGGCGAACGTGTAGGCGTCCGGGTCGTAGCTGACCCGTTCCTCCAGGCCCGGCTCGACCCCGTCGGGGAGGTCCCAGCCGCGCCACGCCGACGTGGCCAGCTCCCGCAGCGTGAGGGACGCCGCCGGGTCGCCCTTCACCCGCACCACGCCGTCGGCGATCTCCAGGTCGTCAGGGGCCGCCTCCAGGCGGTGCGCGGCCAGGGCCACGAGCTTGCCGCGCAGCCGCTCCGCGGCCCGGGTGAGCGCCCCGCCGCCGACCACGAGCGAGCGGCTGGCGATCGACCCGACCGACGAGTACGGCGTGGCCGCCGTGTCCCCCAGCACCACCCGTACCCGCTCGATCGGCACCCCGACCCGGTCGGCCGCGAGCTGGGCCAGCGCCGTCTCGATGCCCTGCCCTATCGACACCACCCCCGACGACACGACCACGGACGCGTCCTGCTCCATGCGCAGGAACACCGACTCGTAGCCGCCCGCCTGGATGCCGGCGTCCCTGAACTCCTTCGAGGGACCCATGCCGGTGGTCTCCACATGGCAGGAGTAGCCGATGCCGCGCCTGCGCCCGTCGGCCTTCTCGACCGGAGTGACCAGGTCGCGCAAAGTACGCAGGGCGTGCGGGTAGTCGCCGGAGTCGTAGCGCTGGTAGACGCGGTTCGTGTACGGCAGTTCGCCGGGCCCCAGCATGTTGCGCAGCCGCAGCTCGACCCGGTCGATCCCCAGCCTGCGGGCCGCCTCGTCGATCAGCCGCTCCCTGGTCAGGCTGCCCTCCGGCTGCCCGAACCCGCGGTAGGAGCCGGTCGGCGTGGTGTTCGTGACGACGCCGCGCACGCGTACCGCCACCCGGTCGAACCGGTACGGCCCCGGCAGCAGGGTGGCCGTCACCGCGAAGGTCGAGGCGCCCACGTTCGAGGGGTGCGCGCCGATGTCGCCGACCAGGTCCACGTACATCGCCACGAAGCGCCCGTCCCCGTCGAGCGCCAGCCGCCCCCGGTGCACGGCGGCCCGCGCCGGCAGCGTGGCGACCAACCGGTCGCCCGGCGACTCCGACCAGCTCACCGGCCGGCCCAGGCGCATCGAGGCCAGGCAGATGAGCGCCTCGTCCGGGTAGACGTGCTCCTTGCCGCCGAACCCGCCGCCCGTGTCGCGGCTGATGACGCGTACCCGGTCGTGGGAGAGCCCGAACGCCTCCGCCAGGTGCTCGCGCACCTGGTGCGGCGCCTGCGAGGAGGTGTGCACGGTCAGCTCGTCGTCGGCGTACGAGGCCACCACGCCGCGCGGCTCCATGGGGTGCGGCGAGACGCGGCCCATCGTGAACGTCAGCTCCACGACGTGCGCGGCCCCCTCGACGAAGGCGGCGCAGTCCTCGTCGCCCATCGTGAAGTCGGTGAGCACGTTCGTGCCCCACTCCGGATACAGCAGCGGGGCCCCGTCCCGCATCGCCCGCTCCGTCCCGACCACCGCCGGCAGCTCGTCCAGCGAGAGGTCGACGAGCTCGGCGGCGTCCCTGGCGGCCTCAGGGGTGCGGGCGACGACGAGCGCGAGCGGCTGGCCCGCGTACCTGATGGCGTCGTCCAGCACCCGGTAGGACTGCAGCCGCTGGCCGGGGGACAGGTGGACGCAGGGCAGGCGCAGGTCGGGGGCGTCGCCGGGGGTGATGACGTCGAGCACGCCCTCGACCGCCCAGGCCGCCTTGGCGTCGCAGCCGAGCAGCCGCCCGTGGGCGATGGGGCTGCGGACCACGTACGCGTGGACCGTTCCCGGCAGCCGCACCGCCCCGACGTACCTGCCTCGACCGGTCAGCAACCTGGCGTCTTCCCGCCGCGGCGTCCTGGCGCCGACATAAGGCTCACCCATGGTCCCGATTCTGAGCGCGCCCGCCCCGACTGTCGATGACCCCACCCCCTCCCGGTGGACCGCCGCGGGGTCATACCACCTCGAAAGCCGCCATCATCGCCATGTCCTCGTGTTCGAGGTTGTGGCAGTGCAGCACGTACCGCCCCCGATAGTCGGTGAACCTGGTGACGATCTCCACGGTCTGCGCCTCGCGCAGCTCGACGGTGTCCTTCCACTCGGGCGGCCCCTGAGGTCGCTCCCCGTTCACCGTCAGCACCTGGAAGTGGTCGAGATGCAGGTGCACGGGATGGGCGACGTCGCTGGTCAGCCGCCAGACCTCGATGTCCCCGAGCCTGGGCCTGGCCTCCATGCGCTTGGGGTCGAACGGCTTGCCGTTGATCAGCCACCCCATCCCCCCGCTGCTGAACTCGAACTCCCGCGTCACCTTCGCCTTCCCGGGATCGAGCGCCTCCACCGTGGACAGCCGCTCCGGCACGGACGACTCGTCCTTCTCGTCCCGATCCACGGCGAACCGCATGACCCTCGCCTGCGCGCCCTCCCCCGCCAGGTTCCGCAGCTCGACCTGCTGGCCCACCTTGTACGCGGAGAAGTCGACCACCACGTCGGCCCGCTCGCCGGGAGCCAGCCGGAGCTGCCGCACGGTACGCGGCTGAGCCAGCAGCCCGCCGTCGGAGCCGATCCGGACCAGCGGCCCGCCGGTCGCCAGCTCGTACGTCCGGGCGTTGGAGGCGTTGCACAGCCGCAGCCGGTATCGGGCCCTGGCCACCCGCAGCTCGGGCCACGGCGCCCCGTTCACCAGGATCACATCCCCGAGCACGCCCCCCATGTACGCCTCCCGCACCCCGGGCCGGCCCTCCAGCGCCGGATACAGCATCGTGCCGTCGGCGGCGAACGACCGGTCGCAGATCAGCAGCGGCAGGTCCCGTTCCCCGGCGGGCAGCGGCAGCGCCTCCTCCTCCGCGTCCCGCACCAGGAACATCCCGGCCAGCCCGCGCCAGACCTGCGGCCCCGTGTAGTCCATGCGATGGTCGTGGTACCAGAGCGTGGCGGCCCGCTGCTCCAGCGGGAACACGTACTCGCGGGACGCCCCCGGCGCCACCAGGTCGGTGGGGAAGCCGTCGGACTCGGGCGGGGTGTGTCCGCCGTGCAGGTGCAGGACGGTCGGCTCGCCGAGCTGGTTGACCAGCTTCACGACGGTCCGCCGCCCGGCGCGCGCCTCGATGGTCGGGCCGGGGAACGTGCCCCCGTACCCCCAGATCCCGGTACGCAGGCCCGGCAGCACCTCCACCTCGGCCGCCCGCTCGGTCAGCTCGTAGAAGTCGGCCCCGCCCGCGCTGCGCACCGGCTTGGCCGTCTCCGGGACCGGCAGCGGCACCGCGTACGGCCTGGGCAGCGGCGCCGCGCTCGTCAGGAGCTGTGGCTGCGGGGTTCCGGCGATCAGCGAGCAGCCCGGCACCCCGGCCACCGCCACCGCACCCAGTCCCAGCAGCCGCAGCACGTCGCGTCGTGTGGATGTCATCGCCGCGAGGTGACCCTGGCGAGCTGGGCGACCCCGCCGCCGAACATCATCACCCCGAGCGGCACATGCACGGCCTTCACGTGGGCCGCGCCGAGGATCGCCGCCACCACCGTGGCCACCAGCAGCGCCACGGCCGGAGCGATGAACTTCGCGGTCCCCCCGCCCGGCCACCGGACGAGGATCGCCACGACGACGTGCGCGAGCCCGACGGCGAGCAGGGCGATCGCCGAGGCCATGTGCAGCGCCCGGCCGCCGGGCATGGAGAGCAGCAGGCCCGCCGTCACCGCCTGCACCAGCAGCGCGACGACGTGCAGGCCCGCCACGGCCGTCAGCGCCCGCATGGGCCAGGTCACGGGCCGGACGGCAAGGGTGTGTTGCGCGGTCATGATCCATCTCCCGAGAGTGCTCGCGCGGGGAGGGCGTCCCCGTGCCCTGAGGCGGTGATCAAGGTCTCCATGCGTTCCATGGCCGAGGCGGCGCCGAACGCGCAGAGCCGTACCAGGTCCGCGTCCGGCCGCGAGCCGCGCCAGGCGGCCACGTCGGCGTCGGTCACCCGGTACGGCGCGAGCGCGGCGAGCAGGGCCAGCCGCGCCCCGGCGCGCTCCCCCGCCGGAACCTCGGCGAGCGGCGCGTCCAGCCAGGCGCCGCCCATGGGCGGGTGCTCCCCGTCCCAGGCCGCCACCGTGTCCGCCACGGCGGCGCCGGCGGCGTCCCCGAGCAGTTCCCCACCGGCGGCTCCGGCGGCCCGCAGCGCGGCGTAGGCGGCGCCGACGGCCTCGCCGGCGCCCCAGGCGGGCTCCGGCCGCGCGGGCAGGTCCGCGACCAGGGGCAGGCTCGCGCCCGGTGTCAGCCGCCTGCGCACGGTACGGGCCATCACCCGGCCGCCCACGCTCCTGACCAGGCGCGATTTCTGGAGGTTCGCGGGCAGGAGGTTCTCGGTGAGCAGCGCCGAGGCCATGCGGTTGATGAAGTGGAAGGTCAGCGCCGTGCCGATGTGCTCCGGTCCGATCTCCACCGCGCCGCGCCGCGACGTGGCCCAGGCCAGCAGCGCGGCGTGCTCGGGGTCGTCGGGGGTGCCGCCGGCGGCGATGGTCTCCGCCAGCCGGTGGTCGCCGGTCGCGTGCAGCAGCGTCGTGTGCGCGGCCACGCAGAACGGGCACCGGTTCGCCAACGACACGCCCAGCGCCACGACCTCCTTCCCGGTCCTGGACGCGGTCCCGGCCAGCAGCGACTCGCGCAGCGCGGCCCAGGTCGCGGCGAGCACGTCCGGCGCGGGCGACAGCGTCAGGAAGACCGCCATGCGCGCCATGCCGAAGTCGTCCGCGAGTTGCGCGTAGACCTGGGCCACCCGGCCGGTCGCCGCCTGCGGCTGCACCGGCGTGACATAACGGAACTGTGTCTCCATAGCCGGATATCGTGGTATTTCTCATGCCTCGTGGCGTCGTGCCGTGGTTGACTCATGCACCTACCGCCCCGGAAGCACCTTCGTGCGGAGTACTTCGCCGGGAGTAGTCCGGAATTACATCCAGGCGGCGAGGATTGTGCCCTGGTCAACGCTCTAATGTGCAGAGATGACCTTTCTGCGCGGATGGCACCCGCTCGCCGTGGACAGCGCGCTCGCCGCCGTCGTGGCCGTCATGCTGGCCGCCACCGTGCTGGTCACGCCGCAGGCGGGCGCCCTGGACCTGGCCGCCGTCCTGGCCGGCTCGCTCTCCCTCGTCGCGTGGCGCCGCGCGCCCCTGGTGCCGCTGGTCGTCGGCACGGTCAGCATGCTCGTCTTCTCCGTGCACGCCCAGCCGGGCCCGCCCGCCGCCTTCCCCGTGCTGATGGCGGTCTTCGCCGCGGTATGGGCCGGACACCGGCTGCTGCCCGCGCTGGCGAGCGCGGTGTTCCTGGGCGTCAGCCTGGCGATCAACCTGGCCACCGCGACCGGGCAGAGCCCCAAGGACATCGTCCAGGGAACGACGCTGCTGCTCGGCTGGTTCCTGGCGTCGGGGGTGACGGCGACGGTCACCCGGCAGCGGCAGGCGTACCTGGAGCAGGTCGAGCAGCGGGCCGTGGAGGCCGAGCGCACCCGCGAGGAGGTCGCGCGCCGGCGCGCGGGCGAGGAGCGGCTCAGGATCGCCAGGGAGCTGCACGACTCGCTCACGCACAGCATCTCGGTCATCAAGGTGCAGGCGGGCGTGGCTGTGCACCTGGCCCGCAAGCGCGGCGAGGACGTGCCAGGGGCGCTGCTGGCCATCCAGGAGGCCAGCGGGGACGCCATGCGCGAGCTGCGCGCCACGCTGGAGGTGCTGCGCGACACCGACGCCCCGGACGGCTCCGGCGCGCAGGACAGCCGGCTCGACCGGCTCGACGACCTGGTGGAGCGGGCCCGCTCGACCGGGCTGGCCGCCACGGTGACGATCTCGGGGGTACGGCACGAGCTGCCGCCCGAGGTCGACCGGGCCGCGTACCGGATCGTCCAGGAGGCGCTCACCAACGTCTCCAGGCACGCGGGCGGGGCGGCGGCGTCCGTACGCGTCGACTTCGGCGGCGACGAACTGGTCGTGCAGGTGGACGACGACGGCCTGGCGAGCAGGGACGCGCCGACCGTGCCCGGCGTGGGCCTGCTCGGCATGCGCGAGCGGGTCACGGCGCTCGGCGGCCGGCTGCGGGCCGAGCCCCGCCCGGAGGGCGGCTTCACCGTACGCGCAGAGCTTCCACTGGGGGAACCGACGTGATCCGCGTGCTGCTCGTGGACGACCAGGCACTCATCCGCGGCGGCTTCCGCGCCCTGCTGGAGGCCGAGGACGACATCGAGGTCGTGGCCGAGGCCGCCAACGGCGAGCAGGCCCTCGCCCTCGCCCTCGAACACCTGCCCGACGTGGCGCTCGTCGACGTCCAGATGCCGGTGATGGACGGCATCGAGGCGACCCGGCGCATCGCGGCCGACGAGCGGCTGAGCGAGGTCCACGTCGTGATCCTCACCAACTACGGCCTCGACGAGTACGTCGTCAACGCGCTCAGGGCGGGCGCGAGCGGGTTCCTGGTCAAGGACACCGAGCCCGCCGACCTGCTGCAGGGCGTCAGGGTCGCGGCCCGCGGCGACGCGCTGCTGTCCCCCGCCATCACCCGCCGCCTCATCGGCGAGTACGTGGCCCGCCGCCCCGAGCCGGACCCGCAGGGCCTGGAGGTGCTCACCAACCGCGAGCGCGAGGTGACCGCGCTGGTCGCCCGCGGCATGTCCAACGACGAGATCGCCGCGCACATGGTGATCAGCCCGACCACCGCGAAGACGCACGTCAGCAGGGCCATGACCAAGCTGCGGGCACGCGATCGGGCACAGCTCGTGGTCTTCGCGTACGAGTCGGGCCTGGTGACACCGCGTCAGAGCTGATCGCGTGATGAAATGAGGCGTGAACATCATTTCGCGCGGTTTCCGCGGACGGCACCGGCCGGACGGCGACCGGGTGCCGCCGGGGCAGTACCTCGTCGACGACTTCCCCGTGCTGTCGGCCGGGCCGACGCCGCGGGTGCCGCTGGACCGGTGGGAGTTCGCCATCGACACCGAGGCGGAGCAGACCCACCGCTGGTCGTGGCAGGAGTTCATGGCGCTGCCCAGTGAGACTCCCATGGTCGACATCCACTGCGTGACCAAGTGGACCAAGCTGGACACCACCTGGGAGGGCGTCTCGCTCGACGTGCTCTTCGAGGACGTCGAGACCGCCGCCGAATACGCGCTCATCTACTCGTACGGCGGCTACACCACGAACCTCCCGCTCGAGGACCTCCTCGACGGCAAGGCGTGGATCGTGCACCGCTTCGACGGCGAGGAGCTGGAGCCGCGGCACGGCGGCCCGGCCCGGCTGATCGTGCCGCACCTGTACTTCTGGAAGTCGGCCAAGTGGGTACGCGGCATCCGGCTGCTGAACGAGGACTGGCCCGGCTTCTGGGAGACCGCCGGCTACCACAACTACGGCGACCCGTGGCGCGAGCAGCGCTACGAGGGCGACTGAGGTGCGCCGCCTGGCCTGGCGGGCGGCCGAGCTCGCCGAGATCGTCACCGAGACCGCGACCGCGCGCACGCTGCGGTTCCGGGTGCCCGAATGGCCGGGGCACCTGGCGGGGCAGCACGTGGACGTGCGGCTGACGGCCGAGGACGGCTACACCGCGCAGCGCAGCTACTCGCTGGCCGGCCCCGCCGACGGCGACCTCGTCGATCTGACCGTGGAGACCGCCCCGGACGGCGAGGTGTCGCCGTACCTGACCGAGGTCATCGAGGTCGGCGACCAGGTCGAGCTGCGCGGCCCGGTGGGCGGCTGGTTCGTCTGGCGGCCGGAGAGCAAGGCGCCGGTCGTGCTGGTGGCCGGCGGGTCGGGGATCGTGCCGCTGATGGCGATGATCAGGGCGCGCAGGCAGGTGGGCAGCCGGGTGCCGTTCCGCCTGCTCTACTCGCTGCGCGACCCGGACCGCCGCTACTACGCCGAGGAGCTGCGCCGCCCCGACCCGGGGCTCGACATCTCCTACCTCTACACCAGGTCCGCGCCGTCCGGCGTGTCCCGCCCGGCGGGGCGGATCATGCTGGACGACCTGGCCGAGGGCGGCTGGCCCGCGACCTTCGAGCCCGACTGCTACGTGTGCGGGCCGACGGGGTTCGTGGAGGCGGCGGCCGACCTGCTGCTCGCGCTGGGGCACGCGCCCGAGCGCATCCGTACCGAACGCTTCGGATAGGGGGAGCTCACATGACCGCAGAACACCTCGACGGCAACGCGCTGGCGGGCCCGCTCGGAGAGATCTTCGCCGTGGACGTCACCGCCGCCACCGGCCGCTGCGCGAGCTGCGGCCTCGCGGGCCCGGTCGCCTCGCTCCGCGTGTACGGCCCCGACCCCGGGCTGGTGGCCCGGTGTCCCGGCTGCGAGGAGGTGATCCTCCGCCTGGTACGCGGCCCGGGCACGGCCTGGCTCGACCTGCGCGGCACGGTTTCACTGCGCGTTAACCTGCCCGACTGACGACGTTGGGGACAGATCGTTCCTCATGAAGGTGCCCGACTGAGTACACTCGGGCAGGTTCAACCGGCCGAGATCTGTACGGCGAGGCTCTTGGCCATGGGCGGCGACCCGCGGCCCCGTCCCTCTGGAGTCACGTGAGCAGCGGGCTAGTCGACGCGCCCCCGTCCGAACCGAGCGCGCCACCCCGGCGGCGGCGCCGCTGGCTGCGCTGGACGATCGCGGTCGCCGTGACCGTGGTCCTCCTGGTCGCGGGCGTGGCCGTCGGCGTCTACGCGAAGCTGACCGGCAACGTCAAGCACATCGACGTCACCGCCGACGACCTCGGCGCCACCCGGCCGCCCAAGGTCGCGGGCACCGCCATGAACGTCCTGGTCGTCGGATCGGACCAGCGCGACGGCAAGAACGCCAAGTACGGTCACCACATCGCGGGTGAGCGCACCGACACGATCATGCTCGTGCACGTGTCGTCCAAGCGCGACAACGCGATGGTCGTCAGCTTCCCGCGCGACTCGCTCGTCCAGCTCCCCGCCTGCCGCGCCACCGGCGGCCTGCCCGGCCAGCGGCCGCACCTGGGCATGATCAACGAGTCGTTCAACTCCGGCGGCATCGCCTGCACCTGGAAGACGATCGAGACGCTCACCCACATCCGCATCGACCACTTCGTGAAGGTCGACTTCACCGGCTTCAAGAGCATGGTCAACGCCATCGGCGGCGTCGAGATCTGCCTGCCCGAGCCGGTGAACGACAAGAAGGCCCTGCTCCACCTGCCCGCCGGGCGGCAGACGCTCACCGGCGAGCAGGCGCTCGGCTACGTACGCGCCCGCTACAGCATGGGCGACGGCTCGGACATCGGGCGCATCCAGCGGCAGCAGATGTTCATCGCGTCGATGGTCAAGAAGGTCATGAGCGGCGAGACGCTCACCGACCCCGCCAAGCTGCTGGGCATCCTCGACGCCGGCACCAAGGCGGTGACCACCGACCGCGGCCTGAACTTCGGCGTCATGAAGGACCTCGCGACCAGCCTCCAGGGCCTGAACGCCGGGCAGATCCGCTTCATCACCACCCCCTGGCACTACTCCCTCACCCAGCCCGGCCGGGTCGAGTGGGTGCAGCCGCAGGCCGGCCACCTGTTCCAGATCGTGGCCAAGGACCAGAGCGTCCAGGGCGTCAAGGGCGGCCAGGCCAAGGTGGGCCGTACCAAGATCCAGATCGAGCTCCGCAACGGCACCTGGCGCGGCGGCCTCGGCACCCAGGTGGCCGCCGCCCTGGAGCAGCGCGGCTACCACATCACCAAGATCGGCGACTCCGCCCGCAAGCCGCAGGCCAAGACCACCCTCCTGTACGGGCCCAACGGCGAGACCCGCGTCCCCACCCTCACCAACGACCTCCAGAACTCCACGCTGCGGAAGGTGGCGGGGGCGCAGACGAACCGGCTGGTGCTGGTGATCGGCTCGGACTGGACGGGGCTGAAGCCGTTGCGCGCGGACGACACGGAGTCGATCAAGGGCTTCGACGCCACCCACGACACCTGCGCCACCTGACCCCCCGCCCCACCCGGCACCGGGGACGGCGTCCCGCGCGTCGGCCCCAGGGGGCGCATCCCCGGCGCGCCACCGCACAAGAGCGCCAGGCCCCACCGCACCACGTCCCGCCGACGCGGCGCGCCAAGGGACCAGCGCCACCGCACGGCCGCCAAGCGCGCATTCGCCGACCTCGGCCCACACCCTCCGGCGCCGGGTCGGCGGGACGGTGGGCGGCGGCGCAATGCGCACGACGGCACCCGGGCGGCGATCAGCGCTGCGGGTGGGGCGTGTGGCGGGGCCGGGAGCGGAGGCGGTTCGCGGGTGGCCGGGTGTGTGGTGGGGGTCAGAGGGCGTCGGAGAGGCCGCCGCCGTCGATGGCGGTGAAGCCGGCGTCCTCGATCAGCGGCACCACCGCCTTCTTGGCCGCCTCGTCGTCCCCCCAGTAGGGCATGTCGGCCCGCGACCCGCCCCGCTGCCCCGCCGTCCCCAGCGTCAGCAGTTCCTTCGAGTACTTCGTGTTGAACGTCCGCACCAGCCGGACCTCCGCCCCGAGCACGTGCTGCTGGTACTGCGGGCTGGTGAGCCCGCCGGGGACGGCGACCACCACGGACAGGCCGTCCCGTTCGGCGATCGGGTTGCTGGGGTCGACGACGATCTTGCCGGAGAGCGCGCCGTCGAGTTCCGCCGACACGGCGCGGAACGCCTCCCACCCCACCGCCAGCACGATGACCTCGCCGAACCGCGCGGCCTCGCTCGGCGTGCCGCCTTGGGCCTGCCCGCCGGTCGCCGCCGTGGCCGCCTCCACGCGGCCGGGGTCGGCGTCGCTGAAGAACACCTCGTGTCCGCCCGTCGACAGCAGGCGGCCAAGAGGCACGCCGAGTCTTCCAGAACCCACGATTGACACACGCATGTCTTGATCACCTCGTCACCGAAAGGAACCCACCAGACCCCGCCGGTGACATTCCTCCCCAGGTCAGAGGCTTGCTACGCGATGAGCGACGAGAGAGCGGCGAGGGAATCGACGACCTGCCGGGCATTGGGCGTGGCGGCCGGGTCGAGCAGCCACTGCAGCAGCAGCCCGTCGGTGATGGCCACCAGCACCGACACGAGCACCTCGGGCGCCACCGGCAGCTCGATGTCGAACTGGGCGACGGCCCGGCGCACCATGTCGGCGCCCGCACGGCGGCAGCGGGCGTACGACTCGGCCAGCCGTTCCCGCAGCACGCTCTCGCGCAGCGCCGCCGGGTAGCCCTCGACGAAGACCACGAGCTGCGGCCGCAGCTCCTCGAACCTGTCGACCAGCTCCGTCATGGCGCGCTCCAGCATCTCCCGCGCGCTGCCCGGCTCCGAGCTGAACATCGCCCGCTCGACCTGGGCGATCCACTGGTCGAAGAACTCGGCGAGAGCCTCGTTCAGCAGCGCGTCCTTGCCGCCGAAGTGGTAGCCGATGGAGGCCAGGTTGGTGCCTGAGGCGGCTACCAGGTCCCGGGCCGTCGTACGGGCATAGCCCTTCTCCTGCAGGCAGCTCACCGCTCCCGCCAGCAGTCTCTCCCGGTATCCACCGGCCTCTGTTCGTGCCACGTGATCCATGCTACAGATATATACAAGCGTCTATGACGGACGTACGTATACAAGAAAAGGTCGGAAATGATTCCTCCAGGGCCGAGACTTCCCTCGGCGGTGCAGACGGCGTGGTTCATCCGGGACGCGCCCGGCATGCTCACCAGGCTCCGGCGCAAGTACGGGCCGATCTTCACGGTCCGCTTCACCGGCCTCCCGCCGGAGGTCTACGTGACCACCGGGGAGCTGGCCGAGCAGGTCTTCCGGACCGACCACGGCGGCGGGCGCGCGGGCGAGGCGAGACGCGAGTTCCTCGCGCACCTGGTGGGCGAGCACTCCGTCCTCACGCTCGACGGCGACCCGTGGTGGCGGCACCGCAAGCTGCTCAACCCGCCGCTGCGCGCCAAGCAGGTCGCCGGCTACCGCGACGACATCGCGGCCATAGCGGCGGAGCGGATCGCGACCTGGCCGCTGGGCAGGCCGTTCGCGCTGCGCGACCGCATGCAGGACATCACGCTGGAGATCATCATCCGGTTGATCTTCGGCATCCGGGACGCCGGGCGCGTCAGCCGGCTCCGCGCGCTGCTGCCCCACCTGATCGAGACCGGCGGGTCCCCGCTGATCCCCATGCTCCCGGAGAAGTTCCGCAGGATCCCGTTCGGGCCCTACCCCCGGTTCGTACGGGTGAGCGCCGAGGTGGACGCGATCCTGTTCGACGAGATCCGCCGCCGCCGGGCCGCGCCAGGAGGCACCGACGTGCTCGGCCGCCTGCTGGACACCGAGCTGGGCGACCATGAGATCCGCGACGAACTGATCACCATGCTCCTCGCCGGGCACGAGACCACCGCCACCGGCCTCGCCTGGGCCTTCGAACGGCTCCTGCGCATGCCCGAGATCCTCGACCGGCTCCCCGACGACGAGACCTACCTCGACGCGGTGGTCAAGGAGGTGCTGCGGGTCAGGCCGGTCGTCTACGAGGCGCCGAGAATGCTCGACGCCCCGCTACGGCTCGGCGAGTACGAGATCCCCGCCGGATGGTACGCCGGACCGTTCATCCCGCTCGTGCACCACGACCCCGCCGCCTTCCCCGAACCCGACGAGTTCCGCCCGGAGCGCTTCCTCGACGGGCCCCAGAGCAGGGCCTGGATGCCGTTCGGCGGCGGGCGGCGCTTCTGCGTCGGCGCGCAGCTGGCGCTGCTGGAGATGCGCGTCATCATCCGCGAGGTACTGCACCGCCTGGAGCTCACGGCACCCGATCAGGCACCGGAGGCCAGGCGGCTGAAGAACGTCACGCTCGCACCCGCGAACCTGACCCGCGTCACTGCGCGCGCTCGGACTCCTGCTCGGACGCCGTAGGCGGATAGATCTCCTCGCTACGCGCATCGGCTCCCAACTCCTCGCGAAGCCGGTCATAGTCGATGCTGTGGTTGGTGTACTTCAGCTGGCGAGCGACCTTCGTCTGCTTCGCCTTGGCTCTTCCTCGGCCCATGGCTACTCCCTAGTCCCCGCTGTCATGCTATCCAACAACGTTACGACTTGAAGAATTATGCAACTGCGCTGGATTAGTCTGGGCTATATGCACGTGGAGGTCCACCAGGCCAAGGCCGACTTCTTCAGAACGCTCGGCCACCCCGCTCGCATCCGAGTGTTGGAGCTACTCCAGGAAGGGCCGCTTCCCGTCCGGGATCTGCTGGCCCAGATCGACATCGAGGCCTCGAGCCTCTCCCAGCAGCTCGCCGTCCTGCGCAGAGCGGGGATCGTGAGCGCGATTCGCGAGGGCAGCACCGTCGTCTACACGCTGGCCACACCCGAGCTGGCCGACCTGCTCGGGGCTGCCCGCAGGATTCTCACCGACATGCTCGCCGACCAGGGCGAGCTGCTCGCGGAGCTGCGAGCGGAGGTCACTTAGCCGGCGCCTGCCGCACGCGCTTGGGATACCAGGCCGTGAAGACGGCGGGCAGAACGAATGTGAGCACCTTGATGGCGATGACGAGCGTCGTCGCGTGAGGTGAGACGGAAAGCACGAGCGTCAGGGAGGCCGCGGCGACGGTGAAGGCCGCCGCCCAGACCATGGTGATCAACGCGTTGACGCGGTAGAACCGCGGGGTCTCCCAGGCCTCCTTCGGCGCCATCGTGCGCGCGATGCCGAGCGTGAAGGGCCTGCGGATCGCCAGCGAGCCCCAGGCGGTGCCCGCCAGCCAGACGTTGACCAGCGCGGGGCCGTACGGAGTGAGCGGCGAGTGCGGGGCCACCAGCGACAGCGCCGTGAGGCAGGCGAAGAACAGCGCCGCGCTGCTCTCGATCACCATCTCGTCCCAGGCCTTGCCCGCCCTGCGGTCGATGACGACGAGGCCGAGGGCGATGACGAGCCCGGTGATGGCGCCCCAGCGCCACTCGTCGCTGGTCGCGATGACCGCGTAGACGATCCAGGGCAGGAAGCCGAGCAGGCCGCGCATGGTGGGGTGTCCTTCCACATTCCTAAAGTGACATGTCGAAGCTAGAACCTCCTGCGCTGATATGTCAACATAGGAATATGAGCCTTCGACACGCCGTGCTGGGACTGCTCTCCGAGGGGCCCGCGAGCGGATACGACCTGATGAAGATGTTCGACATCTCGTTGTCGAACGTGTGGCCCGCCACGCAGAGCCAGCTCTACGCGGAGCTGGGCAAACTGGCCGACGCGGGACTCGTGGACGTGTCGGCCGAGGGCCCGCGCGGCCGCAAGGAGTACGCGGTCACCGAAGCGGGCCTGGCCGAGCTGCGCCACTGGATCACCGAGGTCGAGCCGACCCGGGTCCTGCGCAGCGACATGCTGCTCCGCGTGTTCTTCCTGGCCCAGGTCGCGCCCGAGCAGGCCCGCGAATACCTCCGCCACCAGGCCGAACGCGTCCGCAAGCACGTGGAGCACCTGGAGGGCCTCCGCGAGTTCCTCGAGAACCGCGAGGACAACCTCTCGGCGTACGGCCGGATCAGCCTCGAATACGGCCTGCGACTGGGCAAGGCCCAGCAGGAGTGGGCCGAATGGGCCGAAGGTCAGATCCGTTAGGCTCTGGCGCATGGTCTCCGAGCTGTTCGATCCCAAGGCGTGGCAGGCGGTCGAGGGATTCGACTTCACCGACATCACCTACCACCGGGCAGTCGACCAGGGCACGGTGCGGATCGCGTTCAACCGCCCCGAGGTGCGCAACGCGTTCCGCCCACAGACCGTGGACGAGCTCTACCGCGCGCTCGACCACGCCAGGCAGACCACCGACGTCGGCTGCGTGCTGCTCACCGGCAACGGCCCCTCGCCCAAGGACGGCGGGTGGGCCTTCTGCTCCGGCGGCGACCAGCGCATCAGGGGCAAGGATGGCTACCAGTACGCCGACGGCTCGGCGGCCACCGGGCGGCTGCACATCCTGGAGGTGCAGCGGCTCATCCGGTTCATGCCCAAGATCGTGATCTGCGTGGTGCCCGGCTGGGCCGCGGGCGGCGGCCACAGCCTGCACGTCGTGGCGGATCTCACCCTGGCCAGCGCCGAGCACGCCCGCTTCAAGCAGACCGACGCCGACGTGGCCAGCTTCGACGGCGGCTTCGGCTCGGCCTACCTCGCGCGACAGGTCGGGCAGAAGTTCGCCCGCGAGATCTTCTTCCTCGGCGACACCTACACGGCGGCCGACGCGCACCGCATGGGCATGGTCAACGCCGTCGTCCCGCACGAGGAGCTGGAGCGCACAGCCCTGGAGTGGGGCCGCAAGATCAACGGCAAGTCGCCGACGGCGCAGCGCATGCTCAAGTTCGCCTTCAACGCGATCGACGACGGGCTCGTCGGGCAGCAGGTGTTCGCCGGTGAGGCGACGCGGCTGGCGTACATGACGGAGGAGGCCGCCGAGGGGCGCGACTCCTTCCTGCAGAAGCGCGAGCCCGACTGGTCGCCGTACCCCTGGCACTTCTGAACCGGCGTCCCCGGGCAGACTGGGGGCATGAAGATCAGGGTGCCGGAGGCGTTGACCGAGTCCCACGTGAAATGGGACGGGGAGGCCGGTCGCGCCTGGTCCGCGGGGCTGCCCGCGCTGGCCGAGCGTTACCTGGAGGAGTGGGCGCTGCGGCTGGACGGGGAGTCCAGGCACGGGGTGGTGTCCCTCGTGCTGCCCGTCGTACGCGAGGACGGCACGAAGGCGGCGCTCAAGCTCCAGCCCGTCAACGACGAGAACGCCACCGAGGCCCCCGGCCTGCGCACCTGGGCCGGTGACGCGTCGGTGCTGCTGCTCGACTCCGACCCCGGGACCGGCACCCTGCTGCTCGAACGGCTGGAGGCCGACCGCTCCCTGTCCGGCATGCCGGACGACATGAAGGCCCTGGGCATCCTTGCGGACCTCCTGGCCCGCCTGGTGTCCTACCGGGCGCCCGAGGGGATGCGCCGGTTGGGCGACATCGCCCGGGCCATGCTGGACGACGTGGACGGCGCCGTGGCGAAGCTGCCGCGCGAGAGCGACCGCCACTGGGTGCGCTACTGCGCGGGCGCCGTCGGCGAGCTCGTCCCCGAGCCGGGCGACCGGCTGCTGCACTGGGACCTGCACTACGACAACGTGCTGGCCGCCGACCGGGAGCCGTGGTTGAGCATCGACCCCAAGCCGCTGGCGGGCGACCCGGGGTTCGACCTGCTGCCCGCCCTGCACAACCGCTGGGACGACGTGGTCGCGACCGGCGACGTGCGGCGGGCCGTGCTGCGCCGCTTCGACCTCATGGTGGACCGGCTCGGCCTCGACCCCCGGCGGGCTGCCGGGTGGACGCTCGGCCGGGTGCTCCAGAACGCGCTGTGGGACGTCAAGGACGGGGAGACCGAGCTCAACGAGATCGGCCTCGCCGTCGCCGAGGCCGTACGTCAGCGGATCTGAAGGACGATCTTGCCCTGGCCGTGGCCGGTCTCGATCTCCCGGTGCGCCTCCGCCGCGTCCTCCAGCGGATACGTCCTGCGTACCGGGAACGTGAAGGCGCCCTCGGCGTACAGGCGGGCGTAGCGCCCGAGCCGCTCGGCGGAGCGCTGCCCCTGCACCACCCGGACGCCCAGCTCGGCCGCCTTGCCGTGCTCGACCAGCGTGACGATCCGGGCGCGGTCCTTGACCAGCTCGATCGAGACCTCCAGCGCGTGACCTCCGGCCCCGTCGAGCGCGGCGTCCACACCGTCCGGGGCGAGCGCGCGTACCCGGTCGGCGAGCCCCTCGCCGTAGACCACCGGGATGGCGCCGAGATCGCGCAGGTAGTCGTGGTTGGCCTCGCGGGCCGTGCCGATCACGGTGGCCCCGCGCCGCCGGGCGATCTGCACGGCCGCCGTGCCCACGGACCCGGCCGCGCCGTGTACGAGCAGCGTCTCGCCCTCCGCGAGGCCGAGCCCGTCGATCGCCAGCTCGGCGGTCTGCACGCCCGAGGTCAGCCCGCCGGCCACCTCCCACGGCACCCCCGCCGGCTTGGGCGCCACGTCCGTCCCCGGCACCACGATGTACTCGGCATAGGCGTACAGCGCCGAGAACCCGAGCACCTCGTCCCCCGCGGACACCCCGGTCACCCCGTCGCCCACCTGGTCCACCACGCCCGCGAACTCGTTGCCCGGAATGCGCGGGTAGGGGGCGGGTCCCATGTACGGCGGCAACCACCCCGCCCGTACGGCCGTGTCGAACGGCTGCACGCCGGCCGCGCGCACCCGCACCCTGACCTGGCCGGGACCCGCCTGCGGCGCGGGCAGCTCCATCACCTTCAGGACCTCCGGGCCGCCGGGCTCGGCGAAGGCCGCGGCTCTCATCACGTCAGTCATGAGCCCAACCCTGCAACCTCAACCTAAGTGGAGGTCAAGTAGGGAAAAGTCACCAGACTTTTCGGGAACTTTCCGCTTTAGTCGTGCTTTATCTGTATATAGTCCGTCAGGACATCAACGGGGGATGGGCACACGGGGCGGGATGATCGAGTTCTTAGACACCGTACTGAGCTTTCCGACTGTCATTTTCACTTTCCTTCTCGTGGTGGTCATCGGCTATTGGCTGACCGTGATCACCGGGCTGTTCGAACTGGAAGATGACGCCACCTGGTTGGGCCTCGGGGGAGTCCCGGCCGGGATCGTGCTTTCGCTGTTGATTGCCCTGGCCTGGTTGCTCTGCCTGATAGGCAGCGTGGTGGCGAGTGGCGGCCTGCTGATCGCCGTCCCCTTCGCCGCACCGGTCGGGGCCTGGCTGGCCATCCGTGGCCTGCTGGGTCCGCTACGCAGGCTGTTCCCTGCCGGGGACCGGCATTCGCGTGGTGATTTCGTCGGCCAGATGTGCGTGATCCGTACCGGCGCGGCCACCCCTGACTTCGGCCAGGCCGAGGTCACGGCCGCCGACGGCTCGTCCGCGATCGTGCAGGTACGCACGACCGGCGAGGACCGCCTCGCCCGCGGCGACGACGCACTCATCTTCGAATACGACAAAGACGGCGAATTCTTCTGGGTCATGCCCTACGAAAGTGAGCACTGATGGACGTCATCTCCACCGGCTTCGGCGTATTTCTCGCCGTCATCCTGGTCATCGTGATTGGCCTGCTCGTCGTCATCGGCCGCCTTTTCCGCAAGGTGGATCAGGGCAAGGCACTGATCATCTCCAAGGTCAACAAAGTGGACGTGACGTTCACCGGCGCCGTCGTCTTACCGGTCGTCCACAAGGCCGAGACCATGGACATCTCGGTCAAGACCATCGAGATCGAGCGGACCGGCCGCGAAGGGCTCATCTGCCAGGACAACATCAGGGCCGACATCAAGATCACGTTCTTCGTCCGCGTGAACAAGACCGCCGAGGACGTCATCAAGGTCGCCCAGGCCATCGGCACCGTCCGAGCCAGTGACGAGTCGACGCTGCAGGAGCTGTTCAGCGCGAAGTTCTCCGAGGCGCTCAAGACGGCCGGCAAGCAGCTCGACTTCGTGGACCTCTACACCAAGCGCGACGAGTTCAGGGACCAGATCATCCGGCTCATCGGCACGGACCTGAACGGCTACAGCCTCGAGGACGCCGCCATCGACTACCTCGAGCAGACCTCGCTCATGCAGCTCGACAAGAGCAACATCCTCGACGCGCAGGGCATCCGCAAGATCACCGAGCTGACGGCGATCGAGCACGTGCGCACGAACGAGTTCCAGCGCAACGAGGAGAAGGAGATCACCCGCCAGAACGTCGACGCCCGCGAGGCCATCCTGGAGCTGCAGCGCCGCCAGGCCGACGCCGAGCTCAAGCAGCGACGGGAGATCGAGACCGTCAAGGCCCGCGAGGAGGCGGAGATCGCCCGCGTGCAGGCCGAGGAGCGGCTGCGCGCCCAGAGCGCGAACATCAAGGCCGACGAGCAGCTCGGCGTGCAGAACGAGAACCGCGCCCGTGAGATCGCGGTCGCCGAGAAGAACCGCGAGCGCGTGATCGCGATCGAGTCCGAGCGGATCGAGAAGGACCGCGTGCTGGAGGTCATCGCCCGCGAGCGGGAGACCGAGCTGTCGCGCATCGCCAAGGACAAAGAGGTCGAGACCGAGAAGCGGACCATCGCCGAGGTCATCCGCGAGCGCATCGCGGTCGACAAGACCGTGGCCGAGCAGGAGGAGAGCATCAAGCGGCTGCGCGTGGTCGAGGAGGCCGAGCGCACCCGCCAGACCGTGATCATCGCCGCCGAGGCCGAGGCCCAGGAGAACCTGGTCAAGGACATCAAGGCGGCCGAGGCCGCGGAGGCCGCGTCCAAGTTCAAGGCCCGCGAGGAGCTGGTGCTCGCCGAGGCCAGGCAGCAGGCGGCCGAGCTGGAGACCAGGGCCAAGATCCGGCTGGCCGAGGGCATCCAGGCCGAGTCGGCCGCGGCCGGGCTGGCGGAGGTGCAGGTCAAGGAGCGCGACGCCGAGGCCATCGAGAAAGTGGGCCGCGCGGAGGCGCTGGTGCTGAAGGAGCGGCTGGCCGCCGAGGCCGACGGCGCCAGGTCCATGGCGCTGGTCGAGGGCGACCGGCTCAAGGCGCAGGCCGAGGGTGAGCAGGCGATGGCGCTGGCCGGGGCGGCCGCGGTCGGCGAGAAGCTCAAGGCCGAGGCCGAGGGTCTCACGCAGAAGGCGGCCGCGATGGCGGCGCTGGACGAGGCCAGCAGGGCGCACGAGGAGTACCGCCTGCGCCTGGAGGCCGACAAGGAGATCAGGCTCAAGCACATCGACGTGTCGCGGCAGGTGGCGGAGTCGCAGGCCAGCGTGCTGGCCGCCGGTCTCGCCAAGGCGAACATCGACATCGTCGGCGGCGACACGATGTTCTTCGACAAGGTGGTCGGCTCCATCACCGCGGGCAAGGTGGTCGACGGGTTCGTGGACCACTCGGAGGTCGCGGGGGCGCTGGTCTCGCCGTACGTGAACGGCTCGGCCAGCCTGGCGACCGACCTGGCGAACGTGATCGGCGGCGTGCGTACCGAGGACATCAAGAACCTGACCGTCTCCGCCCTCCTCCTGCGGCTCATCCAGGATGGTGGCCCGCAGGCGACGGCGCTCGGCGAGCTGCTGGAGACGGCCCGCAGGCTCGGCGTGGCCGACTCCCCCGTGGCGGCGCTCGCCGGGGCCGCTCGGTGACCCAGGTGACCCAGCTGGAGGCGGGGACTTACGAGGTCCTCAGGAACAGGCTCCAGGCCCAGGCCAAGACCCTGACGGCGGCGGCCGAGGCGCTCAACGGGGCGCGGCTGAAGGTGTTCGGGGGCGCGGAGCTGCGCCTGCTGGGCACCGAGCGGATCCGCACGGAGAACAACTGCGTCCCCAGGGACATCGTCTCCCTGGGCGACGTGATGCTCTTCGGCTACAACGTCTTCATCGGGCTGAAGCCGGAGACGGCGGTGGCGGACGTGTTCGCGGTGCACCGGTTCTCCAGGGACGGTGACGCGTTCAGGTTCGACGCCGACAAGCTGGAGACGCTGGACGATCCGGCGTTCAAGAAGGACTTCGCCGAGCTGTACCGGTACTACAAGGAGACCAGGCTGCAGCAGCTGCGGCGGGTCGAGGGCAAGCTGCTGGCGGTGTTCCAGACGGGGCCGGCGGACCTGCGGGTGCTGCGGTGGACGGTCGACAACGGCGGAGTCCCGAAATATGTGGACAACCGGGGGGAGCGGGATCACACCTTCCCCCCGTCCCACGACTTCGAGTGGACGCCGACCACGCGCGACGACCACGTGCTCGGACGGCACCCGCACATCTCGATCGAGGGCGAGGTGTTCGTCGAGACGGTCGGCGGCGACCTGACCATCAAGATCGAGAACAACACGGAGACCGGCGCCGGCATCTACGCCGAGCCGGTCGCCGAACCGCTGCAGAGCCTGGCGGACGCCGACGTCGAGTACGCCAGGGTCGGGCCGCTCGTCCTCATGCGGATCAGGCCGTACAAGGAGACCGAGTGGCGCCACCTGGTCTTCAACACCCGCACCAAGGCCGTCATCAGGCTCGACGGTCTCGGCCAGGCGTGCCAGCGCCTGCCCGAGGACCAGGGGCTGATCTTCCCCGGCGGCTACTACCTGGCGACCGGGGCCAGCAAGACGTTCGACACGGACGTGACGGACCTGGAGTTCGAACGGGTGGTCCGCTCGCCCAACGGCGAGGACGTCCTGTACGTCTTCCACGCCAGGGGTGACGGGCGCTCGCTGCTGCTGCCGTACAACGTGATCAGGAAGGAGGTCGCCAACCCCATCGTCTGTCACGGCTACTCGCTGTTCGACGACGGCACGATGGTGGTCTTCCGCGCGACCTCCGACGAGCCCACCCGGGTGCACCCGATGCAGGTCTGGCAGACGCCGTACGTCTCCGACACGTACGCCGCCGCCCAGCCCGCCGGGACGGGGCCCCTGGAGCGCATCGGCAACGCGGAGCTGGTGCGCGGCATCTCCGACTGCCTGTCCGTGTCGCGGATGGTCGAGGAGATGGCGGCGTCCGCGGGGACGTTCGAGGGGCTGATCGCGGCCTGCACGCGGACGTTCGACTCCTATCACTGGCTCGAGGAGCACGGCCTGAGCGGGCCGCTCGCCGACGTGCGCGCCACGGCCGAGCAGGTGCTGGACGAGTACGAGAACGTCGAGCAGCTCACCCGCCAGGCCGCCGAGGCCCTCGCCACCGCCTCCGAGGAGATCACCCACCTGGTACGCGAGGCGCGGGCGGACAGTCCCGTCACCGCGGACGCCTGGGTCGACACGCTGGCCACGCTGCGGCGGGCCCAGGGTCGCCTGGTGACGCTGCGCGAGACCCGCTACATCGACCTGACCGGCCTGGACGCGCTGTCCTCCTCCGTGACGGAGGAGCTGGCGTCCGTCGGCAGGCGGGCGGTCGAGTTCCTACAAGGTGTGGACGCGTTCACCGCCTACCACGCGGCCGTCGAGGAGCTCGCCGCCGGGGCGGCCGCGATCGGCACGGTCGCGGAGGCCGCCCCCGTGGCGGACCGGCTGGCCGCGCAGGCGGAAGGGCTGGAGGTGGTGACGGAGGTCGTCGGCTCGCTGGACATCGCCGACGCGACCGTACGCACCTCCATCCTGGGCCGGATCGCCGAGGTCCTCGGCGGGGTGAACCGGGCGCGCGCCATCCTGGACGGGCGTCGGCGCGAGCTGCTCGGGACGGAGGGGCGGGCCGCGTTCGCCGCCGAGTTCGCCCTGCTCGGCCAGGCCATCACGGGCGCGCTGGCGATGGCGGACACCCCGGCCAAGTGCGACGAACAGCTCGGGCGGCTGATGCTGCAGCTGGAGACCCTGGAGTCGCGATTCGGCGAGTTCGACGACTTCGCGGCGCAGCTGTCGGCCAAGCGGGAGGACGTCTACGAGGCGTTCTCGGCCCGCAAGCAGACCCAGCTCGACGACCTCGCCCGGCGCGCCGACCGCGTCTTCTCCTCCGCCGAACGCATCCTGGGCAGCATCACCCGCCGCCTCGGCGCCCTCGCCTCCCTGGACGATGTCAACACGTACTTCGCCACCGACCCGATGGTGGCCAAGGTCCGCTCGGCCGCCGTCGAGCTGCGCTCGCTCGGGGACGCCGTACGGGCCGAGGAGCTGGACGGGCGCGTCAAGTCCGCCCAGCAGGAGGCCGGCCGGGCCCTCCGGGATCGCCTCGACCTCTTCTCCGACGGCGGGGAGACGCTCCGGCTCGGCCGCCACCGCTTCGCCGTCAACACCCAGCCCATCGACCTGACGCTGGTGCCGCACGGAAGCGGCCGTGAGCATGAGCGCGTGTCCATGCACTTCGCGATCACCGGGACCGACTACCGCTCGCCGGTGCCCGCCTCCTTCGCCGACACCCGGCCCTTCTGGGACCAGCTGCTGGTGTCGGAGACGCCTGAGGTGTACCGGGGCGAGCACCTGGCCGCCTCGCTCCTGGACTCCCTCTCCCCCGGGGCCGCTCTTGAGGACGCGGTGCGGCAGGCGGTGGAGTCGCGCTATGACGAGGGGTACGAGCGCGGGGTCCACGACCACGACGCCGCTGCCATCCTGGACGTGCTGGTACGGCTGCGGTCGGGGGCGGGGTTGCTGCGGTACCCGGCCGAGGTGCGGGCGGCGGCGCAGCTGTTCTGGGCCTTCGGGTTGGACGAGGTTTCACGTAAAACATTCACCACGCGCGCCGTGTCGCTCGTCCGCGCCCGCGCCGTCTTCGGCCCCACCCCTGCCCTGGACTCGCTGGCGGTCGAGCTGGAGACGTTGATCGCGGACTTCGTCGGCGGCCTCCGCCCGAACCCGCCGGGCGCGCTGGCAGCGGGCCTCCGCACGCCGGCGCCCGACCCTACCGTCACGGGGGCCGGGCTTGCGGGGGAGTATCTCGTCGAGGAGCTGGGCAGCGGCCCGTTCGGGTTCGTGACCGGCAAGGCGGCGCGCGACCTCCTCGACGGCTTCCGCCAGACCCTGGGCCCGGCCAAGCTCCGGGAGTTCGAGGACGAGCTCAAGAGCGTCCCGCTCCCCGAGCGCCTGCAACTGGCCCACGCCTGGATGGCCGCCTACCACCAGGGTCCCGAGGTGGCGGAGGCCATCGCGGTGCAGCTGTGCGACGTCCCCCGCCACGACTCCAGCGCCGCCGTCCAGGAGACCGTGGACGGCCTCCTGGGCGCCCACCCCCGCATCAGGGACCGCAAACTCGACATCCGGCTGGACGAGCTCCTCACCAGAACACGTCGCTTCCGCCAGGAGCGCGTCCCGGCGTACCGGGCCTACCAGCGGCGCAGGAGCGAGCTGGTCGAGGCCGAGCGCCACCGCCTGCGCCTGGACGAGTACAGGCCCAAGGTCATGAGCGCCTTCGTGCGCAACCGCCTGCTCGACGAGGTGTACCTGCCGCTGATCGGCGACAACCTGGCCAAGCAGCTCGGCGCGGCGGGCGCGGGCAAGCGTACCGACCAGATGGGCCTCCTCCTGCTCATCTCACCGCCCGGCTACGGCAAGACGACCCTGATGGAGTACGTGGCCAGCCGCCTGGGCCTGGTGTTCGTCAAGGTGAACGGCCCGGCCCTGGGCCACGAGGTGACCTCGCTGGACCCGGCGGACGCGCCCGACGCGACGGCCAGGCAGGAGGTGGAGAAGATCTCGTTCGCGCTGGAGACGGGCAACAACACGCTGCTCTACCTCGACGACATCCAGCACACCTCGCCGGAGCTGCTGCAGAAGTTCATCTCGCTCTGTGACGCCCAGCGGCGCATCGAGGGCGTGTGGAACGGCCGCACCCGCACGTACGACCTGCGTGGCAAGCGGTTCGCAGTGTGCATGGCGGGCAACCCGTACACCGAGTCCGGGCAGCGTTTCCGCATTCCCGACATGCTGGCCAACCGCGCCGACGTCTGGAACCTGGGCGACGTCCTGTCGGGCAAGGACGACCTGTTCGCGCTGAGCTATGTGGATAACGCGCTGACCTCCAACCCGGTGCTCGCGCCGCTCTCCGGCCGCGACCGCGCGGACGTCGAGCTCCTCGTACGGCTCGCCAGGGGTGACACGACCGTCCAGCCCGACCAGCTCCGTCACCCGTACAGCAAGCCGGAGCTGGATCAGATCCTCAGCGTGCTGGCCAAGCTCGTACGCGTCCAGGAGGTCGTGCTGGCCAACAACCAGGCCTACATCGCCTCGGCCGCCCAGTCCGACGCGGCCCGCACCGAGCCCCCGTACCGGCTGCAGGGCTCGTACCGCAACATGAACAAGCTGGCCGAGCGCATCGTCCCCGCCATGAACGACGCCGAGCTGGAAGCGGTGATCGACGACCACTACCTGGGAGAGGCCCAGACCCTGACCACGGACGCCGAGGCCAACCTGCTCAAGTTAGCCGAACTGCGCGGCCGCCTCACCCCGGCCCAGGCCGGACGCTGGGCGGAGATCAAGACCGCCTACCTCAAGGCCAAGGCCCTGGGCGGCGCCGACGACGACCCGATGGCCCGGGCTGTGGGCGCCCTCGGCCTGCTGGCCGACCGCGTGAGCGAGGTCGGCACCGCCATCCGCGAAGCCGACCGCGTGGGCGAGGTGGACACGACCGTTCGCGAAGCCGACCGCTAGGCCACCAGCCCCGGCTCGCTCGCTCTGGTGCGGCGGCCCGTGATCCCACCCACCGGCCGCCGCACACCGCACCGGAGGCTGCGGGGCTATGTCGTCAGGTCGCGGGTGGCCGCGCGTTGGAGGGCCGTGGCGCGGGTGACGTAGTCGAGGATCAGCTCCAGCTCGTCATCCGTGTACCGCGCGTACAGCTCCCCCAACGCCGCCACGAACGGCTCGAACAGCTCGCTGAACCCGGCCAGCCGCTCGTAGTTGATCTCCACGATGACCCGCCGCCGGTCCCGCGTGTCGCGCACCCGCCGCACCAGCCACTTCGACTCCAGCCGGTCGATCAGCCCGCTGACGGTCGCCGGCGCCAGCCCCGCGTGCTGGCCGATCTCCCCCGCCGTCAGCGGCCCCATGCGCTGCAGCAGGTCGAGCGTCTTCTCCTCGGTCATGCCGAGCCCCAGCCGCTCGCCCATGGCGGTGTGGTACATCACGGCGGCGTTGCTGTTGTCCCGCCCCGCCATGCCGAGGGCCTCCAGCAAATTATTTCGCCGCTCCGAAATATCTCTGGACACAGGTAAAGCCTCCGCATATATTTCGTTCGACCGAACGAAAGGTTATCACTATGAAGGCTCTGATCATAGGCTGCGGCATCGCCGGACCCGTCACGGCGATGGCCCTGCGCGAAGTGGGTGTGGACGCCGAGATCTTCGAGGCGTACGGGCAGGGCGCGGAGGACGTGGGCTCGTTCCTGAACGTCGCCTCCAACGGCCTGGCCGCGCTCCGCGTGCTGGGCGCGCACCACAACGTATTGTCCCAGGCCATCCCCACCCCGCGCATGGTCATGTGGAGCGGATCGGGCAAGCGGCTGGGCGAGGTGGCCAACGGGCTGCGGCTCGACGACGGCACGGTGAGCCACACCGTCCTGCGCTCCGACCTCTACCGGACCATGCGTGACGAGGCCGCCCGGCGCGGCATCGAGGTCACGTACGGCAAGCGCCTGGTCTCCTACGACGAAAGCGCAAGGCAGGTGACGGCGAGGTTCGCGGACGGCACGGAGGCGACGGGCGACCTGCTGATCGCGTGCGACGGCGTGCACTCGAGCACCCGCACGATCCTCGACCCGCAGGCTCCCGCCGCCCGCTACAGCGGCCTCTACAGCTTCGGCGGGATCGTCAAGGACGCCGACTTCCCCGGCGAGCCGGGCGTCTACAACATGGTCTTCGGCAAGCGCGCGTTCTTTGGTTACGCGGTACCGGAGTCGGGCGAGACCTGGTGGTTCGCGAACCTGCCCAGGCGGCTCGGCGACGTTCCGAAGGACTGGAAGCCGGTGCTGGTCAGGGCGTTCGAGGACGACGCGAACTTCTCCGCCGAGCTCATCCGGCGCAGCGACGTTGAGCCGGGGTCGCCGATCTACGACCTGCCGCCGGTGCCCGTGTGGCACCGCGGCCGGGTCCTGCTGATCGGGGACGCCGCGCACGCCACCTCACCCAGCTCCGGCCAGGGCGCCTCGCTGGCCATCGAGGACGCGGTCGTGCTGGCCAGGTGCCTGCGCGACAGCGGGAGCCACACGAAGGCGTTCGAGCGCTTCGAGGCCGAACGGCGGCCCAGGGCGGAGCGGGTGGTGGCGTACTCGAGGACGATCAGCAACAGCAAGGCCGCGAGCCCGGTCGCCCGGGTCTTCCGCGACCTGATGCTGCCGTTCTTCCTGAAGAAGAGCGCGAGCCAGGAGTCACTCGCCTGGATGTACCGCTACCAGGCGAGCCTGTGAGACCGCCGCCTCCCCGGCCGGGACCAGCGGCAACCGCACGTCCGGAGTCGGGATCAGGCCCTGGGCGTGCAGCACTCCCTTGATCACGGTGGGGTTCGGCTCGGCGAAGAGCGCGGCCGAGAGCCTGGCCAGCCGGTGCCCGAGCGCCCTCGCCCTGGCCGCGTCGCCCGCGTTCCAGGCGTCCACCAGCTCGACGTAGCCGCGGGTCTGCAGATGCGCCGAGGCGAGGATCCCGCCGACGGCGCCCAGCGCGAGCAGCGGCGAGATGAACGCGTCGTCGCCCCCCACCACCTCGAACCCCTCGGGCAGATCCCCCAGCAGGTCCACCGCGTCCTGGTCGATCCCGCCCGCCGCGTACTTCATGCCCGCGATCATCGGGTGCGCGCCCAGGTGCCGGAAGGTCGCGGCGCCGACCGCCTGACCCGTCCGGTACGGGATGTGGTAGATCACCAGCGGCACCGGCGTCGCCTCCGCCAGCGCCTCGAAGTGCGCGATCACCCCGCGCTCGCCCGGCCGCAGGAAGTACGGCACCGTCACCAGCGCGGCGCCGACCTCCGAGGGCAGGCCCTGCAGGGCCCGGGCCGTCGAACGCGTGTCGTTCCCCGTCACCCCCACCGTCAGCAGCGCCTGCCGCTCCGCGCACACCCGCGCGCACGCCTCGATCACCAGCTCCCGCTCGCCGGGGTCGAGCGCGGCCACCTCGCCGGTCGTCCCCAGCGCGACCAGCCCGGCGGCGCCCTGGTCGAGGTAGTCCGACGCGAGCTTCTCGATCGCGTCCACGGCCACCTCTCCCGACGAGGTGAACGGGGTGACCAGCGGTACGTGTAGTCCTCTCAGCATGGTTCGAGCCTGTCCTGCCCGGACCCGTTAGGTCCAGCGCGGATTTCTTCGTTTGAGATTAAGCTCAGCTTATGCTCGACCCGCGCAAGCTCCACCTCCTCCGCGAACTCGCCCGGCGCGGCACCATCGCCGCGGTCGCGGAGGCGGTGACGTTCACGCCTTCGGCCGTCTCCCAGCAGCTCAGCGCGCTGGAGCGGGAGGCGGGCGTGCCGCTGCTGGAGCGCACCGGCCGTACGGTGGCGCTGACGCCCGCCGGGCACCTGCTGGTCGAGCACGCTCACGCCGTGCTGGAGCAGCTCGAACGCGCGTCGGCGGCGCTCGCCGCCGCACGTGGCGGGCCTTCGGGGCCGCTGCGGATCGGCGCGTTCCCGACGGCGGCCCGCGTGCTCCTGCCCCCGGCGCTCGTCGAGCTGACCGGGGCGCATCCCGGGCTGGTGCCGATGGTCTCCGAGATCGACCCCGCCGACGTCTCGGCCGCGCTGCGGGCGGGCGAGCTGGACGTGGCGCTCGTGCACGAGTACGACTTCGTGCCGCCCGTGACGGACGCGTCCATCGAGACGGAGCCGCTGTACAGCGAGCCCATGTACCTGACCGACCGGCCCTCCGTGGCCGACGCCCGCGCCGACGCGTGGATCACCGACAGGCCGGGCACCCTCTGCCACACCATGGCGATCCGGGCGTGCCAGGCGGCGGGGTTCGAGCCGCTCGTACGGCACCACATCGACGACTTCGACACCGTGCTCGCCTTCGTCGCCGCCGGGCAGGGGGTCGCGCTCGTACCGCACCTGGCGGCGATCGACCCGCCGGCCGGGGTGACGCTCACCCGCCTGCCGCTGAGCCGCCGCACGCTCGCGGCGTTCAGGAAGGGGAACGGCGGGCACCCGGCGATCAGGGCGGCCGTCGCCGCCTTCCACGCGGCGATCCCCCACCTGCCCCTCTAACGCAGCAGCCCTCTGACCAGGTCGGCGAAGCCGGCGGCGAGCCGTTCGTGCTGCCCGGCCCGCAGCTGGCTCGCGATCGGCTCCATGTGCAGCGTGCCGAGCAGCATGTGGGCGATCTGCTCGGCGTCCACGTCGGACCGCCCTTCGGCGATCAGCCGGGACACGTGCCGGTGCCAGGACCGGTAGATCGGGTTCTCCTCCCTGCGCTGCTCGCCGTGGGCCTTCGTGGTGACCCTGGCGTGCTCGATGGCGCTGACGAGGTTCCCGTTGCGCGCCGCCAGCACGGCCACGTCCGCGAAGAACGCGACCAGCCGCTCGACCGGCTCCGCGCCCGGCCCCAGCGGCGGCGGCCCCTCGGTGAACGCCTGCTCGAACTCGCGCGCCCGCTCGCTCATCAGCTCCAGCATGAGCCCCGTGCGGCTCCCGAACCGGTGGAACACCGTCCCCTTGCCCACGCCGGCGGCGACCGCCACCCGCTCGACCGAGACCTGCTCGGGCGGGTGCCGCCGCAGCAGCTCCTCGGCCGCCCGCAGGATGGCCTGCCTGTTGCGCGCGGCGTCGGCCCGCTCTCGACGTTCCATCCGGTCATTCTTTCCCATGGACAAACTTGACCAGTGGTCCATATATTAACTGGACCATCGGTTCAGTTAAAGGAGTTCAGGCATGCGCGCGATCGTCCTGTCGGAAAAGGGCGGCCCCGAACGGCTCGAAGTCACGGACCTGCCGCGCCCCGGCCCTGGCGAGGGCCAGGTCCTCATCCGCACCCAGGCCGTCGGCGTCAGCTACGCCGAGACGCAGATCCGGGCGGGGACGCTGCCGTTCCCGCTGCCGCTGCCCGCCGTGATCGGCGCGGAGGCGGCCGGCGAGGTGGTCGAGGTCGGCGAGGGGGTGGACGCGAAGCTGCTCGGGAGCACGGTCGTGGGGGTCACCGGCGGGCTCGGCTCGTACGCCGAGTACGCCGTGCTCCCGGCCGCTCTGACGGCCCCGGTGCCGGACGGCGTGCAGCCGGACCAGGCGCTGGCCGCGGGGGCGCCCGGCGCGCTGGCCCTCGCCCTGCTGCACAAGGCACGCCTCGCCGGCGGGGAGACCGTGCTGGTCGAGGCGGGCAGCAGCTCGGTGGGGACGTACCTGGTGCGGCACGCGAAGGAGTTCGGGGCCGGGCGGGTGATCGCCACCGCCGGCTCGGCCGCCAAGCGGGACCGGACCGCCGAGCTGGGCGCCGACCTCGTGCTCGACCACGGCCCGGCCGACTGGCCCGACGAGCTGCCCGAGGTGGACGTGGTGTTCGAGTCCATCGGCGGCACCACGGCCAGGCGGGTGCTCGACCACCTCACCCCCGGCACCGGCCGGATGCTGTTCTACGGGATGCTGACCGGGGAGCCCGCCGCCGTCACGGCCGCCGACCTCATGGAACGCGGGGTGACGCTCACCGGGTGCAGCGGGCCCGGCTGGGCCGGGGAGGTGTTCGGGACGCACTATCCGGCGATGCTCGACCGGCTCGCCTCCGGACGCAGCGTCGCCTACATCGACCGTACGCTGCCGCTGGAGGAGGCCGCACAGGCCCACCGCCTCCTGGAGAGCCGCGCGGTCACCGGCCGGATCCTGCTCATTCCGTAAGGAACCCTCAGGAGGCGAGGACCGCTTCGAGCACGGCCTTGGAGCTGTCCCCGCTCTGGTCGTAGTCGCCGGCCGTCAACGCCACGACCAGCTCCTCCTCGGGCAGGACGAGCAGGTGCTGACCGCCGTTCCCGAGGCCGCCGACCCAGTGACGGTCCTTGGTGTTCACGTACCACTGGTAGCCGTACTCGAACCCGTCCTCGATCACCACCCGCGACCGCACCAGCTCCTGGAGCCACTCGGCGGGCACGATGCCCCGGCCGCCGTCGAGCACCAGCTGCCCGACGGCGGCCAGGTCGACCGGCCGCAGCCGAAGGCCGGCCGCGGCGCTCACCGTGTCGTGGAATCCCTTGGACCACTCGAACGCGTCGATCCCGAGCGGGCGGAAGAGCGCGGTCGCGGCGTACTCCTCCAGCGGCCTGCCGGCCCCACGGGCGATCAGGCCGCCGAGCAGGGCGCTGGCTCCGCCGCAGTAGTGCCAGAGCTTTCCCGCCTCCTCGACGACGGGCCGCTCCAGCAGGTACCGGTACCGGTCGGGCGCCAGCTCCATCGCGATCTCGCTGTTGGCCGCGCTGGTGTAGGGGGCGCTCTCGTCCCATTCGAGGCCGAGGGTCATGGTCAGCGCGTGCTCGACGGTCAGATGAGCGCGCGCCGGATCCGCCACCAGATCCTGATATTCCGGAAACTGGGCTACCAAGGGCGCACTCGGCTCCGGCACGAGCCCTTCGCCCAGCGCGATGCCGTACAGCAGCGCCACCATGCTCTTGGACACGGAGCGCAGGTCATGCAGCGTGTCCCGGTCGAACTCGACGTGCCCCAGCGAGTCGCCCAGCCGGTGGTCCGGCCCCGCGCCGTAACGCTCCAGCACGATCTCCCCGCCCCGCATCACCACGAGACCATGGAAGTTCGGCGCCTTGCCCGTGCCCAGGATCTCATCGACCCGCTCAGCCATTGCCACGATGTTCCTCCTGAAAGTCGGCACATCCTGGCATACCGCCTCACACAGTGTCAGGTGCAAGCCCTCAAGACAGCTCCGACAGCGCGCGTTCCCAGGGGAAGCGGTGGGCGCCGGCGTCCGGCTCGTCCGTGGCGACCTGCCGTGGCAGGCCGAACACGACCCGGACGCCTTCGGCGCGCAGCTCGTCGATGCTGCGCAGGAAGGGCCGGCGGGCGGCCAGGGCGCTGTTGACGAAGGGCAGCACGACGACGGGGATGCCGAGCCCGGGCGCCTCGGCCAGCAGGCCCAGGGCATAGGTGTCGGCGATGCCCCCGGCGAACTTGTTGACCGTGTTGTACGTGGCCGGCGCGACGATGATCGCGCCCGGTCGAGGGGGTTTGGGCTCGTGCGGCTTGCGATAGCGGCTGCGGACTGGCCGGCCGGTCTGGGCTTCCAGGGTGGCCACGTCGATGAAGTCGAGAGCCGACGGAGTGGCGACGACCTGGACGGCCCAGCCCCGCTCCTGCGCCATGGCGACCAGCCGGCCGACGTCCGGGGCCGGCCCGGCGGCGCACACGATGATGTAGAGCTCGTCGCCCTGCGGTTCGGCCACGCGTCGGCTCCCGGGGGGTTCGGCGGTGCCGCGGCTGCCGGGCAGCCGCGGCCGTCTCCTCGTCAGTCGGTGCCGGACTCCATCGCGGCGTGGTCGAGCAGTTCGTCGTCGCCGGGGATCTCGCCGCGCTCGCCACGGTTGGCGATCGCCTCGGCGCCGCCCTCGGGCATCTCGCCGATCAGCTCGGTCGAGGCCGTCTGCGGCACGTCGGTCAGCATCGGGTGCTGGGGGCCGACGATGCCGAGCCCGGCGTACTGCTCCAGCTTGGCACGGGTGTCGGCGATGTCGAGGTTGCGCATGGTCAGCTGGCCGATGCGGTCGACCGGCCCGAAGGCGGAGTCCTCGGTGCGCTCCATGGACAGCTTGTCCGGGTGGTAGCTGAACGCCGGCCCGGACGTGTCCAGGATGGAGTAGTCCTCGCCGCGCCGCAGCCGCAGGGTCACCTCGCCGGTGACCGCCGTGCCGACCCAGCGCTGCAGCGACTCGCGCAGCATCAGCGCCTGCGGGTCCAGCCAGCGGCCCTCGTACAGCAGCCGGCCCAGCCGCCGCCCCTCGGCGTGGTAGTTGGCCAGGGTGTCCTCGTTGTGGATCGCGTTGACCAGCCGCTCGTAGGCGGCGTGCAGCAACGCCATGCCCGGCGCCTCGTAGATGCCCCGGCTCTTGGCCTCGATGATCCGGTTCTCGATCTGGTCGGACATGCCCATGCCGTGCCGGCCGCCGATGGCGTTGGCCTCCAGGACCAGGTCGACGGCAGAGGGGAACTCCTTGCCGTTGATGGTCACCGGCCGGCCCTGGTCGAAGCCGATCGTGACGTCCTCGGCGGCGATCTCGACGTCGGGGTCCCAGAACCGCACGCCCATGATCGGCTCGACGATCTCGATGCCCGCGTCGAGGTGCTCCAGCGCCTTGGCCTCGTGGGTCGCGCCCCAGATGTTCGCGTCGGTGGAGTACGCCTTCTCCGTGCTGTCCCGGTAGGGCAGCCTGTTGGCGAGCAGCCACTCGGACATCTCCTTGCGGCCGCCGAGCTCCGTGACGAAGTCGGCGTCCAGCCACGGCTTGTATATCCGCAGGGAGGGGTTGGCGAGCAGGCCGTAGCGGTAGAACCGCTCGATGTCGTTGCCCTTGAAGGTGGAGCCGTCTCCCCAGATCAGCACGTTGTCGTCGAGCATCGCGCGGACGAGCAGGGTGCCCGTGACGGCCCGCCCGAGGGGCGTGGTGTTGAAGTAGGTGCGCCCGCCGGAGCGGATGTGGAACGCCCCGCAGGCCAGGGCCGCGAGCCCCTCCTCCACGAGCGCCGCCCGGCAGTCGACCAGCCGGGCGACCTCGGCGCCGTACGCCGTGGCGCGGCCGGGCACCGAGGCGATGTCAGGCTCGTCGTACTGGCCGATGTCGGCGGTGTAGGTGCACGGCACCGCGCCCTTCTCGCGCATCCACGCGACCGCGACCGAGGTGTCGAGGCCACCGGAGAAGGCGATCCCGACACGTTCACCGACAGGCAGAGAGGTGAGCATCTTAGACACGAGTCGAAGTATATACACACCTATGCATGACCATGCAAACCCCCTCGCCGGATTTCCGCCGCGATGTGCATCGCCGGCTCAGGCCGCGGGTTTCCTGACCTCCAGGATGCCGGTGCTGAACCACGGTCCGCCGTACCAGAACCGCCAGCCCGCGTCGCGCCGCCGCACGTCCACCACGCCGAGCGAGCGCAGCGTGTCCTCGTACGCGGCCGTGTGCTGGAAGTCGGCGATCAGCATCAACCCTCCGGGCCGCAGCACCCGGTGCGCCTCGCGCACGGCCTGCGCGCGCCCTTCGGCGTCGGGGATGTTGTGGATGGCCAGGCTCGACACGATCGCGTCGAACGCGCCGTCGCCGAACGGCAGGTCGCGCATGTCGCCCGTCACCAGCTCGACGCGGTCGGCGACGCCCTCGGCGGCGGCGTTCGCCCTGGTCCTGGTCTCCCGGTTGCCCGACTGGTCCTTCGACTGCCACAGGTCGATGCCGGTCGCCTTGCCGTGTTCCAGCCGCCGGGCCGCCATCAGCAGCACCGCGCCCCGGCCGCAGCCGAGGTCGAGCAGGAGCTCGTCGCCGTTCAGCCGCTCGAGCTCACCGGCCCAGACCGCGAACTTGCCGCGCCGCGTCGTATAGAGGTAGCTGGCCGCGCTGGCCAGCGTGTAGAGCCCACCGAGCAGGAACGCGATGCCCGCCAGGAGGATGTCGAGCAGGAACGAGACCGACGCCAGGGCCAGGAGCACGAGCGCTCCGAACAACAAGCCGACCAGCGCCCAGGGAGCGTCGAATCCGTAGCTTCCGTGTCGCTTGCGCACACTCACGTTATATCTCAAGGTGGTCTTGACATGGAATTGACCTGACCCGTCCCTTCCTACCGTCTTTCCCGCACAGCGCATTACTAAGGTGGCGTGGATGGGCGCGCAAATGGGGGTTTGACCAGGCATGACGGAGAAAGAGCGGGGATTCGGCCTGGGGGCGAGCATGGCCCTGACACTGGCATCGTCCTTGTTGTGGGGAGTGGCACATCTGGCCGCGGAGCGCCGTAAGACGGGCTTGGCGCTCATGTTCGGATATGTCGTGATGCTGGCCGGCATCCTCATGGTGTTCACGGCGTACAGCACTCACCTGCTGTCGCTGGCGGTGCAGCCCCGCTGGCTCGTCGGGTTCACCGTGGTGCTGGTGGCGATCGCGATCGCCTGGACCGGCGTGGTCGTCTGGTCCTTCGTCCTGGTGCGCCCGCCGAGCTCCGACAGGATCGGCCGCTTCCTGACCACGGCGCTGACGCTCGCGCTCTGCGCGCTCATCATGACCCCGACGGTGTACGCCACCAGGCTCGCGTACCTGTCACGCGACGTCGTGAACACCCTGTTCCCCAGCACCACCGCCACCGCGCCCATCATGGCCCAGGACCCGTGGAACGGCGCCCGCCGGGTCAACTTCCTGCTCCTGGGCGGCGACGCCGCGCCGAACCGGCCCGGCGTGCGTACCGACAGCATGACCGTGGCCAGCGTGGACACCGAGACCGGCGCGACCACCCTGTTCGGCCTGCCGCGCAACCTCCAGCGCGTCGAATTTCGCGCGGGCCCGGCCAGGGACCAGTTCCCCTACGGCTTCACCGGCACCGGCCCCGACACGCCCGGCCTGCTCAACGAGATCTTCCAGTACGCCGAGGAGCACCCCGAGGTGGTGCCGGGCGTGGAGCGGCGCCAGCGCGGGCCGGCACTGATCAAACAGACGATCGGCGACATCCTCGGCCTCAACGTGGACTACTACGCCCTGGTGGACATGAAGGGGTTCGCGGAGATCATCGACGCCATGGGCGGCGTGAAGGTCACCATCAAGGAGCCCATCGTGTACGGCAAGTACCGCGAGGGCCTGCTGCCGGCCGGCACCCGCAGGCTGTCCGGCGAGGAGGCGCTCTGGTACGGCCGCTCGCGCACCGACAGCGACGACTACGTCCGCATGGGACGCCAGAAGTGCCTGCTCAACGCGCTCGCCAAGCAGGCCGACCCGATGACCGTGATCAACAGCTTCGAGCGGCTGGCCGTGGCGACCAAGCGGGCCATCTCCACCGACCTCCCGCAGGACCTGCTGCCGGCCGTCATCGACCTCGCGCAGCGGGTCAAGGACGCCAAGATCCGCAGCCTCAGCTTCGTGCCGCCGCTGATCAACACGGCGTACCCCGACTGGTCGTTCATCCGCCGCAAGGTCGCCGAGACCCTGGAGGCCGGTCCCGTGACCAGGGCCGGCACCGCCGCCGAGCGGACACCGGACCCGGAGAGCCCGGTCAACCTCGACGCCACCTGCACCTGAATCGCCCGCCCGAAAAGGCCACGTGGAAACCCGTCCACGTGGCCTTTTCGCGTTGCCCGCACACGCCCCGCACGGAGTGTGGCATGATGACAACGGAAACGGTTTTCATATCCACCTGGAGGGGCCGTGCGAGTGGCGTTCGTCGGAAAGGGCGGCAGTGGCAAGACGACGATGTCCGCGCTGTTCGCCAGACATGTGGCGAGCCAGGGCGGGCCGGTGGTGGCCGTGGACGCCGACATCAACCAGCACCTGGCCATGGTGCTCGGCCTCGACCGGCAGCCCGAGCCGCTCGGCGCCCACCTGACCGAGATCAAGGAGCGGCTGCGCGGCGACAACCCCCGCATCCCCTCCGCCGACGCCATGGTCAAGACCACCCCGCCCGGCCGGGGCTCCCGGCTGCTGAGCTTCGAGGACCTGGCCGCCGACCCGTACGCGCTGACCACCCTCGACGGGCTGCGCCTCCTCGCGACCGGCCCGTTCAGCGAGGACGACCTCGGCGTGGCCTGCTACCACTCGAAGGTCGGCGCGGTGGAGCTGCTGCTCAACCACCTCATCGACAGCCCCGGTGAGTACGTCGTGGTGGACATGACAGCGGGCGCCGACTCCTTCGCCTCGGGGCTGTTCACCCGGTTCGACCTGACGTTCCTCGTCGCGGAGCCGACCAGGCAGGGCGTGAGCGTCTACCGGCAGTACCGCGAGTACGCCGCCGCGTACGACGTCGCGCTGGCCGTCGTCGGCAACAAGGTCCACGGCCCGTCCGACGTCGACTTCCTGCGCGAGCACGTGGGCGACGACCTGCTCACCTGGATGGAGCACTCCGCCGCCGTCCGCGCCATGGAGCAGGGCCGCCACTTCACGCTCGACGACCTGGAGCCGGTCAACGCCGACGCGCTGGCCGTGCTCCGCAAGACCCTCGACGAGCAGGAGAAGGACTGGGCGCGCTTCGGCCGCCAGACCGTGGACTTCCACCTGCGCAACGCCCACGCGTGGGGCAACGACCGGACCGGGTCCGACCTGGCCTCACAGATAGACCCGGATTTCGTGTTCGGCCCCTGAGTGCCCCCCTCCAGGCATCTGGAGCGATCACGAATCCCCACCTAGCGTCAGATTGATCCCATTCGAGAGGAGACAGCATGTCGCTGACCGTTCCGAACGAACTGCTCGACCAGGCCAGAGCCGGTGAGGTGGACGACGCGGCCTTCATCGCGTGCGTCCGCGACTCGCTGCCGTACGCGTGGTCGCTGATCAGCGGGCTGGCCGAACAGCGCGAGCAGACCGGAGCCGAGTTCGCCGACAACCAGGTGCCACCGCCGTCCGAGGAAGCCCGCGGCCAGCTCCTTCGCTGCCTGGCGAGCGACGCGATGCGCGGAGCGCTGGAGCGCCACTTCGGAGTACGGCTGGCCTTCCAGAACTGCCACCGGGTCGCCGTCTTCGACCCGACGGCGACCAAGGCCCTGCACGAGTTCGTCACCCCGAGGGCCCAGATCCTCAACCAGAAGCCGGAGCTGGTCGACTGCTGACCGGCCGGCCCGGTGACCCGGCTCTGCCCGGGTCACCGGGCCCGCAGCAGCGGCAGCACCTCCGCCCCGAACCGCCGCACGTTCTCCACCGTCCGCCGGTGCTCGCCCAGCCCCTCGACCAGCAGGATGAACCGCTCGATCCCGGTGTTCTCGGCGGTACGCAGGATCGTCGCGGCACAATGCTCGGCCGACCCGACCGGATGAATCCGGGCCAACAAATCCACATATGCCGGGATATTTCGCATAGGTCGGGGGCGATCGTCCACCGGCACGTACCCCGCCAGCCCCGGCTCCAGCCACCGGGGCAGCGACTCCTTGATCTCCCGCACCGCCCCCGCCGTGGAGTCGGCCACGTAGGCCACCCCCGCCGCCACGTGATCGGTGGCGGTCCCGCCCCGGGCGACGTAGTCCTCGACCAGGGCGGCCTTCTCGGCGTCCCCGATGTGCATCCCGAGCAGCATCGGCAGCCCCCGCTCCGCCGCCACCCCCACGGTCGCCTCGGAGGTGCACGCGACCACCGGCCGCATGCTCGCGCCCGGCACCACCCGGACCTCCCTGAACCGGAAGAACTCCCCGTCACCGGCGACGGGACCGCCGGAGAGGCCGTCGAGCAGGAGGTCGAGCGACTCCCCGAACCCCCGCTCGAACCGCTCGGCCCCCGTCCCGAACACCTCCAGGTCCACCCACGGCCCGCCCCTGCCGACCCCCAGCGTGAACCGCCCGCCGGACAGATGGTGCAGCATGGCCGCCTGCTCGGCCAGCGCCACGGGATGCTGCGTGGACAGCACGCTGACGGCCGTGCCGAGCCCGATCCGCGAGGTCCTGCCGAGCGCGACCGCCGCCAGGGTGGTCGCGGAGGGGCACACGCCGTAGGACATGAAGTGATGCTCGGTGACCCACGCGTCGTCGAACCCCGCCTGCTCGGCGGCCACGATCACTTCGACGGCATCGGCCAGCACCTGCCCGGCCTCCTGGCCGGGGAACTGCGCCGCGATGACGAAGACGCCGATTCGCACCCATCCGATGATGCCCGATGGCCCTCGTTCAGCCGAACAGGCTGGCCTGGCCCTCTCCCACGAGCGGGTCCCGGTGGTGCTTGAGGTGCCGCCATCGAGGGAGGTCGTCCAGGTAGGACCACGAGAGCCGGTGGTGGGGCGTGGGGCCGAGCCGGGCCAGGGTCTCCTGGTGGAGGGGTGAGGGGTAGCCGGCGTTGTCGGCGAAGCCGTACTCCTCGCAGCCGATCGTCCCCATGTACGCGTCGCGCCGGACCTTGGCCAGGACGGACGCCGCCGCGACCGAAATGCTGGCCGCGTCGCCCTTGACCTCCAGGCGTACCGGCCAGGGCGGGCCGATGTAGTCGTGCTTGCCGTCGAGGATCACCGCGTCCGGGCGCACCGGCAGCGCCTCCAGCGCCCGCCTGGCGGCCCGGCGCAGGGCCTCGGTCATGCCCAGCTCGTCGATCTCCGTGTGGGTGGCCTCGCCGAAGCCGATGCCGGCCGCCCACGAGGTCAGCTCCTCGGCGAGCGGGGTGCGCCTGGCCGCCGAAACCTGCTTGGAGTCCGTGAGGCCGGACGGCGGCTCGGACAGGTCGGTGACGACGGCGCAGACCGTTACCGGCCCCGCCCACGCGCCACGGCCCACCTCGTCGATGCCCGCGACCGTGCAGGTGCTCGGCTGGGAGAGCAGGAGGTGCTCGATGTCGTACGTCGGCGCCATAACGGCAGACGCTATCGCCTCACCGGGCCGTTCACTGGGCCGTTCACTGGGCCGTTCACTGGGCCGCCTCGTCATCTTCCAGCGGATCGCCGGGCGGGCGGCGGTCCGCCGGACGCACCGGATCCAGGTCGGCGGCGAGGTAGCGGGCGGCCACGTGGATCGCGCGGAGCGTCACCGACACCGACGGCCGGTTGACGCTCGAGTTGCGGGCGACCGCGTGCACGTCGCGCCCCACCGGGTTTCCCGGGAACTGGCGCACCGCCAGCCCCCGCACCCCTGCCGCCAGCGCGAGCGCGGGCACGGCGGCGATGCCGATCCCCTTCGCCACCAGAGAAAGGATCGTTCCCAGCCCTTCGAACTCCCACGGCGTGGGCCGGGTCCCGCCCACGTCCACCAGGAGCCGGTCCACCGCCAGCCGGGACGGCTCCCCGTCGGGCGTCGCCATCCACGGCTCGTCGCGCAGCTCCCGCAGGTCCACCGGCACGTCGGGGTCGGCCAGACGGTGCTTGCGCGGCACCACCAGCACGAGGGGGTCGCGCAGCAGCGGGAACACCCGCAGGCTCTCGTTGTCGCGCACCCGCCCGTACCAGTCGTCCACGAGCGCGATGTCCACCTCCCCCGACTGCACCTCGCGCATGCCCCGGCCCGACCTGCTCTGCCCCAGCCGGAGCGTCAGCTCGGTGTGGCGGCGCAGCGAGCGGGCGAGCGCCGGGGCGAACGCGACCGCGGCCGTCGGGAAGGCGGTGACCACGACCCGCCCCGCGGGGGTCCCCGCATGGGCGGACAGGTCCGACTCCGCCTCCTCGACCATGGACAGGATGCGCTCCGCGTGCGCCACCAGCCGCCGCCCCGCGTCGGTCAGCTCGGCGCTGCGCGCGGTCCTGTCGATGAGGACCGTTCCGGTCTCACGTTCGAGCGCGACGAGTTGCTGCGACACGGCCGAAGGACTGTACCCCAGCGATGCTGCCGTCGCAGCGATACTTCCGCGACGAGCGAACTCGCAGATCAGGACCAAACGCCGCAATTCAAGCATCACTCTTCCTTATGCCTACCCACGAAAAGCCTCGCTTGTGCTGATGCCTTCATCAAACCACCCTGGGAACGTGACAAACATGACGGTGACGTTGTCCGCCACATTGGCGGCAAACGAGGACATCGACCGAAGACGGCACGCCGGGGAGCGAGTGCTTCACCTGGCCTTCGGCGAGGCAGGGCTGCCCGTCCACCCGGCACTGCGCGACAGGCTGGCCGGCGCGGCCGAGCGCAACGGCTACGGGCCGGTCGCGGGAGCGTCCGAGCTCAGGACGGCGGCGGCGGGCTACTGGACACGACGCGGGCTCCCCACCGACCCCGGGCTCGTCGTCTGCGGGCCTGGCAGCAAGTCCCTGCTGTACGGCCTCCTCCTGGCGATCGGCGGGGACATCGTCCTGCCCATGCCCAGCTGGGTCAGCTACGCCGCCCAGGCCGAGCTGGTCGGCTCCCGCCCCATCCTGGTGCCCGCACCGCCAGGAGGGGGCGGAGTGCCCGACCCCGACCTCGTGACCGGCGCGGTGCTCCGGGCCAGGGCCCAGGGCAGGACGGTCAACTCGCTGCTGGTGACGCTGCCCGACAACCCGACGGGCCGCCTGGCCGGTCCGGAGACCATCGCGCGGCTGGTGGAGATCGCCCGCGAGCTCGATCTGATGATCATCTCGGACGAGATCTACCGCGACGTCGTGCACGACCCTGCCCTGCCGTTCACCTCCCCCGCCGACCTCGCCCCCGAGCGCACGATCATCACCACCGGGCTGAGCAAGAGCCTGGCACTGGGCGGCTGGCGGATCGGTGTGGCCAGGCTGCCCGCGGGCAGCCACGCGCTGCACAGGAGCCTGCTCGCGGTGGCCAGCGAGATCTGGTCGGCGCCCGCGGCCCCGGTGCAGGAGGCGGCGGCGTACGCCTTCGACGAGCCCCAGGAGCTGCTGGCCCGCATCGAGCTCGCCCGGCGGCTGCACGGCACGGTCGCCAGGGCCGTGCACGAGAGGTTCACCGAGATCGGAGCCGACGTGCCCGTCCCGCAGGGCGGCTTCTACCTCTATCCCGATCTGAGCCACCTCCGGCTCGGCGGCTCCGCCGAGATCACCAAGATCCTGCTGGAGGAACATGGCATCGGCGTCCTGCCCGGACACGCCTTCGGCGACGACCCGGCGGCGGCGAGGGTGCGGGTCGCGGTGAGCCTCCTCTACGGCGAGACCGCCGAAGAGCGACTGACCGCTCTGAACAGCCCGAACCCCCTCCAACTCCCCTGGATCGCCGACAATCTGGACTATCTGTCGAAGGGTCTGAACGAGCTGGCCTCGGTGTCGCACGAAGCGGTGCGTGAACGGCGTCCCGCGCTCGTCCCGACACCATGTCACAGTTAGGCGAATCTTTCCCCAAGAGCGGGTTTACCATCGCTCAAAAGGGGCCGCTGACCTGCAGGAACACCCTGTCTGCAGAAAGCTGCAAAAGATCTTCCTAACTGCATGGTTACGTGCGCCCCCGCTTCCCCTCATCATGTGCTCATGCCCGCTCTTGTCACCTTGTCCGGGCGCTCCGTGCGCCTGGAACCTCTCAGCCTCGCGGCGATCGACGACCTCGTCGCCGCGGCGAGTGAAGACCGTTGCACTTACGCCTTCACTCGCGTCCCGGAAAGCCGGGACGAGATGGTCTCCTATGTGGAGGCCGCCATGGCTGAGCAGGCGGAGGGCCGCTCCATGCCCTTCGCCATCCGGTGGCTGAACACCGACCGCGTGGTCGGTGCCACCCGTCTCATGCACCTGGAGTACTGGCAGGGCCCCATGCCCTGGCCTCCGGGTACACGGGGTGCGGTGGGCGAGATCCCGTCCGTGGCGGACATCGGTTACACCTGGCTGGCCGCCAGTGCCCAGGGCACGGGTGTCAACCGTGAGAGCAAGTTCCTGATGCTCTCGCTCGCCTTCGAGACATGGAACGTCCACCGCATCACCCTCAAAGCAGATGTACGTAACACCAAGTCCCGGGCCGCCATCGAGGCCCTCGGCGCACACTTCGACGGGGTGCGGCGAGCGGATAGCCGAGGCGCCGACAACACGGTCCGAGATACCGCGTTCTACTCGATCCTGAGCTCCGAATGGCCGCTCGTACGCGAGCGGCTCGCCCTGCGGCTCGGACTGGTCGAGGCGGCCTGAGAACCTGTCCACCACGGCCCCGCCCCAAGAAAGTTTGGGCGGGGCCGTATTTTTTCCTGCCTACGAGTGCTCTACATGACACGCCCCCGCGGTGTGAGTCATGCCTAGCCGACCATCAGCATCCAGGGGCACGCTCAACACCGGATCAAAGACGGATCAACGGCACATTTAACGATCAGTCCGGAGTCTAGGTGACAAAGGACGTTGGATCTATCATTTGGTAACAAAACGATCCATTGGCTGGGAGACATTCGGCATGGCTGGTCAGAGCGTCGAGGGCGGGCTGAGGTTCGCCGTGCTCGGTCCTGTCCGCGCCTGGCGTGACGGCCAGGAGCTCGATCTGGGCACTCCGCTGCAGCGTTCCATCCTGGGCATGCTGCTGCTGCGTGAAGGCCATGCGGTCACCCCCAACGAGATGATCGACGCGGTCTGGGGAGAGGACGCGCCCCCGCGGGCCCTGGGCGCCCTGCGCACCTACGTCTCCCGGCTGCGTACGGTGCTGGAGCCGGACCGGCCCGCCCGTTCCCGCCCGGAGCTGCTGACGTCCATCGGGAGGGGCTACGCGCTGCGGCTGCCCGACGGCTCGCTCGACCTGGTCCGCTTCGAACGCGGCGTCCAGGACTCCGAGAGCGCGCGCAAGAGCGGCCGGCTGCGCGAGGCCGCCGAAGGGCTGCGCGAGGCGCTGTCGCTCTTCGAGGGCGAGCCGCTGGCCGGGACCGTCGGCCCCTACTCCGAGCACCAGCGCGACCGGCTGGTCGAGCGCCGCATCAGCGTCGTCGAGACGCTCATGGACGTGGACCTGGAGCTGGGCGACCACGCGAAGGTCGTCTCCGAGCTGATCGCGCTGACCGCCGACCACCCGCTGCGCGAGAAGCTGCGCGCCCAGCTCATGCTGGCCTACTACCGGTGCGGGCGGCAGGGCGACGCCCTCAACGTGTTCACCGAGACGCGCGAGGCCCTCGTCGAGGAGCTCGGCATCGAGCCGGGCCCCGAGCTGGCCGCGCTGCACCAGCGCATCCTGGCCGCCGACCCCACGCTGGCCGCCGCCGAGGTGCCCGCCGAGGAGCCGGTGGAGGAGCCGGTGGAGGAGCCGGAGCAGCGCCAGGCCCCGCAGTTGCCGCGCCCCGCGCAGCTCCCCGCCGCCGTCAACGACTTCACCGGCCGCAAGGAGGTCGCCGTACGGCTCCGCACGCTGCTGTCGGCCCAGTCGTCGGCGCAGTCGTCGGCCGAGGGCGTGCCCGTGATCGCGGTCTCCGGCATCGGCGGCGTGGGCAAGACCGCGCTGGCCGTGCACGTCGCGCACCTGGCCGAGGACCTGTTCCCCGACGGCCAGCTCTATGCCGACCTGCGCGGCTACACCGACGAGGCGACCGTGCCCGAGTCGGCGCTCGGCGGGTTCCTGCGGGCGCTCGGCATCCCGCCGGACATCGTCCCGGACGGGCTGCCGGAACGCGCCGCGCTCTACCGGTCGATCCTCGCCGACCGCCGCATCCTCGTGCTGCTCGACAACGCCCGCGACGCCGAGCAGGTCAGCCAGCTGCTGCCGGGTTCGCCCGGGTGCGCGGCCATCGTGACGAGCCGCGGCAAGCTGGCCGACCTGCCCTCCGCACGGCTCATCGACCTCGACGTGATGGAGCCGGGCGAGGCGCTGTCGCTGTTCGCGTCGGTGGCCGGGGCCGAGCGCGTGTCGGCCGAGCACGGCGCGGCCATGGACGTGGTGGCCGCCTGCGGGTTCCTGCCGCTGGCGGTACGCATCGTGGCCGCCAGGCTGGCCGCGCGCCCCTCCTGGACGGTCGCCTCGCTCGTGCCCAGGCTGGCCGACGAGCAGCGCCGCCTCGACGAGCTGCGTGTGGGCAACCTGGCCGTCGAGGCCACGTTCGCGCTCGGGTACGGCCAGCTCGCGCCGGCCCAGGCGCGTGCCTTCCGCCTGCTCTCGCTGTCCAAGGGGCCCGACATCTCCACGGGGGCGGCGGCCGCCGTGCTGTCGGTGAGCCAGTTCGAGGCGGAGTCCGTACTGGAGTCCCTTGTGGACGCGAGCCTGCTCGAGGCGCCCGCGCCCGGCCGCTACCGCTTCCACGACCTGCTCAAGCTGTTCGCCAGGCGCCAGCTGGACAAGACCGAGCCGCCCGAGGCCAAGGCGCGGGCGCTGCACCGGCTGCTCGGCTTCTACCTGGCCTCGGCCCAGTCCGCGCACAGCCTGGCCTACGAGGGCAGCATGATCCCGGCCAACATCGTGACGATCAGCGAGGGGCTGTCGTTCACCAGCGTGGACGAGGCCGTGGCCTGGCTGATCGCCGAGGGCGACTCGCTGTTCGCGGCCATCAACCAGGCCGCCGCGTCGGCCGTCGCCGGCGAGCAGCTGCTGCCCGCCGGAGACCTGCTGGTGGCGATGGAGCCGCTGCTGGAGGCGGGCACGCACACGCGGGAGTTCGCCCAGGGCACGCGCGCCGTGCTGAGCGCCGCGCAGCGGCTCGGCGACCAGGGCAGCGAGCTGCGCAGCCGGTACGTGCTCGGCCGGGTGCTGTTCGCCGACAACCAGCTGAAGGCGGCCGAGGGCCACTTCAGGGTCGTCCACGAGCTGTCCACGGCCCGCGGCGAGAAGATCGTCACCGGCGAGGTGCTGAACGCCCTGGCCGTCGTCGTCGGCAGGCAGCGCCGCCACATCGAGGCGCTGGAGCTGTTCGACGCGGCGATGCGGTTCTACCGGGCGAACGACGTGCCGGCCGGCGAGGCGCTGGTGCTCAGCTACTCGGCCCGCGACCACCTGGGGCTCGGCCGGCCCGCGGACGCGATCGCGGCGGCGGAGAAGGGCCTGGCCCTGTTCACCGAGATCGGCAGCGGCGCCGGGACCGCCCGCGCCCGCTACCACCTCGGCATCGTGCTGTCCCGGGTCGGCCGGCTCACCGAGGCCGTCCACCACCACGCCGAGTGCCTGGCCTTCTTCCGGGCCAGCAAGCAGCGCGTCTGGGAGCAGCGGGTCTGCTCCAGGCTGGCCGAGACGTTCATCGCCGCCGGACGCCACCCCGAGGCCGTGCGCCACGCGGAACAGGCGCTGGTGGTCTCCCGCGAGATCGGCCACCCGTACGGCGAGGCGCTGTCCCTCACGGTGCTCGGCAAGGCGCTGCGCGGTCTGGGCAGCACGACCAGGAGCCTGGAATGTCTACGGCAGGCGTTCGAGATCTTCTCCCGGCTCGGCGCCCCTGAGGCCGGGGACCTCAAGGCCCTGATCGATGCCATCCCCGCCGAAGGGGCCGTCGTCGAGTCCTGAGTACAGCTCATCGTCCAGACGTGTCATCCACACATGGTTGATCAAGGCTGTCCTTAGGCCGTCACGAATATGTCGTGATGCAGCCCGGCCGGTCATCTGTCGCCACCACGCGTCGCTAGGGGGCCCGGTTATCCGGATGCTCCGCGTAGTGGCTAGCCGCCTCACCTTAGACGACCGGCCGGACCTGACACGGCCCTCGAACCCCCCGGGGTCCGTGTCTTGGCCATGAGCCTCCACCCGGGCGCTCAACGTCCAATTGACGGGCGATTAAAGCAGGAAGTAACCCTCCGCGATCAGCGGCCTGACCGCGTCGGAGTCGAGGATCTCACCGTCGCCGACCAGCTCGGCGATCACGTTGAGCAGGGGGCCGAGCGCCAGCTCGCCGTCGCAGACCCCGGCCAGCGCGGCCTCCACCGTGCCGACCTCCCTGCTGCGGCGCAGGCCCTGCGTCTGGCGCAGCACGATGCGGATGGGGTCCTCCGCGCCCGGCAGGCCGATGCGCTCGTCGAGCAGGCCGTCAGCGGTGCGCAGGAGCGCCGTGTCCAGCTCCTTGACGCGGTGCGCGGTGGCGACGGCGTCGAGCACGGAGTCCACGTAGTCGCCGACCGGGAGCGAGACCAGGTGGTCCAGGTGCTCGACGCGGACGACCGGGTCGAGCGTGCCGGAGTTGCGCATGGTGATCCAGCCGAACCCGATGCCCTCGACCTTCCGCTCGTCGAACCAGGCCAGCCAGCGGTCGTAGTGCTCGGCGTACGCCTTCGTGCCCTGCTCGGCGGCGTCCCTGAGCCAGAGCTCGACGTACTCGGCCGGGTCCTGCACGTCGCGCTGGACCACCCAGGCGTCGCAGCCGGTCTCGCGCAGCCAGCCGCCCACGCGGTCGTGCCAGTCCTCGCCCTCGACGTGCAGCCAGTTGGCCAGGAAGTGGGCCTGGCCGCCGGGGTTGAGGTGGCCGGGCGTGCGGCGTACGAGGTCGCGGCAGAAGCCGTCGCCGCCGGCCTCGCGGTAGGTCAGGCCGTCCCCGGGGCCGATGACGAACGGGGGGTTGCTCACGATCAGGTCGAACAGCTCGTCCTCGACCGGCTCGAACATCGACCCCGTACGTGCCTCCACGCTGGAGATGCCGGACAGCTCCCAGCTAAGCCTGGCCAGCTCGACGGCCCGCGGGTTCACGTCGGTGGCCACGATGTGCTCGGCCCGCCCGGCCAGGTGCAGCACCTGCACGCCGCAGCCGGTGCCGAGGTCGAGCGCGCGCCCCACCGGGCGGCGGGTGGCGAGCTGGGCCAGGTTGGCCGAGGCGCCGCCGGCCCCGACCACGTGGTCAGGACGCAGCGCCGGGTCGCCGGGGCGCACCTTGCGGTCGGAGACGAGGTAGCCGCCGGTCTCCCAGGGCTGCAGGTGCACGGTCGCGCTCACCTGGTCGCCGTCGGCCCTGACCAGCCCCGAGTCGAAGACCTCCGGGGCGAGGGACGCGGCGGGGACGGGAACGCCCAGCCACCACAGCCTGATCGACGCCGCCAGCGGATCGAGGTCGGCGGTGGCGCGCAGGGCCGGCACCAGCTCCTCCCTGGCCAGGGCCGAGGCCGCCATGCTGCCCAGCCGCTCACGTACGCCGTCGATCGTGTAGTCGGTCTCCAGGAGGTGATGGCGCAGTCGTTCCACAAGTCCATCCTTTCACCACGGACACTCCCGCATAGCCCGATACCATCGGCGCTCGCACTGTTTCGGGATAGCGCGCCGATGGTCGCACTCGCGAGGGCTCCCCACCCCGGGCTCGCAATCGTCGCTCCCTGTGCTCATACTGTTACTTAAGCACCCAAGCGTTCTGCAAGCGGCGGACAAGTAGTGAGCGGTATCTCTAGGGAAGTCGCCACGTCGCCCCGAGGAGCGGACCCATGCTGATTCCTTGCTTGGCCTGCGAGTCCCGGTTCGGACCTGACGAATACTTCCGCGCCTGCTCCGACTACAACCGCGGCATGGACCTGGTGTCCTGGACGTGCCCGCGCTGCGGCAACCGCGACGACCTGCGGGTGCTGCCCGGCGAGCTGGGGTTCGGCTATCCGCATCGGGGCAGGTTCGACGTGCACGACCGGGTCCGCGTGCCCGGCCTGCGCAGGCACCGCGGCGACCTGCGGCTGGACATCTCGCTCGACCGGGCGAGCTGGCGCGTCCACACCCGCCTCCGCCAGCCCGCATGACGGCCCAGGCGGATCAGGCGAACGGCAGGGCGGGCACGCAGGCGTGGGCGGGCCGCTCGCCGCGCAGCAGCCGGGCGATGTCCTCCACCAGCATCCCGGCCAGCTCCTCCCGGCTCTCCCCCGTGGCCCCGCCCAGGCGGGGTGTCAGCACCACGTTCGGCAGGCGCGTCAGGGGGTGGGCCGGATCGAGCCACTCGCCCTCGAAGTGGTCGAGCCCCGCGCCGCCCACCTGGCCCTGGCGCAGCGCGTCGACCAGCGCCGTCAGGTCGTGCAGCGCGCCGCGCGAGGTGTTGAGATAGATGGAGCCCGGCCGCATCGCGCCGAACTCGGGGTAGGCGAAAAAGCCCCGCGTCTCCCCGGTCAGCGGCACGTGCAGCGACACCACGTCCGCCTCCGCCAGCAGGGCGGGCAGCGTGTGGGTGGCCTCGGGGACGAACGGATCGCAGATGATCACTCGCATCCCCAGGCCCTCGCAGCGCCAGCGCACGGCCCTGCCGACGCGGCCCAGGCCCACGACGCCGAGCGTCCTGCCGCTCAGCCGCCTGCCGCGGTGGCGCTGGGCGGGCGGCACCTTGCCGACGCGCCCCTGGCGCACCTCCCGGTCCGCGGCCACGATGTTCCGGCTGACGGCGAACATCAGCGCGAGCGTGAGCTCGGCCACCGACTCGGGGTCGCGGTCGGCGGCGTGCAGGACGGTCACCCCGTACTCGGCGGCCAGCGCCAGGTCCACGCTGGTGGTCGGGCCCATGACGGCCACCACGTCGAGGGGCAGGGCGAGCACCGACGTGCGAACCTGGTCGCCGTCGGTGATGAGCACGGTCGCGCCGGTCTCGATGACCAGGTCGGCGAGCTGCTCGTCGGTGAAGCCGAGGCTGGGACGCGCGGGAACCTCGGCCAGGTCGGCTACCTCGCCCAAGCGGGCGAGCGCGCTCTCCGGCATAGCGGGCAGTGCCAGCGCCCGAGGTCGAGTCACAAGTGGACAATAACACCACAGACGGTGCCCGGATCATCGCTCCCCGCGCTGGTCAGGCCCCTTGCGGGGGCCTGTCATTGCTGGCGGAGGCTCTGCCACGCGGCGGCGCCCAGCCCCTTGATCTCCTCTTCCGTGGGCGTGTGGGCGCCCGCGAACCACAGGCGGCACATCTCCTGCGCGGGCCCCAGCCACAGCACGTAGCACATGGTCGGGTGGACGGTCTGGAGCAGGCCGTTCTTCATGTGCGGCCGCCACCAGTCGGAGACCTGGCGGAAGAACCCGCGCCGGGCCTCGGCCACCTCCGCGCCGCCCGGCTCGTGCTTGCGCGGCGGTCGCTCGCTGACCAGCAGCCTGGCCCTCTCCGGGTGCTCGCCGGCCCACCGCATGTGGAGGGCCACGACGGCCTCGATGCCGTCGCGGGCCTCCTCGTGGCTGACCAGCTCGGCGAGGAAGGCGGCCTGGTAGGCGGTCAGGATCTCCGCGTACAGCACGCCGAAGACATGCTCTTTGCTGGCGAAGTGGTGGTAGAAGCTGCCGACGCTGACGCCGCTCTCCTCGCGGAGGCTGGCCAGCGTGGTGGCCGAGACCCCGTCCTGACTGAAGCGGCGGAGGGCACCCTCGATGATGCGGGTACGGCCGTCGCGTCCGTTCTTGGCACTCTTCACGCTGTCAATGGTGTGCCAACAGAACCTTGTTCCGCAAATAGGCCGAGTGGATCGATCATAGCGGTCACCTCCACCGATCCGGAAGTCACCTTCATCTCGGCGTCCGGCCAGAGCCTGCGGACGAGTCTCAGGACGCGCCGGTTCTCCCCCAGCACGTCCATGCCCACGGTCCGCGCACCCCGTACGGAGGCCCTGAGCAGCAGCACGTCGATCAACCTGGGCCCGATCCCCCGGCCCTGCCACTGGTCGGCCACGACCACGGCGACCTCCACGTCGGCGCAGCCGCCCCTGAAGCTCATGGCGTGGCCGACGATCTCGCCGCCCTCGGTGATCGCGACGAGCGCGTCGCGGCGCTCGTCCAGCGCGAGCAGCGTGCGCACCAGCCCCGCGGCGGGGGTGCTGACGCCGGTGAAGAAGCGCAGCGTCTGCGTGTGGAGCGACAGCCCCGCCAGGAAGCGTCTGATCCGTTCCTCGTCGTCCGGGCGCGCGGGGCGGATCTGGGTTCCCTGCATAGACTCAGCCTGCCCGCGAGCGCTGAGTCTGTCAAATGAACTCAGATATAATGTGGGAATGAACGTTCCCTTCCGGGTGGACAACTGCTCGATCGAGCGCACCCTGGACATCGTCGGGGAGAAGTGGACCTTCCTGGTGCTGCGCGAGGCGTTCAACGGCGTGCGGAGGTTCGCCGACATGCAGGCGATCACCGGCGCCCCCCGCCAGGTGCTCAGCGCCCGGCTCGCCCGGCTGGTCGACGAGGGCCTGCTGCGCAAGGAGCCCTACCGCGAGCCCGGCCAGCGGCAGCGCGACGAATACCGGCTCACGGACAAGGGCCGCGACCTCTATCCCCTCCTGGTCGCGCTCATGCACTGGGGTGACAAATACCTGGCGGACGAGGACGGGCCGGCGGTGCTGCTGACCCACCGCGACTGCGGGGCCCCCATCGAGCAGCATTTCCGGTGCGCGGACGGCCACGAGGTGAGCGGGCCGCGCGAGGTGACCGCGGTGCCCGGGTCGGGGGCCCAGCTCAGAAGCGCCTAGGCGCGTGAGGGGGCACCCCCTCCGGTGCCTACCCTTGAAGCGTGTACCGGTTCCTGCTGACGCCCCGATGGCTCGCGCTCCACGTGGTGGTGCTGCTGGTCATCCCCGCCTTCGTGTTCCTCGGGCGGTGGCAGTTCGGGCGCTTCGAGGAGCGCTCGGCCAACAGCGAGCGGGTCACGGCCAACATCGAGGCCGCGCCGGTGCCGCTGGAGCGGCTGGCGGTCCCGGGGCGGCAGGTCCGCGCGGACGACCGGTACAGGAAGGTCACGGTCTCGGGCACGTACGACCCGTCCCACGCCCTCCTCGTACGCAGGCGACCCCAGGAGGGCCAGAACGGCTTCTACGTCCTGACGCCCCTCGTCACCGGCAACGGCACGGCGGTGATCGTCAACAGGGGCTGGGTCAAGGCAGGCGCCACCGCCGACGCCACGCCCGAGGTGCCCGCTCCGCCCACAGGACAGGTAAATGTCACCGGGCGGCTACGGCTCAGCGAGACCGAGGACTCCAGCGGCATCCGGGAGCGCGCCGGGCTGCCGGCCGGGCAGGTCCTGCTGATCAACGCCGACAAGATCGGCAAGGGGCTGCCGTACCGGCTGGTGGGCGGCTACGTGGAGCTGACCGAGCAGACTCCCCCGCCGGCCACGGCGCCGGCCCCGGTGCCCGAGCCTGACGTGGGCGCGGGAGGCGGACTCAACCTGGCCTACGGAGTCCAGTGGTGGCTGTTCATCGGCATCGCCCTGGCCGGCTGGGTCCTGCTGATCCGCCGCGAGGTGGCCGAGCGGAAGGCCGGCGATTCGTCCAAGGAGTCCGTCACCGCCGCCAATTAAGGTGTTGAGCGTGATCCGCCACATTGAGTTCGCCAACATCTTCAACTTCCGCGACGTAGGTGGATATGCGACCCATGACGGGCGCACAGTCCAATGGCAGCGGCTCTACCGGGCCGACGCGCTCGGCTGGCTGGCCGGAGACGATCTCAGGATCTTCCGAGAACTACGCGTGCGTACGGTCATCGACCTGCGGCACGCGTCCGAGATCGAGAAGGTGGGCCGCGTCCCGGACGCCGAGGGGCAGAGCTACCACAACCTGCCCATCGAGGGCCGCCGCTGGGACATCACGACCTACAAGGAGGAGAGCGGGATCCCGAGATTCTTCGCCGACCGCTACCTGGAGCTGACCGAGGACGGCGTCGACAACCTCAGGACCGCCCTGGAGACGATCGCACGGGCCGACAACGCCCCCGTGGTGATCCACTGCGCGGCCGGCAAGGACCGTACCGGAGTGCTCGCCGCGCTCGTCCTGTCGCTGGCGGGCGTGGGCGAGGACGACATCGTGGCGGACTACGCGCTCACCGGGCTGGCCACCGAGCACTTCATCGGTAGTTGGCGCGCCAGGCACCCCGACGCGGCCATGTGGGCGGGGTTCGGCCTGGCGCCCGCGGAGGCCATGCGCCTGTTCATCGACGACCTCAAGGCGCGGCACGGCTCGATCGAGACGTATGTCACAAAAGTCCTGAACATTTCCCCGGCCACCATTTCCGAATTACGCGGCCACCTGCTGACTGAACCGGACTCCGAGGGGTAGTGGCAGGCCGGGTCCCACCTGCTGCGTCCAGGTGAGCGGCCCATCCCTGGCCTGGGACCGCCCGTCGGCCCCCCTCCCGGCGGTCCCGGGTCGAAGATCTCGGATACCCAACGGATACGTCGCAGCTTGTTCGACGTTATCCCGCCGTCGTACGGTTACCTGCGTGACTACGCCGCTGCTCCCCGACCCTGACCCGAGGCGGCGCGACTACGTGATCATCTCCGCCGACGATCACCTGATCGAGCCTCCCGACCTGTTCGAAGGGCGGCTGCCGGAGAAATATGCCGATGTCGCGCCCAAGGTCGTGGATACGGAGGCGGGCCACCAGGTCTGGCGCTACGGCGGGGCGACATACCCGTGCGCCGGCATCGACGTGGGCGCCGGGCTGCCCCGCGAGCAGCGCACGCTCGACCCCATCAGGTTCGAGAACATGCGCCCCGGCTGCCACGACATCGAGGCCCGCGTCGAGGACATGGACCTGGCGGGCATCTGGGCCGCGCTGTGCTTCCCCGGCATGCTGGCCGGGCAGTCCGGCATGCCGTTCGCCAGGACCCGCGACCAGGAGCTCGGTCTGGCCCTGGTCAAGGCGTGGAACGACTGGCACATCGACGTCTGGGCCGGCACCTACCCCGAGCGCATCATCGGCCTGCAGCTCCCGTGGTTGCCCGATCCCGACGTGGCCGCCAAGGAGATCCGCGCCAACGCCGCCCGCGGCTTCAAGGCCGTGGTCTTCCCCGAGTTCCCGACCCGGCTGCGGCTGCCGTCGATCCACTCCGGCCACTGGGACCCGTTCTTCGCCGCCTGCGAGGAGACCGGCACGGTGGTCGCCCTGCACACGGGCGACTCGTCGTGGTCCCCGGTGCCCTCGCCCGACACGCCCATCGAGGCCATCACCACGCTGATGCCGACCAGCGCGATGTTCGCCTGCGCCGACTGGCTCTGGTCGGGCGTGCCGCTGCGCTTCCCCTCGCTGCGCCTCCTCATCGTCGAGGGCGGCGTGGGCTGGCTGCCCATGCTGGCCGAGCGCGCCGACTACGCCCTCGACCACCCGGTCGCGAGCGAGGCGTCGTGGGAGGGCGGGCTCAAGCCCAGCGAGGTGCTGCGCCGCAACTTCTTCTTCGGCACGCTCGATGACCACGCGCTGTCCGGCGTGCGGCTCGCGGTCGGGCTCGACCACGTGCTGCAGGAGAGCGGCTACCCGCACTCCGACTCGACCTGGCCCGACACGCAGAAGTCCGTGGCGCGCAATCTCGGAACGCTCCCGCCCGCCGACATCGCCAGGGTCGCCTACGGCAACGCCGCCCGCCTCTTCGGCCACCCGCTGCCCTCGCGCGCCTGGCTGCGGATGGAGGAGATCTAACCCTCTTCCTCGACCAGCCTGGCCTGGATGACGTTGCGCTCGTGCTCGACGTAGCGGCCGCTCTCGCCGAGCAGCGTCGCGGCGAGCCACAGGAACACGCCGAAGTCGTCGACCACGCCGACCATCACCAGGAAGTCGGGCACCACGTCGACGGGTGACAGGATGTAGACCACGCCGAGTCCGAGCATGGCGAGCTTGCTCTTGCCCATGCCCGCGTACTGTCCGCGCATGACCGCGCCGACCATCCGCGGGATCGCCCGGACCCTGGTCATCAGGCCGGGCGACCCCGGCTTGGTCACGTCGCGGTAAGTCCGCCAGGCCGCCGCTGCCCGTGCTGCCTTCGCCATCATGAGGAACCCCCTACCCCCGGCTTCTCACGACATAACGCGTCGGAACCGCCACGAGTTCCTGGCCTGCTCCCAGAAGGGGTCAGCGCAGCGCCGCGTGCTCGAACGGTCTGGCCCGCTCGATCTGCGCGGCCACCCGGACGAGCAGGTCCTCCCTCCCGGCCGCCGCCACGAGCTGCACGCCCACAGGCAGGCCGGCCGCGTTCGTGTGCAGCGGCAGCGAGATGGCGGGCTGGCCGGTCGCGTTGATCGGCGAGGTGTAGGCCACGGCATGCGCCGTGCGGCCGAACGCGACGCTGAGGTCCTCCGGCGGGATCCAGCCCAGCGGGAACGGCGCGACGCCCAGCGAGGGCATCAGCAGCAGGTCGTGGCCCGCGCTCCACCAGGCGGCCATGCGGCGGCGGTAGCCGTCGATCCACTGGGTGGCCAGGATGTGGTCGGCCGCGCTGTGCGTGCGCGCCGCGCCGAGCATGGCGGCGTTGCGCGGCTCCAGCTCCTCCGGCCGCACGGGCGCGCCGCGCAGCTCGCCCAGGCTCTCCACGTGCGCGGCGAGGTTGTCGGCCACGATGGCGCCGAAGTGCTGGGCGAAGCCGGGCTCGGCGAGCGCCCCTGGGCCGCCGGGCACGACGTCGTGACCGAGCGACTCCAGCAGCACGGCGGCCCTGGTCACGGCCTCCGTCAACGCGGGCACCTCGGGCACGGACCCGTTGGGATGCCTCGTGACGAACCCCACCCGCAGCCGCCCCGGCTCCCTGCCGACCTCGTCGGCCAGCGGACCGGGCAGCGCGGGGGCGTCGTACGGGTCACCGGGCCGCAGGCCGGACACGACGTCGAGGGCCGCCGCCGTGTCGCGCACGGTCCTGGTGACGAATCCCGGGCACGAGAACCCGCTCCACCCCTCCCCCATGACCGGACCCAGGCTCACGCGCCCGCGCGTCGGCTTGAGCCCCACCAGGCCGCACAGGGACGCGGGGATGCGGATCGAGCCGCCGCCGTCGCTGGCGGTGGCCAGCGCCACCATCCCGGCCGCCACCGCCGCCGCGGACCCCCCGCTGGAGCCGCCCGCCGAGTACGCCGGGTCGTACGGGTTGCGCGTGGGCCCGAACGCCACCGACTCAGTGGTGATCGTGCTGCCGAACTCCGGGGTGTTCGTCCGCCCGAGCAGGACGAACCCGGCCTCGCGCAGGCTCACCACGCCGTAGCCGTCGACGCCGGGCTCGACGCCGTCGCGTACGTTCGAGCCCCCGCTGTACGGCTCGTCCGACTCGCGCCACCCGAGGTCCTTCAGCAGGATCGGCACGCCCCGGAAGGGCGCTTCCTTGGGGATGGAGTCGATCTCCGCCAGCGCCCGCTCGAACCGGCGGTGGATGACCGCGTTCAGCTCGCCGTCGTGGACCTCGATGCGAGCGATGGCGGCCTCGGCCAGCTCCCTCGCCGTCACCTGCCCGTCCCTGACCGCCTGCGCCTGACCGACCGCGTCCAGCCTGAGTACGTCGTCCATGCACCCTCCTACGCTCGGGGAGCTATCTCTTGGGGGCCAGCTCGCGCACGGCCTGCTCTATGGAGATCTCACCGCCCGGGACGGGCGCGAGGACAGGGGTGTCGAGGCCGTTGTCCACGTACTCCTGGATCCTGGCCCGGCAGGTGGCCGCGTCGCCGTGCACGATCAGGGCGTCGACCACCTCGTCGGGGATCGCCTTGAGCGCCGCCTGGCGGTCGCCGGCCTGCCACGCCTCGTGCATGGGCCGCAGCACCTCGCCCCGGCCCAGCCAGTCGTGGAAGGCGGCGTACACCGGGACGGTCAGGTAGGTGGCCAGCATCCACCTGGCCATCTCGCGCACGCGGTCGACGTCCTCGCTGACGCAGACGAACAGGCGGGCGATCAGCTCGGTGCCCTCGCCGATCTCGGCGCGCACCTTGCGCACGTCGTCGGGCGAGAGCCAGTTGGTGATCGCGCCGTCGGCCTCCGCCGCGGCCAGGTGGAGCATCCTGGGCCGCAGCGCGGCCAGCACGATCTTCGGCGGGAGCTCGGGGGCCCGCTCCAGCTTGAACCCCTTGATCTCGAACGTCTCGTACGTCTCCGAGACCTTCTCCCCGGCCAGCGCCTTCTTCAGGAAGCGCAGCGTGTCGCGCGTGCGCGCGTAGGGCTTGTCGAACCGCCCCGCGTTCCACCGCTCGACGATCACCGGCGACGAGGCGCCGATGCCCAGCACGAAGCGCTCAGGCGCCAGGTCGGCCAGCGTGGCCGCGGACATGGCCAGCAGCCCCGGGCCGCGCGTCGAGACGGGCACGATGGCGCTGCCCAGCCTGATCCCCGGCGCCCACTGCGCGGCCATCGCCAGCGGCACGAACCCGTCGGCCCCGTTGACCTCGGCGGACCACGCGTCGGTGTAGCCCAGCTCGGGCAGCTCCGCGATCAGCTCCTGCGATTTCGACAGCGGGCGATCGTAGAAGGGGATGGTCATGCCCCAGTTGCGACTCATTCACGGCCTCCAAGCGCGTCCGCAGCGGCCGCTCCACCCTACCAACCGACCGGTATGGCGTCCTAGGCCCGCAACTCGTGGACCGCCGCGATGAAGTCCTTCGTGATCCCCCTCAACCCGGGCAGATGCGACAGCCCGACCAGCCGGTCCACCAGCGGCACCGTCACCTCGATCAGCCGGTACGTACGCGCGCAGCCCGGCGAGGTGTCGTGCACCCAGAACAGCACCATGCCCATGGACAGCAGCCAGAGCAGCTCGGGCAGCTCCTCACGCAGCTCGGCGTTCATGCGGTCCCGCGACCCCTCGACGACCTGGCGGTAGATCTCGATGGAGGCCTCACGGGCCGGGGACGACTGCTTGCTGAACGGGCTCAGCGGGTTGGTGGGCTCGGCCGCGTGCTTGAAGAACTTCACGGCGAACTCGTGGTAAGGCTCGGAGACGCGTACCCACTCGCGTAGCACCCCGCTCAGCCTGGCCGCGAACGACGTCTCGGTGGCCAGGAACTCCCTGCAGGCCGCCTCGTGCTCGGCCTGGGCGCGGTCGTAGTACGCCTGGATCAACGCCTCCTTGCTCTCGAAGTAGTAGTAGGCGTTGCCCACGGACACCCCGGCCTCGGCGGCGATGGCACGCATCGTGGTCGCGTCGAAACCGCGCTCCCTGAACAACCGCAATGCCGTCTCGACGATGACGTCTCGGGTGCTCTCCGATCCTCGGTTTCGGGCTTCGGACACGTTCGTCACTTTACGTCGTGATCGGGCGTCGGGCAGAAAACCCGCTCATCAGGCTGCTGTCCCTCTGTTGTGTCTGGTCAGGGCCATAGCAGCAGTCCAACCTAGCAGGTTTTGCAGTCCAAGGTCATGTAGCCGCACGGTGATCACCGCCACAAGGCAAAGTTGCACCTGCGGCATGAGTTATCTCCTGCGAAAGGTGGGATTGTCGTTTCAGGCGGAAGGGCTATTTCCGCGAAAAGGCATCGACATGTGGATACGTGGAACAGTGCGCCTCGCAGTAGTCGCACTCCTCGGCATTGAGATAACCATAATCGCGCTGGCCTCGGCCGCTTCAGCCGCCACCCACCCCGAAGGGTCGGCTGCGCCGGACAGCCAAAAATCGGCCGAGTCCGAGGGCTCGGAGCAGGAGGCCGGGTCGGACCCGGGCCGGACCTGGGCGTTCGATCGGCTCATGGCGGCCGGTGAGGACATCACCGCCACGCCGGGCTGGCCCTTCAACGACTCGGCCGACGAACAGGAGGGACCGCCCGACGACTGGACGCCGCCCCGCATGCACGGGCCCGCGCAGCTGACGGTCATCGACCCGCCGGCGATGGCACCGCGATCTCCGGCCACCAGATCCGCCAAGAGCCGCGTACGCACCAGAGTGGCCCGGATGCCCCGGGTACGGCCGCGCGCGGCGCTCAGGCGCTCTGAAGTCGATCTGACGCGTGTCCTGCCGCGCTTCGGGGCCATGCACATGTCCCACGGCCTGGCCACCGGTTGGCTGAGGAGCGGGGGCGTGCGGATGAAGTCGACCGGCAACTGCTCCAGCAAGCACGTGCACCACTGCACGTCGCTCGACTCGGTGCGGACCGGGACCATCGCCCGGATGATCGAGCTGAAGCGCGAGAGCGGGTGCCCGATCATGGTGACGGGTGGCACGGAAGCGGGCCACGCTTCTGGGCAGTACAGCCACGGCAACGGCTACAAGCTCGACATCTCTCACAACACCTGCATCGACCGGCACATCACGCGTTACCACGCGAAGGCCGGCGTGCGCAGCGACGGCGCCCGGCTCTACCGTTCCGGCTCAGGCACCGTCTTCGCCGACGAGAGCGACCACTGGGACATCCTCTTCCGGTGACAGAGCCCGGGTGAGGGTACGCCGTGCGGGGAGCGCACGGCGTCACACCACCTGGACAGCACCGGACGGCGGACGCCGTGCGAAATGCACGGCGTCACACCATCCGGATGAGGTTACAGCTCGCCCGCGACCAGCTCGGCGATCTCCGCCGCGTTGAGCGCCGCGCCCTTGCGCAGGTTGTCACCGCACACGAACAGGTCGAGCGTGTTGGGGAAGTCGATCGCCTGACGGATGCGGCCCACGTAGGTCGGGTCGTTGCCCACCACGTCGAGAGGCGTCGGGTAGACCCCGTTGGCCGGGTCGTCCATGAGGACCACCGTCGGCGCCGCCTCCAGGACACGGTGCGCGTCGGCGACCGTGATCTCACGCTCGAACCGCGCGTGCACGGCCAGCGAGTGAGTCGTGATCACCGGCACGCGCACGCAGGTCGAGGAGACCTTGAGGTCGGGGATGCCGAGGATCTTGCGGGACTCGTTGCGGAGCTTGAGCTCCTCGGAGGCCCAGCCGCCGTCCTTGTAGGAGCCGGCCCACGGCACCACGTTGAACGCGATGGGCGCGGGGAACGGCGAGTCGTCGGGCAGCTTGTTGGCCAGCACCTTGCGTACGTCACCGGCCGCCTGGCCCACCGTACGGTCGCCCGCCAGCGCCTCGACCTCGTCGTAGAGCCGCGCCGAACCCGCCACGCCGGCGCCCGACACCGCCTGGTAGGAGGCGACGACCAGCTCCGTGAGCGTGAACTCGGCGTGCAGCGCCCCCATGGCCGCCATCATCGACAGCGTCGTGCAGTTGGGGGTCGAGATGATGTTGCGCGGCCGGTTGCGGGCGTCGAGCGGGTTGACCTCGGGCACGACCAGCGGCACGTCCGGCTCCATCCGGAACGTCCCCGACTTGTCGATCACGATCGCGCCGCGCTCGGCCGCGATCGGCACCCATACCGCCGACACCTCGTCCGGCACGTCGAAGATCGCGATGTCGATGCCGTCGAACACCTCGGGCGCGAGGGCCTGCACCACGACTTCCTCGCCGCGCACCTGGAGCACCTTGCCCGCCGAACGAGGCGAGGCGACGAGACGGATCTCGCCCCAGATGTCCTCACGCGACGACACGATGTCGCGCATGACGGTGCCCACGGCGCCGGTGGCCCCGATCAGGGCGAGACTGGGCCTGCTCATCGTCCACTACCTCCGTACACCGTGGCTTCGACCTGGTCGGCATCGAGCGAGAACGCGCGGTGGGCGGCCTGCACGGCCGTGTCGACACCGTCCTGCTCGACGACCACCGAGATGCGGATCTCCGAGGTGGAGATCATCTCGATGTTGACCCCCGCGTCGGCGAGGGCCGCGAAGAACGTCGCCGTGACGCCGGGGTGCGAGCGCATGCCCGCGCCGATCAGCGACACCTTCCCGATCTGGTCGTCGAAGAGCAGCGACTCGTAACCGATCTGACCCTGGATCTTCTTCAGCGACGCCAGCGCCGTCTGGGCGTCGGTCGTCGGCAGCGTGAAGGAGATGTCCGTGCGGCCCGTGGCCGCGGCCGAGACGTTCTGCACGATCATGTCGATGTTGATCTCGGCGTCGGCCAGCGTTTTGAAGATCGAGGCAGCCTCTCCGACCTTGTCGGGGACCCCGACAACTGTGATCTTGGCCTCGCTCCGGTCGTGTGCGACGCCGGAGATGATCGGCTGCTCCATCTCGGTTCCTTCGGTGTAAGGGTCGGAGACGACCCAGGTGCCTTCCTTGGTGCTGAACGAGCTGCGTACGTGAATCGGCAGGTCGAACCGGCGAGCGTATTCGACGCAGCGCAGATGCAGGATCTTCGAGCCGCACGCGGCCATCTCCATCATCTCGTCGTACGAGATCCTGGGGATCTGCCGCGCCGCCGGCACGATGCGGGGGTCGGCGGTGAACACGCCGTCGACGTCGGTGTAGATCTCGCACACGTCGGCCTGCAGAGCCGCCGCCAGCGCCACCGCCGTGGTGTCGGACCCGCCGCGGCCCAGCGTGGTGATGTCCTTGGTGTCCTGCGAGACGCCCTGGAAGCCGGCCACGATCGCGATGTTGCCCAGGTCGATCGCCTCACGGATGCGGCTGGGCGTCACGTCGATGATGCGCGCCTTGCCGTGGATGGAATTGGTGATCACACCTGCCTGCGAGCCGGTGAACGAACGGGCCTCGTGGCCGAGGTTGGCGATCGCCATCGCCAGCAGGGCCATCGAGATGCGCTCGCCCGAGGTCAGCAGCATGTCGAGCTCGCGGCCCGGGGGCAGCGGCGAAACCTGCTCGGCCAGGTCGAGCAGCTCGTCCGTCGTGTCGCCCATGGCGGAGACGATCACGACCACGTCGTTGCCGGCTTTTTTCGTCGCGACGATCCGCTGCGCGACCCGCTTGATGCAGGACGCGTCGGCGACGGACGAACCACCGTACTTTTGCACAACGAGCGCCACGAGAGTCTCCCGGTTTGGACTGTGAGCTGCCAGTCTACTGGGGGCTTCTCATGAACCCGATGAGCTGTACCACTATCTGGACGATCAGACGGTCGTCTCCTCGGCGACGTCCAGACGCGAGTGCGCGGCCAGGGCCTGGAGGGCACGCATCGCGGCGCCCGCGTGGTTGCCCCAGGTGTTGAAGTAGGAGTACTGCCACCACCAGAGCGCCTCGTGGGGCCGCCCCGCGTGGTAGTGGCGCAGGCCGTGGATGAGATCGGCGGCGACCGCGGTCAGGTCGTCCGAGAGCCGGTAGGGCGTGACACCGGTGTCCTTGTACGGGTCGAACACCTCGGCGTAGTCGTCGACCGGCCGCAGCCGCTCGGCCAGCGCGGTGCGGACGCCGTCGATGTCGGGGTCCTCGCTCATGGCCGGCTCGTAGTTGCCCGCGAGGATCACGTCGCGGTTGGCCCCGAGCTTGGCGCCGGCCAGGCTGACCTGCGCGACCTCCACCAGCAGCAGCGACCAGATGGCGTCGCCGCCCTCGCCGCCGGCGACCCTGGTCAGGCCGTCGACGTAGTCCTGCGCGTGCCCGGAGATCTCTTCGGCCAGCGCATTCCACTGGTCAGACATCCAGCAGCCTCCGTCCTTCGAAAGCGCGGCCCAAGGTCACCTCGTCGGCGTACTCGAGGTCACCGCCCACAGGCAGACCGCTGGCCAGTCGTGTCACTTTGATGCCCATCGGCTTGACCAGACGGGCGAGGTAGGTAGCCGTCGCCTCGCCCTCGAGGTTGGGATCGGTGGCGAGGATGAGCTCGGTGACCCGGCCATCCGCCAGACGTGTCATGAGCTCGCGGATGCGCAGGTCGTCGGGGCCGACGCCGTCGATCGGGCTGATCGCGCCGCCGAGCACGTGGTACGTGCCACGGAACTCGCGCGTCTTCTCGATCGCGACGACGTCCTTCGACTCCTCCACCACACATATCACGTGGGTGTCGCGGCGCGGGTCACGACAGATCCGACACTCCTCTTCGGCGGCCACGTTTCCGCAGACGCGGCAGAAACGGACCTTCTCCTTGACCTCCAGCAGCGCGTGCGCGAGCCGCTTGACGTCGGCCGGATCGGCCGCCAGCAGGTGGAACGCGATCCGCTGCGCGCTCTTGGGACCGACGCCGGGCAGCAGGCCCAGCTCGTCGATCAGGTTCTGGACGACCCCCTCGTACATGCCTAGAACCCTGGCAACTGTCCGAGGCCGCCGCCACCCAGCCCCTGGGCCAGCGGGCCGAGCTTCTCCTGCTGCAGATCGGCCGCGGCGCGGACGGCGTCGCGGACGGCCGCGATCACCAGGTCGGCGATCGTGTCCGCGGTGTCCTGCGCGTCCCCGGCGTCGATCACGCTCGGGTCGATCCTGAGCTCCAGCAGCTCACCTGAGCCGTTGACCACGGCCGTGACAAGGCCACCGCCCGATGAGCCCTCGATCTGCGCGTCGTTGAGCTCCTGCTGGGCGCTCACAAGCTGCTGCTGCATGAGCTGGGCCTGCTCCAGCAGCTGCTGCAGGTTGACATCCCCTGGGTTCACCGTCGTGCGCTCCTCGTGGCTCCGGTTCTTGACTGCCACGAGCCTACGGGGTTTGGGCGTCGTCCTGTACTGGTGCAGCCCTACCTGGGATGTTTTTTGGCCGGATCTCGGCCCCCCTCCAGCGTCCGAGACCCGGCCACCACGTCGGCGGAGCGGCCGCACCACGCCGACGCGTTGCCACAGGAAGTTAGCGACCCTGACGTTGCACACACGTTGCGTTCATTCAATCACCCTGTGCAATCCCCCCCTTAGGGCTTGCGCGGACCGCCCGCAGGGCGGATGCTCTTTGTTGACTACTTGGAGTGACCGATGAGTTACGCAGACCTCGACGCGTACTCGCGCCTGCTACGCGGAGCGCACGAAGCGGCGGCGGCCGGCCGTGTGCCTCCGGAGCTGCCCCGCCGCCTGATCACCGCCTCCTGGGAGCGGTCGCTGGAGGCCGGGATCGACCCGGAGGGCAAGAGCGCGCCCCTGGTCTACGACCTTTCCCACATCAAGGACGTCCGCCAGGCGCACCCGTTGCAGCCGTTGCTGCCCCTCATCGCCCAGACGCTGTCCAGCCTGGCCGACGAGGTCCTGATCGTCACCGACGGCGGCGGACGGGTGCTGTGGCGCGAGGGCAACCACGCGATCATGCGCCGGGCAGACCAGATCGGTCTGGCCGACGGGCACCAGTGGGCCGAGGGCACGGTCGGCACCAACGGCATCGGCACCGCGCTCGAAGCGGGCCGGCCCGTGCACGTCTACTCGGAGGAGCACCTCATGCGGGTGCTGCACATCTGGTCGTGCAGCGCCGCCCCGATCACCGACCCGGACTCGGGCCAGATCGTCGGCTGCGTCGACGTCAGCGGCACCTCGCGCAGCCTGCACCCCGCGACCGTCGCGCTGGTCGCGGCCACGGCCAAGCTCACCGAGACCCAGCTCGCGCTGCGCATGCACGAACGCGACGAGCGCCTGCGCCGCCGCTTCGAGTCCCTGCGCGGGCGGCCCGGGGTCCTGCTGTCGGCCACCGGCCGCGTGCTCTCCGGCGACCCGGCCGGCTCCCTGGGCGAGCGCATCCGCCTGTCCGGCCGGCGGGTGATACTCCAGGACGGTTCCGCCGCCGTGCTGGAGCCGTTCTCCGACGGCTTCCTCCTGCGTCTCACGCCGTCCGCGGCGCCTCCCACGCTCGTCCTGTCCTTCCTCGGCGAGGGGCAGCCGGTGGCCACGTTCGGCGAGCTCGACCGGCCGCTCTCGCTCCGGCACGCCGAGATCCTGGCCCTGCTCGCATTGCATCCGCACGGGCTGACGGCCGAACAGCTCTCGTTCCACCTCTACGGCGACGACGGCAACCCGGTGACCATCAGGGCGGAGATCCACCGGCTGCGGGCCCAGCTCGGGGAGGCCATCGCGGCCAAGCCGTACCGGCTGACCTGCCCGCTGGAGGCCGACTTCCTGGAGGTACGCCGCCACCTGTCGGCCAACGACTCCCGCGCGCTGGCCCGCGCGTACCGGGGCCCGCTGCTGCTCCGCTCGGAGTCGCCGGAGATCCGCCGCGAGCGGGACGAGCTGGAGGCGCAGGTACGCGTGTGCCTGCTGCGGCACGGGTCGCCGGACGAGCTGTGGACGTACGCGCAGACCTGCAGCGGCCGGGACGACTACGAGGTCCTGGAGCGCCTGGCCGCCCTTCCCTCCACCGACCCCCGCTCCGCGGCCGCCCGCTCCCGGCTCTGCCCCTGACGCTCAGGCGCTGCCTCAGGCGCGGTCTTCCAGCGCGGCCTTCAGCGTGGTCTCAGGCGTGATCGATCTCGCCGATCACCCGGGCGCCGAGCTCGCGCTCCAGCAAAGCCATGCCGGAGACCGCGTCCACGTCGGCGTCGACGTCGTTCAGGGGGTCGACGTCGTCCGACTCCGGGCCCTTGTTGCGGCTGGGGACGCTCTCCGGCCAGGCCGCGGCGCTGCCACGGGCGGCCGGCACGCGCGGACCCGCCTGGGCCGCGGCCCGCGCCGCCGACTTCGCGGCGGCCATCCCGCTGCCGACCGCGACGACGGAGACGGTGTTCGTGGGGTCGGGGGCCGGCGGTGAGCCGGGGCTGAGGTCGTCAGGAGCGTCGGGCCAGGACTCGTCCGTGGTCTGACGTCCGGTGGACCCGGCCGCGGGGTGGCCTGGGCCGGCCTCCTGGGAGTCCCCGTCCTCGTGGGACCCGCCGTGGGAGGCCGTACGCCCCTGGGAAACGTGAGCCCCCGGCTGGGCGCCCGCCCCACCCTGGGCACCGGCAGGTCCAGGCACGCCGGAGGGGGCGGAAGGCGGACCGGCCGAGCCGGAGGCGGCGTGCGGACCGGTCGAGCCGGAGGAGGCAGCGTGCGGGCCGGCCGAGCCGGGCGCCGCGCCGTGACCTCCCGCTGGGCCGTTACCTCCCGCCGCGCCGTGGCCGCCCGCCGGGCCGCCGGGCGCGGGCGGGCGGGGAGCGCCCCGGGACGCGGAGCCACCGCCGGGGGCCGGGGAGCCGCCGACGACCGCCTCGACGCGCCACGTGCCGCCGAGCACGTCGCCGAGCGCACCGGCCACGACGGCGTCCTTGCCGCCGCCCGTGAAGTTCTTCATCGCGCCGACCTGGGTGAAGCCCAGTGTGACGACGTTGCCTTCCACACCCACGACCTGGGCGTTGGTGCTCACGTTCGCCCAGACGACGATGCTGCGCTGCTTGAGCGAGGCCAGCACGGCGGCCCACTGCGCCTGCAGGGCCCCCGCCCCGCTCACGGTGGGAGCGCCGCCACCGGGCTGTCCGCCGCCGGCCGTCTGGGGCGCGCCGCCTGCCGCTGGGGCCGCCTGTGTCACGGAAGGCGAACCGGGACGAGCCGGCTCAGGCCAGTCGTCACCTCCCGCCGCACCGGAACCGGCGGCAGCCGGACCCTGGCCACCCACCGCCGCTTCACCCACGCTCCCAGCACCCACCGGGGCCGGCGCGCCACCCTGCCCGGACGAGACACCCGGTCGAGGAATGGACACCGAAGCGGGACCGGCCGTACCGGCTGGACCGGAAACGGGCGGGGCGGAGACAGGCGGGACAGAAGCCACGGAAGGGACGGGTGGGGCGGCGACCCTGGCGGCGGCCATCTGAGCAACAGCCCCACCACGCTCCAGCCGCTCGATACGGGCGAGCAACGCCTCCTCACCCTGCGCGGCCCCCGGAAGCAGGACGCGCGCGCACATCAGCTCCAGCAGCAGCCGAGGCGAGGTGGCCCCGCGCATCTCGGTGAGACCGGCGTTGAAGACCTCGGCCGCGCGCGTGAGCTCCGCCGGGCCCATCGAAGCGGCCTGTTGAACCAGGCGCTCCAACTCATCGGCGGGCCGGTCGAGCAGCCCGCTCGACGCCGCCTCGGGGACGTTCGCCAGGATGACCAGGTCACGGAAGCGTTCGAGCAGGTCGGAGGCGAAGCGGCGGGGGTCGTGGCCGCCCTCGATGACCCGGTTGACCGCGTGGAACACCTGCCCGCCGGCACGCGCCGCGAACGCGTTGACGACCTCGTCGAGCAGGTCGCCGTCGGTGTAGCCGAGCAGGGAGACGGCCTTGGCATAGGTGATGCCGTCCTCCTCGGCCCCGGCGAGGAGCTGGTCGAGGATCGACAGCGAGTCACGCGCCGAGCCCGCGCCCGCCCGTACGACGAGGGGCAGCGCGGTGGGCTCGAAGGGCACGCTCTCGGAGGTGAGGATCTCCTCCAGCAGCGCGCGGAGCGTCGCGGGCGGCATCAGCCTGAACGGGTAGTGGTGGGTACGCGACTTGATCGTGCCGATGACCTTTTCCGGCTCGGTCGTCGCGAAGATGAACTTCAGGTGCGGCGGGGGCTCCTCGACGAGCTTGAGCAGCGCGTTGAAACCCTCCCGGGTCACCATGTGCGCCTCGTCGATGATGTAGATCTTGTAGCGCGCGGAGACGGGGGCGAAGAACGCCCGCTCACGCAGGTCGCGCGCGTCGTCCACGCCACCGTGCGAGGCGGCGTCGATCTCGATGACGTCGAGGTGGCCAGGACCGGTGGGGGCGAGCGCGACACACGACTCGCAGACACCGCACGGGTCGGGCGTCGGCCCCTGCTGGCAGTTGAGAGAGCGCGCCAGGATGCGCGCGCTGGAGGTCTTGCCGCACCCGCGAGGGCCGCTGAACAGGTAGGCGTGGTTGATCCGCCCCGTACGCAACGCCTGCCGCAGCGGGTCTGTGACGTGCTCCTGACCCTTGACCTCGGCGAACGTCCCGGGCCGGTACTTGCGGTAAAGCGCAAGGCTCATGCGACCATCCCGCCTGCGAGGGGGCTCTCAACGAAGAGACCCCTCGCACACCCGCCAGAGCCCGCTTATCCTTGCTGCCTTCCGGCCCTGGGGAGGTTCACAGGATGACGCCGCGCGAGGGGTCCCTGGACAGTCTAGCCGGATGACGCAGTGCTCGCTCCACACCGGAAAAGGTGGTCTGCACACGCCCAGAAGTCCGGTAAGCTCGTCGGCGGAGGATTCGCCTAGTGGCCGAGGGCGCACGCTTGGAAAGCGTGTATAGGGCAACCTATCAGGGGTTCAAATCCCCTATCCTCCGCGCCTGGTTGAGGCAGTAAACGCGAAGGGGCCGACCCCATCCAAGTCGGCCCCTTTCGCTATTCCGGGCCTTCCCGCCTCCCAGATGAGACTCCCGACTTGCTTGGCCACGGTCTGCCGGATGTCGTCGGTGACGTGCTGGTAACGCGGACTCACGGTCTGGCTGGTCGCCATTAGGTGTGACGTCGGAGGCGGTTTTGTCGAGATTCTGTGCACTGAGCGGTCGACGGCATCGCGGCGCTGTCATGATCTCGGAGGCGCCTCACCGATGGGATCCGCGATGCCTACTCGCTCGCTCGTGCTGCTGGCCGCCTCGCTCCTCACGGGCTGCCTCGCAGTTCTGGTGCTCGTCCAGGACTCCGACCTGGTGCTCCTGAGGGAGCACCTGAACCATCCGTTCGCGCTCGGCGTGCTGGCCTGCGCGTTGATGACGTTGGGTGCCCTCGGGCTGCGGTGGAGGTGGGTACGGACCACGATCATCATCCTCGCCGGGCTGGGTGCGAGTGCCGCGCTGTTCGTGGGGTTGATCGCCACCTCACTCACCGCTACCGAGGAGGTCGGCTTCGTCGACGGACCGGCACCGTACCGGGTCCGGCTTCAGCAGTCGGCCTTGGACCCCATCTCAGGCCGGCCCCGGACCACCGCCTCCGTCAACTGCTGAGAGGTGTCCCGTCCGTGGAGGATCTGTTCGGCGGGGCTGCGCCGTACTACGCGAGATACCGTCCGGGCTACGGCCGGGCGGCGATGGAGCACCTGGCGAAGACGTTCGGCGAGGACGGGCGGGTGCTGGATCTCGGCTGTGGTCCCGGGACGATCGCGATCCCGCTGGCCCGGCGGGTGAGGGCGGTGCTCGCGGTGGATCCGGCGCGGGAGATGCTCGCCGAAGGGAGGCGGCTGGCCAAGGGTGTCGCCAACATCACCTGGGTGCGGGGCGACTCGACCGTTCTGCGGGGGTTGCCGCCGTTCGAGCAGGTGGTGATGGGTCGGTCGTTCCACTGGATGGATCGTATGTCCGTGCTGACGGAGCTGGACGAGCTGCTGCCGGCCGGCGGCGCGGTGGCGCTGGTCGGCCCGGCGAGGCAGCGGGGAGAGCCGTGGCAGCCGGACTCGCAACCGTGGCAGCCGGTCGAGAGGCGGGTGTGCGAGGAGTTCGGCCTCGACATCCGCACGGCCGCCAACTCCTTCCACGCGACCGGCGAGCACCACCACGAGGTGCTGGCCGCCTCGCCCTTCAGCAGGGTGGAGTCCCAGGTGTTCAGCCGGCGGCTGGTCTGGGACGTGGATGGACTGGTCGGGCTTCAGCTCTCCTATTCCTACAGCTCGCCCGCCAGGCTGGGCGACCGTCTGCCCGCGTTCGTCGAGACGCTGCGACGGGCGTTGCTCGCCGACAACCCGGCAGGCCGGTGGGAGCAGGAGCTGGCGAGCGAGGTGCTGGTCGCCAGGCGGCCCTGAGGCGCATGCGAAATCTAGGGTTTCACCCGGCCGGCCCGGGACTCCAGGTACCGCTGCTCGGCGAGGCTGGCCGTGGACTTCGCGGCGCGCCGGTAGTGCTCGTACGCCCCAGCCGTGTCGCCGGTCTTCTCCAGCAGATGCGCCCGTACGGACAGCAGCCGGTGATGCCCGGCCATCCGCTCGTCGCTGTCCAACGTGGACAGCAGGGCCAGGCCGGCCGACGGGCCCTCGGTCTCGGCGAGCGCGATCGCGCGGTTGAGGGTGACCATCGGGTTGGGCGCGATCCGTTCGAGGATCAGGTAGAGGGCGTGCACCTGCGGCCAGTCGGTCTCCTCGGCCGTGGCCGCGTCGGCGTGCGTGGCGGCGATGGCGGCCTGCAACTGGTAGGGCCCCAGCGCCGGGCCGGCCAGCGACGCCTTGACCAGCTCGATGCCCTCGTCGATCAGACCCCGGTCCCACTTCGTACGGTCCTGCTCGTCCAGCGGTATCAGGTCGCCGGCCGCCGTCGTACGTGCCTGCCGGCGAGCGTCGGTCAGCAGCATCAGCGCGAGCAGCCCGGTCACCTCGCCGTCCTCGGGCAGTTGCGCGTGCACCATCCTGGCCAGCCGGATCGCCTCGTGCGCGAGGTCGGAGCGGTGCAACTCGCTGCCCGAGGAGGCGGTGTAGCCCTCGTTGAAGATCAGGTAGAGCACGTGCAGGACGACCTGCAGCCGCTCCTCACGTTCCGGGCCCTCCGGCAGGCCGAACGAGCTGCCGGCGGCCTTGATGCGCTGCTTGGCCCGGCTGATCCTGGCCGCCATCGTGGCCTCCGGCACCAGGAACGCGCGGGCGATCTCAGCAGTGGTGAGGCCACCGACGGCTCGCAGCGTCAGAGCGGTCTGGGAGGCCGCGGTCAGGGTCGGATGGCAGCACAGGAACAGCAGGACGAGCGTGTCGTCGGTGTCCGGCACGTCTTCGGGCTTCACCTCGGTGGCCGTGGCCGACTCGCGCTCGCGGCGCGCATGGTCGCTGCGCATCTGGTCGATGAGCCGCCGGGAAGCGACGGTCACCAGCCAGCCGCGCGGGTTGTCCGGCAGTCCCTCGGACGGCCACTGCACGGTGGCGGCGAGGACGGCCTCCTGCACGGCGTCCTCACACTCCTCGAACTGGCCGTGCCGGCGTACCAACGCGCCGAGGACCTGCGGCGTGAGCTCACGCAGCAGGTCCTCGATGGCTGATGTCGTCATGCCTCCAATTGTCCGTCAGCGAACATCACCTGCCGCACCTCCACCCCCAGCCCCTGGATCGCGGTGTCCGGGATCTGCGCCGCCAGCTCGATCGCCCGCTCCTTGTTCTCGCAGTCGATCAGGTAGAAGCCGCCCAGGTACTCCTTCGCCTCCAGGAAAGGGCCGTCGGTCACCACCGGCTGGCCGTTGCGTACGGACACCACAGCCGCCTGTGACGGGTCGACCAGCGCCTGCGTGGTGATCAGCTCGCCCGATTCCTTCAGCGCCTCGATGAACCTGCCGTGGCCGTCGCCGATCGCCGCCTTCTCCTCGTCGGTCAGCGCGTCCAGCACGGCCGGATTGATGTGCAGGCTGATCAGGAACTTCATCGTGTCCTCCTTGTGGTTCGCGAGCCCCGGCCGGGGCCTTCGACCGGTTGGTCGGAGCCGCTGCCGCCGTCTTGACATCCCCCGGCAGAACATTCGCACGAGTTTTCGCCGCCCCACCGTGGCGGCAGTCGCGCGAGGTCTCCCCCGTGTCGATGTCAAGAAACTCTCGACCGCTCCGACCAACCGGCGAAACGTCGAGAGAACAGGGAGTTCCGGATATGAGAGTCAACCGGGCATGGCTGGGACTGGCCGTCCTCATGCTGCCGACATTGCTCGTCGCGATGGACATGACGGCGTTGCTCCTCGCGCTTCCCCAGCTGAGCGCCGACCTGGGTGCCACCAACGTCGAGCAGCTGTGGATCAGTGACAGCTACGGGTTCATGGTGGCCGGCATGGTCATCACGATGGGGACGCTCGGCGACCGGATCGGCCGCCGGCGGCTGCTGATGATCGGCGCGGCGGCGTTCGCGGTGCTGTCGGTCGTGGCCGCCTTCGCGGCCGGCCCGCTGCTGCTGATCGTCGCACGTGCGCTCCTGGGCATCGCCGGCGCGACCCTGGCACCGTCCACGCTTGCCTTGATCACCAACATGTTCCGCGACGAACGGCAGCGCGGGCAGGCCATCGCGATCTGGGCGACCTGCCAGTTCACCGGCGGCGCGCTCGGACCCGTGCTCGCCGGATTCCTGCTCCAGCACTTCTGGTGGGGATCGGTGTTCCTGGTCGCCGTGCCGGCGATGGCGCTGCTGCTGCTCACCGGGCCGGTCCTGCTGCCGGAGTTCCGCAGCGACCGGGCCGGCCGGCTGGACCTGGCCAGCGTCGGACTGTCGCTCGTGGCGGTGCTTCTGATGGTCTACGGCCTCAAGCAGTTGACCGTCGAGAGCGTGCCGGTCGTGCCGGCGGCGGCCCTCGTCGTCGGCGCGGTCGTCGGATCGCTGTTCGTACGCCGGCAGCTGCGGCTGGAGACGCCGCTGCTGGACCTGCGGCTGCTCCGCAACCGGCCGCTCACGGCCGTGATCGTCGCGCTGGTCTTCGCCGGCATCGCCATGGCCGGCACGGGCCTGCTGGTGACCCAGTACCTGCAGAGCGTGCTGGGCTTCTCGCCGGTCGCGTCGGCGGTGCTGTTCGCGCCCATGGGCCTGGGCGTGGCGGTCGGCACCATGGCCGCGCCGGCGCTGGCCCGGCGGATGAAGCAGACGACCGCGATCGCCGGCGGGCTGGTGGGGTCGGCGCTGGGCAGCCTGCTCCTGGTCGCCGTCGACGGTCCTAGCGCCCTGCCGCTGGTGATGATCGGCATCACCGTACTGGCGCTGGGCACCGGCCCGCTGTTCGCGCTGGGCACCGGCCTGGTCGTCGGGTCCGTGCCGCCGGAGCGCGCCGGCTCGGCGGCGTCGATGTCGGAGACCGGCAACTACTTCGGCGGTTCGCTCGGCTTCGCGCTGCTCGGCGTGGTTGCCGCGGTGGTCTACCGCAGCCGGATGGACGGCACGTCCGACTCGCTGGCCGGTGCGGTCGCCGCCAGCCGGCACCTTCCCGCGAGCCAGGGGGCGGAACTGCTGCACGCCGCGCGGGAGGCCTTCACGGCCGGCCTGCACGTCACGGGCGGTGTCGCCACGGTCATCTTCGCCGGGATGGCCGTACTGGTCCTGGCCATGCGCCCGGCAACCCGGGCCGCCTCGGCCCCGCTTCCCGAGGCCGCTCGCTCATGAGCCGGTGATCGCCGTTGTCAGCCGCGCCGACACTAGGCGGGCACCAGGGCCTTCGATCGGTCGGTGGCCATGTGGATGGCGAAGGCGCCGAGGATCGTGCCGGTGACGTAGCGCTGGACGCGGAGCCAGAGGGGGCGGCTGCCCAGGAAGGCGGCCAGCGCGCCGGCCGAGATGGCGATCAGGCCGTTGACCGTGGTGGCGACGACGATCTGGACCGAGCCGAGCGCCAGGCTCTGCAGCAGTACGTGGCCCATCGAAGGGTCGATGAACTGCGGGAGCAGCGACAGGTACAGGATGGCGATCTTGGGGTTGAGCAGGCAGGTCAGCAGGCCCATGCCGAACAGCTTGCGCGGGGGTTCGGGGGTGAGCGTGCGCGGCTGGAAGGCCGAGGTGCCGCCCGGCTTGACGGCGTTCCAGGCCAGCCAGAGCAGGTACGCGGCGCCGGCGAGCTTGAGTGCCGTGTAGGCGGCCGGTACGTACGCGAAGACCGCCGTCAGCCCCAGGCACGTCGCGGTCAGGTAGAGCGTGAAGCCGAGGAAGACGCCGGTGAGGGAGATCAGGCCGGCCCGGCGGCCCTGGGAGATCGATCGTGAGATCAGATAGACCATGTTCGGCCCGGGCGTGAGAACCATGCCCAGCGACACCAGTGCGATTCCGATCAAGCCAGCCGTCATATCGGCAGATTAGCGGACATATCCGGTCGCGCGCATCTCCGTTTGTCGCGCTGCGTATTCGACCCGTTGCTGGGGAGTAGGGAGGCATGCAGTTCGACGACGACGCGCAACTCGATCCGTCGCAGGTCGAGGACGTACGGGCCTCCGGTCCGCAGCCGGGCGGGGGCGGGATGCCGGGCGGGTGCATGCTGCCCATCGGCGGCCGAGGAGGCTGCGGCGGCTGCCTGCTGCTCATCCTGGCGGCGGCCGGGCTGTTCCTGTTCGGGGTCATCCCCTCGCCGTTCAGCGGCCAGGGAGGCGGGCCGCAGGGCGGCGGGCGGCAGCCGAGCGCCCCGGCCGTGCCCGCCCAGACCGGCAACCTGGCGGCGCGGTGCCGGACCGGCGCCGATGCCGAGCAGTCCGAGGACTGCCGCGTCGTCGGCACGGTCAACAGCATCCAGACGTACTGGCGGCAGGCGTTCCAGGAGCGCGGGCGCACGTACAAGCCCGCCAGGACCGTGCTGTTCTCCAACGCGGTCAACACCGGCTGCGGCACGGCCGACGCCGCCGTGGGCCCGTTCTACTGCCCCGTCGATCGCAAGGTCTACCTCGACCTGTCGTTCTTCAACACGCTCCAGCGCGACTTCGGCGCCGAAGGCGGTCCGTTCGCGCAGGCGTACGTGGTCGCCCACGAGTACGGCCACCACGTCCAGAACCTGCTCGGCACCATGAACAGGGTCGGCCCCGACAGCAGGCCCGGCGCAGGCAGCCCGTCGGTGCGACTGGAGCTGCAGGCCGACTGCTACGCGGGCGTCTGGGCGCACAACGCGGTCAAGACCGGCTTCTTCCGGGAGCCGTTCTCCCAGACGGACATCGACCAGGCGCTCAGCGCGGCCGCGGCGGTCGGCGACGACAGCATCCAGCGCCGCACGCAGGGCCGGGTGACCCCCGACGCCTTCACCCACGGCACGTCGCGGCAGCGGGAGAGCTGGTTCAGCGTCGGGTACGACAGCGGGGACCCCAAGCGGTGCGACACGTTCTCCGGAGGTATTTGATACGGCTCTGTGGGGAAGCTGTCATGCGGGCGGCACCCCCGGAAGGGACGTCAGCATGGACTTCAGGGACGACGTCGAGCTCGACTCCTCGCAGGTCGAGGATGCCGGCGGCGGTTATTCGGGCGGTGGTGGCGGTGGCTTCCCCGGCGGCATGATCATCGGTGGTGGCGGCATCGTCAGCCTGATCGTGCTCGTGCTGGTCGTCGTGCTGAACAACGTGGGCGGTGGCGGCGGCGCCGAGCCCGCCCAGCGGCGGTCCCCGTCCAACCTGTCCGGGCAGTGCCGGACGGGCAAGGACGCCGACCAGTCGGAGCGGTGCCGGGTGGTGGGTGTGGTCAACAGCATCCAGGACTACTGGAAGCAGGAAATTTCGGGATATCGGGCGGCGAAGACCATCCTCTACTCCGGTCGCTTACGTACGGGCTGCGGCACGGCCAGCTCGGCGGTCGGCCCCTTCTACTGCCCCGGCGACCAGCGCGTCTACCTCGACCTGAGCTTCTTCGACCAGCTCCACACCCAGTTCGGCGCCAAGGGCGGGCCGTTCGCGCAGGCGTACGTGATCGCCCACGAGTACGGCCACCACGTGCAGGACCTGCTCGGCGCGCTCGACACGGGCGGCTCCTCCGTCTCCACCGAACTCCAGGCGGACTGCTACGCCGGCGTCTGGGCGCACAACGCGGTCAAGACCGGCTTCTACGAGAAGCCGTTCACCCGGACGGATATCTCCGAGGCCCTGGACGCCGCCGCGGCGGTCGGCGACGACAGAATCCAGCAACGCACCCAAGGCAGAATCGATCCTGAATCGTTCACGCACGGCAGCTCCAAGCAACGCGTCAACGCCTTCCAACGCGGCTACGAAAAGGGCGCGGCCGACTCCTGCGAACCGGGCGACCTGCGCTGATGCTCCCGGACAACGCAAGGAATCGGATTCTCTCCTAAAATCGGGGGGGTGATCTTCAAGCTTGTCGGCGACGGACGCCCTTATCCCGACCACGGTCTCTCTAACCGAGAGTGGGCGCAGATCCCTCCACGGCAGGTCCGGCTCGACTCGTTGATCACCACGAAAGCCGTACTGGACCTGCATTCGCTGCTCGCCGCCGACTCCACCTTCTACGGCGACCTTTTCCCGCACGTGGTGCAGTGGCAGGGCGAGCTCTATCTGGAGGACGGTCTGCACCGCGCGTTGCGCGCGGCCCTGCACCAAAGATCGATCCTGCACGCCAGGGTCCTCGAGCTGCCCAACTGAGAAAGGAAAAGGGAGCCGCGGGATTCGCGGCTCCCTTTTCGCATGCGCTCCATAAATGATGTTGGAAAGGCTCGGGAGCGCCCCGCCTCATGACGAAGGGCCCCCGACCCGTAGGTCGGAGGCCCTTCTCGTGGCGGTGGTGGTGGGATTTGAACCCACGGATGAGTTGCCCCATCACACGCTTTCGAGGCGTGCGCCCTCGGCCACTAGGCGACACCACCGCGCATGAGCTTACCGGATCCGGCGAGTAGCGAAGAACCGCTTTAGTACCGACGAGCACTCGTCCGCCAACACTCCCATGACGACCTCGGGCCGATGGTTGAGCCGGCGGTCGCGTACGACGTCCCAGAGCGAGCCCACGGCCCCGCCCTTCTCGTCCACCGCGCCGTACACGATCCGGTCGACTCGGGCCAGTACAGCGGCGCCCGCGCACATCGTGCAGGGCTCCAGGGTCACCACGAGCGTGCAGCCGGCCAGCCGCCACTGCCCGCGCCGCACGGCCGCCTGCCGGAGCGCGAGAACCTCGGCGTGGGCCGTCGGGTCGGCGGAGGACTCGCGGTCGTTGCCCGCCGCGGACAGGACCTCGCCGAGCGCGTCGAGCACCACCGCGCCCACGGGGATCTCTCCCCTGGACCCCGCTGCGTCCGCCTCCGCCAGCGCCAGGCGCATGGCCTCCTCGTACGTCACAGCGAGAGCCGGGTCACCGCAGCCGGTCGAGCTCGTCGGCGAAGGCCAGCCGCTCGGCGATCACCGACAGGATGTCGGCCGGCAGCATGCCCTCCTCCATGCTCAGCTCCAGCAGCTCCTCGGAGCTGACCCCGAGGTCGCTCAGCAGCTCGTAGTCACCGGCCGGGCGCACGCCGAGGCCGTTGGCCTCCTTGTCGGGCGCCACGCCGGCGAACTCGGCGAACAGCTCCCCGAGCGGGTCGGACAGGATCGCGTGCGCGTCCGACAGGAACACGCGCGGCTCCTCCTCGCCCCGGTAGCGGGCGATCGCGAACCACTCGTCCTCGACCTCGACGCAGAGCAGGGCCAGCTCGTCGCCGGAGAGGCTCAGCGTCTCCGTGACCGCGTCACCGAGGTCGTCGACGATCTCGGCCGCGCTCAGATCGACCTCGGCGCCGCTCCAACCGTCCGAGGTCCTGACGAAAGCCGCAGAGAAGGTGTTGGACGCCATGTCCGAGCTCCAGGGGGTCAGCCGAAGACCGATTCGATGGCACGCTCGAACGGCTCGGAGAAGCCGAGCCGCGCGGCGATGCTGGACAGCACATCTTCGGGCAGCAAGTCGATGTCGCCGGAGAGGATGCCCAGCTCCATCTCGTCCAACCCGAGATCGGCGAAGATCGACAGATCTCCGGCGGGGAGCACGGTCTCCTCGTCCTGGAGGATCTCGTCGAGCTCCTCCTCGTCCGGCACCGGCACGTCGAGGTACTCGAGAACCTGGCGGGCCAGCGGGAAGTCCCAGGAGGCCGCGATGTCGGACAGGAACACGTCCACCCGCTCGCCCAGGACCCGCAGCGCCACGAAGAACTCGTCACCCACGGCGACCAGTCCGATCGTCCCGCTCTCGCTCGGCTGCTGCCGCAGGGCATGGATCAACCCCTGCAGGTCGGACGTGAGCACGACCGGCAGGAGCTCGGCATCCCAGCACCCGTCCTCGCGATAGACCACGATGGCGAAGTCCAGAGCGTCATCTTCGTCTGCCATCGCCATCCCCACCCGACTTCTGACACGACAGGTATTACCAGCACCCAATCGTTCCAGACCCGCGCACGAGGCGTGTGCCTCTCGGACTAAATTGTGATCAAAACCCATGGCCTGAGGGGCCGCCGGGGGTGGGCGCGGTCAGGGGGCCACCGCAGGTGGCGGGGGTCCCCATGCACGTTCGCCAGCGGATAGCCTTGCCGTTTATGGAAACCCTCGTCGTCGACCATCCGCTCGTGGCCCACAAGCTCACCACGCTGCGCGATGTCCGCACCGACTCGCCGACCTTCCGCAGGCTCGCGGATGAGCTGGTGACGCTGCTCGCGTACGAGGCCACCCGCGACGTGCGGATCAACGACGTCACGGTTGCGACGCCCGTGGCCCCCGCCCACGGCGTGCGACTGGCCAAGCCGTACCCCCTGGTGGTGCCCATCCTTCGCGCCGGGCTCGGCATGCTCGACGGCATGACCAGGCTGCTGCCCACGGCCGAGGTCGGGTTCCTCGGCATGATCAGGAACGAGTCCACCCTCCAGGCCGAGACGTACGCCACGCGGCTGCCCGACGACCTGTCCGGGCGCCAGTGCTACGTCGTCGACCCGATGCTGGCCACCGGCGGCACGCTGGCGGCGGCCGTGCAGTTCCTGTTCGACAGGGGCGCTGTCGACGTCACGGCCATCTGCCTGCTGGCCGCCCCCGAGGGCCTGGCGTACATGGACAAGGTGTTCGCCAACTCGGGCAAGCCCATCCGCGTGGTGACCGCCGCGCTCGACGAGCGGCTCAACGAGAACGGCTACATCGTGCCCGGCCTCGGCGACGCGGGCGACCGCCTCTACGGCGTGGTCTGACGCCACGACGGCTGAAAAGCACCTTTCCCGTCACACGCAGTCATCTCTTCGTTACATACTGTTGTTTCGTGGGTACGAAGAGGCAGGAAGGCAACTTCCGCATGCGCGTGGGGGAGCACGATGAGCGATCACAGCGAGGCGGAGCCGGCTCCGTACGCGGAGGTGGAAACTGTGCTGTGCGACGAGTTCGCCGGCATCCACGCCGCGACCACCGTAACGCGCTGCGTTGAAGCTGCGCACTACGGCGCGCTGGAGGTCACCGGTTACGCCCATCCAAGCCTTGTAGAGCGCATCGCACGCAAGCACCTTCACGTCCTGGCCCTGGTGGCCAGCGAACGCGGCTGACAAGATCAAAACTATCCCGCGAAGGCATCTTTACCCGGGCATCCGGGTGGGTAATGTATAGGGCGGGTGGAGTGGGTAAGGGCACGGAGGCGACGGTGCAGGTCAAAAAAGTCCTCACATACGGTGGTATCGCATTTGTCGCGTACTACCTGTTCGCGCGACCATCTGACGCCGCGGACGCGGTGAGAGGAGCGTTCGACACGGTGTTCAACGCGGCCGACTCGCTGGCTCAATTTGTGAACAGCCTGTCATGAGACTTGTGACCCACGGGGACTCCGCCCCGTCGTCGGTCAACCGATACCTTCTCCCCCAAGAACAACAGTTCATCATGGTCCGGCGGCACCCTGCGATCTTGCTACGCCCGGTTGCCGAGGTGCTCGCCGGCCTGATCGTCGCGGGCTTGCTCAGCAAGTTCTTCGGAGGCAGCGATCAGGGTGGCACGGCGCTCGTCGTCGTGTGGTGGTTGTGGCTCCTGCTTCTGGTGCGTTTCGTGTGGAAAGTCGCGGAGTGGTCGGTCGATTACTTTGTGGTGACTTCGAAGCGCATGCTGCTGACAACGGGCTTGATCACCCGTAAGGTCGCGATGATGCCTTTGGGCAAGGTCACCGACATGAGCTTCCAAAGAAGTCTGCTTGGGCGCATGCTCGGTTACGGTGAGTTCATCCTCGAGTCAGCAGGTCAGGACCAGGCACTCTCGACCGTGGAGTACATTCCGTACCCCGAGACGCTGTACCTCGAGGTCTGCGGGATGCTTTTTCCCAGCAAGGACGAGAGCGACGATTAATCTCCTCGCGGGGAATTCTTCACTCGGGGATACCCGATTCGGCTACTTCATGCAATCATTGCGTGTTGTTGACCCTTCCCCGCCTTGAGAGATGAGATGCCGAGTCAGGGAACCATCGGTGACCGCGTCCGCGGACTGCGGCTGAACAGGCGGATGTCCCAGGCCCAACTGGCCGGACCCGACCTGTCTGACAGTTATGTCTCGCTCATTGAGTCGGGCAAGCGCACGCCGACTCCTGTCGTGGCCCGGCTGCTGGCCGAGCGGCTGGGGTGCACGACCGAGTTCCTCCTTCACGGGATCGAACCTCGGCAGCGCATCGACACGGAGCTCGGCCTGCGTCACGCCGAGCTCGAGCTGCAGCATGGCGACCCGTCCGTCGCCGCCGACCGCTTCACGGAGATCGTGAAGGCGGCCGACGAGGAAAACGCCATGCTGACCGCGCACGCCCGGTTCGGCAGGGCGCGCGCGCTCGAGGCCCAGGGTCGCCTCGGCCAGGCGGTGGAGGCGTTCGAGCGCCTGCGCAGGGAGGCCGCGGCTCACCCCGAGCGGCTGGCCGACCTTCCGCTCACGATCGCACTGAGCCGCTGCTACCAGCGGGCGGGCGACCGCCTGCGGGCCCGCGACCTGGCCACCGCCGCCCTCCAGCAGGCCGAGCGGCTGTCCATCACGCAGGGCGAGATCGCCGTCGACCTGGCAGCCGCTCTGGTCGAGGCGCGCAGCGAGCGCGAGAGCGAGTCCCGCGAGCTGGGATACGTCCAGCGGGTGCTGGCTCTGACCGGCGTTCCTCAAGTTGTGGACCGTTCCGGAGAGATCCAGGCGCTGTGGCACGCGAGCGCCGCCGCCGCTGCCGGCGAGGACTCGGCGCTGGCCGTGCGCCTCGCCGACGACGCCATCATGGCCGGCCGTCAGGCCCGGCTGTCGCTGCAGCTGGCCAGGACCGCCATGCACTGGTCCAGGCTGACCACGGTGCCGGCCGACGAGGCCGAGCGCCTCATCTCGGCCGCCGCCGAGGCGTTCGCCACGTTCCCCGGTACGGCGCGCGAGCACGGCGAGAGCCTCATCGTGCACGCGCGGGTCGTGCTGCGGACCGGCGCCTCGGCGCGGGCGAGCGAGCTGGCGAACGCGGCTCTGAGCCTGTCGCACGACCGCGCCGGCACCACGCCCGCCGAGGCCCACCTCGTGCTGGCCACCGTCGCGTTCGACGAGGGGGGCGACGCCTCCGCGCACCTGCGCGACGCCCACCGGGCGCTCGACACGCTCGACCGGCCGGTGTTCGGCTCCGATCGGCAGGCCGCGCGTTGCTGGCGTGAGCTGGGCGACCTCTACGGCAGGGCCGGGTCCAGAACACAACAGACCGCCGCATATCGTAAGGCCCTCGAAGCCGCTGGAGTCCGTTCGGCCATGGCGGGGGTGACCGTCGACGCCACAGTTTCGCGCTGATCCTCCAGGAGCTCCAGATTTGGCGTTTTGAGTCTGGAATAATTAGGGTCTACCAGTCATTGACTCATAGGATGATTGGTTTCCCCGGAGGAGGCGGACTGTGAGTCTGCGTACGGCGCAGCGGGCCTCGCTCGTCGACCAGGTGATCGATCAGCTCAAGGAGCAGATCACCTCAGGGTCGTGGCCGATGAACGGCAAGATCCCGACCGAGACCGTGCTCGCCGAGCAGCTCGGGGTGGGTCGCAACACCGTTCGGGAGGCCGTACGCGCGCTCACGCACGCCGGGCTGCTCGAGTGCCGTCAGGGGGACGGCACTTACGTCCGCGCGACCAGCGAGCTGTCCGGCGCGATGCTGCGGCGGCTCAAGCAGGCCGAGCAGCTCGAGATCCTCGAGGTACGTCGTGCGCTGGAGGTCGAGTCCGCGCGCCTGGCCGCCACCCGGCGCACGGACGACGACATCAAGCGCATCGAGGCGGCCCTGGCCGAGCGGGACCGGGCTTGGGAGCTGGACGACCCCGACTACTTCGTCGAGGCCGACCTGGCCTTCCACATGGCCGTGGCGCACGCGACGCACAACCTGGTGCTGATCGACCTGTACGAGGACTTCTCGGCGGCTCTGCGCGCCAGCATCACGGCCGCGGGAACCTCGCTCGACAAGAGCTACATCCCCCACGACGCCATCGCCCGCGCCATCGCGGCGGGGGACGCGGCGGCGGCCGAGCGGGCGGGGCACGCCTGCATGGAACACATCCTCATCGCCCTCACCGAGTCCTGACCCCTTCCCCGGGGTGTGACAAAGGAGACAGCCGGCTCTGGAATGGCGCCTGATCGCTTCGGTGCTTTAGCAGAAGAGTGAAGCGAAAGGAAGAACGCCATGACCATCCTTGTCGCCTACGACGGCTCGGCCGACTCGCGGACCGCGATCGAGTTCGCGGCCAAGCATCTCGCCGCCGAGCCCACCGTCGTCGTCACGGTGTGGGAGCCGCTGCTCGTGCAGCTCAAGAAGTATCCGCTGGCCGCGGGTGCCCTCGACCAGAGCACCGAGGACGAGTCGCACGCGCAGGCGGAGCAGCATGCCCGGGAGGGGGCCGAGCTGGCCATCGCGGCCGGGCTCTCGGACGTCACCTATCGGGCGGTGGCTGACAACGAGTCGATCTGGAAGACGATTGTCGATGTGGCGGATGAGGTGGATGCCTCGCTGATCGTCACGGGGTCGCGGGGGTTGGCGGGGGTGCGGTCGGTGCTGCTGGGGAGCGTGTCCAACCACGTGCTCCATCACGCGCACCGGCCTACGCTCATCGTCCCGCCGGCCAAGCCCGCCCGCTGAGAGAGCTCAGGACCTCAGCCGAAGCGCGCCACCGCACTTCGGCTGGGGTCCTTTTGCGTTAGGAGGACTCGGCCGCCGTGGAGCCCGTCGCGACCGAAGGGTCCTTCGGGTGAGGGCCGGGCTCGACCATGACGACGGCGAGGGCCAGCCCCGGGGTGGAGCGTCAGGAGGCCGTGGGGAGGGGCGTTTCCGTGAAGGGGGCGCAGCCGGGTGAAGGGGCGCAGGACTGGGGTGGGGGGCAGAGGCGGGTGTCGATGCGGCGCGCGCCCGGGCCCTCGTCGCCGAGCCGGTCGTGGGGGTTGGCCACCGGGCACCGGTCGAGCGACAGGCAGCCGCACCCGATGCAGTCCGTGAGATCGTCGCGCAGCCGCTGAAGCTGCTCGATCCGGTCGTCCAGCTCCCCGCGCCAGGCGGCCGACAGCCGGGCCCAGTCGTCCCGGTTGGGCGTGCGCTCGTCCGGCAGTTCGGCGAGGGCGTCCTTGATGGTCTTCAGGGGGATGCCGATGCGCTGGGCCAGCCTGATGAACGCGACCCTGCGCAGGCTGTCGCGGGTGTACCGGCGCTGGTTGCCGGCCGTACGGCGGCTCTTGATCAGGCCCTTGGTCTCGTAGAAGTGCAGGGCGGACACGGCGACCCCGCTGCGCTCGGCGAGCTCGCCGACGGTGAGCTCTTTGGTGTTCCAGGCGACCTTCGTCATACCTGGAGATTACTTGAGGGTTCGCTCGAACAGGGTCTCGAGGACCACGATGGTCTGCGTCCCGGTGACCCCGTCCACCCCGAACACCCGGCGCAGCACGTCCTGCAGCTCCACCGTCCCGGCCGTACGGACCTTGAGCAGCACCGACGCGGGACCCGCGATGACGTGCGCCTCCTCGACCTCCGGGATCGCCGCCAGCCGCTCGGCGCTGTCGCCCATCCAGGTGCTCCCGTCCACCAGCACGTACGCCGTCACCGCACGCCCGAGCGCCGCCTGGTCCACCTCGATCGTCGTCCGCCTGATCACCCCGCGCTCGCGCAGCTTGCGCACCCGTTCGTGCGCGGCCCCGCTGGACAGCCCCACCGCCTTGCCCAGCACCGCGTACGACCGCGTCGCGTCCTCCTGCAGCAGGCCGATCAGCATCCTGTCGATATCATCCACAACCGAATGCTATCCAGTGATATGCCTGAGATGTCGAACAGCATATTGTGGACGGCATGACGGACACGATCCCCACTGAGTTCGAGGTGCTCGACGAGCGGTTCGCCGCGGTAGGCGGAGACGACTATGTCGAACGCCTCCACACCGGCACCCGCTGGGCGGAGGGCCCTGTTTACTTCCCGGCCGGCCGGTTCCTGGTCTGGAGCGACATCCCCAACGAGCGGATGCTGCGCTGGGACGAGATGACGGGCGCGGTCGGCCTGTTCCGCCAGCCGTCCGGCTACACCAACGGCAACACCCTCGACCGCGAGGGCCGTCTGATCTCCTGCGAACACGGCAACCGCCGCGTCACCCGCACCGAGCACGACGGCTCGATCACGGTCATCGCCGACCGCTGGGAGGGCAAGCGGCTCAACAGCCCCAACGACGTCGTGGTCCGCTCCGACGGGTCGATCTGGTTCACCGACCCGCCGTACGGGATCCTCAGCAACTACGAGGGCTACGCCGCCGCGCAGGAGATCGACGGCTGTCACGTCTACCGCGCCGACCCGGTGACGGGCGAGGTCCGTGTCGTGGCCGACGACTTCGCCCGCCCCAACGGCCTGGCGTTCTCGCTCGACGAGAGCCGGCTCTACGTCGCCGACACGCGGATGAAGCACCTGCGCGTGTTCGAGGTGCGCGAGGACGGCACGCTCGCGGGCGGCAAGGTCTTCGCCGAGGGGACGGAGCAGGACATCTTCGACGGCCTGCGGCTCGACGACACGGGCCGCGTCTGGGCCGCGGCAGGCAGGGCGCTGCTCTGCTACGACCCGGACGGCACGCTGATCGGCCGGCTGAAGCTCCCTGAGCCCACGGCCAACCTGGTGTTCGGCGGGCTCAAGCGCAACCGGATGTTCATCACGGCCTCGTCCTCGCTCTACTCCCTGATGACCAACGTCACCGGCGCGCGCCCGGTCTGGGCCGGGCGCTAGCCTCACTCCCACCTGAACAGCCGCACGGCCAGCCCGCTGAAGATCAGCAGCCCGGCGCCCACCACCACGAGGTGCGCGGTCTGCGGCGCGTGGCCCGCCCAGGTGTCCTTGAGCGCCTGGGCGAACGGCCCCGCGACGGAGTAGTCGCTGACCGTCCGCAGCGCGTCCGGCATGAGGTCGCGCGGCACCCACATGCCCCCCAGGAACATCAGCGGGAACATCACCGCGGACCCGATCCCCGGCGCGACCTTCGCGTTGGGCGCCAGCGCGGCGATCACCAGCCCGATGGCCTGCAACGCGGCGCTGCCGAGCAGGAAGACCAGGATGAATCCCACCCACTGCCGCGGCGCCGCCGACCCGAACACGAGCGAGCCCGTCACGATCAGCAGGGCCGTGGTGACCGCTCCGACCACCAGGTTGATCAGGAGCTGCACCCCCAGCAGCCGTGCCGGGTGCACGGGCGTGGTGGACATCCGCCTGAGCACCCCTTGCTCGCGGTAGCCGGTCATCACCGCGGGCACCACGCTGCAGGCCAGGGTCAGCAGCGAGAGCAGCGTCATCAGGCTCGGCATCTGCGTGTCCACGGCCCGCTCCCCCGACGCCCCGGGCCGGGTCATGTCCGGGATGCTGAGGCCCAGCACGAGCAGGAGCGCGACCGGCAGCCCGATCGTGAAGAGCAGGAACGGCCATTCGCGCAGGTGCAGCTTGGTCTCCACGAGGAGCAGCTTCATGACAGCTTCCTTCCGGTGAGTGCGAGGAACGCGTCGTCGAGCGTGGTCTGCTCGATCCGCAGGTCTCCTGGAACGACCCCGTGCTGGGCCAGGGCGAGCGTGACCGCCGGCGCGAGGTTGCCCGTGCCGCTCACCACGAGCTGCTCGCCGCTCCTCGTGACCTCGCGTACCTCCGGCAGCGCCAGGAGCACCGCGTCGTCGACGGGAGCCGACGGCCGGAACCTCAGCCGCTGCTCCCCGCCCACCTGCGCGATGAGCCCGGCAGGCGTGTCCGTGGCCGCCACCTTGCCCGCGTCGATGAGCGCGAGCCGGTCGCAGAGCCGCTCGGCCTCCTCCATGAAGTGGGTGACGAGCACGATCGTCACGCCGGAGTCGCGTACCTGCTCGACCAGCTCCCAGGTGTCCCTGCGGGCCTGCGGGTCGAGCCCGGTGGTCAGTTCGTCCAGCACCGCCACGCGCGGCCTGCCGACCAGGGCCAGCGCGACCGAGAGCCGCTGGCGCTGCCCGCCGGAGAGCTTCTTGAACGCCGTGTCGCGCTTGCCGCCGAGGCCGACCCGTTCGAGCAGCTCGGACCAGTCGGCGGGGTCGGGGTAGAAGGAGGCGTACAGGTCCATGGCCTCCCACACCTTGATCTTCTCGGGCAGCGCCGCGCTCTGCAGCTGCATGCCCAGCACGTGTCGCAGCTCGCCCCTGTTGAGCTGCGGGTCCAGCCCGGCCACCCGTACGGTGCCGCCGTCGGGCACGCGCAGGCCGGCCACGCACTCGACAGTGGTGGTCTTGCCCGCGCCGTTCGGGCCGAGGATGCCGAAGATCTCACCCTCCGCGACCTCGAACGACACGTCGTCGACCGCCAGGTGGTTCGGGTATTGCTTGCGCAGGTTCCTGACTTCGATGACCTTCATGCAGACGACGCTAGGAACACGGCCTTCGCCGGGGAATCCGGCTGGATGTCGGGCAAGGGTGTACCTAGGTGCAATGGTCCGGTCGCGCCCGTTGGACCAGACTGGGGGCATGCTGCTCCGAAGGTTCGGTCAGGCCGCGGCGCTGCTCGCGCTCCTCCTCGTCGAGGTGCCGGCGATCGTGCTCAGCCTCACCATGCTGCTGCTGTCGTTCGGGATGGGCATGGTGTTCCTGTATTCGCCTCAGGTCCAGCTGGTCAGGAGGCTGGCCGAGCTCAACCGGCGGCTGATGCGGAGCTGGGCCGATGTCCGCATCGAGTCCCCGTACCTGCCCAAGCCCCCGCCGCCGGAGCCGCAGGCGGACGGCCTCTACCGCTCCGACCGGACCCTCTACAAGACGCCGCGGATCCCCGCGTGGAACAACCGGTGGAAGTGGCTGACCTCCGACCCGGCGACCTGGCGCGACATGATCTGGCTGGTGCTCGAACCGGTGGTGAAGGCGGCGCTGCTGCCGGTGTTCGTCACGCTCCCCGAGCGTGGCCTGCGGATCTACGCCCTCTGGAGCGACCTGATGCTCCGCGCGACCGTCGCCAGCCGCCTGGCGAGCCAGGTGAGCCACCTCAAGCGGACGCGTAACCTGGCCGCCGACTCGCAGGCGGCCGAGATGCGCCGGATCGAGCGGGACCTGCACGACGGCACGCAGGCCCGGCTGGTGGCGATCGGCATGACGCTGGGCGCGGTCGAACAGCTCGTCGACGACGATCCCGCGGCGGCCAAGGCGCTGCTGTCGAAGGCCCGGGACACCTCTTCCGAGACGCTGACCGAGCTGCGCCGGGTCATCCGCGGCATCCACCCTCCGGTGCTGGCCGAGCGCGGGCTGGCCGACGCCGTACGCGCGCTGGCCATGGACAGCCCGTTGCAGGTCACGGTGGACGTCGACCTGCCGCACCGGCCGGAGGCGCCGGTGGAGGCGGCGGTGTACTTCGCGGTCAGCGAGCTGCTCTCCAACGCCGCCCGGCACGGCGACGCGCACGCGGTGACGGTGGACCTCAGCACCGACGGCCCCAACCTGCGGGTCACGGTCACCGACGACGGCCTGGGCGGCGCCGACCCGGCCAAGGGCAGCGGCCTGTCCGGGATCGAGCGGCGACTGGCCGCCTTCGACGGGCTGCTCGCCCTGAACAGCCCGCCGGGCGGCCCCACCACCGTGGCGATGGAGCTGCCCCGGGTGCTGCCCGAGCACTGGGCGGGCAGCCTGCCCCGGCTGCCGCGCTGGAAGGCGGCCATCGTCGTGTTCCTCTGGGCCACGGCCTGGTGCCCGACCTTCCCTCAGGGCATCGTGGCCGGCGTCATGAAGACGATCGGCGTCGAGGAGAAGAGCTGGTTCCTCGCCCTGTACCTGCCCGGGCCCTGGCAGTGGCCGGTCATCCTCGGCATGATCACCCTGGGCCTGTGCATGCACATCCTGGCCATCTGGATACCCTCCAACCACAACCGCGACCTCTGGGTCGCGCGTGCCACGCCGATCAAACCCTGGTGCTGATGAAGAACCGCGTACTCGTCGCCGAGGACCTCTACCTGCTCAGAGACGGGCTGGTGCACCTGCTCCAGGCCCATGGCTTCTCGGTCGTGGCGGCCGTGGAGAGCGGGCCCGAGCTGCTGCGGGGCCTGCTGGAGCTGCGGCCCGACGTCTCGATCGTGGACGTGCGGCTGCCGCCCACGTTCACGGACGAGGGGCTGCAGGCGGCGCTCGCGGCCAGGAAGCAGGTGCCCGGGCTGCCCGTCCTCGTGCTGTCCCAGCACGTCGAGCAGCTCTACGCGCGCGAGCTGCTGGCCGACGGCTCGGGCGCGATCGGCTATCTGCTCAAGGACCGGGTCTTCAACGCCGAGCAGTTCATCGACGCCGTACGCAGGGTCGCCGAGGGCGGCACGGCCATGGATCCCGAGGTCATCGCCAAGCTGCTGGCCAGCAACGCCAGGCACGAGCCGCTGGCCGCGCTCACGCCGCGCGAGCGGGAGGTGCTGGAGGCCATGGCGGAAGGACGCTCCAACACGGCCATCTGCCAGCGGCTCTATCTGAGCGAGAGCGCCGTGGCCAAGCACACGGCCTCCATTTTCGCCAAGCTGGGGCTCGCGCCGTCGGATGACGACAACCGCCGCGTGCTGGCCGTCCTCGCCTATCTCAACAGCCGCTAGGAACCCTCCACCTGGGGTTGGCCATCCGGAGACTGCCCCGACTTGTCGGTCGCACCGGCTATTTTCATAAGGGCATGGCGACGAAGGGGTGGTAGCAGGTGAAAATCCGGGTTAACCGCGATGTTCTGGCAGATGCGGTGGCGTGGGCTGCCCGAGTCCTGCCCTCCCGCCCCGTGGTGCCCGTCCTGTCCGGGCTGCTGCTGGAGGCGAGCGACGAGCTGGTCCTGTCCGCGTTCGACTACGACGTCTCGGCCAGGGCCTCGGTCGACGCCGACGTGGCCGAGACGGGCAGCGTGCTGATTCCCGGTCGGCTGCTGGCCGAGATCAGCAGGAGCCTGCCCGCCGACGACGTGGAGATCGTCACCGAGGGCGCCGAGGCGGTGCTGACCTGCGGGAGCGCGGAGTTCGGGCTGATCACGATGCCGGTCGAGGACTTCCCGACCATGCCCACGATGCCGCCGAGCATCGGCGCCGTCGGCGGCGGCGTGTTCGCCTCGGCGGTCGGCCAGGTCGCGCCCGCCGCCAGCCGCGACGACACGCTGCCCATGCTCACTGGCATCAGGGTCGACATCGAGGGCGAGTCCGTGGCCATGGCGGCGACCGACCGCTACCGCATCGCCGCCCGCGACTTCGCCTGGCGCCCGGCCGGCCCCGACCTCGCGGTCTCGGCCATGGTCCCGGCGAAGGTGCTGGTCGAGGTGGCCAAGTCGCTGCGCGGCGGCGAGGTGTCGATCGCGATGGGCGACGGGGTGGCGGGGTTCGAGAGCGTCGGGCGGAGCACGACCGTGCGGCTGCTCGACGAGCAGTTCATCGACTATCGCGCCCGGCTGACCTCCGACTGGTCGATCAGGGCCGACGTGGCGGTGGCGCCGTTCGTCAACGCCATCAAGCGGGTCGCCCTGGTGGCCGAGCGCAACACCGCGATCCGGCTGTCGTTCAGCCAGGGGCAGGTGCTCATCCAGGCGGGCGGCGGCGACATCGGGCGCGGCGCCGAGGTGGTCGACTGCGAGCTGCGCGGCGACGACATCCAGATCGCCTTCCAGTCGCAGTTCCTGCTCGACGGGCTGACCGGGATCGAGAGCGAGCTGGCCCGCATCAACATGGAGTCGCCGACCAGGCCCGCCCTGATCCAGGACGTGCCCGGCGACGCCGAGCCCGCCTTCCGCTACCTCGTCATGTCACTCCGCCAGGGCTGAGCCGCCGGTCTGGCGCTCGGCGACCAGCTTGAACACCCTCTTGAACTCCGTGTACGCCTCCTCGCCCACGGCCTCGGCATGCTCCGCCTCCATGGCGGCGAGGATGGCGTCCGACTTGACCATGTGATCGCGGCCCTTCTCGGTGGGCACGATCAGCTTGGCCCGCCGGTCGGCCGGGTCCGGCTGGCGCTCCACGTAGCCCAGCTCGACCAGCTCGTCCACCAGCGTGCCGATCACCTGCTTGTGCTGGCCCGACTGCGCGGCCAGGTCCGTGGCCCTGCTGCCCTCCTCGTCCAGGTACGCCAGCACCGCCCCGTGCCGGGGCCTGAGCCCGGGATGGCCCTGCTGGGCCAGCGTCTCGAACAGCTGCCGCTGCAGGCTGAAAAGAGTCCTGCTGGACAGGATGCCGAGATCGGGCTCTTCCTGCTTGCGCCGGCTCCTGCGCACGGTCACGCCCTCCATTTAGTCACCAATCTTGATTGTCACTGAATCTTACTATATCGTCGACGGCATGAGCATCTTGATCACGGGTGCCAACGGCACCGTTTCCAGCGCTGTCCTCCGCTCCCTGTCCGGCACCCTGTCCGGCATAGGGGACGTGCGGGTCCTCGTGCGTGACGCGGCCAAGGCGCCGGCGGGGGTGGCGGTCACGGTCGGCGATCTGGACGACCCCGCCACGCTCGACCAGGCCTTCCAGGGCGTGGACACGTTGTGGCTGCTGACCGCCATGGGCCCGCAGGCGCCGCACGCGAGCATGAACGCCGTCTGGGCCGCCCGGCAGGCCGGCGTGAGCCACGTCGTACGCATGTCGGCCATCGGCGCGGCCCACGACGCGCCGACCCGCAACGGCCGCCTGCACGCCCTGTCGGACGCCGAGCTCGCGGCCTCGGGCCTCGACTGGACCGTCATCCGCCCGGCCTTCTTCATGCAGAACCTTTTCGGCTCGGTCAACGGCGACACCTTGTACGGCGGGCTCGGCGAGGGGCGGCTCGGCATGATCGACGTACGCGACATCGGCGACTTCGCCGCCGCGGTCCTGCGCGCTCCCGCACAGCACAGGGGCAGCACCTACACTCTCACGGGCCCGGCCGGCGTCTCACTGCGGGACGTGGCCGCCGTGCTGGGCGAGGTGTACGGCACTCCGATCGCCTATCAGCCGATGGCGCCGGACGACGTTCGACGGTCGATGGTGGACGCCGGGCTGTCCCCGTGGATCGCGGCGGTCACCAAGGAGTACCTGACGGCGTACTCGGCGGGGTGGGGTGACTACACGACGCCGGACTTCGAGAAGGTGATGGGACGGCCGGCCCGGTCGTTCGCCGACTTCGCCCGCGCCCACGCCGCCGTGCTCCGCCCGTGACCGTCACTCCGGGAGCAGGGCGGGGCCTCCGTGGTCACGCAGCCGGCGCAGGACCGTCAGGACGCCGGCCTCTACACGCTGCAGGCCAGCGCCCACAGGTTGTAGGGTCCGGGGAACTTGATTTGTTACCAGGGTGTTCGACCGGTGAGAAGATCGAGGGTGCTCCGAATAGCAAAAGCAGTACTCGCAAGATTGCCGGAACCACTGCACGCACTTGCGTTGAAGCACCGTGAACTGCTGAAGTTCGCGGTGGTGGGTGGAACAACGTTCTTAGTGGACAACACGGTGTTCTACGGGTTGAAGCTGACCATTTTGGAACCGAAGCCGGTGACCGCGAAGATCATCGCGGTGCTCGTGGCGACGATCGTGTCCTACGTGTTGAACCGCGAATGGTCGTTCCGGACCAGGGGCGGCCGCGAGCGCCGTCACGAGGCGGCGCTGTTCTTCCTGGTCAGTGGTGTCGGTCTCGTGCTCAGCTCCGCGCCGCTATGGATCTCCCGGTACGTATTTCACCTGGAGACCCCGGATGCGAGCCTGGTGACCCAGGAGATCGCCGACTTCATGAGCGCGCAGATCATCGGCACGCTGATCGCCATGGTGTTCCGCTTCTGGGCGCTCCGGAAGTGGGTCTTCCCCGATGAGAAGGGCCAGTCCGGCAGCGTGCGACTGGCTCTCGCTCCCGATTCCACGGACGAGGCGGCTTGATTGCAGCGAATCCAGAAGCCATTTCGGCGATCGGACTGCTTCATGCCGCTGCCGCGCCCGTCAGTGCTGCGCCATGTCCACGAACCGGCTGTAGTGGCCCTGGAATGCCACCGTCACCGTCGCCGTGGGGCCGTTACGGTGCTTGGCCACGATCAGGTCCGCCTCACCCGCCCGCGGTGACTCCCGCTCGTACGCGTCCTCCCGGTGCAGCAGGATGACCATGTCGGCGTCCTGCTCGATGGACCCGGACTCACGCAGGTCGCTCACCGCGGGGCGCTTGTCCGTGCGCTGCTCCGGGCCACGGTTGAGCTGGGAGATCGCGATGACCGGCACCTCCAGCTCCTTGGCCAGCAGCTTGATCGCACGGGAGATCTCCGAGACCTCGTTCTGCCGGCTCTCGGTCTTCTTCGGCGAGCTCATCAGCTGGAGGTAGTCGATGACGACGAACCGCAGGTCGTTACGCTGCTTGAGCCGCCGGCACTTGGCCCGGATCTCCATCATCGACATGTTGGGCGAGTCGTCGATGAACAGCGGCGCCTCCGCCACCTCGCTCATCCGCCGGGCCAGGCGCGTCCAGTCGTCGTCGCCCATCATGCCCGAGCGCATGGCGTGGAGGGCGACCCGGGCCTCGGCGGACAGCAGACGCATGGTGATCTCGTTGCGCGACATCTCCAGCGAGAAGATGACCGTGGTCATCCCATGCTTGATAGCCGCAGACCGGGCGAAATCCAGACCTAGCGTGCTTTTACCGATGGCAGGCCGGGCAGCCACAACGATCATCTGGCCCGGGTGGAGGCCGTTGGTGAGCTGGTCGAGGTCCTGGAAGCCGGTCGGCACGCCGACCATCTGGCCGCCGCGGCTGCCGATGGCCTCCAGCTCGTCGAGGGCGCCGGGCATGATGTCGGCCAGGGGCGCGTAGTCCTCCGAGGTGCGGCGCTCGGTGACCTTGTAGATCTCCGCCTGGGCGCGGTCGACGAGGTCGTCGACCTCTTCGTTCTGCCCGCCGTAGCCGAAGGAGACGATGCGGGTGCCGGCCTCGATGAGGCGGCGCAGGATGGCCTGCTCCCTGACGATCTTGGCGTAGTAGCCGGCGTTGGCCGCGGTGGGGACGACGGCCGTGAGGGTGTGGAGGTAGGCGGCCCCGCCCACCCTGGCCATCTCGCCGCGCTTCTGCAGCTCGTCGAAGACGGTGACCGCGTCGGCGGGCTCGCCCCTTCCGTAGAGGTCGGTGATGACCTCGTAGACCATCTGGTGGGCGGGCCGGTAGAAGTCGTCGGACCGCAGGATCTCGACGACGTCGGCGATGGCGTCCTTGGACAGCAGCATGCCGCCCAGGACGGACTGCTCCGCCTCGATGTTGTTCGGGGGGGTGCGCTCGAAACCAGGGCCCGCGCCCGTCTCGTCGTCAATACTCACCGCGCCCCCTCGAACACTTGCAGGCGGTCGCACCACCCCCACTTGTAGCCGACCGGTCTGACAGTTTCTCGGAGTCGCGAGCCGACGGCAACGCGACCTGTGGACAACCCTGTGGCCAAGCTGTGCACTACCGCGCCCAGGGTGTGAAAGGCCTGTGGACAGTTGCTGTGGATAACTCTCTCGGATATCCACCGAACAGCCTCTGACCTGGGCGAACGATATCCACCGGCTGTGGAGAAAAGAAAGTTTCGCCGACACGCCGTGTAATGGCCATAATGGACAAATGCTCATTACCCCCAGGGATCGGGAGATACTCCGCTTAGCCGTACCGGCGTTCGGCGCGCTGGTGGCCGAGCCGCTCTTCCTCCTCGCCGACTACGCCATCGTGGGTCACGGGCTGGGCACCACGGCGGTGGGGGCGCTGGGGGTGGCGGGCACGGTTCTCGCGACCCTGGTGAACCTGTGCGTCTTCCTCGCGTACGGCACCACGGCCTCCGTGGCCCGGCAGACGGGCGCCGGGAACCACGCGCGGGCCATGCGCAGCGGTGTGGACGGGATCTGGCTGGCCCTGGCCATCGGCGCGCTCCTGATCGCCGTGTGCTGGCCGCTGGCCCCCGCGATCGTGGAGCTGTTCGGGGCGGGCGAGGGGCAGGGCGCGCAGGCCGTGACGTACCTGCGGATCAGCCTGCTCGGCGCGCCCGGCATGCTGGTCGTGCTGGCTGGGACGGGGGTGCTGCGCGGTCTGCAGGACACCGTCACGCCGCTGGCCGTCGCCATCGGCTCCTTCGTGCTGAACGCGGTCCTGAACGCCTGGTTCGTGCTGGGGCTGGGGTGGGGCATCGCCGGGTCCGCCTGGGGCACGGTGATCGCGCAGACGCTGGGCGCGGCCGTCTACCTCGCCGTCGTGGCGCGGGGCGCGCGGCGGCTGGGGACGCCGCTCACGCCCGGTCTGGCGGGGGTCAAGGAGGCGGGCACGGCCGGGTTCGCGCTGCTCGTCCGTACCCTCTGCCTGCGGGTGGTGCTGCTCGCGGCCACCGTGATCGCCACCAGGATGGGCGAGGCCGAGCTGGCCGCGTACGCCATCGCCACCCAGGTATGGACGCTGCTCGCGTTCGCGCTGGACGCCATCGCCATCGCCGGGCAGGCCATCACGGGACGCTCGCTCGGCGCGGGGGACGTCGCGTCCACCAGGGCCGCGACCAGGCGGATGGTGCAGTGGGGCAGCTGGTCGGGCGTGCTGCTCGGCCTGCTGGTCGTGGCCGCCAGGCCGCTGCTGCCCGGGCTGTTCGACACGGACCCGCAGGTCACCGATCTGTTGCTGGCGCTGATGTGGCCGGTGGCGGCGTTCCAGCCGGTGTGCGGGGTCGTGTTCGTGCTCGACGGCGTGCTGATCGGCGCGGGCGACCAGCGCTACCTGGCGTGGGCGGGGGTGTGGACGACGCTGGCGTACCTCCCCGCCGCCCTCCTCGCCTCCGGCTTCGGGATCGTCGCCCTGTGGTGCGCGCTCGGGGTGTGGATGCTCGCCCGCCTGGTCAGCCTCGTACGCCGGGCCGCCGGCACCGCCTGGCTGGTGACCGGAGCGTAGGCGGTCTCACTTTGGGCACAGGCCCCGCTACCTGCAGTGATCTGCGGAAACACTGTGACCGTCCTGTGCTTGCTGTTGTCCGAGTGGTGAGACATTGTGGGCGCGTTCCCTGAGCGGGGTGTTCCTTGTCCACGATTCTGCGGCGACTGCCACCCACCGAGGCGACCGGATTACGCACGGGCGCCCGCCACAGCCTGGCCGAGCTCTACCGCCCGGCCGACCTGGTGGTGCTCGGACTCGGTGTGATCATCGGCGCCGGCATCTTCTCCATCGCCGGGCGGCAGGCGGCCACCACGGCGGGTCCCGGTGTCATCCTGTCCTTCATGATCGCGGGCATCGCCTGCCTGCTCGCCTGCCTGTGCTACGCCGAGCTGTCGTCCACGATGCCGACCTCGGGCAGCGCCTATTCCTTCACGTACGTCATCTTCGGCGAGGTCTGGGCGTGGATCATCGGCTGGGCGCTGATCCTGGAGCTGCAGTTCGCCGCCGCCGTCGTGGCCAGAGCGTGGGCCGCGATCACGGTCGGGGCGATCTCCAACTTCGGGGTACGCGTGCCGCATCAGGAGCTCGTCGGCGACGTCCTCGTGTTCGTGATCCTGGTGCTGCTCACCGGCGTGGTGGCGCTCGGCGCGCGGATCGGGCTGCGGGCCCTGTGGATCATGGTGGCGGCCAAGCTGCTGGCCATCGGGGCGGTCATCGTCGTGGGCCTGCCCCACATCGACGTGCGGAACTTCGGCGAGTTCCACGTGCCGTCCAAGATCCTGCCGAAGCCGCCCACGACCGTGCTGGAGATCCTGTTCGGCCAGAGCCACGCGTTCGGCTGGTTCGGGATCTTCGCGGCGGCCTCGGCCATCGCGTTCGCGTACATCGGGTTCGACATCGTGGCCACCTCCGCCGAGGAGACCGTGAACGCGCCCGCCGCCGTGCCCAAGGGCATGATCCGCAGCCTGATCATCGCCACCGTCCTCTACATCGCGGTGGCCCTGGTCATGGTGGGCATGGTCCCGTACACGAAGATCTCCGAGGACGCGCCGCTGACCGGGGCGTTCCGGGCAGTCGGCGTGGACTGGATGGTGCACGTCATCGACGTGGGCGCGGTGCTCGGGCTGACGACGGTGATCCTGGTGCTGATCGTGGGGCAGACACGGGTGCTGTTCTCGATGGCCCGCGACGGGCTGATCCCCCGCGGCCTGGCCACGGTCAGCCGGAAATATCACACTCCGACCCGGGTGACGCTGGTGATCGGGGTCGTGGCGATCGTGCTGGCCGAGTTCGTGCCGGTGCTCACGATGCAGGAGCTCGTGGTGATCGGGACGCTGTTCGCGTTCGCGTTCGTGGCGGCCGGGGTGATCGTGATGCGGCGGCGCATGCCGTACCTGGAGCGGGGGTTCAGGGTGCCGCTCTCGCCGCTGCTGCCGGGGCTGTCGCTGGTGGCCACGCTCTGGCTGATGGTGAACCTGCAGTTGCTCACCTGGGCGTGGTTCGCCCTGTGGATGGCCTTCGGCCTGCTGGTCTACCTCGTGTACGGCCGCCGCCACAGCCTGCTGGCCCGCCCGCACACCCCGATCGAGCCGGCACGCGGCCGCCATCGCCGCTAGAGCCGGCCCGACTCCCCACCGCCGAGCTGGTACGCGGCCCGCCACCGGCCCTAGAGCCGGCCCGACTCCAGGACGCTGCGCAGGAACTCCCTGGTGCGGGGGTTCTCCGGCTCGGTGAAGATCTGCTCGGCCGGGCCCTTCTCCAGGAGCACACCGCCGTCGAGGAAGCACACCGTGTCCGAAATATCGCGACAAAAGCTCATCTCGTGGGTCGTGAGGATCATCGTCATGCCCGACTCCTTGAGCTCCTTGATGACCCCCAGTACCTCCAGCACCAGCTCGGGGTCGAGCGCCGAGGTGACCTCGTCCAGCAGCATCAGCCTGGGCTGCGTGGCCAGCGCCCTGATGATGGCCACCCGCTGCTGCTGCCCGCCCGAGAGCTGGTCGGGGTAGGCCCGCGCCTTGTCCGCCAGCCCGAACCTGGCCAGCAGGCCGTGCGCCTGCTCCTCGGCCTCCCCCTTGGCCACCTTGTGCACCTGGCGCGGCGCGAGCGTGACGTTGTCCAGCACGGTCATGTGCGGGAACAGGTTGAACGCCTGAAACACGATGCCGAGCCGCTTGCGCACGTCGTCCACGTTCACGCGCGGGTCGGTGATGTCCTCGCCGTCGAGGAGGATCACGCCGTCGTCCACGGTCTCCAGCAGGTTGACGCAGCGCAGGAGCGTGGACTTGCCCGAGCCGGAGGCCCCGATGAGGCTCACCACCTCGTGCGGGCGCACCTCGAGGTCGATGCCGCGCAGCACGCTGTGGCCGCGGAAGTTCTTCCACACCCCGTCAATAGTGAGAAGGCTCATGCGCCACGCCTCCTGCGCGTGCGTGCCGCCAGGTGATCGGTGAACCTGGCCAGGGGGATGGTGAGCAGGATGAACAGCAGCGCCGCCACCAGGTAGGGCGTGTAGTTGAAGGTGCTGGCCACGTGGATCTGCGCCTGCCTGAGCGCCTCCAGCGGCCCGATGGTCGACACGAGCGCGGTGTCCTTCTGCAGCGAGACGAAGTCGTTGAGCAGCGGCGGCACGACCCTGCGGGTGGCCTGGGGCAGCACCACGAACCGCATGGTCTTGATGTGGCTCAGCCCCAGCGAGCGGGCCGCCGCGACCTGGCTCGGGTGGATGGACTCGATGCCCGAGCGGAACACCTCGGCCACGTACGCGCCGTACGAGAGCGTCAGCGCGATGATGGCCAGCGTCACCAGGTCGGTCGGGATGCCCTGCAGCCGGAGCGCGGGCAACCCGAACCCGATCAGGTAGATCACCAGGATCGTCGGCACGCCGCGGAAGACGTCGGTGTAGAGCGTGGCCAGCGCCCGGATCGGGAAGAACGCGGGCTTCCTGATCCCCCTGGCCAGCGCCACCAGCAGCCCGACGACCAGGATCAGCGGCTCGGCGATCAGGAAGATCTTGATGTTGAGCAGGAAGCCCTTCAGCACGTCGGGCAGCGCCTTGACGAACTCGTCGGTATTGAAGAACGTCTCCTGCACCCGGGGCCAGCCGGGTGAGTTCGTGACGATCGAGACGACCAGCACGATGAAGACGATCGTCGAAACCGTCGCGATCGAGGCCGAGCGGCGGGCGTGCGACCGGCGCACCCGCTCCCGCTCGACCTGCCGCTCCGACTTGACCCACGCGCCCGCCGCCGGCTTGCCAGGTCCACCGGGCTCGCCCACCGCGACCTTGCCGGGTTCGCCGGATTTACCCGCTACGGTCTTGCCGGGTTCGTCGAACTCGCTCATCGCAGCTCTGGCGCGCCCGCCGCCGAGCCGAACCACGCCTGCTCGATCTTGGCCAGCTCGCCCTTCGACTTCAGCGCCTCAACGGCCTTGTCGACGCACGGCTTGAGCGCGCTGCCCTTCTCCATGACCAGCCCGAACTCCTCGGGCGTGCCGCCCGTCGAGCTGAACTGCCCTACGATCTTGGACTTCTCGACCTGCGCGGCCGTCACGTAGAACGCCGTCGGCAGGTCCACGACCAGCGCGTCCACCTGCTTGTTCTTCAGCGCGTTGACGGCGTCGATCTGCTCGTTGTAGACGTTGGGGTCGTCGGCGGGCTTGATGACGTTCTTGACCGCGTCGAGCGAGGTCGTACCCACCTGTACGCCGATCTTCGCGCTCTGCAGCTCGGCCAGGCTCTTCGCCCCGGCGAACTTGCTCCCGTCGATCGCCACAATGGCCTGCTTGACGGTGTAGTAGCCCTTGCTGAAGTCGACCGCCTTGGCCCGGTCGGGCGTGATGGACACCTGGTTGACGTCGAAGTCGAACTGCTTGACGCCAGGGGCGAACGCCGAGTCGAACTTGATCGTGCTCCACTGCACCTCGGTGCGGTCGAAGCCGAGCTCCCCCGCCACGGCGAAGGCCACCGCGCTCTCGAAGCCCTGCCCGTTGCTCGGGTCGTCGTCCTTGAACCAGGGCTCGAAGGCGGGCTTGTCGGTGCCGATGGTCAGCTTGCCCGCGTTGACCAGCTTGAGCTGGTCCTTGGTGCACGCGGTGGACGTTGACGCGATCGGGCTCGCCGAGCTCGACGTGTTGTCGACCGGCGCGCAGCCGACGAGCGCCACGGCCAGCGCGAGCAGCATAAGGGGACGGGCCATGGCTGCAGCCTCCAGGGGGAACATGCGAAAGAACGAACGCATTCTACGCTGACCGAATAGGAAATTACGCCCGGCGGTGCCCCTGACCATGGAGTTGGCCAAGATGGGCTCGCGTAACGGCGGCCCGCCGGTGAAGGGTCAGCGGGCGTTTCCTGGAAGGCGCTCACTAGGGCAGGAAACGTGAAAGCCCCCTCCGGGCGGAGGGGGCTTTCACAGCAGGACTCAGCCCGCGACGACCTCGACGTCCACAGAGGCCGAAACCTCGGGGTGGAGCTTGATGGTGACGCGGTGCGAGCCGACGCTCTTGATCGGGTTGACGATCTCGATGCGGCGGCGGTCGACGATCGGGCCACCGGCGGCCTTGACGGCGTCGGCGATGTCGCCCGTCGTGATCGAGCCGAACAGGCGGCCGGACTCGCCGGCGCGCGTGGTCAGGCGGACGCGCAGCGCGCCGATCTGACCGGCGACCTCCTTGGCGGTGCCGAGGTCGCGGATCTCGCGAGCGTCGCGAGCCTTCCTGATCGTCTCGATCTGCTTCTCGGCGCCCCGCGTCCAGCGCATGGCGTAGCCGCGCGGGATGAGGTAGTTACGGCCGTAGCCGTCCTTGACCTCGACGACGTCGCCAGGGGTGCCGAGGCCGGAGACCTCGTTGGTGAGGATGAGCTTCATATCGACAGGCCTCCTTAGCGCGCGGTGCTCGTGTAAGGCAGCAGGGCCACCTCACGCGCGTTCTTGATCGCGGTCGCCACGTCGCGCTGGTGCTGGGTGCAGTTGCCCGTCACCCGGCGCGCACGGATCTTGCCGCGGTCGGAGATGAACTTCCGCAGCAGCGCCGTGTCCTTGTAGTCGACGTAGGAGATCTTGTCGTGGCAGAACAGGCAAACCTTCTTCTTCGGCTTGCGCAGTGCCGGCTTAGCCATCGTGGTGCTCCTTTCAGAGCCCCGCCTTCACGGGCGGGAATGGACTCGGGCTTGTGGACAGGTTTTAGAAAGGCGGTTCGTCGCTGAAGTCGCCGCCGCCGCCTCCGAAGCCGCCGCCGCCCTGCTGGCCGCCGCCGCCTCCGAAGCCGCCACCACCGCCGCCGCCGCCGTAATTGCCGCCGCCCTGGGGCGGGGCGGGCGAGGCGGAGGCCCACGGGTCGTCGGCGGGGCCGCCGAAGCCGCCCCCGCCGCCTCCACCACCCTGGCGGGAGGTGCGGTTGACCTTGGCGGTCGCGTTACGCAGGGACGGGCCGACCTCGTCGACCTCGACCTCGTAAACGGTGCGCTTCTCGCCTTCCTTGGTCTCGTAGGACCGCTGCTTGAGCCGCCCCTGCACGATGACCCGCATCCCGCGCTGCAGGCTCTCGGCGGCGTTCTCCGCCGCCTGCCGCCACACGTTGCAGGTCAGGAAGAGGCTTTCGCCATCTTTCCACTCGTTGGTCTGACGATCCATGAACCGCGGAGTGGACGCGATGCGGAATCGAGCCACCGCTTGCCCCGTCGGGGTGAAGCGCAGCTCCGGGTCGTCGACGAGGTTGCCGACGATGGTGATTACGGTGTCGCCTGCTGCCATGGCTAGCGCTCGCCTTCCTGCACGCCTTCGCTTGGGTTACGGCTCAGAGTACGGGGCTTCCCCGACAAAAACCGGGGGTTAGTGCACGTCCGGACGCAGGACCTTGGTGCGCAGGATGCCCTCGTTGAGGTTCATCTGCCGGTCGAGCTCCTTGACCGTCGCGGGCTCCGCGGACAGGTCGATGACGGCGTAGATGCCTTCCGACTTCTTGTCGATGTCGTAGGCGAGACGGCGACGGCCCCAGACGTCGACCTTCTCCACGGTGCCGCCGTCGTTGCGGACCACGGAGAGGAACTGGTCGAGGGACGGCGCGACAGTGCGCTCATCGAGCGAAGGGTCCAGGATGACCATTACTTCGTAACGACGCATGCGGACTCCAACCTCCTCTGGACTCTTGCGGTCACGACACTCTGCCGTGACAGGAGGACGCTGACGTCTGTGCCCGAGCGCCCCTTTCGGCACCCCGGGGCGATGGTTCAACCATCACAACGCAGCTTGCCCAGGTTACCAGCCGCGGGAAGGTGGGAAGGCCTTTAGGAAACCTAGGGGGTGGTGGCCGTGCCACATGTGCTTCAGCCCTCCGAGAGGGAGCGGTTCAGGCTCACACTCAACAGCGACGGGCATGCGCATCCGGTGGAGAACGCCCTGGCGGTGGGAGCGCTCGTTTGCGGTCTCATTGCCTTCGTCTCCACATTCTGGGTCTCCGCGCATGCGATCTCCTCGTGGGCCGGCACGCTGGGCTTCGGGGTCGGGTTGTATTCCCAGTACGTCTCGGCGACCACGCCGCAGCGTGCGCTCAACATCGTCGGCATCGTGGGATCGTTCGTGGGAGCCGCGCTGGGCATCGCCCACGGGGGCTTTCTCCCCCACTGAACTTCATTGAGCCGATGAGGAACGGCCCCGGCGCCCGGGGCCGTTCCGGAATGCCGCTCACCCGCCGATGTGCAGATCTATACCGAGCAGGACCAGGAACCAGAGGAACACCGCGAGCAGCGCTTCCGCGAGGTCCCTGAGCAGTCCGGGGGTGATGTAGTGGTACACCCAGCCCACGTAGATCCCGATCACGACGTAAACGAATAAGATCAGCGCTCGCCAGCGCCAGCGTGCCATGTCGTTTCTCCTCGATTAGGGGGCGCATGGCGACTTCCCGAGCGCGCGTCCGGCAAACCGATCGGTCCCCCGGCTGCCGCCCTGCTCTCCGGCGTAAGCTCGGGAGCTATGGTGCGCATCGGAGCTCATGTCGATCAGGACGATCCCGCCGCCCACGCCGAGGCGGTGGGGGCCGAGGTGGTGCAGTTCTTCCTCGGAGACCCGCAGGGGTACGACAAGCCGGTGCTGCCCGCCAAACCGGTCGAGGGCGTCGACATCTACATCCACGCCCCCTACCTGGTCAACGTCGCCACCACGAACAACCGCATCAGGATCCCTAGCCGCAAGCTGCTGGAGCAGCACCTCAAGGCCGCCGCCGGGCTCGGCGCCAAGGGCCTGATCGTGCACGGCGGCCACGTCAACAAGAGCGACGATCCACAGGCCGGCTTCGACAACTGGCGCAAGGTGTTCGAGCGCATGGAGTGCCCCATCCCCGTGCTGATCGAGAACACCGCGGGCGGCGGCAACGCGATGGCCCGCAAGCTGGAGCGCATCGCCCGGCTGTGGGAGGCGCTCGACGGGTTCGACGTGGGCTTCTGCCTCGACACCTGCCACGCCCACGCGGGCGGCGAGGAGCTGGTCGACCTGGTCGAGCGGGTCAAGGCCATCACCGGCCGGATCGACCTCGTCCACTGCAACGACTCGCGTGACGACTTCGACTCCGGCGCCGACCGCCACGCCAGCCTGGGCAAGGGGAAGATCGACCCCGAGCTGATCCTGGCGGTCTGCCGCGCGGCCGACGCGCCGATCGTGGTGGAGACGCCCGCCGACGGCCAGGCGGACGACATCGCGTTCCTGCGCAAGAACCTCTAGGAAATACACACAGCCTGTGGATAACTTCCCTGGATTACCAAGACGAAGAAGTGGGTAGAGAGATCACCCCGCCCACGCGCCGCTCAGGAAACGTTCCGCGTTGAGCAGCATGAGCGGCCCGAAGATCAGGGCGTACACGACCATCACCCACGGCCTCCTGGTCGCGATCTTCGCGACCAGGATCCACAGGGGGAACCACAGCAGCAGCGAGCGCGGGATCGACAGGTAGTACGCCGAGGTCATCAGCGCCGCCGCCTGCAGCCCCGTGTAGACCAGCTCGCTCCACCGGCGCAGCGCGAGCAGCCAGATCAGCGCCGCCAACGCCACGACCACCCCGGTGATCTCCATCCGGAACGCCACCGCGAAGTCGTCGGAGCCCATGGCCGAGCGCCAGGTCGTCTTCCACGCCTCCCACGGCCAGGCGAAGTCCCGCCCCCACCCGGCCTCCTGCGCGTGCTTCCACGCCAGCCAGTCACCCGACCTGCGGTAGTGGTAGTACGAGTACGTCGCCAGCGGCACGAACGGCACGACCAGCCACCCCGCCTGCCGGATGCGCTGCCGGATCGGCTCGCGCCGGGTGAAGAACTCCACGACGAGCGCGACCGCGAGAAACAGCCCCGTGATCCGCACGCACGAGGCGCCCGCGGCGAGGGACGCCGCCAAGGACCATTGCCCCTGCCTGGCGGCCAGCCAGGCCGGGATCGCGAAGGCCAGGAAGAGGGACTCGCTGTAACCCGCCGCCAGGAACACCGCCATCGGGTAGAGCAGCAGCGCCAGCACCGCCATCCAGCCGGAGGCGCCTTCCAGCTCGGCCAGCCGGGCCAGCGCCACCATGGCCACCGCCCCGGCGGCGAGCGAGATGAGCAGCCCGGCCGCCGCCCAGTCCGGCACGACGAGGTGCACCACCCGCAGCAGCATCGGAAAGCCGGGGAAGAACGCGGGCAGCCCGTCGTCCACAGGCTTGCCGGGCTCGCCGTCATAGCCGTACTGGGCAATGGTGATGAACAGCCCGGCATCCCACTTGCGCCACTTGTCGGCGTACGCGCCGAGGGCCGTCCCCAGCAGCGTCATCACCAGCAGCCCCGCCCGCGAGCCGAACCAGAGCAGTAACGCGTCCCGGCCGGCCGAGCGGGTGATCATCGAACGGCTGGTGTCAGCGTGAACCGGTCACGAGCGTCGTCGAAGACGCCGCCACCCTGGTCGTCGACGTCGCCCTGGCGGACCACGTCCTTGTCGGGACGGAGGATGTCCCGCACCACGAACGCCATCATGATCCCGATCGTGATGACCCGTCCCCAGACGGCGGTGAAGTACGTGTCGTCACCGATGCCCAGGTCGTTCCTGCTGAAGGGCGCTTGCGCGACCAGGTAGAGCCAGATGGCGACGAAGTACCAGATCTCGGCGAGCTGCCACAACACCAGCGGCTTCCAGTTCGGCCTGGCCAGCACGGCGAACGGCACGAGCCAGAGCACGAACTGCGGCGACCACACCTTGTTCGTCATCATGAACGCGGCCAGCGCCAGGAAGCAGATCTGCGCCAGCCTGGGCCGCCGCGGCGCGGCCAGCGCGAGTACGGCGATGCCCAGGCACAGGATGGCCAGGGACGCCATGCCCAGCTTGCTGACGTCGCCGTCCCCCAGGATGGGGATCCCCTTGTTCTGGAAGAACAGCCACGGCGAGCCCCAGTCGACCCCGCGTTCCTGGGAGAAGACGTAGAACCTGCGCCATCCCTCCCACGCGAAGATCATGAACGGCGCGTTGACCACGATCCACGCGCCGGCCGTGGCGCCCAGGGTGACCAGGAACGGCCGCCATCGCGCGGTGCGCAACGTGAGCAGGAACAGCGCCCCCAAGAACATCAGGGGATAGAACTTGGTCGCGATGGCCAGCCCCAGCAGCACCCCGGCCAGCACCTGCCGGCGCCGCGCCCAGGCCAGCAGCATGCCCATCGACAGCGCGCCGGCGACCAGGTCCCAGTTGATGTACGCGGCCAGCACGACGGCGGGCGAGATGGCGTACCAGAGCGCGTCCCACCGCCGCGTGGGCCCGGCCACCGCAGCCATCAGCAGGACACCCACGACCAGGCAGATGCCGAGCAGGATGACCGTCAGGTCGTAGAACCTGACGGCCTGCGCGCCCACGTCGGCTCCGACCGCCCTGGCGAACCAGCTGATCACCTGCATGACCTCGCCCAGCACGACCGGGTACTCGACCTGCTTGTCGAACGGCACGGCGGCGAAGTAGGGATCCTGGGTCGACAGCGCCCTGTCGAAGTACAGGGGGTAGATGTCGGTGTAGCAGAAGTTCGTGTACGTCGTGACCTGGTCGTTCCAGCCGCCGGTGCGGCAGGGCAGGCGCACGACGTAGGCGAGGGTCGCCCCCAGGGCCGCGAACAGCCCCAGGGGAAGGTACGGAACGGCACGCGCCACGAAGGGGACGCGTACCTCCGTGCTCGTCACCGGTCCTCGGGTCTGGACATCGGCGACCATCCCGAGGGTCTCGGTTCGGGCGCCTGCCCGCCGCCGGGCCCGCCGACGTCGCCGGTCTGCGGGATGCCGCCGTCGCCGTTGTTGCCGTTGTTGCCGTGGTTGCCGTTGTTGCCCGGGTCGTCGATGGTGACGTCGTCGTCGGGGGTGGCGTTGTCGTCACACGGGTTGACGAGGCAGTCCTGGTTGCCCTGGTCGTCGAAGGGGTTGTCCCCGCTGTCGAACGGGTTGTCGGGGGTCTTCGTCGGCTTGGGCTCGGGGCTCGGCACGATGTTCTCGGCCAACCCCACATCGGCCTTCTGGGGGAACTGCTCGACCGGCAGGTTCTCGTGAGCCGCCAGCATGAACCTCTGCCACGTGAGCGTGGGCGCGTCAGCACCCTCGAAGCCCAGACCCCGCTCGTACGGCAAGCTCCAGGGATTCTGGTCGTTGTACTTCGTGCTCTTCTTGTTGTTGGGCGTCACCGGGCAGGTGCGGTTCGGGTTGGGCGGGACGACCTTGCCCGTCTTCGTCTTGCACTCCTCGCGGTAGAACCCGACCGCGGCGGAGATCTGCGGCGTGTAGCCGACGAACCAGGCGCCGTTCTCGTCGTTGTTCGTGCCGGTCTTGCCGGCGGCCGGCCGGTTGCCCAGGCCCTTGCCCCGCGCGGTGCCGTTCCGCAGCACTTCCTCCATGGCGACCGTGGCGTCGGCGGCGACACCGGGGTCGATGACCCGCTTGGAGGCCAGCTGCTCGCCGTAGACGACCTGCTTGCCGAGCTTGACTTCCTGCACCACGTGATACTTGGTGTACTTGCCCGCGTTGGCGAAGATGGAGTAGCCGGCGGCCTGCTCGACCGGTGTCACCGGGGCGCTGCCGATGGCGAACTGGTAGTGGTGCTCCTTGACGTCGTCTTCCATGCGCTGCGGGTTGAACCCGGCCGCCTCGACGAGGTTCTTCACGTCGTCGATCTTGCCGGGCAGCGCGAACGCCATCGACACGTACGCCGTGTTGACCGACTGGGCGGTGGCCTTGATCACATCGACGGCCTGGCCGACGTTGTGGCTGTTCTTGAATCCGCCCCGCGCCTGGCCCGGCAGCTCCTTCGGCACCGTCTCGTTGCCCGGCACGTAGCTCTTCAGCGAGTAACCGGCCTGCAGCCAGGCCGCCAGCACGTACGGCTTGAACGCGGACGCGGCCTGCTTCTTGGCGTCGAAGGGCTCGTTGAACGGGTCGGTGACGTAGTTGTTCCCGCCGTTGAACGCCAGAACGCGGCCGTTCCTCGGGTCCACCGCGGCAAGGCCCGCGTGGAACTCCTTGGTCATGCCGTCCGTCGTGCTCTTCACCGCGACCTGCGCGGCCTTCATGAGCCTCTTGTCGAAGGTGGAGATGATGTGGTAGCCGCCGCTCCTGACCGCGTCGGGGGTGAGGCCGCGCCGCTCCTTCAGCTCCTGGAGGACCTGCGTCACCATGTAGCCCCGGAGACCGCCGAGCTCGTTGCTGTCGCTGTCCTTGCGGAGCTTGGGGAACTTCGCGGTCTCCGGCAGCTTGCCGTATTTGTCCGGCCACTGCTCGGCCATGTACTGGATGACGGTCTTCCAGCGGGCCTTGAGCTCGGGAGCGTCGGGCTCCCAGTTGGGCTGCTGGATGCGCGCGGCGAGGTAGGCGCCCTGCTCGGGCGTCAGCTTGGCGGCGGTGGCCTTCTCGTCGAAATACGCCTGCGCGGCGGCCTGGACGCCATAAGCCTTGCCGAAGTTGACGGTGTTCAGGTAGGTCTTCAGGATGTCGTCCTTGGACAACTCCTCGTCGAGCTTGACCGCGACGAAGATCTCCATGACCTTGCGCTTGACGGACACTTCCTGGCTGAGGCCGTCGTAGTAGTTACGGGCCATCTGCTGGGTGATCGTCGAGGCGCCCTGGAGCTGCTGTCCGGTCACGGTCATGTACAGCGAGCGGAACATGCCGGAGATGGAGACGCCGGAGTCCTCGTAGAACGTCTTGTTCTCGATGGCCACCGCGGCGTCCCGGACGCTCGGGGACATCTTGGAGATGTCATCGAGGATCTCGCGCTTCGTACCGAGCTTGGCGATCTCGGTCTTGCCGTCCCGGTAGTAGATGGTGCTCTGCTGCGCGAGCGCGTCGGACTTGGCCTGGTCGGCGGTCGGCACCGGCGTGTTGGCGTACGCGACCATGACCATGCCGAAGAGGCCGGCCGCGAGCACCACGAACCCGGCCACGACGATCTTCCAGCTGGGCACGAACCTGCGCCAGCCGCCCTTGCCGTCGCCGCCGCCCTTCTTGGTCGGCGGCCCGGGAGGCCCGGGCGGCCCGCCGTCGCCCTTCCTGCGCGAGCGCCGCGGCGCGTCGCTGACGATCGTCTCCTGGTTGCTCATCCCCCGCGCCTCCTGCCGGGCGCGCGTGCGCGGCCCCGGCTGGTCACCGCGCGTAGCCGGCCCGTCGCCACGCATGGGAGGCCCGTCGCCACGCATGGGAGGGCCGTCACCGCGTCTGGAAGGCTCGTCGTACAGCTGCGCGGCCATGGCGCCGGTCTGCTCGTAAGCGGCTTCCGGACGACGCTGCGACTGCGCCGGACCACTCCAGCCCGACTCACCGGTTTGCGGAGGAGAACCCTGGGGCACAGAACGGGATGAGCTGGAACGACGGCGCCTTCCTGGGCGGGCCGTCCCCTCATTCATGCTGTTACTCACACGTCCTCGCATCGTCGTCGGAAACATAAACGGCGGTGGGCGTGAGATTTCTCGCCGCCCTCGGTCTTCACAGTTGGCTGACGAGGTCAGGCGGTCCGTTTCCGAGGACGTATGAGACCGTCAGGTGGTTCCAGGAACAACCTTGGCAGACCTCGACAACGTACACGCGGAACTCATCGTAATCATGAGCCATTGCGACGAGTTCCGATGTGACCTTTGCCTGTCCGGCCTGCCTACCGAGCGCATCGCCGTAGACGTAGGTCACATTGGTGACGTTCTCCCTTTCGCATACCGGGCAGAGGCGTTCGGTCGGCTCGCCGAGGTGGCGCGCCGCGCGAAGGAGGTAGGGCTGTGCGTCACACACGTCGCCCCGCGAGGTGCGCCCCATGCGCAGGGAGCGGACCACCGCCCGTTTTGCAAGGCCGTAATCCACCACCCTTCGCTGTGACCACATGAGCGCCAGACTACGGCGTTTTGCGGCTACATCCCAACGACTTGGCAGATTCACAGATTGCCGCCATATAGCGACCCGACGTATCCTGGGGATGTATCGGCTCGATACATCGACGCGAGAGGGGGCGGGTTCCGATGGGCGGCGGACAGGGCAGGGTCTTGGAACTGGCCGTGCTCGGGTCGCTGCACGAGACACCACTACACGGCTATGAGCTGCGCAAACGGCTCAACGCCCTGCTGGGGATGTTCCGTGCGTTCTCCTACGGATCGCTGTACCCCTGTTTGCGATCACTCCTGGCTCAGGGCCTCATCGTGGAGGAGCAACCCGCTCCCACCACGATCGTCGGCGGCAGATCGAAGATCGTTTACAAGCTGACGGCCGAGGGCAAGGAACGGCTACAGGACATGCTGACGCAGGCCGGCCCCTCCGCTTGGGAGGACGAGAGCTTCGGCGTGCACTTCGCGTTCTTCCGCCACACCGAGGCGGAAGTACGGCTGCGCATTCTCGAAGGTCGCCGTAGCCGGCTGGAGGAGCGGCTCGACGCGGTGCGCACAGCTCTGGCGCGCACCAGGGAGCGCCTCGACAGTTACACGCTCGAGCTGCAGCGGCATGGGCTCGAGTCGGTCGAGCGCGAGGTGCGCTGGCTCAACGAGCTGATCGCTACAGAGCGTCGGGCCTCGTCGGAAGAGGGGCCCGCAAGAGATACCACGTCAACTGATGAGTAAGGGAGCGAATGCGATGGGTTCGGTTCGCGTGGCCATTGTCGGTGTCGGAAACTGCGCGTCATCGCTGGTCCAGGGCGTCCATTACTACAGGGACGCCGACCCGGACACTCGGGTCCCGGGCCTCATGCACGTGAAGTTCGGCGAATATCACGTCGGTGACGTCGAGTTCGTCGCCGCGTTCGACGTCGACGCCAAGAAGGTCGGCCGTGATCTGGCGGAGGCGATCGTCGCCAGCGAGAACAACACGATCAAGATCTGCGACGTGCCGCCCACGGGGGTGACCGTCCAGCGCGGCCATACCTTCGACGGTCTGGGTGAGTACTACCGGGAGATCATCGAGGAGTCCGACGAGGCGCCCGTCGATGTCGTCCAGGTGCTCCGTGACAACCAGGTCGACGTCCTGGTCTCCTACCTGCCGGTGGGCTCGGAGGACGCGGACCGCTTCTACGCCCAGTGCGCCATCGACGCCGGCGTGGCGTTCGTGAACGCGCTGCCGGTGTTCATCGCCTCCGACCCGGTGTGGGCGGAGAAGTTCACCAAGGCCGGCGTGCCGATCGTCGGCGACGACATCAAGTCGCAGGTCGGCGCCACCATCACGCACCGCGTGATGGCCAAGCTGTTCGAGGACCGCGGGGTGGAGCTGCTGCGCACGTACCAGCTCAACGTCGGCGGCAACATGGACTTCATGAACATGCTGGAGCGCAAGCGGCTCCAGTCCAAGAAGATCTCGAAGACGCAGGCGGTCACCTCGCAGATCCCGCACGAGATGGGCAAGGCCGACGTACACATCGGGCCGTCGGACCACGTGCCGTGGCTGGACGACCGGAAGCTGGCGTTCGTGCGGCTCGAGGGCCGCTCGTTCGGCGACACGCCGCTCAACCTCGAGTACAAGCTGGAGGTCTGGGACTCGCCGAACTCGGCGGGGATCATCATCGACGCGGTACGGGCCGCCAAGATCGCCCTCGACCGTGGGATCGGGGGCCCGATCCTGTCGGCGTCCTCATACTTCATGAAGTCGCCGCCCAAGCAGTTCTCGGACGACGAGGCCAGGGACTACGTCGAGAAGTTCATCCGGGGTGAGGTCGAGCGCTGACCCCCCGTCGGCGCCGCACCCGTGTCTACGGG
>NZ_JBSFNK010000008.1:0-468916 GCF_053587055.1 Nonomuraea sp. NPDC003707 | reverse complement strand
CCCATCAACGCCCGCATGACCACCATCCCCTCACCCCCACCCAACGGCGAAGAACCGATGACCGTCAGAGAACGCACCCGCTCCGGCCGCTCCACCGCGATCAACTGCCCCAGCAACCCACCCGCCGAATGACACACCAGATGCGCACTCCCCAGACCATGCGCATCCAACACCCGCAACACATCGTCCCTGATGTCGCCCCAGGTATACGGCTCCTTCTCGAAGTCCACGGTCGCCGACCTGCCGGTGTCACGGTGGTCATACCGGACCACCCGACGGCCACCGGCTGTCAGCCGACCCACGAACTCATCCGGCCACAGAACCCCCTGCGACATCGAACCCATCACCAGCAGAATCGGCTCGTCACCAGCCGCGCCGAACTCTTCACTCCAGATGTCCACGTTTTGCATGACTCAGAGCATGCCGCCTCCGGCTACGGGCGCCTTCTGTAGAACTACCAGCCGCGCCAGATCCGTACGGATACCGGCGAGTCGGCGGTCGGTCGTGGGCCTCCACGCGCGATCGCGGCGTTCCTCAGGTACGAGGGCCGGTGTGCAAGACCACGAACAGCCCCCGCGCACGGGTGCCGTCCGACAGCTGCCAGGACCCGGCGACGTGGCCAGTCGCTTCCGGCGGAAGGAGAGACGCGTCGTCCGGGGCGGGACGCAGGACCCGGTGCAAACGCAAGGTCGTGCCGTCCGGTGCGGGCAGCTCAGTGCCCTCTTGGTCGTCGACGGCAGTGGCGGAGAAGTCCGTGGGGGTGGGGCTGCCACCGAGGTAGGAGCGGGTGACCTCCCGGTCGGGAGTGTCGCTGGTGTTCTGGTCCTGGGCCTGGACCCGGCCCTCGATCAGAGCGTGCAACTGGGCGACCAGCACCGGGTCGTGGCAGCCGTCGTAGGCCCAGCGCCGCCCCAGCACCCCATGCTCCATGGTGCCGACGAGGGCGTGCTCCGCCCCGTCGAGCGGGGCACCCCGATAGGTGAGCGGTACCAGGTAGCTGATCGGCTGAGTGCCCGAGGTGTCCGTGACCACCATGAACTCGATCCCGACCTCACCCTGGGGGTCGTCCAGCCGGAAGCCGCCGGCTTTGGCCAATTCCGGTTCGCCCGCTCCGCCCAGGTACCACGGCCGGGTGGGTAGCCAGGAGGTGAGCAGTTCCAGCTTGGTCGGCTTGAGGTCGGTGCGGTGGATGACGGCCATGCTGAGGATTCTCTTTCGTTGAGGGGAACGACCTCCACATCTTCCCAGTGGGCCTCGGAGAGCATGAGGGCGTACCCCCTTACTGGTCCGTGTTGTTCAATGGTGATCACTCTACGAACGCGCTGGAGGATGGCATGGTGCTGACCGAGGCGGCCCCGGAGGCGTTACCGAAGCAGCGGAGCAGGTGGCCGTTCTACGTGTGCCTGGGGCTCCTTGCCTGCGTCGTCGCCTACGTCCTGCTGTTCAAGGTCCCCGAGTGGCGGAACGACGAGAAGCTGGCCCGGCTGGAGGAACGGGTGAGCATGTTCCCGCTCCCGCCCGACACGGAGCCAGATGATCGCGGCGTTGAGGGCACGGTGGGTATTCAGTCGGGCAACAGCAATCATTGCGACTATCTGGTCCGCATGTCCCTGCTCACCAAGCTGCCGGACGCCGAGATCGCACGCTACTACGAGTTCGCCGCGATCGAGGGGGTCGAAGGCCGCGCGCTCTCCGGCACCGTGTACGTCAACCCGAGCGGATCATGGCGGGGCGGGTTCAAGGGCGTCATCGTGGAGTTCTTCGACGGATATCACGAACCCGGGTTCGACATGCGCTGCCACTGACCAGCGACGACCATGTGCCGGTGCCGACCGATGGCAGCCGCCGCAGGACCTTCGCCCCGGTGCTGCGCGTCAGCGGACCGGCGGGCGGCTCATCCGGCTTCTTCGGCACCATCGCCGCCCGCGACCAGGCAGGCGCGCAGGAGGCAGTGGCCGTTCGCGGAGTTGGCCGACCGCGCGGTGAGCGCCGTGACGCCCAGAGTTGCTGCGTCTACGGGCCTTCCTCCTGGCTCTGCCCGCCTCCATGTGAACGGTGGTTCGGGCGCGGTGGTCAGAAGTCGGGGGTGGAGGGGCGGACGAGGCCGGTTTCGTAGGCGAAGACCACCACCTGGGCGCGGTCGCGCCGCCCGAGCTTGACCAGTACGCGGCTCAGATGCGTCTTGACCGTCGCCTCCGCCAGGTGCAACGCCGCGGCGACCTCGGCGTTGGACAGCCCGCGCGCCACCTGCACCAGCACCTCGTGCTCGCGCGCGGTCAGCTGCGCCAGCCGTTCGTCCCGCTCGGCGGGCCCCGGCGTCATCTGCGGCGCGAACCTCTCCAGCACGCGTCGGGTGACGCGCGGCGACAGCGCCGCCTCTCCGGCCGCGACGTTGCGGATCGCGCTCAGCAGTTCCGGTGGCCGCGTGTTCTTCGGCAGGAACCCGGCCGCTCCGGCCTTCAGCCCGGCGAAGGCGTACTCATCCAGGTCGAAGGTGGTCAGGATGAGCACGCGCGAGCGCGGGCTGTCGCGCACGATCCTGCGGGTGGCCTCGATGCCGTCCAGGCCGGGCATGCGCACGTCCATCAGCACCACGTCCGGACGCAGGTGCCGCGCCAGCCGGACCGCCTGCTCGCCGTCGTCCGCTTCCCCGGCCACCTCCATGTCCGGCTCGGCCTCGAAGACCATGCGGAAGGCCATCCGCAGCAGCGACTCGTCGTCGGCGATCAGCAGCCGGATCATCGTGGCGCTCCCAGGTCCAGCACGGCCAGCACCCGCCATCCGCCGCCCGTCACCGGCCCGGCGTCCAGGGTCCTGCGGGTTCGCTCCCGCTCGTCCTCGGGGATGACCGTCATCCGAAAGTCGCAGGCGCGCGTGCTACCTCCGCCGCTGTCCCGCGGGCGTGCCGGCTGTCAGCCTGTCGGACATCCCTTTCCGATGAAGGAGCTTTCGCATGTCCGTTGTCACGAAAAATCCTGATCTGGCCATGGGCGCCCAGGCCACCGGCCCGTCCGCCATCTCCAAGAGCCCAGCATCCGTCGTCACAAAAGCCGCAGGCACGGCCGCGGGCACGGTGACGGGCACGGTGACGGGCACAGTGACGGGCACGGTCGGAGGCAAGGTCGCCGGGCTGGCCGTGCTGGTGCTGGCGGTCTCCCTGCCCGCGTCCAGCGCCGGTGCCGACGCCGCGAGCCCGATTGGGGTGAGCCTGCCCGCGCCCGGCGGCCCGTATCCGGTCGGGACCGTGGCCATGCGGCTGGTGGACCGCTCGCGGCCCGATCCGCTGATGGCGGCCAAGCCGTACCGGGAACTGATGATCAGCCTGTGGTATCCGGCGGCAGGCGGCGGGCCGCTCGCGCCGCACATGGCGCCGCTGGCCGCCGCCGACTGGGATCGGCGCTCGGCTCCGCCCCTGGGCATCGCGAAGGGCGCCGTCGCCTGGGCCGCCACGCGCACCTACGCCCGCGTGGGCGCGCCGGTCGAGCCGCGGGCGGGCAGGCTGCCGGTGGTGCTGTTCAGTTCGGGGGACGGCGGGCCGCGTACGCTGGGCACCACCCTGGTCGAGGACCTGGCCTCGCGCGGCTACCTGGTCGTCACCGTCGACCACACCTACGAGGCCGACCAGGTGGAGTTTCCCGGCCGACGCCTGGTACGCGCCCTGCCGCTGCCCGCGAAGCTGACGCCGAAGGTCATCGCCAAGCTGCTGGCCGACCACGCGCGGGCGCGCCTGGCGGACATGCGGTACGTCCTGGACCAGGTCACCGCCCTGGCCCACGGCCGCCCGATCGGCGGCGAGCTGCCCAAGGGGATGCTCGGCGCGCCCGACGCCTCGCAGGTGGGGGCGTTGGGGCAGTCGCTGGGCGGGTCGGTCGCCGCGCAGCTGACCCGCGACGACGCCCGCGTGGACGCGGCCGTCAACCTCGACGGCTCCTACGTCGGCCCGGTGGCCACGCGCGGTGTGGCCAGGCCGTTCCTGCAGCTGGCGGCCGAGACCCACACGCGTGCCGGCGAGCCGAGCTGGAAGTCGTTCTGGCGGGCCTCGACCGGGTGGAAGCGGGAGCTGCGCTTCAAGGGTGCGGCCCACGGCTCGTTCACCGACCTGCAGCCGTTGCTGCCGCAGATCGCGGCCAAGCTCCCCAGGGTGCCGCTCGCGGACTACGTGGGTACGATCGATCCCGGCCGTTCGGTGGCGGCCCAGCGCGCCTACGTCGGAGCCTTCTTCGACCTGCACCTGCGGGGCAAGCCGACCCGCCTGTTCGAGGAGCGCGACACTCGCTTCCCCGAGGTCTCCCTCATCCCCTGACCCCGTGAGTCTCCGTGGCTCCCCGGTCAGGAGACTCGCAGCCGGCAGCGGGGTGCTCGCGTTGACGCGAAATGGCCGGTAGATGCCCTCCTGATGCCCTGTCCTCGGATCATGCGCACGCGGAAGCATGAAGCGTATAAGCCAAGCTGAAGGCGCAAAGGAGACGCCATGGGTAACGTCCTCCGGGCCCTGGCTGCCGCGGCAGCCGGCGCGATAGTCCTCGCCGGTACCGCCACCCCGGCGCACGCCGAAGTATGGAATTGCTTCACTTCCGTTAACACGACGACGAACGTGGCGGGCGCACTGTGCTCGTCCGGCTTCGGCAGCTACCGGGTTGCCGCGAAGTGCAACTCGGCTCACTACCCCTACACGAGAACGATCGTCGGCCAGTGGGTGACCAAGGTCTCCGGCCAGCCAGGGACGTGGTCCACCGCTTCCGGCGACGCACAAGGCTGCCACGTCGTCGAGGCCTCGACGCAGGTCCGCTGAAAGCCGATGCGGCGCGACCGCCGTACGGACGGTTCGAGCTGGACATGGGCACCCTCGGGCCGGAAACAGGGTTGCGCCGACGGGGGTTGACGCGGCTGTCGAGGTGGGGAATCGCCGCGTTGTATGGGGGTACGGAGCCACCGCGTTCTGTGCGGGTACGGAACCGCCGCGTGACCAGGAGGCATGGGAGCGGCTGGCCGGGGCCGGCGTCGAGCCGTGGCCGGCCGAGCAGCTGCTGATCTTCCTGCCGATGGCGTACACGCGGCGGTTGCTGCCGGACGTCTCGAACCCGGACGGGCTGGTGACGCCCAGCGGGCGGGTGAGCCTCTTGGCCAGGCCGAGCGTCCGTGGCGGCTTCGGGCCGCGTGCAGTGGTCCGGCCGTGACGGGGTTGGGCGGATCGCGGTGCGCAGCAGCGAGTTCAACGATCGACAACGCGCTGCACGCCGGGTCGCAGCCGTCGGACGCCACAGCGGGCAAGTGGTAACTGCACCGCCGTCGCGCCTCGCACGCGGCCGGCCTTCTCTGCGGCAATCGGCAGGATGTCGCGCGCCGACAGCTCTCACCCGCGTCCTCGGCACGGCCCTGGGAGTGACGGTGACCGGACTGCCGCCTTCGGGGCCCCGTGGCGTCGGCACCGTGCTGTTCCCCGCCATGACCACGACCACCGTGGTCGGCGCGGTCGGCGCGGCCACTGCCGTGGGTGCCCCGGCTAGGCCGAGGACTCACCCGGGCTTGACCGCCCTGCGCCAGCGCCGCACCGGCGGCGGCCTCGACATAGCGCGGGACAGCTCGGTGGTCCCGGTACGCGGGGCCACCGGCCGATCGCCGAGATGCGCAGGCCGCGCGGCCGGGAGCTCATCCGTGAGATTCATGATCGCTCCTCGCCGGAGTTCCGCACGTGTGGCAGGGACGGTTGGGCGGGCTCACCGCGACGCGAGCCCCTGACCAGTTCGCCGGCCCTGGCCTGCTTGAGCCGCTTACGGGCCTGATGCGGCCACACGCGGTACGCCGCCGGCGAGCAGCCGATGACGCGGGCGGTCGCCCTGGCGGACAGCATGCCAGGCGCCCAGGACGAGGATCCCCCGCCCGTCCTCCGGCAGCGTGGCCGGCGCCCGCAGGACGCCCATCGGGCTCGGTCGCCTCGTCCGTCACCTGCCGTCCCGCGCGACTGACCACGTAGGCCCAGACGCGTTGTCGGCATTCGTCGTACATACCGGTGAACCGGTGCGCATCGCCCACCACTTCGGGTGCGTTCTCTGACATCAAGAAATGGCGAGAAAGCCTTCCGCTCGTTTCGCCTCGACTCACACCTTTTCCCCCAGCAAGAGCGCGGGTGATCACGGGGAGACAGTTTTCGGCTGCGCCATGTGGTCATAAGAAATCGCCCGAAACACCGGAGCTCCCCGGCACACTACGTGGTGCCGAAAGATCGCCTCTGCCGCTGGACGGCACGGGGCGGGACACGTAGTCGATCCGATCGGAGCACGACATCAAGACATCACATCGCCAGGACGTCGAGAATCGCCGGCGCTTACCCCTCGTCCGCGCGTTCGCCCGGAGCTCCTTCTCCGCCGCCGTAGCCCTCGCCTGCCTCGCCGCCGTCCTCTCCACGAGCGTCGTCACCGGCGGCGAATTCCGTGCGCGCGGTGCGGAGGAGGTCGTGAACCCCATCGACGCCCGGCCCAACGACGGCTCAGGCTACTGGCCGGACTTCTCGAACACCGGCTACGCCAACACGCCGGCCAACGCCGGAGGCCTGGGGCTGGGCGCGTACCCGGGCAAGCTCACCGACTACGCGGCGGGCATGAGCGCCGACAAACCGCTGAGGCTCGAGTTCCCGGACAACAGCGTCATCTCCTACAAGCGCTTCCTCGGCCTGAAGGTGCTGATCTACGGCGACAACCTCACGTTCGTCGGCTGCCTGTTCGAGGGCACCAACCCCAACGACAACCTCGTCCAGATCTACTCGGACAACAACATCAAGTTCCTGTACTCGACGTTCAAGCCGAGCTCCTACGCGATGCCGCCCGGTAACGACGGCACGGTCTCGTCGTCCCACACCAAGCCGGGCACGCCCTTCGAAGATTCCTGGCAGCTCGCCACGACGATGAAGGAAGCCGTGGCCGTCATGGACCACAACGACATCTGGGGCAACGCCGGCATGATCATGGTGACGGGTTTCCCGGACCGCCCGTCGACGTGGACGAACAACTACATCCACGACATGGCGGATACGTCGCATGACGAATACCACCACGACGGCATAGGCCCGCAGAGCGAAGGCAACGGCGGCCCCATGATCGTCCACCACAACACCCTGGCCTCCCTGGGCAACACCAACGGCCTGGCCCTGCAGGGCAACGGCGTGTACGACCACATCTCGGTCACGAACAACTACGTCTCCGGCTGGGGATACGCGCTCAGCATCGGTGTCGAGAACAACGCCACGAACATCACCGTCACCGACAACGTCTTCTCGGCGGAACTCGAGCAGTTGTACGGCTTCCTGTACGGCAACATCTGGGGCGGGTCGGCGCGCGGCTCCACCTGGCGCCGCAACCTCATCCAGGCCCGTACGGGAGACGACAACAAGAACTTCACGACGGCCGACCACGGCAGATACCTGTGGCCGTCCGGCGAGACCCGCACCACCGACTACACGGGCTGAGCCCCTTCCCGCGTGACGCGCGCCTCGCTGCTCTCCGCGAGCCACTCCGGACCGGAGAGCGGCGAGGCCGCCCAAGATTTTCCGCTTCCACACCGGCGCGCGAGGGCGTGGTCCGCCTGGAGGTCACCGCCGAGCGCCAGACGGGCCTCGAGTACGCGGGCTGAGCGCCGGAGCCCCGCCGGCCTCAAGGAGGCGCATCAGACGGCGTGCTCCTGGGCGGGCGGTGGTGGCCGGGCGGCGGTGCTGGGCGTCGTGGGTGAGCGGTCGCCGGTGCTGTCCTGGTGCCGTGCTCGCCGGGGGTCTGGCATTCCTCGCCTTCCCCGTCGGCGCACGGCATCCACGGACGCGGTGAGGCGGCCGGACACTGGGGTCTAAGTCCGACAAATCAGCCTTGACATCTCCCCGCCACACCCTCACTCTGTTGCGTATAGCGCTAGACGTTTCTCTTTACGAAACCGGGGTGACAGGATGATCCCAGCGTGCCCACTGGCGTCACTCCCTCGAGGCGAGGCCCTTCGCGTCGAGGCCGACCCGCCGATCGCGGTTTTCCACACCGAGGACGGCGAGATCTTCGCCATCGATGACACCTGTACCCACCAGGACGCCTCGCTCGCCGACGGCTGGCTGGAGGGGTGCGAGATCGAGTGCCCGCTGCACGCCTCGCGTTTCGACCTGCGCACCGGCCAGGTGGACGCGCCGCCGGCCAAGCGCCCCGTGCGCACGCACGAGGTGGTGGTCGACGACGGCGTCATCTATGTCAAGCAGTCCGAGGCGCCACCCAACCTGCCGCCGGGCGTCACCGTCAAGGGGCAGGTGTGAACACGATCTGCGTCGTCGGCGCCTCCCTCGCCGGGCTGCTGACCGCCAGGGCGCTGCGCGCCCAGGGTTACCGGGGCAGGCTGGTGCTGGTCGGGGACGAGCGCCACCGACCCTATGACCGCCCGCCGCTCTCGAAGGACTTCCTGCGCGGCGACCTGGCCGAGGCCGACCTGGCTCTGGAGAGCGAGGGCGAGGAGCTGGACGCGGAGTGGCGGCTCGGCGTCGCCGCCGTGGCCCTGGACCCCGGGGAGCGCCGCGTCGCGCTGAGCGACGGCACCTCGGTGCGGGCCGACGGCATCGTCATCGCCACCGGCGCCACCGCCCGCCGGCTTCCCGCCGCAGGCCACCTGGCCGGCGTGCACACGCTGCGCACCCTGGACGACGCCCGCTCCCTGCGCGCCGACCTGGAGGCGGGCCGGCGGCTGGTGGTGATCGGCGGCGGCTTCGTCGGCGCCGAGGTCGCCGCCACCGCCCGCGACCTCGGCCTGGACGTGACGCTGGTCGAGTCCGGCCCGGCGCCGCTGGCCCGCGTCGTCGGCGTGCCGATGGCCGAGGCGCTGGCCACGCTGCACGAGCGGCGCGGGGTGCGGCTGCTGTCCGGCACGGTGGTGTCCGGCCTCACCGGCGAGGACCGGGTGGACGGGGTACGGCTGGCGGACGGCACCCACCTGCCCGCGGACGTCGTGGTCGTCGGGATCGGCGCCGTGCCCGCCATCGGCTGGCTCCGGGGCAGCGGCCTCGACCTGGGCGACGGCGTACTGTGTGACGAGGCGGGCGGCACCTCCGCCCCCGGCATCGTGGCCGTGGGCGACTGCGCCGCCTGGTTCGACCCCGTCCAGGGCAGGCACCACAGGATCGAGCACTGGACGGGAGCCCGGCAGCGGGCCTCGGTCGCGGCGGCCACGCTGCTGTCCGGCGGCACCGCCCGCGCCGAGGCGCGGCGGCCCACCTATATCTGGTCCGACCAGTTCGATGTGAAGATCCAGTTCATCGGGCACGCCGCGGACGCGGATACGGTCAGCGTGGAGGAGGGCGACCCGGCCGAGCACAGCTTCCTCGCGGTCTACCGGCAGGGCGACCGCCCGGTCGCGGTCCTCGGGGTCAACCAGGTACGGCTGTTCACCCGGTGGCGGCGGCAGCTCGAAACGGCGCCGGTTCAGGTCGGCTGAGACAGGAGTGAATCATGGCTCATGAAGTACGCGGGGTCGTCGCGACCGGCAAGGGCAAGCCGGTCAGCCTGGAGACCATCCTGGTGCCGGACCCGGGACCCGGTGAGGCGCTGGTCCGGGTGCAGGCCTGCGGGGTGTGCCACACGGACCTGCACTATCGCGAGGGCGGCATCAGCGACGACTTCCCGTTCCTGCTCGGCCACGAGGCGGCCGGTGTGGTGGAGTCGGTCGGCGACGGTGTCACCGACGTGGCGCCCGGCGACTTCGTGATCCTGAACTGGCGGGCCGTGTGCGGCTCGTGCCGGGCGTGCCTGCGCGGCCGCCCGCAGTACTGCTTCGCCACCCACAACGCCACCCAGAAGATGACCCTGGCCGACGGCACCCCGCTCAGCCCGGCGCTGGGCATCGGCGCGTTCGCCGACAAGACGCTGGTTGCCGCGGGCCAGTGCACCAAGGTCGACCCGGCCGCCTCCCCCGCCGCGGCGGGGCTGCTCGGCTGCGGCGTGATGGCCGGTCTCGGCGCCGCGGTGAACACCGGCGGGGTCAGCAGGGGCGACTCGGTGGCGGTGATCGGCTGCGGCGGCGTCGGCAACGCGGCCATCGCGGGCGCGCGGCTGGTCGGCGCGACCACGATCATCGCGGTCGACGTGGACGGCCGGAAACTGGAGTGGGCCCGCGGCCTCGGCGCGACGCACACGGTCGACGCCAAGGACAGCGACCCGGTCGAGGCGATCAGGGAGCTGACCGGCGGGTTCGGCGCGGACGTCGTGATCGACGCGGTCGGCCGGCCGGAGACGTACAAGCAGGCCTTCTACGCCCGCGACCTGGCGGGGACCGTGGTCCTGGTCGGGGTGCCCACGCCGGAGATGACGCTGGAGCTGCCGCTGCTCGACGTGTTCGGCCGCGGCGGCGCGCTGAAGTCCAGCTGGTACGGCGACTGCCTGCCCAGCCGCGACTTCCCCATGCTGATCTCCCTCTACCTGCAGGGACGTCTCGACCTCGACGCGTTCGTCAGCGAGACCATCGGCCTGGACGACGTCGAGGACGCCTTCGCCAAGATGCACCGCGGTGAGGTGCTGCGTTCCGTGGTGGTGCTCTGATGCGGGTCGAGCGGCTGGTCACCTCGGGCACGTTCAGCCTGGACGGCGGGACGTGGGAGGTCGACAACAACGTGTGGCTGGTGGGCGACGACCGGGAGGTCCTGGTCATCGACGCCGCCCACGACGCCGCCGCCATCGCCGAGGCCGTGGGCGGGCGCCGGGTGAGCGCGATCGTGTGCACGCACGCGCACGACGACCACGTCAACGCCGCCCCCGAGCTGGCCGAGCTCACCGGCGCGCCCGTGCTGCTGCATCCCGACGACGAGGTGCTGTGGAAGCTGACCCACCGGACGGCCACGCCCGGCGGGCCGCTGGCCAACGGGCAGCTCCTGAAAGTGGGCGGCTCCGCCGTGCACGTGCTGCACACGCCGGGGCACGCGCCGGGCGCGGTGTGCCTGTACGTGCCGGAGCTCGGCGTGCTGTTCTCCGGGGACACCCTGTTCAAGGGCGGCCCCGGCGCGACGGGCAGGTCGTACAGCGACTTCCCGACGATCATCTCGTCGATCAGCCGGACGCTGCTGACGCTGCCCGGCGAGACCGTGGTGCACACCGGACACGGTGAGGACACCAGCATCGGAGCCGAGGCTCCGCAGCTCGAGGACTGGATCCGCCGAGGGCACTGACCCGGCCTGTCTCAGAGGAGTACTGCCCGTGACCACCACCACGTCAAGCGTGATCCCCACCCTCCCCGGTCGCTACTACGTGGACCCCGAGATCTTCGCCGCGGAGCAGCGGAACATCTTCGAGGCGATGTGGTTCTGCGTGGTGCGCTCGGCCGACCTGCCCAAGCCGGGCTCGTTCAAGACCGTTCAGGTCGGCTCCGAGAGCATCCTCGTCACCAGGGCGCGCGACAGGTCGGTGCGCGCTTTCTTCAACGTCTGCCGCCACCGCGGCGCGACGCTGCGCACGGAGGAGTCGGGCGAGGTGAAGCGGGCCTTCCAGTGCCCGTATCACGCCTGGACCTACGACCTGGACGGCAAGCTGATCGCCGCGCCCAACCTGACCAAGATGGCCGACCTGGACCGGGTGGAGTACGGCCTGGTGAAGGTGCACGTGCGCGAGTGGCTCGGCTACGTGTGGGTGTGCCTGGCCGACGAGCCGCCCTCCTTCGAGGAGGACGTGCTGGGCGCGGTGACCGAGCGGCTCGGCTCGCTGGAGCTGCTCGAGAACTACGACGTGGCCGGTCTGGAGGTGGGCCGCAGGATCGTCTACGACGTGAAGGCGAACTGGAAGCTCATCATCGAGAACTTCATGGAGTGCTACCACTGCGCCACGATCCATCCCGAGCTGACCGAGGTGCTGCCGGAGTTCGCCGACGGCTACGCGGCTCAGTACTTCGTGGGCCACGGCGCCGAGTTCGGCGAGGAGATCCAGGGCTTCACCGTCGACGGGTCCGAGGGGCTCGACCGCATCCCGGGCGTCAGCGAGGAGCAGGACCGCCGCTACTACGCGATCACGATCAAGCCGCAGGTGTTCATCAACCTGGTGCCCGACCACGTGATCGTGCACCGCATGTTCCCGCTGGCGGTGGACCGCACGGTGGTCGAGTGCGACTGGCTCTACCTGCCCGGCGTCGTGGCGGGCGGCAAGGACCTGGACAAGTCGGTGGAGCTGTTCCACCGGGTCAACGAGCAGGACTTCGAGGCGTGCGAGCGGTGCCAGCCGCAGATGAGCTCGCGTACGTACGCCAAGGGCGGCGTGCTGGTGCCCAGCGAGCACCACATCGGCGCCTTCCACGACTGGGTCCAGGACCGCGTCGGGTGAACGAGCACGACGACGAACGCCTGACGGCCGGCCCGCCCAAGGACTGGGCGGGCGGCCTGCCCGCGGTGGGCCACGCCCTGCGCATCGCCCACCGGCAGATGGGGATCGGCCGCACCGCGCTGACGCTGCTGCGCGTCAACCAGAAGAGCGGCTTCGACTGCCCCGGCTGCGCCTGGCCGGAGGGCGAGCACCGCAGCCCGGCCGAGTTCTGCGAGAACGGCGCCAAGGCGGTGGCCGAAGAGGCCACGACCCGGCGGGTCACCCGCGAGTTCTTCGCCGCCCATCCGGTGAGCGAGCTGGCCGGGATGAGCGACTACTGGCTGGGGCAGCAGGGCAGGCTGACCGAGCCGATGTACAAGCCCGTGGGCGCCGAGCACTACGAGCCCGTCGGCTGGGCGGAGGCGTTCGGCATGATCGCGGCCGAGCTGCGCGCGCTGGACAGCCCCGACGAGGCGGTCTTCTACACCTCGGGCCGCGCCTCCAACGAGGCGGCCTTCGCCTACCAGTTGCTGGTGCGCCGGTTCGGCACCAACAACCTGCCCGACTGCTCCAACATGTGCCACGAGTCCAGCGGCGCCGCGCTCACCGAGACGATCGGGATCGGCAAGGGCACCGTGTCGCTCGACGACCTGCACCGGGCCGACCTGATCTTCGTGGTCGGCCAGAACCCGGGCACCAACCACCCCCGCATGCTCACCGCTCTGGAGAAGGCCAAGCGCGGCGGCGCGCGGATCGTCGCGGTCAATCCGCTGCCCGAGGCCGGGCTGCTGCGCTTCAAGAACCCGCAGCGGCCGTCCGGGCTGGCCGCGGGCAGCGCGCTGGCCGACCGGTTCCTGCAGATCCGGCTCAACGGCGATATGGCGCTGTTCCAGGCGCTGTCGCTGCTGCTGCTCGACACCGCCGACGAGGCGTTCATCGCCGAGCACACCAGGGGCTTCGAGGAGTGGAAGGCGCACCTGACCGGCCTGGACTGGGCGGAGGTGCTGGAGGCGACCGGCCTGACCCGGCAGGAGCTGGAGGAGACGGCCCATGACGTCAGGAACGCCGGGTCCGTCGTCGTCTGCTGGGCCATGGGGCTCACGCAGCACCGCAACTCCGTGGCCACCATCCGCGAGGTGGTCAACTTCCAGCTGCTGCGCGGCAACGTGGGCCTGTGCCCGGTGCGCGGCCACTCCAACGTCCAGGGCGACCGGACCATGGGCATCTACGAGAAGCCCTCGAAGGACTTCCTGGACGCGCTGGCCGCCGAGTTCGGCTTCGAGCCGCCCCGACACCACGGGCTGGACACGGTCGAGGCCATCCGGGCCATGCGCGACGGCGAGGCGAAGGTCTTCGTCGGCATGGGCGGCAACTTCGTCCGCGCCACCCCCGACAGCCGCGTCACCGAGGCGGCGCTGCGCCGTACCAGGCTGACGGTGCAGGTCTCCACGAAGCTCAACCGCTCGCACGCGGTGTGCGGCGAGCGGGCGCTCATCCTGCCCACGCTGGGCCGCACCGAGCGCGACCCGGCCGGGTTCGTCACCGTCGAGGACTCGATGGGGCTGGTGCACGCCTCGCGCGGCCGGCTCGCGCCCGCCTCCCCGGACCTGCTGTCGGAGGTGGCGATCGTCGCCCGGCTGGGCCGCGAGCTGTTCGGCGAGGAGCCGTGGGCGGGCTTCGAGCGGGACTACGCCACGATCCGCGACCGCATCGCGCGGGTGATCCCCGGTTTCGAGGACTTCAACGGCCGCGCTGAGGCCGGCTTCGCGCTGCCCAACGCGCCCAGGGACGAGCGCCGCTTCCCCACCGCCACCGGCAGGGCGGGCTTCACCGTCAACCGGCTGGAGGTCCTGCGGGTGCCGCCGGGGCGGCTGCTGCTGCAGACCGTACGCAGCCACGACCAGTACAACACCACCGTCTACGGACTCGACGACCGCTACCGTGGTGTCAAGAACGGCCGCAGGGTGGTCTTCGTCCACCCCGGCGACCTCGCGGAGCGCGACCTGGCCGACGGCGACGTGGTCGACCTGGTCAGCGAGTGGCCCGACGGCGAGCGCACCGCCGAGGGGTTCAGAGTCATCGCCTATCCGACCGCCCGCGGCTGCTGCGCCGCCTACTTCCCGGAGACCAATGTGCTGGTGCCGCTCGACTCGGTGGCCGAGACCTCCAACACCCCGACCTCCAAGAGCATCGTGGTCCGGCTCAGCCGGCGTACCCGAGGCGGCGGCTGATCTCGTCGGCCCCGCCGATCAGGACGGGAGCGAGCTCGTGCATCCGCTCGGCGGTGAAGCGGTAGGCGGGGCCGGAGGCGCTCACCGCGGCGACGACGTCGCCGTGGTAGGAGCGGATGGGCGCCGCCATGGCGTTCAGCCCCTCCTCCAGCTCCTCCAGGCAGTAGCCGTAGCCGGCCTGCTTGATCTCGGTCAGCTGCTCCCTGAGCCGGTCGAGGTCGGTGACGGTGCGTGGCGTGAAGGACTCCAGGGCCCCGTCGGACAGCACCCGCTCCCGCTGGCGCTCGTCCAGGTGGGCCATCAGCACCTTTCCGCTGGAGGTGGCGTGCAACGGCGTGATCTGGCCGACCCAGTTGTAGGTGGTGACCGCCGAGGCGCCGCGGACCTGGTCGAGGTTGACGGCGTAGTTGGAGCGGAGCACGGCGATGTTGACCGTCTCGCCGAACTCCTCCGCCAGGCGCTGGCATACCGGGCGCCCCCGCTGGGTGACGTCGAGCTGGGTGTTGACGCCGCCGGCCAGGCGGATGATGCCGAAGCCGAGCCGATATTTGCCGCGTTCCTCGGCCTGCTCGACCAGGCCGCGCGCCTCGAGCGCGCCGAGCAGCCGGAACGCGGTCGACTTGTGCACGTCGATCTCCGCGGCGACCTCGCTGACCCCTGCCTCGCCCCGCCGGGAGAGGATCTCCAGCACGCTGATCGCCCGATCGACCGACTGCACTCCCCCGCTGCCCGAATCGTTGCCCATAGCGAAACTCTAAGTGCTGGAGGGAACTCCGTCTAACATACGACCAAAAGATCTCCTGTTGCGAGTAGTGAAACGCAATGCGTATAGCGCTACGATTTGGCGAAACGCGCGAGCGAGACGAGGCACCATGACGTCACATCAATACGACTTCGTCATCGTCGGAGGCGGCTCGGCCGGCAGCGCGCTGGCGAACCGGCTCTCCGCGGACCCTGCCACGCGGGTGCTCGTCCTGGAGGCGGGCCGATCGGACTACCCGTGGGACGTGTTCATCCACATGCCCGCGGCCCTGCCCTTCCCCATCGGCAACCGCTTCTACGACTGGCGCTACGAGTCGGAGCCCGAGCCCCACATGCACGGCCGGCGGATCTATCACGCTCGCGGCAAGGTGCTCGGCGGCTCCAGCAGCATCAACGGCATGATCTTCCAGCGCGGCAACCCGCTGGACTACGAGCGGTGGGGCGCCGATCCCGGGATGAAGAGCTGGGACTACGCCCACTGCCTGCCGTACTTCAAGCGGATGGAGAACTGCCTGGCCGACCCCGACACGCCGTGGCGCGGCCACGGCGGGCCTCTGGTGCTGGAGCGCGGGGCGGCGAGCACGCCGCTGTACGACGCGTTCTTCGAGGCGGTGCAGCAGGCCGGTTATCCCCTGACCGACGACGTGAACGGCTACCGGCAGGAGGGCTTCGCCCGCTTCGACCGCAACATCCGGCGCGGCCGCCGCCTGAGCGCCGCCAGGGCGTACCTGCACCCGGTCATGAAGCGGCCCAACCTGACCGTCAAGACGCGCGTGCTGGTGACGAAGGTCGTCTTCGACGGGAACAGGGCCGTCGGCGTCGAGTTCGACGGCGGCCGGGTCCGCGCGGGCGAGGTCATCCTGTGCGGCGGCGCGATCAACTCGCCGCAGCTGCTGCAGCTGTCCGGGATCGGCAACGCCGACGAGCTGCGCGAGCTCGGCATCGACGTCGTGCACGACCTGCCGGGCGTGGGCGAGAACCTGCAGGACCACCTGGAGGTCTACATCCAGCACGGCTGCCGCGAGCCGGTCTCGATGCAGCCGAACCTGCAGAAGTGGCGCCACCCCTGGATCGGCGCGCAGTGGCTGTTCCTGCGCGGCGGGCCGGGGGCGACCAACCACTTCGAGGCGGGCGGCTTCGTCCGCGGCAACGACGAGGTCGACTACCCCAACCTGATGTTCCACTTCCTGCCGCTGGCCGTGCGCTACGACGGCTCGGCGCCGGCGGGCGGGCACGGCTACCAGGTGCACGTCGGCCCCATGTACTCCGACGCCCGCGGCTCGGTGAAGATCAAGAGCACGGATCCGCGGCAGCATCCGGCGCTGCGCTTCAACTACCTGTCCACCGAGCAGGACAGGCGCGAGTGGGTGGAGGCCGTCCGGGTGGCCCGCAAGATCCTCGGGGCGCCGGCGCTGGCCGGGCTCAGCACGGGCGAGGTGTCGCCCGGCCCGTCCGTGGAGACCGACGAGGAGATCCTGGACTGGGTGGCCAAGGACGGTGAGACCGCCCTGCATCCCTCGTGCACGGCCAGGATGGGCGTGGACGCGATGTCGGTGCTCGACCCGGACACGATGCGGGTGCACGGCGTCGACGGGCTGCGCGTGGTGGACGCCTCGGCCATGCCGTACGTGACGAACGGCAACATCTATGCGCCGGTCATGATGCTGGCGGAGAAGGCGGCCGACCTCATCCTGGGCAACACGCCGCTGCCGCCGCAGACGACCGAGTTCTACCGTCACCGGGCATGACACAAGGGCGGTGGGGCACTCCCCCACCGCCCTCGTGCGCCAACGTCAGCGGAAGACGACGGTGCGGTTGCCGTTGAGCAGGACGCGCTGCTCGCTGTGCCACTTCACGGCCCTGGCCAGCACCTGCGCCTCCACGTCCCGGCCGGCCGCGACCAGGTCCTCGGGGTCGAGCTCGTGGTCCACCCTGGCCACGTCCTGCTCGATGATGGGCCCCTCGTCCAGGTCGGCCGTGACGTAGTGCGCGGTCGCCCCGATGAGCTTCACGCCGCGCTCGTGCGCCTGGTGGTACGGCTTGGCGCCCTTGAAGCCCGGCAGGAAGGAGTGGTGGATGTTGATGGCCCGCCCCTCCAGCCGCTTGCACAGGTCGTCGGAGAGGATCTGCATGTAGCGCGCCAGGACCACCAGCTCCGCGTCGCACTCCTCGACCAGCTCCAGGATCCGCGCCTCGGCCTCGTCCTTGGTGGCGGCCGTGACGGGCACGTGGTGGTACGGCACGCCGTACGAGGCGGCCAGCGGTTCCAGGTCGGGGTGGTTGGAGACGATCGCGGGGATGTCGATGTTGAGCGCGCCCACCTGGCGGCGATAGAGCAGGTCGTTCACGCAATGGCCGAACTTCGAGGCCATGACCAGCGTGCGGGTGGGCGTGGCCGCGTCCTTCAGCTGCCAGTTCATCTGGAAGGACTCGGCGACGTAGGTGAACCCCTCGCGCAACCGCTCGATCTCGTCATGCGCGGCGAAGTGCACGCGCATGAAGAAGCCGCCACCCTTGCGGTCGTTGAACTGCTTGCTCTGCAGCATGTTCCCGCCGTGCTGGACGAGGAAGCTGCTGACCGCGTACACGATGCCCGGCTTGTCGGAGCAGGACACCGTGAGGATGAACTCGCGGCCAGGGTCGGGACGTGGAGACATCACACCCTCCCGGTGTTGCGTATGACGCAAAGAAGAGATTTATACGCAACAGACTGAGGGCAGGGGCCAACCACGTCAAGGGGCAAGAAGGTCAAACCTCAGCACAACGTATTTATTTGGCCAGTGATTCCGGCAAACCCTTGACGAACACTCCGAGACGAGTCAATCCTGTTCCTCATTAAGCAGCGCCTTGCGCGATACGCAACTATCGAGGTGTGCCGATGACCGAGCTCTACATCGCGGGCGAGTGGACCAGGCCACTCGCCGGTGGTCAGCGGCGCATCCACTCGCCCGCCGACGGCAGCCTCGTGGCCACCGTGGCCGAGGGGACCGCCGCGGACACCGAGGCGGCGATCGCCGCGGCCAGGCGCGCCTTCGACGGCGGCCCCTGGCCCGCGACACCGGCCCGCGAGCGTGGCGCGCTGCTGTACAAGGTAGCCGACCTGCTGGAACGCGACCGCCAGACCTTCGCCCGCGCCGAGTCGGGCGACACCGGCAAGCGCCTGGTGGAGAGCGAGTACGACATCGACGACTGCGTGGCCAGTCTGCGCTACTTCGCCGGCGTCGCCGGCACCGACGCGGGCCGGGTCGTCGACACCGGCCGCGACGACGCGATCAGCCGCATCGTGCACGAGCCGATCGGCGTCTGCGGCCTCATCACGCCGTGGAACTACCCCCTGCTCCAGACCACGTGGAAGGTCGCCCCGGCGCTCGCCGCGGGCAACACGTTCGTGCTCAAGCCGAGCGAGCTGACCCCCAGCACGGCCATCCTGCTGATGCGCGCGCTGGCCGAGGCCGGGCTGCCGGATGGGGTGGCCAACCTCGTGCTCGGCGCCGGCCCGGAGGTCGGCGCGCCGCTGGCCGAGCACCCGGACGTGGACATGGTCTCCTTCACCGGCGGCCTGGCCACCGGGCGGCGCGTCATGGCCGCCGCCGCGGCCACCGTGAAGCGGGTGGCGCTGGAGCTGGGCGGCAAGAACCCCAACATCGTCTTCGCCGACACCGATTTCGACACGGCCGTCGACTTCGCGCTCACCGCGGTGTTCCTGCACTCCGGCCAGGTCTGCTCGGCCGGCGCGCGCCTGCTGGTGGAGGACTCCCTGCACGACGCGTTCGTGGACGAGGTCGTACGGCGGGCCGAGCTGATCCGCCTGGGCGGCCCCTTCGACCCGCACGCCGACACCGGCCCGCTCATCTCCGCCGCGCACCTGGCCAAGGTCGAGGAGTACGTGGCGGCGGGCCTGGCCGAGGGGGCCGTGCTGCGCTGCGGCGGCCGCCGCCTCGACGGGCCCGGACACTTCTACCGGCCCACCGTCCTGGACGAGTGCAAGCAGGACATGCGCGTCGTGCGCGAGGAGTCCTTCGGCCCCGTCCTGACCGTCGAGCGCTTCACGACCGAGGACGAGGCGGTCCGCCTCGCCAACGACACCGAGTACGGCCTGGCCGGCGCGGTCTGGACCCAGGACGCCGGCAGGGCGCAGCGGGTCGCGGGCCGGCTGCGGCACGGCACGGTGTGGATCAACGACTACCACCCCTACGTGCCGCAGGCCGAGTGGGGTGGCTTCAAGCAGTCCGGCAACGGCCGCGAGCTGGGCCCGACCGGCCTGGACGAGTACCGCGAGATCAAGCACGTCTGGCAGAACATCCGACCGCGCCCACAGCGGTGGTTCCCAGAGAACTGACGCTCCGACGACGAAGAGGTGGTCATGACCGTCCCGTCACTGACCGAAAGCACACCGCTCAACACCGAGGCACCCCCCATTCTCGACGTCCGAGGCCTGTGGAAGGTGTTCGGCCCCAAGGCCGGCCGCGTGGTCGGCAGCACCCTGAGCCGCACGGAGCTCAAGGAGCAGACCGGCTGCGTCGCCGCGGTCCGCGACGTCTCCTTCTCGGTCCGGCGGGGCGAGGTGTTCGTCGTCATGGGCCTGTCCGGCTCGGGCAAGTCCACCCTGGTGCGCTGCCTGACCCGGCTGATCGAGCCCACGGCGGGCGAGATCGTGCTGGACGGCGAGGACATCCGCGCCGCCGACGCCCGCAAGCTGCGCGAGCTGCGCAGGCACCGGATGGCGATGGTCTTCCAGCACTTCGGGCTGCTGCCGCACCGGTGCGTGCTGGAGAACGTGGCCTTCGGGCTGGAGATCCGGGGCGCCCCCAAGAAGGAGCGCTACGAGCGGGCCCGCGAGGTGCTCGGGCTGGTCGGGCTGACCGGCTTCGAGAACTCCTACCCCGACCAGCTCTCCGGCGGCATGCAGCAGCGCGTCGGCCTGGCCCGCGCGCTCGCGGCCGACCCCGAGGTGCTGCTGTTCGACGAGCCGTTCTCCGCGCTGGACCCGCTGATCAGGCGCGAGATGCAGAACGAGGTCATCCGCCTGCACCACGAGGTGGGCAAGACGATGATCTTCATCACCCACGACCTGAGCGAGGCGCTCAAGCTCGGCGACCGGATCCTCATCATGCGCGACGGCGAGCTGGTCCAGGTCGGCACGCCCGACGAGGTGGTGGGCGCGCCCGCCGACGAGTACGTGGCCAACTTCGTCAGCGACGTCCCGCGCTCGCACGTGCTGACCCTGTCGTGGATCATGCGCCCGCCGCTGGCGGGCGAGCCGCTCGACGGCCCGGAGCTCGGCCCCGACGTGGTCATCCGCGACGCTGTGCACACCGTGCTGTCTGCCGACCGCCCGGTGCGCGTGGCCGGGGACGACGGCCTGCTCGGCGTGGTCACCAGCGCGGAGATCCTCGAAGTGATCGCCGGAGGGCAGCACTGATGGCGGCCGTCACGGCGGTCGCCGCCAGGCTGCACAAGCTGCCCGACCGCAGGCTGCTGCTGGCCCTGGTCGTCGCGGCCTGGGTGGTGGGCTGGGCGGTGCTCGGCGGGCGCGACACCCAGCAGCTGGGCGGCGCCGAGCTGACCCCGCTGCACCGCGACCTCAGCCAGGCCATGGACGTCATCGACGACAGCCGCAACAGCAACCCGTTCTTCCTCTACTTCATCAACTACATCCGGCTCTTCCTGGACGACGCGGTGACCTTCGTCCAGGCGCTGATCAGCCAGCCGTCCTTCGGCCGCCCCCTGCCCGTGCTGGGCTGGCTCGGCGTGGTGGCGATCGCCACGGCCGTCGCCCTGCTGTACGGCAACAGGAAGGTGGCGGCGCTGACGGCCGCGGGCTTCCTGTCCTTCGGCCTGCTCGGCCTGTGGCAGGAGAGCATGGACACGCTCGCCCTCACGCTGACGGCGGTCGCGCTGTCGCTGGCCGTGGGCATCCCGCTCGGGATCTGGGCGGGGCTGAGCGACCGGTTCCTGCGGCTGGTCACGCCGGTGCTCGACTTCATGCAGACGATGCCGACGTTCGTCTACCTGGCGCCGCTGACGCTGTTCTTCCTCATCGGCCCGGCCAGCGCGACCGTGGCCACGATGATCTACGCGGTCCCGCCGGCCATCCGCATCACCGCGCACGGCATCCGGCAGGTCTCGCCGGAGACGATGGAGGCGGGCACGTCGCTCGGCGCCACGCCCCTGCAGGCGCTCAGGCACGTGCGGCTGCCGATGGCCAGGCAGACGATCATCGTGGGGATCAACCAGACCATCATGGCCGCGCTGTCCATGGCCACCATCGCGGCCCTGATCGACGCGCCCGGCCTGGGCAAGACCGTGCTCAAGGCGCTGCAGACGCTGGACGTCGGGACCGCCTTCAACGCCGGCCTGGCGATCGTGATCATGGCCGTGGTGCTCGACCGGGTGACCTCGGCCGCCAGCCGGCGGGTGGAGGACCAGCGCCGCGCGGGCCGGCTGCGTTCCGCGCGCCGGCGCCGCATCGAGGTGACGGCCGTGCTCGGGATCGCGGCGGTGCTGGCGTACCAGTCCTACACCTACCTCTGGGCCGCGGACTTCCCCATCGAGGCCAACATTGGCTCGTACGTGCGCAACGCCGCGGACACCGCCAGCGCCTGGGTGCAGGACAGCCTGGTGACCTACACCAACGCGCTGAAGAACGCGCTCACCAACGGGCTGCTCAACCCGTTCGAGGCCCTGCTGACCGGCTCGCCCTGGTGGCTGGTCTGCCTGGTGGCGGTCGCCGTGGCCCTGCTGGTGGGCAGCGCGCGGGCCGCGCTGGTCACCGCCATCGGGCTGCTGATGGTGCTGGCGCTCGGGCTCTGGCAGGACAGCATGGTGACGCTGGCCTCCACGCTGGTCGCGACCATCCTGGTGATGGCGCTCGGGGTGGTCGTCGGCGTGTGGATGGGCCGCAGCGACCGGGCCGACACCCTGCTGCGTCCCGTGCTCGACGCGGGGCAGACCATGCCCGCCTTCGTCTACCTGGTGCCCATCCTCGGCCTGTTCGGCCCGACGCGGTTCACCGCGATCATCGCGGCCGTGGTCTTCGCCGCGCCGGTGGCGATCAAGCTGGTGGCCGAGGGGATCAGGCGGGTCTCCCCCACCACGGTGGAGGCCGCGACCTCGGCGGGGGCGGGCACCTGGCAGCTGATCTCCAAGGTGCAGCTGCCGATGGCGCGCAGCGGCGTGACGCTGGCCGCGAGCCAGGGACTCATCTACGTGCTCTCGATGGTCGTCGTGGGCGGCCTGGTGGGCGCCGGGGCGCTCGGCTACGACGTGGTGGCCGGCTTCTCCCAGCACGAGCTCCGCGGGAAGGGGCTGGCCGCCGGGATCGCGATCGTCGTGCTCGGCATCGTGCTCGACCGCGTCATGCGCGCCGCCACGCAACGGGCCGACGCCGCCGCCCACGGAGGGCTTGCGAACAAATAAGGAACAGGAACACAGGAGGACCAAGTGGCGATGTCGAGAAGCGGCAGGATCAGGGCGCTCGCGCTCGTGACCGGCGGCGGCCTCCTGCTCAGCGCGTGCAGCGGAGCGAAGGTCGGCGAAACCCAGCAGGCCGCCGCGGGAGGCGGCAAGACGTGCGGCACGTTCAACCTCGCGGTCAACCCATGGGTGGGCTACGAGGCCAACGCCGCGGTGATCGCGCTCGTCGCGGAGAAGAACCTCGGGTGCAAGGTGGTGAAGAAGGACCTGAAGGAGGAGGTGTCCTGGCAGGGCTTCGCCACCGGAGAGGTTGACGCGGTCGTGGAGAACTGGGCCCACGACGACCTGAAGAAGAAGTACATCGACGAGCAGAAGGTCGCCGTCTCGGCGGGGCCGACCGGCAACAAGGGCGTCATCGGCTGGTTCGTGCCGCCGTGGATGGCCAAGAAATATCCCGACATCACCGACTCGAAGAACCTCAACAAGTACGCCTCGCTGTTCAAGACCTCCGAGTCCGAGGGCAAGGGCCAGCTGCTCGACGGCGACCCGTCCTTCGTCACCAACGACGCGGCGCTGGTCAAGAACCTCGACCTGGACTACAAGGTCGTCTACGCGGGCAGCGAGACCGCGCTCATCCAGGCCTTCCGGCAGGCGGAGAAGCAGCAGACGCCCCTCATCGGCTACTTCTACGACCCGCAGTGGTTCCTGTCCGAGGTGAAGCTGGTCAAGGTCGACCTGCCCGCGTACACCAAGGGGTGTGACGCCGACGCGGCCAAGGTGGCCTGCGACTACCCGCCGTACGAGCTGGACAAGATCGTGAGCAAGAAGTTCGCGGACTCGGGCAGCCCCGCCTACACCCTGGTCAAGAACTTCACCTGGACCAACGACGACCAGAACCTCGTGGCCAAGTACATCGCCGAGGACAAGATGACGCCCGAGGAGGCGGCCGCCAAGTGGGTCGCCGCCAACCCCGACAAGGTCAAGGCCTGGCTCCCCGCGACCTGACCGCTCCTCCGCCGTGCGCCCGGCCCGATCGTCCTGCCGCGATCGGGCCGGGCGTACGCGTGCGCCCACCGGCCGAAAGGCTGTACTGAATAAGACAGAACACCCCTTGACACCCGGAATGCGGCGAGCGACGCTTGTTGCGGAAAGCGCGTTTGGTTGCATATACCGCAACAACGGAGGTGGCTATGACGGGCCCGAGCGTGGTCATCATCGGCGCGGGCGTGGTCGGCGCGGCCTTGGCCGACGAGCTGTCCGCCCGAGGCTGGACCGACGTCACCGTCGTCGACCAGGGGGACGTGCCCGCCACCGGCGGCTCCTCCTCGCACGCCCCCGGCCTGGTCTTCCAGGTCAACGGGTCGAAGACGATGACCGAGATGGCCCGCTACACCGCGGAGAAGTTCGTCGAGCTCGACAGCTTCCTGCAGGTCGGCGGGCTCGAGGTGGCCACCAGCCCGCAGCGGCTGGCCGAACTGCATCGCAGGCACGGCTGGGCGGTCGCGTGGGGGCTCGAGGCCCACCTGCTCACGCCGCAGGAGTGCGCCGCCAAGCACTCGCTGCTGGACGAGGCCAAGGTGCTCGGCGGGCTCTACGTCCCGACGGACGGGCTGGCCAAGGCGGTCAAGGCGGTGGACGCCCAGCTGGCCAGGGCCCGGGAGCGCGGCGTGCGGGTGCTGCCCAGGCACGAGGTGCTCGACATCAGGACCCAGGACGGCAAGGTGTGCGCGGTGGTGACCGACCACGGCGACCTGCCCGCCCAGGTGGTCGTGTGCTGCGCCGGGATCTGGGGCCCGAAGGTGGCCCGCATGGCCGGCATGGAGCTGCCGCTCACCCCGCTGGCCCACCAGCTCGCCTGGACCGGGCAGGTGCCGGGGCTGGCCGGCCAGACCGAGGAGGCCACCCGGCCGATTCTCCGCCACCAGGACGCCGACCTGTACTACCGCGAGCGCTTCGACACGCTCGGCATCGGCTACTACGGCCACCGGCCGATGCCGATCACCGCCGACGAGATCCTCGCGGTGGACGAGGCGGAGGTGATGCCGTCGGTGCTCACCTTCACCCCCGACGACTTCGCCAAGGCCTGGGAGGAGACCCAGGCGCTGCTGCCCGACACGCAGAAGGCGGAGGTCGAGTCCGGCATCAACGGGCTGTTCTCCTTCACCACCGACCACCTGCCGCTGATGGGGCAGTCCCAGGACGTCGAGGGCTTCTGGGTGGCCGAGGCGGTCTGGGTCACCCACTCCGCGGGCGTCGGCCGGGCGATGGCCGAGTGGCTGGTCGACGGCCACTGCTCCTCGTTCGACCTGCACGAGTGCGACGTCAACCGGTTCGAGCCGCACCAGCTGGCGCCCGACTACGTGCGCGATCGCGGCTGCCAGAACTACGTCGAGGTCTACGACGTCATCCACCCGCTGCAGCCGATGGAGCACCCGCGCCCGCTGCGGCTGAGCCCCTTCCACCCGCGCCAGCAGGACCTGGGCGCCGTCTTCCTGGAGGCCTCAGGCTGGGAGCGCCCGCAGTGGTACGGCGCCAACGCGCCGCTGCTCGACGGGCGCGACCTCCCCACGCCCGGCCCGTGGGCCGCGCGGTACTGGTCGCCGATCGTCGGCGCCGAGGCGCAGGCCACCCGCGAGGCGGTCGCGCTGTACGACATGAGCGCGCTCAAGCGGCTGGAGGTCAGCGGCCCCGGCGCACTGGCGTTCCTGCAGCGGATCACCACCGGCGACGTCTACAAGTCGGTCGGCTCGGTGACGTACTGCCTGCTGCTCGACACCGACGGCGGCATCCGCAGCGACGTCACCGTGGCCCGGCTCGGCCCCGACCGCTTCCAGATGGGCGCCAACGGCAACCTGGACCTGGACTGGCTGGAGCGGCACCGCCCGGCCGACGTGTTCATCCGCGACGTCACCGCCGGCACCTGCTGCCTGGGCGTGTGGGGCCCGAGGGCCCGCGACCTGGTCCAGCCGCTGACCGGCATCGACCTGACCGCGCTGAAGTACTTCCGCGGCGCCCGCGGCTTCATCGGCAACGTGCCCGTCACCATGCTGCGCCTGTCCTACGTCGGCGAGCTCGGCTGGGAGATCTACACCACCGCCGACATGGGGCTCAAGCTCTGGGACACGCTCTGGTCCGCGGGGCAGGAGCACGGCGTGCTGGGCGGCGGCCGCGGCGCCTTCACCAGCCTGCGCCTGGAGAAGGGCTACCGCTCCTTCGGCACCGACATGACCTACGAGCACGACCCGTACGAGGCCGGCCTCGGCTTCGCCGTCAAGCTGGACAAGGGCGACTTCGTCGGCCGCCGGGCGCTGCTGGAGCGTAAGGAGTCGGTCCGCAGGAAGCTCACCTGCCTGCTGACCGAAGAGGTGGTCATGGGCAAGGAACCGGTCTACGACGGCGACCGGGCCGTCGGCTACGTCACCAGCGCCGCCTACGGCTACACCGTCGGCCGCGGCATCGCCTACGCCTGGCTGCCCGCCTCGCTCGCGAGCCCCGGCCAGGCCCTGCACATCGGCTACTTCGACCAGCGCGTCCCGGCCGTCGTGGCCGAGGAGCCGCTCTTCGACCCGGCGATGACCCGGCTGCGCGGTTAGGGAAAGGACCTCATATGATCGACACCCCGCTGGACGTGGTGGACCCCGAGGTCCACGCCCTGATCGGCGCCGAGCTCGCCAGGCAGCGCTCGACGCTGGAGATGATCGCCTCGGAGAACTTCGCGCCCGCTGCCGTGATGGCGGCCCAGGGCTCGGTGCTCACCAACAAGTACGCCGAGGGCTACCCCGGCAGGCGCTACTACGGCGGCTGCGAGCACGTGGACGTGATCGAGCAGATCGCCATCGACCGGATCAAGGCGCTGTTCGGCGCCGAGGCGGCCAACGTGCAGCCGCACTCGGGAGCCCAGGCCAACGCCGCGGCGATGGCCGCGCTGCTGGAGCCCGGCGACACCATCCTCGGCCTCGACCTGGCCCACGGCGGCCACCTGACGCACGGGATGCGCATCAACTTCTCCGGCCGCCTGTACAACGTGGTCGCCTACCACGTGCGCGAGAGCGACCACCTGGTGGACATGGACGAGGTCGAGCGCCTGGCCCGTGAACACCGTCCCCGGCTCATCATCGCCGGCTGGTCGGCCTACCCGCGGCAGCTGGACTTCGCGGCCTTCCGCCGGATCGCCGACGAGGTGGGCGCGTACCTGATGGTGGACATGGCGCACTTCGCCGGGCTGGTGGCCGCCGGGCTGCACCCCTCCCCCGTGCCGCACGCGCACATCACGACCACGACCACGCACAAGACGCTCGGCGGCCCGCGCGGCGGGGTGATCCTGTCCACGGAGGAGCTCGCCAAGAAGATCAACTCCTCGGTCTTCCCCGGCCAGCAGGGCGGCCCGCTGGAGCACGTGATCGCGGCCAAGGCGGTCTCCTTCAAGATCGCCGCTGGGGAAGCGTTCAGGGAGCGGCAGCTCCGCACGCTGGAGGGCGCCCGCATCCTGGCCGACCGGCTGCTGGCGCCCGACGCGGCGGCCGCGGGCGTGAAGGTGCTGACCGGCGGCACCGACGTGCACCTGGTCCTGGTCGACCTGCGCGAGTCCGAGCTGGACGGCAAGCAGGCCGAGGACCGGCTGCACGCGGCCGGGATCACGGTCAACCGCAACGCCGTGCCGTTCGACCCGCGACCGCCCATGGTCACCTCGGGCCTGCGGATCGGCACCCCGGCGCTGGCCACGCGCGGCTTCGAGGCGGCCGACTTCGCGGAGGTCTCCGACGTCATCGCCACCGCGCTGACTCCGGAGGCCGACCTGTCGTACCTGCGCGACCGGGTCGAGGTCCTGGCCGGCAAGCACCCGCTGTACGGAGAGGCGCGATGAACCTGCCCGAGCACCCCGAGTGGCTGTGGGGCACCGCCGAGCCCAGGCGCTCCTACGACGTCGTCATCGTCGGAGCCGGCGGGCACGGCCTGGCCACCGCCTACTACCTGGCCAAGAACCACGGCATCACCGACATCGCGGTCCTGGAGCGGGGGTGGCTGGCCGGCGGGAACATGGCGCGCAACACCACGATCATCCGCTCCAACTACCTGTGGGACGAGAGCGCGGGCATCTACGAGCACGCGCTCAAGCTGTGGGAGGGCCTGGAGGAGGAGCTCGGCTACGACCTGCTGTTCAGCCAGCGCGGCGTGCTCAACCTCGCGCACAGCCTGCAGGACGTGCGCGACAGCGTGCGCCGCGTCGAGGCCAACCGGCTCAACGGCGTCGACGCCGAGTGGCTGGACCCCGAGCAGGTCCGCGAGGTGTGCCCGATCGTGGACATCTCGCCCGGCGTGCGCTACCCGGTGCTCGGCGGCACCTTCCAGCCCCGCGCCGGCATCGCCAAGCACGACCACGTGGCCTGGGGGTACGCCCGCGCCGCGGCGGCCCTCGGCGTCGACTTCATCGAGCACTGCGAGGTCACCGGCCTGCAGGTGAGCGACGGCCGGGTCACCGGCGTGGAGACCACCCGGGGCCCGATCTCGGCCGGCCGGGTCGCGCTGTGCGCGGCGGGCCACACCTCGGTCGTGGCCAAGACCGCGGGGATCGACCTGCCGCTGCAGAGCCACCCGCTCCAGGCGCTGGTGTCCGAGCTGCTCGAACCCGTGCACCCGACGGTCGTCATGTCCAACGCCGTGCACGTCTACGTCAGCCAGGCGCACAAGGGCGAGCTGGTCATGGGCGCCGGCATCGACGCGGCCAACTCCTACCGGCAGCGCGGCGCCTTCCACATCATCGAGCGGCAGATGGCCGCCGCGCTGGAGCTGTTCCCGATCTTCGCCCGCGCGCACGTGCTGCGCACCTGGGGCGGCGTGGTGGACGTCTCGCCCGACGCCTCGCCGATCGTCGGCCTGACCCCGGTCCGGAACCTCTACCTCAACTGCGGCTGGGGCACCGGCGGCTTCAAGGCGACGCCCGGCGTGGGCTGGTGCTTCGCTCACACCGTGGCCAACGACGAGCCGCACCCGCTCAACGCCCCCTTCTCCCTTGACCGATTCACCACCGGGGCGCTCGTGGACGAGCACGGCGCCGCCGCGGTCGCGCACTGAGGAACGGCCGATGCTGCAGATCCCATGCCCCTGGTGCGGTCCTCGCGACGAGGCCGAGTTCCACTACGGCGGGCAGGCCCACGTCGCCTACCCCGCCGACCCGGCCGCGCTGTCGGACGAGGAGTGGGCGCGCTACCTGTTCTTCCGCGACAACCCCAAGGGCCCCTTCGCCGAGCGGTGGAGCCATGCGGCCGGCTGCCGCCGCTGGTTCAACCTGGTCCGCGACACCGCCACCAACGAGATCCTGGAGGCCCGATGAGGCTGTCCACCGGCGGGCTGATCGACCGCGGCGGCACGCTGCGCTTCCGCTTCGACGGCTGCGAGCTGACCGGCCATCCCGGCGACACCCTGGCCTCCGCGCTGCTGGCCAACGGCGTGCGCCAGGTCGCGACCAGCGTCAAGCTGGGCCGCCCGCGCGGCATCTTCGCCGCCGGCAGCGAGGAGCCCAACGCGGTCGTCCAGATCGAGCGGCCCTTCCCCGAGCCGATGCGGCCGGCCACCACGATCGAGCTGTACGACGGGCTCGTGGCGAGCAGCCTGCCCGGCCGGGGCCGCCTGGCGGCCGAGCCCGACCCGGCCCGTTACGACGCCGTGCACGCCCACTGCGACGTGCTGGTGGTCGGCGCCGGACCGGCGGGGCTGGCCGCCGCCCGGGCCGCGGCCGTGGACGGCGCCCGGGTGATCCTGGCCGACGAGCAGCCCCGTCCGGGCGGCAGCCTGCTGGGCACCACCGAGGACATTCCGGGCAGCCCGGCCGGGCAAGGCGGCCACGAGTGGGCGGCGGCGGTGACGGCCGGCCTGGAGCGCCTGCCGGACGTCACGGTGCTGCGCCGCACCACGGTCTTCGGCTACTACGACGACAACTACCTCATGGCCGTCGAGCGCCGCACGGAGCACCTCGGCGCGGCCGCCCCCGCCCACGTGGCCAGGGAGCGGATCTGGCGCATCCGGGCGGGCCGAGTCGTGCTGGCCACCGGCGCGCACGAGCGGCCCATCGCCTTCGCGGGCAACGACCTGCCCGGCGTGATGCTGGCCGGGGCCGCGCGCACGTACGCCGTCAGGTACGGCGTGCTGCCCGGGCGCCGGGCCGTGGTCTTCACCACGAACGACAGCGCCTACGAGGCCGCCTTCGACCTGGCGGACGCCGGCCTGGAGGTGGCCGCGATCGTGGACGTGCGCCCCTCCCCCGGGCCGCTGGCCGAGGCCCGGCGGCGCGGCATCGAGGTGCTGGCCGGGCAGGCGGTCGAGGCCGCCAGGGGCGCGGGCGAGGTCTCCTCCGTCCTGGCCGGCGGGATCGAGATCGAGGCCGACCTGGTGCTGGTGTCCGGCGGGTGGAACCCGGTGGTGCACCTGTTCAGCCAGGCGGGCGGGACGCTGCGCTACGACGAGGACCTGGCCGCGCTGGTGCCCGGCGTCTCGCGGCAGAAGGTCCGCGTGGCGGGGGCCGCCAGGGGCGTGTTCACGCTGGAAGGCTGCCTTGCCGACGGTGCCGGGGATGGCGGGCCAGTGCCCCTGGGGCCCGGGGGGACGCCGTACTGGCTGGTCCCCGCGGACGACCTCGGCGGGCACTTCGTGGACCTGCAGCGGGACGTCACCGCGGCCGACGTGCTGCGCGCCACCGGCGCGGGGCTGCGTTCGGTCGAGCACGTCAAGCGCTACACCACCGCCGGGACCGCGCACGACCAGGGCAAGACGTCGGGGCTGCTGACCTCGGCCGTGGTGGCCCATGCGCTGGGCGTGCCGGTGGGCGAGGTCGGGATCACCTCCTACCGGGCGCCGTACACGCCGGTGAGCTTCGCGGCGCTGGCCGGGCGCGACCGCGGCGCGCTGCACGACCCCGTCAGGGTGACGGCGCTGCACGAGTGGCACGCCGAGCACGGGGCGCTGTTCGAGAACGTCGGGCAGTGGCAGCGGCCGTGGTACTACCCGCGCGCGGGCGAAACCATGGAGGCGGCGGTGCTGCGCGAGTGCCGCGCCGCACGCGACGACGTGGCGGCGATGGACGCCTCCACGCTCGGCAAGATCGACGTGATCGGCCCGGACGCGGGCGAGTTCCTCGACAGGCTCTACACCAACCTGATGAGCTCGCTGGCCGTCGGCTCGATCCGGTACGGCGTGATGTGCCGGGCCGACGGCATGGTCTTCGACGACGGCACCGTCATCCGCCTGGCCGCCGACCACTTCCTGGTCACCACCACGACCGGCAACGCCGCCGCGGTGCTGGACTGGATGGAGGAGTGGCTGCAGACCGAGTGGCCGTCGTTGCGGGTGCACCTCACCTCGGTGACCGAGCAGTGGGCGACGGTCGCGCTGGTCGGGCCGCGCTCGCGCGAGGTGCTCGCGGCGCTGGCGCCCGAACTGGCGGTCTCGGCGGCCGACTTCCCGTTCATGACCTGGCGCGAGGCCGAGGTGGCCGGGATCCCCGCCCGGGTGTGCCGCATCAGCTTCTCCGGCGAGCTGGCCTACGAGATCAACGTGACCTCCTGGGACGGGCTCCGCCTGTGGACCGCGATCATGTTCGATGGCCGCGTCACCCCGTACGGCACCGAGACCATGCACGTGCTGCGGGCCGAGAAGGGCTACCCGATCGTCGGCCAGGACACCGACGGCACCGTCACACCACAGGATCTGGGCATGTCGTGGGTGGTGTCGAAGAAGAAGCCCGACTTCGTGGGCAAGCGCTCCCACGCCAGGGCCGACAGCTCGCGTCCCGACCGCAAGCAGCTCGTCGGGCTGCTGCCGGACGACCACGGCTTCCTGCTGCCGGAGGGCGCCCACCTGGTGGCCTCCGCCGAGCTGCCCGAGCCGCCGGTGCCCATGCTGGGGCATGTCACCTCCAGCTACCGCAGCGCGGCGCTCGGCCGTACGTTCGCGCTGGCCCTGCTCAAGGGCGGGCAGTCGCGCCACGGCGAGCGGCTCTACGCGCCCGTGGGCGACGCCATGGTGCCGGTGACCGTCACGTCTCACGTCCTGTACGACCCCGAAGGAGCGCGTCGCGATGGTTGAGCGCAGGAGTCCGGCCGGGGCGTTCGCCGGCCGTTTCGAGGCGGCCTCGCGCGGCGGGGCGCTGACGCTGCGGGAGATCCCCTTCCTCACCCACGTCAACGTGCGGGTGCCTTCCGGGACCGACCTCGGCGTCCCGCTGCCGGTCGAGCCGAACACCGCGGTGACCTCCGGCGAGATCACCGCGGCCTGGCTGGGGCCGGACGAGTGGCTGGTGATCGCCCCGCCCGGATACCGGCCCGAGCTGCTGCGCAAGGAGCTCGGCGAGCGGCGCGGCTCGATCGTGGACGTCTCGGCGCAGCGCACCACGCTGTTCGTCGGCGGGCCCAGGGCCCGCGACCTGCTCGCCCACGGCTGCGCGCTCGACCTGCATCCGCGCGTGTTCGGGCCGGGGCGATGCGCGCAGACCATGCTGGCGCGGGCGCAGGTCGTGCTCGTGCCCCGGGAGGACGGGTTCCTGGTGCTGGTGCGCTCGTCCTTCGCCGCCTACCTGGCGGAGTGGCTGCTGGACGCGGCGGCGGAGTACGTGACGTGAGCATCGGGGTCTTCGACCTGTTCAAGATCGGCATCGGGCCGTCCAGTTCGCACACGGGCGGGCCGATGGCGGCCGCGCACAGGTTCGTCCGGGGGCTGCGCCAGGACGGGCTGCTGGAGTCCGTCGCCCGGGTCGAGGCGATCCTGTACGGCTCGCTCGGGCTGACCGGCAAGGGCCACGGCAGCGACAAGGCCGTGCTGCTCGGCCTGTCCGGCGAGAAGCCGGAGCTGGTCAACGTGGACTCCGTCGACGCCCGGCTGCTCGCCATGCGGGAGTCGGGCACCGTGTCGCTCGCCGGCACGCACCCGGTGCCGTTCGTGGTCGGCGAGGACCTGGTCTTCGAACGCAGGATCTCGCTGCCCGGGCACCCCAACGGGATGCGCTTCACCGCCTTCGGCGCCGACGGCGGGGTCCTGCGGGAGAAGGTGTACTTCTCGGTCGGCGGCGGCTTCGTCGTCGACGAGACGGCCGCCGGGGCGGACCGCATCAAGGCGGACGACACGGTCCTGCCGTACCCGTTCACGACCGCGGAGGAGCTGCTCAAGCACTGCGCCAACACCGGGCTGTCGATCTCCGGGCTGATGCTGGAGAACGAGAAGGCCTTCGGCCGCACCGAGGCGGAGATCCGCGCGGGCATCCTGGAGCTGTGGCGGGTGATGACCGAGTGCGTCCGCCGCGGCATCACCTCCGAGGGCGTGCTGCCCGGCGGGCTCCGTGTGCGCCGCCGCGCGCATGGGCTGCACCGGCGCCTGCTGGCGGAGGCGCCGGAGAAGGACCCGCTGCACGCGATGGACTGGGTGTCGCTGTTCGCGCTGGCGGTCAACGAGGAGAACGCCGCCGGGGGCCGCATCGTCACCGCGCCCACCAACGGCGCCGCGGGCATCATCCCGGCGGTGCTCACCTACTACACGCGGTTCGTGCCCGGCGCCGGCGACGACGGGGTGGTGCGCTTCCTGCTGACGGCGGCGGCGATCGGCGTGCTGTTCAAGGAGAACGCCTCGATCTCCGGAGCGGAGGTGGGCTGCCAGGGCGAGGTGGGTTCGGCCTGCTCGATGGCCTCGGCCGGGCTGACCGAAGTGCTGGGCGGCACGCCGGAGCAGGTGGAGAACTCCGCCGAGATCGGCATCGAGCACAATCTGGGCCTGACCTGCGACCCGATCGGCGGCCTGGTCCAGATCCCATGCATCGAACGCAACGCGGTGGCCTCCGTCAAGGCGATCGCCGCCGCCCGCATCGCCCTGCGCGGCGACGGCCGCCACTTCGTCTCGCTGGACAAGGCCATCAAGACCATGCGTGACACCGGCCGCGACATGCTCGACAAGTACAAGGAGACCTCGCGCGGCGGCCTGGCCGTCAACGTCATCGAGTGCTGACGGAGCCGGCCAGCAGCCGCAGGTTCTCGGCCTGGGCGGAGCCGGGCGGGGCGTGGTAGACGGTCAGGGACTGCTCGGGGTCGTCGGGCAGCCGCAACGACTCGAAGGAGAGCGTGAGCTCGCCCAGCAGCGGGTGACGCAGGCGCCGGGTGCCGTGGTTGCTCTCCTTCACGTCGTGCCCGGCCCACAGCCGGCGGAACGTCTCGCTCTTCACCGACAGCTCGCCCACGAGCGTCAGCAGCCGCGGATCGTCGGGGTAACAGCCGGCGTACAGGCGCAGAGCGCCGACCACGTCGGCGGCCTTCGCCTCCCAGTCCGCGAACAGCCGCCGATGGCCGGGCTCCAGGAACACCAGCCGGGCCCAGTTGCGCTCCTGGGGCGGCAGCCGGTCCCAGTCGCCGAACAGGGCCGCCGCCATCGGGTTCCAGCCCAGGATGTCCGAACGCGGCCCGGTCACGTACGCCGGGACCCCCTCCAGGGAGGCCAGCATCTGCCCGAGCGCGGTGCGCACCTGCTGCAGCGGCGGCGGCCCGTACTTCCTGCGGTCCCGGCACTTGACCAGGCGGGTGAGGTGCTCGTGCTCGGTGTCGCTCAGCCGCAGAGCGCGCGTGATCGCCCCGATCACCTCGCCCGACACGTTGTTGCCCTTGCCCTGCTCCAGCCGGGTGAGGTAGGCGACGGACACGCCGGCGAGCTGGGCCAGCTCCTCGCGGCGCAGCCCTGGCACGCGCCGGTGCCGGCTGAAGACCGGCAGCCCGACGTCCTCCGGCCGCAGCCGCGCCCGCCGGCTGCGCAGGAATTCGCCGATCTCGCTCATAACCCCCGATAGTACGCACACGATAACGAACGAGGCTGACCCTGCCAGTAGTAGGAACAGCGGTCGTACGCGGAGCAGGGCTCTGGGCGATCCGCCCGGGCTGCGGCAGGCTCGATTCCCCTGATCGCCACCTAAAGGGGGATATTTCAAATGTTTGCCGCTCAGCGCAACGGCCGTCCTGCGACCGCCGAGGAGTTGGCGCCGCTCGCCTTCGCGGGCTACGCGCATTTCACCGCCATGCAGGTGCGCGGAGGCCGGGTCCGCGGCCTCGACCTTCACCTGGAACGGCTGCGGCGCGCCTCGGTGGAGTTGTTCGGCCGTGCGGTGCCCGACGATCGGGTGCGCTCCTACCTGCGGGCGGCGCTGCGGGCCGGCCCGGCCGACGTCTCGCTGACGGCCACGGTGCATTCACCGGCGGGCGAGTTCACCGTGGCCGAGGGGGAGCCCGAGGTGCTGGTCCGTACGGGGCCGGCCGCCTCCGGTCCGGCGGGCCCGCTGACGCTGGCGGCGGTCGAGCACGAACGCTTCCTGCCCGCCGTCAAGCACGTCGGCGAGGTGGCCAAGACGTACGTCCTCCGCCAGGCCGCCGGCCAGGGCTTCGACGACGCCGCCTTCGTCGACCGCCGCGGCCGGCTCAGCGAGGGCTCGATCTGGAACCTGGCCTTCTGGGACGGCACCGCCGTGGTGTGGCCCGTGGCCGAGATGCTGACCGGGACCACGATGGCCGTCGTCCGCCGGCGACTCGATCACCTCGGCGTCCCCCAGCGCGCCCAGGAGGTCACCCTCGCCGACCTGCCCGCCCTGGCCGGGGCCGTGGTCATGAACTCGTGGACGCCGGGCGTGCCCGTCCACCGGATCGGCTCCGTGCCCCTGCCGGAGGCCGAGCCCTTCGTACGGTTGCTGCACCGCGCCTATCAGGCCGAACCGCCGACCACCCCCTGATCCGTCCCTTCCGCCCGGATGTCCAGGACCTCCAGGAACGCGGCGGCGGCCGGTGACGGGCGTCCCCTGCTCCAGATCAGGTGCTCCACTCGGGTGGGCGGGTCGCGGAGCTCGACGACGCGCACGCCGGGGAGTTCGGGCGCGAAGGCGGCGGGCATCATGGCGACGCCCAGGCCCAGCCGGACCAACCGGGCCATGAGGTCGGCGTTCGTGATCTCGAAGGCGACCTCACGGCTGACGCCGGCGGCGGCGAACGCCTCGTCCGACTGGGCGCGCGCGGCCGTGCCGGCGGGGAAGTCGACGAACACCTCCTCCGACAGCCGGTGCAGGTCCACGCCGGCAGCCTCGGCCGGCACTTCGGCCAGTGGGTGGCCGGGCGCCACCACCGCGACCAGCTCGCCCCGCGCCAGGACGAGCCCCCGGACGCCCTTCGGCCGCACGCTCGGCGGCAGCCCGAGGAAGGCGATGTCCAGGGCGCCCTGCCGGACCTGCTCGGCCAGCTCGTCGCTCGCCCCCACGCGCAGCGTGATCCGTACCTGCGGATGGCGCACGTGAAAGCTCTTCAGCGCGCTCGGCAGGTCGACCGCGGTGACGGTGGGGATGGCGCCGATGGCGAGCCGGCCGCGGAGCTCCCCTGAGGCCGCCGCCACCTCGGCGCGAGCCCGTTCGGCGGCGTCGAGGGCCTGCCGGGCGGCGGGCAGGAACGCCTCGCCGGCGGGGGTCAGCGTGACCCGGCGGCTGGTGCGGTCGAAGAGCCGGGCGCCCAGTTCCCGTTCCAGCCGGGCGATCTGGTGGCTCAGCGCGGACTGGACGACCCGGCAGCGCTCGGCGGCACGGGTGAAGTTCGCCGTCTCCGCCACCGCGACCACATAGCGCATCTGTTGCAGCTCCACGGATCAATCGTGGATCACGATCGCCTGGCGTGACAAATATGCGTCGGACTCATTGATCGTCCAGGTCTCCCGGAGGAGACCGGCCTGGGCGTCAGTAGGTGGCGCGGCCGCCGCTGATGTCGTAGACGGCGCCGGTGGAGAAGCTGACCTTGTCGGAGGCCAGCCAGGCGATCAGTTCGGCGACCTCCTCGGGCCGGCCGACGCGGCCCATCGGGATGAGGCTGGTGATGTGGGCCAGGGCCTCAGGACCGGTGGTGGCGTTCATCGGGGTGGCGATGACGGCCGGCGCGATGACGTTGGCCAGCACGCCGCTGGTGGCCAGCTCCTTGCCGAGCGACTTGGTCAGCGCGATGACGGCGGCCTTGGAGGCGGAGTACGGCGCCATGTTCGGGTTGCCGTCCTTGCCGGACATGCTGGCGATGTTGATGATGCGTCCCCACCCGCGCTCGCGCATGCCCGGGACGAAGGCGCGGCAGGTGTTGAAGGTGCCGTGCACGTTCACCTCGAAGGTGCGCCGCCAGCCGTCCAGCGGGATCTCCCACAGGGGCGCGTTGGGGCCGACGATCCCGGCGGAGTTGACCAGGATGTCGACCGGCCCGACCTCGTCGGCGGCGGCCTGCACGGCGGCGGCGTCGGTGACGTCGAGGACCAGGTCGGCGCCGTCGGCGATGTCGGCGGTGATGATCGAGACGCCTTCCTTCTCCAGCCGGAGGGCGGCGGCCTTGCCCAGGCCGCTGACGCCTCCGGTGATGAGGGCGGTGCGGGAGGAGGTCATGAGGTCCTTTCATTCCAATAGTTGGAACGAAGATTTATTTTATGGAAGTTGCTTGCGAGATTAGCCGATACTCACTTCCCGCAGGAAGCTCTCATGGAGCAGAACTTCCACTTTTCGGAACAGTGGTCTAGCGTTCGGAACATGTTGGTATCTGTACCCCGCCCCGGGAACCCCGTCCACCACGCCGACGTCAACGACCGGCGCCCGCAGAGCGTGGAGGCCCGGTAGTGCGCGCGCTGGTGCTGACCGGCCCGGGCAAGGCCGAGATCCAGGAGGTCGAGCCGCCGGTCGCCGCGCCCGGGCAGGTGGTCGTGGACGTCGAGCGGGCCGGGGTGTGCGGCACCGACATGGAGCTGTTCACCGGCGAGATGAGCTACCTGCACACCGGGCGGTCGTGGTACCCGCTACGCCCCGGCCACGAGTGGTGCGGTCGCGTGACCGACGTGGGCGAAGGCGTGGACGCCGGCTGGTTGGGCCGCCGCGTCACCGGTGACACCATGCTCGGCTGCGGGCACTGCGAGCGCTGCCGCGCCGACCGCCACCACGTCTGCGCCGAGCTGTCGGAGATCGGCATCAGCCTCGGCCGCTCCGGGGCGCTGGCCGAGCGGCTCGCCGTACCGGCGACGGCGCTGCACGCGCTGCCGGACAGCATGGACCTCACGCTGGGCGCGCTGGTCGAGCCCGGCGGCAACGCGTTGCGCGCCGTCCACGGCGCCGGCCTGCGGCCCGGCGAGCGGCTGCTGATCCTGGGCACGGGCACGATCGGCCTGCTGGCGGCGCTGTTCGCGCGCTCCCAGGGGATCGAGGTCCACCTGCTGGGCCGCGACATCGACGGGCTGTGCCTGGCACAGTCCCTGGGCTTCACGGGCACCTGGACCCGGCCGTCGCTGCCGGAGCTGCGGTGGGACGCCGTCATCGACGCCTCCAACGCGCCCGAGCTGCCCGCACTCGCGGTCGACCTCGTCGAACCGGCCGGCCGCGTGGTCTACATCGGCCTGGCCGGCACCCCGAGCACCCTCGACACCCGCGCGCTGCTCCTCAAGGACGTCACCGCCGTCGGCATCCTCGGCGGCTCGGCCGGGCTGGCGGGGACCATCGCCGCCTACGCCGACGGCTCGGTCGACGCCCGCCCGCTCGTGGCCGCCACGGTCGGCCTGGCCGAGACCGCCGACATCCTGGCCGGCCACCGCCCCGCCGACGCCGGACCGGGCCCGAAGATCCACATCGATCCCCGACAATGAGCCCGGCGATGCCGCACCTATCGGTCGCTGATCTCAGGACAGCCCGGCGGCTCCACGATCTCGACGCCGATGGGCGCCACGGCCCCCGCGTTCACGTCCGACGTGTAGCCACCCGGCACCGTCGCGTATGGATCCGGGTGACGTAGGGCGCGGCGGCCCGACATGAGTAGGGGCTACTCATGCGCGGCCGGGACCAGAAGCCGGACGATCCTCCGCAAGGCGAACTCTCCTGGAGGAAACGACCGTGAGCTTCAAACATGGAGCGAGAACGTGGCGCCGGCGGCTCGCGTTCGGGGCGATCGGCGCGCTGCTCGCCGCATCGATCCCGGCCCTGACCACGCCCGCCGCGGCGGCGCCGGCCCCGAACGTCTCGCTGACCTTCTCCATCGACTATCTCTTCCAGATCGAGAACCCGGACGGCGGAGGCCTGAAAGACGGGGACTACTACCCGAAAGTCCAGATCGCCGACGGGCCCATCGAGGTGGGCCCGCGGATCGAGGACGACGAGTTCTCGCCCAAGGGCCTGCCCGAGGCGCCCAACGGCTGGGTCTTCACCAAGTCGGACCTGCCCGGTGACAAGCCGACCGTGGACATCACCGTCAGCTTGTGGGACTGGGACAGCGCCCTCAACACCAATGACGACAGGATGGACATCAGCCCTCAGCCCCAGGACATCGAGCTGAACCTCGTCTACGACTTCCGCTCCCGGTCCCTGTCGGGGGACGGCATCGTCTTCGGCACGCCGTGCATCGATTCCACCGGCGACTTCAAGGGCCAGAGCTGCGTCGAGGGCAACGGCGACCACGGCTTCCCCAAGGACAACGACGGCAGGAGGACCAGGCTCGGCATCACGGTCAGCACCGATCTTCCCGACACCGACCAGGACGGCATCCCGGACATCGTCGAACTCTCGGGGATACGCGACCGCAGCGGCACGGTTCTCGCCGACCTGCCGGCGCTGGGCGCCGACCCGTGCCGTAAGACGATCATCCTGCAGGTCGACTACATGGCCGACGGCAGGCACTCCCACCAGCCCAAGGGCGACGCGATCACCCTGGTCAGGAACGCCTTCAAGAACGCTCCGGTCCGAGCGGCGAATCCGTGCCCGTACGGCGCACGCCCCGACGGCGTCGACTTCGTCTACATCCCGGGCGCGCGGCTCAACGAACAACCGGCCATCGGACTGGTCAACGACACCGAGTTCGTCTCCGCTCGCAACGACCACCTCCGCCATGAGCTGTCCCCGTACGCGCACTATGCGATCTTCGGGCACGACCTCATCGTCAGCCGCGAGGACGGGGACAAGACCGAGCCGGGGATCTCAGGCGAGTGCTGCGAGTTCCAAAGGGACAACAACAAGGACTTTCTCGTCACCCTCGGCTCGTGGCGGACCACATGCGTGGCGGACTTCGGCGTCGACTACGGCGGCGACGGCGTCCTGCAGACGAAGCCGGCGGGCGACGACAAGATGGTCGGAACAGCGATCCGGGTGGGCGGCGACGGCACCTGCGACACCACCAGCGCGCACCGCACCGACGTGCAGGTGCTCGACACCGGAACGGGCAAGGCCGACGCCGAGGTCGGCACCGTGCAGGACCAGGCCGGCACCCTCATGCACGAGCTCGGGCACGCGCTCGGCCTGGCCCACGGCGGTGCCCTGCCCCAGGGCGACGACACCGACGACAACTTCAAGCCCAACTACCCCAGCGTCATGAACTACTTCTTCCAGTCGGGCATCCCCAACAGCCCGCCGCCCCTGCTCGTCAACGACATCGGGATCTGGAAGACCGGGGCCACCCGCATCGGGTATTCGACCGGGAAGCTTCCCGACCTGGTCGAGAGCTCGCTCCTGGAGAGCAACGGGATAGGCGACGGCACCGACTACACGTTCTGGATGACCGACAACCTCGCCCACCCCGACAGCTCGGTCAGGCCCTGGCGAGCGGGGATCGGCAACGGACCGCTCAACTGGAACGACAACACCACCACGGGCACCGGCGTCCCGATCATCGACCCGACCCGGGTGAGCGTGGACATCAACGGCAGCGGCGACAAGACCACCCTCACCGATCACGACGACTGGGCGGCCGTCAGGTTCCGGGCCGGCAACTCGCCCGACAGCAAGGGGCGAGCCTGCAGCAGCTACCCGGTGAGTGCGCCGACCTGCAAGGGGACCGGCGGAAGTCCGGAGAGCGAGCTCGACTTCGCCACCGTGCTGCGGCAGGAGGTCTCCTTCTTCAACCAGTACGACCCCGACATCGCCACGACCAAGAGCGTCGACAAGCGCGACGCCGAACCCGGTGACACCCTCACGTACCAGGTGAAACTCGACAACGTCGGCACCGGCGCGGCGACGGCGATCGGGCTGACCGACACCCCGCCCGGCGGCGCGGCCCAGACGCGACAGGTGCCCTACCTCGGCCCGGGAGTGTCCACGACCGAGACGTTCACCTACGCGATCCCCTGCGACACCGCCAACGGGACCGTCCTGACCAACACGGCCACGGCGACCGCCAAGGACACCGGCGGCGGAGCCGAGGCGAACACGGCGAACAACACCGCCAAGGCCGAGACCGCCGTGCACGCCCCGAAGCTCACCCTGGCCAAGACCGCGCCGCGGACGGTCAACGCGGGCGAGGCCATGACGATCGACCTGAAGGTCGTCAACGCGGGCAGCGGCACCGCCACCGATGTGACCCTCACCGACACCCTCCCGGCCGAGGTCGCCTACAGCCGGGCCCTCGACCAGGGCAGCGGGCCCAAGCCCTCGTCGGTGACCGCCAACCCGGACGGCACGACCACGCTCACCTGGTCGCTCGGCTCGATCGACGGCGGAGCGACCTCCGGTGTGCGGTTCACGGCACGGCCCAGCCTGCTGTTCGCCGCCGGGGACGAGCTGCCCGACGCCGCCTCGGTCTCGTACCGGAACGGCAACGGATGCGTCTACGAGCCGGTGACCGCGACGGCCTCGACCACCGTCACCGAGGTGCCGCCCACCCGTAACCCGTGGCCGCAGCTGTCCTGGCAGCTGCACCCCGACCGGCAGAGCGCCGAGTTGCTGGCCCGGATCCAGGCGACCGACTCCCGCTTCGACGGGGCCGACGGCTCGGCCCCGGACGGCGCGCTCTCCCGGGCCGAGGTGAACGCGGTCTTCGGCCTCTCGATCAGGCAGCCGGACCTCCTCCGAGCCCAGCTGCTGACGGCCTACCTCAACCTAGCCGACCGGCGGATCAACGCGGCGACGAAGATCTCCTCGCTGGTCGCCGCCACGCTGGAGCTGAGGTCGGTGGCCCAGGCCGCCCGCCACGCACAGGCCACGCTCCTGCTGCCGGACGACCTCGCGCACCTGCTCACGTACACCAAGGCGACGACCGTACTGACCGAGATCAACCTCAACCTGAGTGAACGCTACTGAGCCGGACGGCCCGCCGCGGCGACCCCGCGGCGGGCCGGGTCCCAGTCCTGGCCGCGCCACCAGGTGACGAGCAGGCCGCCGGCCAGGACCACGGCCGCCACGACGCGGTAGCCGGCGCTCATCCCGTACGTGGCCATCACCGTGCCCATGACGGCGACCCCGACCGCGCTGCCGAGCTCGCGGGTGGCGCTGTTGAGCCCGGAGCCGAGCCCGGCCCGCTCGCGCGGCAGCGCCGCCATGATCTCGTACGAGAGCACCGGCAGGCACACCCCCATGGCCGCCCCCATGACGACCAGGCCGACCGCGTACACCGGGTACGGCATGGCCGCGTCCGCGAACGACAGCAGCGCCGGCCCCGCCACGATCCCCGCCAGCCCGGCCGGTACGGCGGGCCGCGCGGGCAGGCGGCCCGACAGCCGCGACAGGACGATCATGGGGATGACGAGCGGCACGATGGCCACGCCGGTGACCAGCGGCGAGAAGCCCTTGACCTCCTGCAGGAAGCGGGCGTTGACGAAGAACATCGCGAACAGCCCGAAGAACGTCACCGCCACGCCCAGCGTCCCCGCCCGCAGCCGCGGCAGCGCGAACAGCCGGGGGTCGAGCAACGGCCGCGGCGCGCGGAGCTGGTGCCCGACGAAGACGCAGAACAGCACGGCCGCCACGCCGAACGCCGACAGCACGAGCCCGCTCCCCCATCCGGCCTCGGGCCCCTCGATGACCCCCGCCAGCAGCGCCACGGACGCGGCCGTGAGCAGCACCGTCCCCGGCAGGTCCAGCGGGGTCGACGCCAGGCGGGGCGCGCGCGGCACCAGCACGGCGACCAGCACCGCCAGCACTCCGGCCAGCAGCACCGGCACGCCGAACAGGGCCCGCCACGGCAGGTACTCCATGACCGCGCCGCCGCCCACGTTGCCGACCACCCCGGCGGCGCCGGTGGCGGCGGTCCACGCGGCCACGGCGTGCCCGCGTTCGGCGGCCGGGTAGACCCCGACCGTCAGGGCCAGGGAGGCGGGCATCACCAGGGCCGCGCCCGCGCCGCTGAGCGCCCTGGCGGCGATCAGCGTGCCGACGTCCGGTGCGAGCGCCGCCAGCAGGCAGCCCGCCGCGAACACACCCAGGCCCGCCAGCAGCACCCCCTTACGGCCGAACCGGTCGCCGGCCGCTCCCGCGGGGATGAGCAGGCAGGCGAAGACGATGACGTACGCGTCCACGATCCAGAGGATCTGGGACGGTGACGGGCGCAGCTCGCTCGCGGCGAGCGTGGGGATGGCGAGGTTGACGGCGGCGACCAGGGCGACCGCGAGGATCACGGAGGAGGCCATCAGGGCCATGATCCGCGTCCTGGCGGGATGACCGGTTTCTAACGTCGATGCGGGCATGCGAAACCCCCGGATTGTGGAGATGGGTGATGAGTCGAGCGGAGGCCTCCCGCGGAATTCACCGTAAACTCGATCCTGACTTGACCTCAAATGCATCTTTTTCAGGTGATATATGCGTCAGACGCAACCCAGCCTGGACCTGCTGATCGCGCTGGACGTCCTGCTGGAGGAGGGCAGCGTCTCGGCCGCCGCGCAGCGGCTGCACCTGTCGGAGCCGGCCATGAGCCGCACGCTCGGCCGCATCCGCAAGGCGATGGGCGATCCCGTGCTGGTGCGCTCGGGACGGCAGATGGTGCCCACGCCGCGGGCGCTGGCCGTCCGGGACGAGGTGCGGGCGCTGGTCGAGGCGGCCAGGAAGGTGTTCACGCCGCCGGGCCGGCTGGACCCGGCCACGCTGGTACGGCGCTTCACGATCCTGGCCTCGGACGCGGTGATCACGGCCATGAGCGTGGCGCTGCTGACGGAGGCGGCCGCGTCGGCTCCCGGGGTGCGCTTCCACTTCATCCCCGAGGGGTACGGCGACGCGCGGGCGCTGCGTGACGGGAGCGCGGACCTGGAGGTGACCGTGATCTCGGACCCGGCGCCGGAGACGCGGGTCGAGCCGATCATGGCAGACCGGGCGGTGGGCGTCGTCCGTCCCGGGCATCCGCTGCTCGACGGGCCGGTCACGGCGGAGCGGCTGGCGGCGGCCGAGCACGTGATCGCCACCCGGCGGGGCCGCGACGAGGGCCCGGTGGACGAGATCCTGGCCGGCATGGGGCTGACGCGCCGGATCGCGGGCTCGGTGCCGACGTTCGAGGCGTCGCTGCTGGTGGTGCGGCAGTCCGACCTGGTGGGGATGACGCCGGAGCGGCTGACCCGGCCGCTGGTGGAGGCTCTGGGGCTGGCGACGTTCCCGATCCCGTTCGCGTTGCCGGAGATGACGCTGTCGCAGGCGTGGCATCCCCGCTACGACGTGGACCCCGCGCACGTGTGGCTGCGCGACCTCGTACGCGAGATCCTCGGCCGGCACCGCTGATAAGTGCTCAATCGATGAGCACTTTGACCGGGAGGATGGGACGCATGATGATCCTCGCGGACGCCGCCGCATGGCGGAGCTGGCTGAACGGCCACCACGACTCCATGACCGAGGCCTGGCTCGTCCTGGCCAAGAAGGGCACGAACGACCCCACCAGCCTCACCTACGAGCAGGCCCTGCAGGAGGCACTGTGCTACGGGTGGATCGACGGCACGGCCCGCCGCCGCGACGAGTCCACCTACTGCCAGCGCTTCAGCCCGCGCCGGCGACGCAGCTCCTGGTCGCGGCCGAACGTCGCGCGGGTCGAGCGACTGCGGCGCGAGGGCCGCATGCGCCCGGCCGGCCTCGCGGCGTTCGAGCAGGCCTTGTAGAGATCGTTGTTGGTGAGCTCGGGGGCACCCTTGACCGGCGTGGCGAGCACCGTACCGGACAAGAGCGCCAGGCCGGCGGCCGTACCGCTGCAGCCGGCGATCTCCCCTGACGGCCGCCGAGTCGCCTACATGGTCACCACCGTGTACTTCCACCGGGCCCTGCGGCGGTTCGGCGTCGAGCACCAGTTCGTCGTCTATCCCGGGGAAGGACACTCCATCCAGGACCGCGACCACCAGCTCGACCTGCTCCGGCGCACCCGTGCGTGGTTCGACCGATGGCTCGCCGGCTGAGCCACGCGGCGATCACGCGCCGGGCGGTGGGGCGGTGCTGCCGCGGACGACGAGCTCCGGCGTCGGGGCCTGGACCGCGCGGGGCTCCGGGCGCTCGGCCATCGTGTGGAGCAGTTCGGTCGCCGTCAGCGTGCCCAGCGCGTACGTGTCGCGGGTCAGGGCGGTGATCGGGGGATGCGGCAGATGGGTGAGGATGGAGTCGTCGAAGGACACGATGGACACCTCGCCGGGCACCGGCACGGCCATCTCGGTGGCCACGCCGAGCCCCGCGGCGGCCATGACGTCGCTGTCGTAGATGATCGCCGTGCACCGCGGGCTCGCCTCCAGGAGGCGGCGGGTGGCCGAGGCGCCCTGGGTGTCGGAGTAGTCGGTGGCCACGCTGGCGATGTCGATGCCGAGGCTCTCGCGGGCGTCGCCGATGGCCCGCAGGCGGCGGCGCGTGTGCTGGTAGGACGGTATGCCGCTGACATGGCCGATGAACCGGTGGCCGAGCGCGGCGAGATATTCGAGGATGCGGGTCATCGCCGCGTGGTCGTCGACCCAGACGCTGGTCAGCGGCAGCGTGGCCCCGTGGCCGCCCAGGATGACGGCGGGGACGCGCAGGTCGGCGACGAGCCGGGGCCGGACGTCGTCGACCGTGAGGTCCAGCAGCACGAGCCCGTCGACCCGGTTCTCGGCGGCCCAGCGGCGGTAGACGGCCACCTCCGCCTCGGTGTCCTCGACGATGAGGAGCTGGGTGGCGATCCCCTCGTTGGACAGGCGGGACTGCAGGCCGGACAGGAAGTGAGCGAAGAACGGCTCGACGCCGAGCGTGCGGGCCGGACGGGCGATGACGATGCCGGCCACGTCGTTGTTGGCCCCCTTGAGGGCGCGGGCGGCGCGGTGCGGGCGCCAGTTGAGCTCCTCGGCGACCTCGAGGATGCGCTTGCGCGTGGCGTCGCTGATGCCGGGGCGGGCGTTGAACGCCAGCGACACCGCCGACACCGAGACCCCCGCCAGCCGCGCGATGTCGGTGCTCCTCAGCCGGGCCGGCGCCGCGCCCGCCAGGGACGCGGGAGGCTCGGACGAACCGTCTGAGTCCTGAAGCGGAACCTGGTCGTTCGGCGGCATCGATCCTCCATGGCGGACAACCGTCGTTATGCAAACTTGATGAGCCCCCGGGTGACCGCAGCACCTAAAACGTATTAGTCTGCGGTCGCTTGCTGATCATAACGTACTAAAACGTATTAGGCCGATTGTGATACCTCCGCTACGGAGAGGTACGAGATGCACAACCACCTCAGCCGCACGCTAGAGAGGCTCGCCCGCGTGCGGCGGGAACGGATTCAGCCCCGGCTCCACACCCGGCTGGGCGGTGTCGAGGTCGAGGCCTGGACGGTCCCGGACGACGGCGAGCCGGTGCGCGCCCGCCATGCCCTCGGGCTCGAACCCGACGCCGGCCGGGCCGCCCCCGCCTACCGCCCCTTCCCCCTGGGCGCCGCCTGGGGCGAGGCCTGGGCCACGACCTGGTTCCGGATCCGGGGCACGGTCGACCCGGGGCAGGACGGCCCGATCGACCTGGTGCTGGACCTGGGCTGGTTCGACCACTCCGTGGGCGGTCACTGCGAGGGCCTGGTCTTCACCCCGGACGGGACGATCGTCAAGGGCCTGCACCCCCGCCAGTCCGACATCCGGTTACGAGGTCACGGGGCCGATCTGGTCGGCGCCGACGGCTCGTTCGTGCTGTATGTCGAGGCGGCGGCCAATCCCCTGCTGCTCGGCCTGCCGCCCTTCGTCGTCACCGAGCACGGCGAGAAGGGCGCGCAGGAGCCGTTCGAGCAGTTCAGGCTGCGCCGCGCGGAGATCGCCGCGTTCTCGCCCGAGATCCACGCGCTGTGCTGCGACCTGGACGTGGCCGGCGGCCTGGCCGCCGAGCTGAGCGCGGACGAGCCGCGTCACTGGCGGCTGCTGCGCGCGATCGAGGAGGCCCTGGACGCCTACGACGAGGCGGACGCCGAGGCGAGTGCCGGGCGGGCGCGGGCGATCCTCGCTCCCGTCCTGGCCACGCCCGCGCACGCCAGCGCCCACCGGATCACCGCCGTCGGGCACGCGCACATGGACACGGCGTGGCTGTGGCCGCTGCGCGAGACGGTCCGCAAGCTCGCCCGTACGGTCTCCAACGCGCTCGCCCTCCTCGACGCCGACCCCGGCCTGGTGTACACGATGTCGGCGGCCCAGCACTTCAGCTGGCTCGAAGAGCACTATCCGGAGCTGTTCGAGCGGCTGCGGCGCTATGTCGAGCAGGGCCGGTTCGTGCCCGTCGGCGGCATGTGGGTGGAGGCGGACGGCGTCATCCCCACCGGCGAGTCGATGGTGCGCCAGCTGACCTACGGCAAGCGCTATTTCCTCAGCCGCTTCGGCCGCGAGCCCCGCGAGATGTGGCTGCCCGACTCCTTCGGCTACTCGGGCGCCCTGCCGCAGCTGGCCCGCAGGGCCGGGTCCCGCTGGTTCCTGACGCAGAAGATCTCCTGGAACGACACCACGGTCTTCCCGCACCACTCCTTCTGGTGGGAGGGCATCGACGGGACGCGCATCTTCACCCACTTCCCGCCCGCGGAGACGTACGCCGCCGAGGTGACCGCCCGTGAGCTCCATCACGCGGTCGCCACGTTCAAGGACAAGGCGATCGCCTCCCATTCGCTGCTCCCGTACGGCTACGGCGACGGAGGCGGCGGCCCCACCCGGGAGATGGCCGAGCGGCTGCGCCGTTTCGCCGACCTGGAGGGGGCGCCACGCGTGATCTCCAGGACCCCGGCGGAGTTCTTCGAGGAGGCCGAGTCCGAGCTGCGCGAGGCCGGGGCGCTGGAGCCGGTCTACCGGGGCGAGCTCTACCTGGAGCTGCATCGGGGCACCCTGACCTCGCAGGCGGAGATGAAGCGGCACAACCGGCGCTGCGAGTCGCTGCTGCGGGCGGCCGAATACCTCAGTACGGCGGCGAGCGCGCTGCGCGGGGCGCCGTATCCGCGTGCGGAGCTCGACGAGATCTGGCGCACCGTGCTGCTGCACCAGTTCCACGACATCCTCCCGGGGACGTCGATCAGCTGGGTGCACCGCGAGGCCCGCGACACCTATCAGGCGCTGGAGGAGCGCCTGCACGACCTGATCAAGCAGGCCGGTGCGGCGCTGGGCGGCGAGCGGGCCGAAGGCGGGCTGCCCCCGTTCGTCACGCCGGCGAGGCCGGGCGCGCAGGCCGTCGAGGTCTCCGACGGCGAGGCCGGCGCCACCGTGCTGGACGACGGCCTGCTGCGGGTCGTGGTGGACGGCGGCGGCCACGTCGTCTCGCTCCTCGACCTGCGCAGTGGCCGGGAGGTCGTCCCGCCCGGCCGCCGCCTCAACGAGCTGCAGCTCTTCCGCGACGAGCCGGTGCGCTGGGACGCCTGGGACGTGGACCGCCACGTGCTGCGCCACCCCCGGGCGCTCGACGACGTCACCAGCCGCAGGGTGGTCCGCAGCGGGCCCGACGCCGGCGTGGAGGTGGTCCGGCGGACCGGCGCGTCCACGGTCACGCTGACCATGTGGCTGCGGGCCGGCACCGGGCGGTTCGAGACCGAGTGCGCCGTGGACTGGCAGGAGCGCGAACGCCTGCTCAAGGTCGCCGTCCCGGTGCGGGTCCTGGCGCGGACCGCGCGCTTCGAGACCCAGTACGGCTACGTCGAACGCCCGCTGCTGACCAACACCGCGACCGAGGAGGCGATGTTCGAGGCCGCGATGCACCGCTACGTGCACGTGGACGACGGCGACTTCGGCCTCGCGATCGTCAACGACACGATGTACGGGGCCGACGCCCGCGCCGACGGCGACTCCACCGTCGTCCGGCTCTCCCTGCTGCGTGGCGCGCGCTTCCCCGACCCCCGCGCCGACCTCGGCACGCACACCTTCCGATGGGCGGTGCTGCCCGGCGCGGACGTGCCGGGCGCGGTCGAGGCCGCGTACGCGTTCAACGCGCCCGACCTCACCGGCCTGCCCGCGCCGCTGATCCGGTTGGAGCTCCTCACCGGCCACGCGCTCGTCGACTGGGTGAAGCAGGCCGACGACGGCTCCGGCGACCTGGTTGTACGCGTGTACGAGACGCGGGGCGGACGGGCGAGCGCCCGGCTGAGCTGCCACGAGGAGCTCGGCGCGGGAGCCGTCGTGTGGGAGACCGACCTGCTCGAACGGGAGCTCGGCGCGGACGAGGACCTGCCCGTGGCCCTGGGCCCGGCGGGCGCGCGCCGTCCCGTGGGCGAGGCGCGGCTGGACCTCGGCCCCTTCCAGGTGGCGACCCTGCGGATCGCCACTCATGCATCACTCAAGGAGGATGTCCAATGAGAACACGGACTTGCGTCGCGGCGCTGGCCCTGGGATCGCTGCTGCTGTCCGGGTGCGGTGACGGCGGAGCGACGCCGCAGGCCTCGGGCGGGGCGCTGACGGGATCGATCAAGTTCCAGACGTGGAACCTGAAGAACGAGAAGTTCACGCCGTACTTCACCGAGCTGATCGCGGCCTTCGAGAAGGAGCACCCGGGCACGAAGATCGCCTGGGTGGACCAGCCCGCCGAGGGCTACCAGGACAAGCTGTCGGCCGACGCCGCGGCGGGGGCGCTGCCCGACGTCGTGGACATGGGCCCCGAGGCCGCCTACACGCTGGCCCAGGCCGGGGTCCTGCTCGACCTGAACAAGGCCGACCCCCAGGCCAAGAGCCAGTACCTGGACAAGGCGTGGCAGGCGATGACGTTCAGCGGGCTCGGCGGCGGGACCTACGGCTACCCGTGGTACCTGAACACCGGTCCGGCGTTCTTCAACACCGCGCTGTTCAAGAAGTGCGGTCTCGACCCGGCCAAGCTGCCCGCCACCTACGACGAGCTGTTCGACCAGGCCGAGACCATGGCCAAGAACTGCTCGGACGTGTCGATGATCGCCCGGATGCCCGTCATCGAGATGTTCGGCGAGTACGGCGTGCCCCTCATGGACACCGCGGGCAAGCAGTTCACCTACAACGACGCCAAGGGCGCGGAGTTCGTCGAGCGCTTCCGCAAGCTGTTCGCCAGCAAGGGCCTGACCCAGGAGGCGCTGAACAACCTGCAGACCAAGGAGGTCGAGGAGTTCAAGGCCGGTCGGCTGGCGTACCTGTCGGGCAGCTCGTACACCCTCAACGACCTGAAGGACACAGCGCCCGAGATCTACAAGACGCTCGGGATCGGGCCGCGGATCAGCAACGCCGCCCCCAACATGTACATCGAGTCGCTCGTCGTGAACGCCGCCGGCAAGAACCAGCCGCTGGCCACGGCCTTCGCCAAGTACGTCACCAACACCGCCAACCAGCTCGCCTTCGCCAAGAAGGCCTCGGTGTTCCCCTCGTCGGCCGGGTCGATGGACGACGAGTACTTCACCAAGGACGACGGCGACCCCGCCACGAAGGTGCGCCTGGAGAGCGCCGACCAGGTCAAGAAGGCGGTCGTGTGGTGGCCTCCGGCGTTCTCCGGCTCGGCCGACGCCGACACGCTGCGCGAGCAGATCGCCCAGGCGCTGCTGGGCAAGAAGTCGGTGCAGCAGGCGCTGGACGAGTCGGTCAAGTACTCCAACGAGCGGCTGGCCGCGCACGGATGACCGGCTCCGCCACGCACGACGAGGGCAGCGCGCCGGCGACCCATCGCTGGCGCCTGACCCCGTGGCTGTTCCTGCTGCCGGCGCTGGCCGTCATCGTGGTCCTGGTCCTCGTGCCGTTCCTGAACACGCTGCGCCTGGCGTTCACGGACTCCACCCTGCTCAGGACCGGGGAGTTCACCGGGTGGGACAACTTCCGGCGGATGTTCACCGACGAGCGCTTCGGCACCGCGCTGCTGAACTCCACGCTCTACACGGTGTGCGTGGTGCCGCTCATGGTGGCGCTGCCGCTCGTGCTCGCGTCGCTGCTGAGCGGCGCCGGCCGGCTGATGGGCTTCTTCCGCACCACGATGTACCTGCCGGTGATCATGTCGCCGGTCATCGTCGGGCTGATCTGGACGAACATGCTCGACAAGCGCGGCCTGGTGAACGAGCTGCTCGGCACGCTCAAAGCGGTCGCCGCGCCGGTGCCCTTCCTGACCGACCGGTGGCTGCTGCTGTTCAGCGCGATGTTCGTCACCGTGTGGATGGGCCTGGGCTACTACATGGTCATCTACCTGGCCGCGCTGGCGAACATCGATCAGAGCCTGTACGACGCGGCGGCGATGGACGGCGCGGGCCCGATACGCAGCTTCCTCAGCGTCACCGTCCCGGGCGTGCGTTCCACGATGGGCCTGATCGGCGTGCTGTCCTCGGTGGCGGCCTTCCGGGTGTTCGGCGAGATCTACGTGCTCACCGACGGCACCGGCGGGGTCGGCGGCGGCGATCTCACGATGACCATGCTCATCCAGCGCGAGGGCACCGGCCTGCAGGCGCGCACCGGATACGCGGGCGCGATCAGCCTGGTCATGTTCGTCATCCTCGGCGGGCTGCTGGTCGCGCAGCTCGTCCTGCAACGCAAGCAGAGGTCCTCCTGATGTCCGGTCCGTCCGCGCGACGCCGCATCGCGGCAGGCATGGTCGTGCGCTACCTGATCCTCCTGCTGATGGCCGTGCTGCTGGCGGGCCCGCTGCTGTGGCAGGTCTCGCTGTCGCTCAAGGGAGCCGGCGACGCGCTCTACACGCGACCGCCCGAGCTGCTTCCCGGCCATCCCACGCTGGGGAACTTCGCGACGGTGCTCGACCGCGTCCCGGTGCCGCACTACCTGCTCAACTCCCTGCTCGTGGCCGCCATGGCCGTCACCGGCAACGTGGTGGGCGCCACCTGCGCCGGGTACGCGCTGGGCAAGCTGCGCTTCCGCGGCCGCGGGGTGGCGGCGGCCATCTGCGTCGCGGCCCTGCTCGTCCCGGCCGAAACCGTGCTGATCTCCCAGTTCCTGCTGGTCAGGGCGGCCGGGCTGGCCAACACCCTGCTGGGGGTCGTCCTGCCGACGATCGTGGCCGCCCTGAACGTCCTGCTCATGCGCAACGCGTTCCGCAACCTGCCGGCCGAGTTCGAGGAGGCGGCCATCGTCGACGGCGCCAACGCCTGGCAGCGGTTCATCCGCGTCTCCGTCCCCCAGGTCAAGGGCGTCATCACGGTCGTGGCGATCTTCGCCTTCGTCGGCTCGTGGAACGACTTCCTGTGGCCGCTCATCGTGCTGTCCGACGAGGACAACTACACCCTCACCGTCGGGCTGAACCGCCTGCGCGGCACCTTCTACGACGATCCGCGCCTCATCGCGGCCGGCACGATCATCGCCCTGGTTCCCATCGTCACGTTCTTCGCCATCTTGCAGCGCTACTTCTTCCGCGGGCTCGAAGCGGGAGGCTTGAAAGGTTGAAATGCTGAGATTCGGGGTCAACTACACGCCTTCCCAGGACTGGTTCTACTCCTGGCTGGATCCGGACTGGGCGGCCACCCGGCGGGACATGGAGGCCCTGGCCGGGCTGGGCCTGGACCACGTACGCGTGATGCCGTTGTGGCCCGTCCTGCAGCCGAACCGGACGCTGATCCGCCGCCGCGCCCTCGACGACGTCCGCCGCGTCGTGGAGATCGCCGGCGAGGCCGGCCTCGATGCGAGCGTGGACGTCCTGCAGGGGCATCTGTCCGGCTTCGACTTCGTGCCGAGCTGGCTGACGGACTGGCATCGGCGCAGCATGTTCACCGACCCCGACGCGATCGCCGCGCAGGCCGAGCTGGTGGAGGCGCTCGACGGGCACCTGTACGACCTGCCCAACTTCCTCGGCCTGACCCTGGGCAACGAGGTCAACCAGTTCACCTCCGCGCTGCATCCGAGCCCGATGCCGGCCACCGCCCGGCAGGTGACGGCCTGGCTGCGGGCGCTGCACGGCGATGGGCCGCGCGACCGCCGCCACTTCCGGCTCAACGCCGAGTACGACGCCGTCTGGTACGCCGACGACCACCCCTTCACCCCGGCGCACTCCAGCCGGCACGGCCAGATGAGCGTGATCCACTCGTGGATCTTCAACGGCACCGCCCAGGGCTATGGGGCGATGTCACACGAAAGCATCACCCATGCCGCGTACCTCATCGAGCTGTCACGCGCCTTCGCCCTCGACCCGGCGCGCCCGGTCTGGCTGCAGGAGGTCGGCGCGCCGCTCAACCACCTGACCGAGGACCAGGCGCCCGGCTTCTGCGAGGGGACCGTGCGGGCGGCGGCCGACAGCGACGCCCTGTGGGGCGTCACGTGGTGGTGCTCGCACGACGTGGAGCGCCGGCTGGCCGACTTCCCCGACCTGGAGCACAGCCTCGGCCTGATCGGGGCGGACGGCGCGGTCAAACCGATCGGCCGGCGCTTCGCCGACCTGGCCGCGGAGCTGCGGCACCGGCCGCGCCCGTCCCCGCGGACCGAGGCCGTCGTCGTCCCCGTCGGCGCCGACGACGTCCCCGTGTCCCGGGCGGAGCTCTCCCCCGGCGGCGGCGTCTTCGAGACCTGGATGGGCCGCGCCCGCGCCGGGGCCCGCCCCGGCCTGGTGACCTCCGCGACCGCGGGCGACCCGGCCGCGCTGCGCGCCCGCGGCATCGAACGGCTCGTCCACGCCGAGCCCACGGGCCGCACCTTCTACAGTTCGGTCGCCGACGACGAGGTCCTCGACCGGATGGCCGCCCATGCCGACCGCTGAGCCGGTCGAGCGGCTGCTCGCCAAGCTGTCCCCGCGCGAGAAGGTCGGCCAGCTCAACCAGCGCCTCTACGGCTGGCAGGCCGTCGAGCGGGCCCCTCGGGGCGGATTCCGGCTCACCGATCTCGCCCGCGCCGAGCTCGACCGGTGGGGCGGGCTCGGCGCGCTGTACGGGGTCTTCCGCGCCGACGCCTGGTCGGGCCGCACCTGGGCCGACGGGATCCGGCCGGAGGAGCGCGCCGAGGTCGCCGCCCTCGTCCAGGACGAGGTGGCGCGGGCCGGCGGCCACGGGATCGGGGTGCTGCTGTCGGAGGAGGCCCCGCACGGGCACCAGGCGCTCGGCGGGACGCTGCTGCCCACCAACCTCGCGGTGGCCGCCGGGTGGGATCCGAACCTGCTGGCCGAGGCCGCGGCCGCCGTCGCCGCCGAACTCGCCGCGAGCGGCGTGCACCTGGCCCTGGTGTCCGCGCTCGACCTGCTGCGGGACCCGCGCTGGGGCCGGGCGGAGGAGTGCTTCGGGGAGGATCCGCTGCTGGCCGCCGAGCTCACCCGGGCGCTGGTGATCGGCATGCAGGGCGCCGATCGCGGCGCGGTGGGCCGCGGCGGGGTCGCGATCGTGCTCAAGCACCTGGCCGCCCAGGGAGAGGCGGTCGGCGGGCGCAACGGCCAGTCCACCGTCATCGGCCCCCGCGACCTGCGCGAGCTGCATCTCCCGGCGGCGCGGGCCGCGGTGGAGGCCGGGGCGCTGGGGTTCATGGCGGCCTACAACGACATCGACGGGGTGCCGTGCTGCGCCAACCGCGACCTCCTGACCGGCTTCCTGCGGGACGAATGCGGATTCGACGGGATCGTCATGGCCGACGGGCTGGCCGTGGACCGGCTGACGGCGATGACGGGCGACCCGGCGGGCGCCGCCGTGGCCGCGCTGGAGGCCGGGGTGGACCTGTCGCTCTGGGACGAGTCCTTCTCGCAGCTGGAGGAGGCGGCCCTGGCGGACCCGCGGGTGGCCGAGCTGGTCGACGCCGCCTGCCGCCGGGTGCTCACCCTCAAGCACGACGCCGGCCTGCTCGGGGACACCGCGGGTGAGGCCGCCCCAGGTGCCGAACGCGAGGCGCTCACGCCGGCCGGGCACCGCGAGGCGCTCACTCTGGTCGAGCGCCGCGAGGCGCTCGCGCTGGCCGGGCGGGCCGCCGACGGCCTGTCCCGCCGCCTGGCCCGGCAGTCCCTGGTCCTGCTGCACAACGCCGGCGACCTCCTGCCCCTCGAACCTCGGTCACTGACCAAGGTCGTCCTCGCTGGCCCGAACGCCCGCGACGTCACCGCCCTGCTGGGCGACTACGTGCCGCCCCTGCCGCCGGGGTCGGCCGCCGGCCTGGACCTCGCCCTGCGGCAGGCCCTGCCGGACGCCGAGGTGGTGTGCCCGCCGGGTGTCCCCACGGCGGCCGACCTGAGCGGCGCCGACCTGGTGATCCTGGCGCTCGGCGGGACGAGCCACCGTACGTACGCCGAGGAGTTCGCGGCCAACGGGGCGGTCGCCGGCCAGGCGGCCACGGCGACCGCCGGGGAAGGCGTCGACCTGGCCGATCTCACCCTGCCCGGCGGCCAGGACGACCTGGTCGCCGCCGTCCGGGCGCGGGCCGGCTGCCCCGTGGTGGCCGTCGTCGTCGCCGGCCGGCCGCATGTGCTCACCGGCGTCCTGGCGCACACCGACGCGCTGCTGTGGGCCGGCTACCCCGGCCCGCACGGAGGCCACGCGATCGCCGACGCGCTGTTCGGCGGCTACGAGCCGGTCGGCCGCCTGCCGTTCACCGTGCCCGCCCATCCGGGCGCCGTGCCGGTCCGCCACAACGACCGGCACCCCGCCTGCGACGTCTACCAGGACGCGCCGGACCCGGTGCTCTTCCCCTTCGGCCACGGCCTGCGCTACCGGCCCGTGCTCCTCGACCGCCTCACCGCCGGGGCCGGCGCGGACACGGTCCGGGTGAGCGTCGAGGTCGCCAACCCGGGCGGCGCCGCGGCCGAGGTGGTCGTGCCGCTGTTCGGGCGCCGTACCGGAGGTCGGGTGCTGCCGCGCCTGCGCGAGCTGCTCGCCTTCCGCAGGGTGACCGTCCCAGCGGGCGGCCGTACCGCCGTCGTCTGGGACCTGCCCGCCGCGCGCTGCTTCGCCGAGGACGCGGCGGACCGGGCCCGTACCGACCTGTACGTCGCGGACCTGCACGAAACCATCTGCCCGGCCGTCCACTCCCCCGGACCGGCCGACCCCCTTCCCGACAGTGAGGAGTCGTGATGGCCCGATCACATCGCACCCGTAGATGGGCGGTGACGCGCGCCGGCACCGCCGCCCTGGCCGCGATGCTCGCCGTCGCGCTGACCGCCACCGGCGCCGCGGCAAGCGACACGCTGCCCTGGACCGGCGAGAGCGCAGTCGGCGCCAGTCAGCCCTACCAGCACGGCTACGCCGTCACCGACCTGCTGCGCTGGAACCCCGCCGACGACGCGGGCGCCGAATTACTGCGCGCCAAGGTGCCGCTCCAGCAGCGCAACGCCGCCAACGCCGCCACTCAGCGCAACCCGGCGCTGCCCGCCGGCACCCAGCTGCTGACCCTGGCCGGCGACTACGGCAACGCCTTCTTCGAGAGCCACCCCTACACCAACGAGTTCAGCCAGTACCTGTTCAACTACTGGCAGTACGCGGACTTCTACGGCTCCTGGCACGGCATGCCCACCCAGGGAGTCCCGGTGAACTACTACGACCCGGCCGCCGACTGGCGGGAGAAGTGGTTCGAGTTCGGGATGCTCAACCTGCCCAACCCCGGCTACACCAACGCCGCCCACGCGAACGGGGTGCGCTCGCTGGGCTGCATCTTCTTCTCCGACAACGACCGCGGCGACCAGACCTACTCCGAGCTGCTGGTCCGCGACGCCGCCGGCGGCTTCCCCGTGGCCGCCAAGCTGATCCAGGTCGCCAAGTTCTACGGCTTCGACGGCTACTTCATCAACCAGGAGGCGCGGGTCGCCCCGGCGGACATCCCGGTGTACAAGCAGTTCCTGAAGCAGCTGCGCGACGGCGGCATCTACGTGCAGTGGTACGACTCCATCGACAACTCCACGGGCGCCATCTCGTACCAGAACGAGTTCAACGCGGTGAACGGCCCGTTCGTGCGCGACCCGCGGCTCGGCGACGTGTCCGACTCCATCTTCCTCAACTACTGGTGGAACCGGACCAAGCTCACCAACTCCAAGAGCTACGCCGCCGGTCTCGGGCTGGACTCCCGCAAGAGCGTCTTCGCCGGGGTCGAGGCCGGGCAGTACCAGTTCAACCAGCCGTACAACCTCGAGGACAACCTCGACGCCGCAGGCGCGCCGATGAACGCCATCGCCACGCTCGGCGCCGACTTCGTCTCCTCCGACTACGCGAACAAGACCGACGACGCCGCGCAGCGGGACGTCTTCGATCGGGAGCGCCGCTGGTGGACCGGCTCCTCGGCCGGCGCCACCACCCCCGAGGGCACCTGGAAGGGGATCTCCAAGTACGTCGCCGAGCGTTCCGTCATCGGCGGCACCACGTTCGCCACCTCCTTCAACACCGGCCACGGACTGTCCACCTGGACCAAGGGCCGGCTGTCCAACCCGAAGGAGTGGGGCAACATCAACCTCCAGGACATCCCGGTGACCTGGCAGTGGTGGATCGACGCGGCCGGGACGCCGCTCAGCGCCGACTTCGACTACGGCCCCGCGTACACGCCGGCGAGCCGGTTCTCGTACCAGAAGATCGGCGCCTACAACGGCGGCAGCTCGCTCGTGCTCAGCGGCACGATCGACGGTGACAACACCGTACGGCTCTACAAGACGGACCTGCAGGTCGCCAAGGGCTCGACCCTCGACCTGACCTACACCAAGCCCTCGGCCAGCGACGATTCCGAGCTGCGGCTCGGGCTCGTGCTCGCCTCCGACCCCGGCAAGGTGGTCCAGCTGCCGCTGGCCGGCTCGGGCCGGCGCACCACGGGCTGGACCACGCGGTCGCTGGACCTGTCGGCGTACGCCGGCCAGCGCGTCGCGGCGCTCGGCCTGGTCGTCGCCGCCGGCGCCCGCCCGATCCAGGGATACCAGGTCAACCTCGGCGCGCTGGCCCTGCGCGACGGCAAGGACCGCACCCCCGCGGCGCCGCAGGACCTGCGCATCACCCAGATGCTGCCCGAGAGCGGCGAGCTGTTCCTGGCCTGGAAGAGCGCCGGGTACGACAAGGTGCGCCGCTACGACGTCTACCTCGACGACACCTACCTCGGCGGGATCTACGACGACGTCTACTACGTCAAGCGCTTCACGGCCACGTCGGGGACGATCAGGCTGGTGGCGGTCGGCCCGGACGGGTCCGAGAGCCCGGCCGCGACCACCTCGTTCGACCTGGCCACGGCGCCGGCCAAGGTGAAGGCGTCGGCCAGGCCGGACGGCACGCTGACCGCCTCCTGGACTCCCCCGGCGAACGGCCGGCCCGTCACGCTGAAGGTCCAGAGCCTCGACACGTCCCGCCCGTACAGCAAGGAGGTCGAGCTGCCCGGGACCGGCACGGGCACGACGCTGACCGGGGTGCCCGTCAACGGCGACGGCTACCTGCTCACCCTGCGGGCGGGGCCTGGCACGGCCACCGCGGTGCGCGGGAAGTTCGCCGACACCGAGATCGCGCCCTACCCGGCGTCGGCGGTGAAGATCAGCGGGAACACGTTCACCTTCTCCCGGCCGACGCTTCCGGACTGGCACACCCTGACCGTCCTTGAGAACGGCCAGGCGAAGTCGTTCGCGACGACGTACGGGGCGGGCGCCAAGCCGTACATCATCCGCGGCCGCACCACCCGGGCCGCCGAGACGGTGACCATGTCCAGCGCCGGTAGCAAGGTGGTCGCGGTGCTGGAGGACTACGCCGGCAACAAGGCCACGACGGTGCTGCGCGGCAACTGATCACCGGGGGCGCCGCGGGCTTTCGGCGGCGCCCCTCACCACTGCGGCTTTCTCGGCACCCCTACCGCAGCGCGGACAGCAGCAGCGCCCGGTGCCGCCGGACGAACGCGCGGTCGGCCGTGGCCCAGGCCACGGCCGCTTCCGCGTGGCGGCGGCGCGCCGGCGGGAGCGCGGGGTCGTCGAGGTTGGCCGTCTCGGCGTCGACGACGCGCGACTGCGCGCGCTCCATCCCGTCCAGGAGCCGCGCCGCTTCGACCGGGCCGTACCCGTCGCGCAGCTCGCGCACGTGCCCGACCTGCTCGACCGAGCCGTAGCCGTCGCGCAGCTCGCGCAGGTGCCCGGCCTGCTCGACCGGCGGCACCCGGCTCTGCGACAGGACGCACCAGGTCCACGCCATGTACCCAAGGTCCTCGAGCCGGTCGCCCGGACGGCAGGAGGACCAGTCGATGAAGGCCACCGGCAGGCCCTGCCGGAAGATGGTGTTGAACGGGCCGGGGTCGCCGTGGATCACGCACTCCCGCCCGGCGGCCAGGACGTGCCCGGCGGTCGCCTCGTGCAGCTCGCGCAGCATCCGCCCACCGGCCGCGTACGCGCCGGGCGCCCGCTGCGCGGGGTGGTCGGTGGTGGCGCCGGGAATGAAGCTCAGGATGTCCCGGCCCTGCTCGTCGATGCCGAGGTGGCGGGGCGCGTGGGGGTAGCCGGCGGACTCCAGCTGGGCCAGCACCCGCGCGGCGAACGCGGCCCCGGCGTCGCGGGCGCGGCGGACCGTGTCGCCGACCCGGACGACCTCCAGGGCGTTGTTCCCGCCGGTGAGAGGTTCCTCGGTCATGACGACCATGGTGCCTCCCGCCGGAAATCCGGGTGCTCGGCGGGCCGGCGATCCGGCACGATGGCCGCCATGACCTTGGGAACGGTGACGCAGCCACCGCCCGGCGTGCTGGCCGCCTTCGGGCTGACCGCACCCGTCCGCCCGCTCGCCGGCGGCCGGGGACGGACTTTCCGGGCCGGCGACGCGGTCGTGAAACCCGTGGACGGCGCGGAAGAGGCCGAATGGTCCGCGCGGGTGTTCGCGGGCCTGTCCCCCACGGCCGGTTTCCGGGTCCCCCGCCCGCTCCGCTCCCGCGACGGGGGCTACGTCGTCGAAGGGTGGACGGCCTCCGAGTTCCTGGACGGTCGGGAGGGGCCGGCCGGGAAGTGGGAGGCGCTGATCGCCGCCGGCAGGGCGTTCCATCGGGAGCTGCGGCACCTGCCGCGCCCGGCCCTGCTCGACCGGCGCGACGATCCCTGGGCGGCCGCTGATCGCATCGCCTGGGGCGAGGCACCTCCGCCTCCGCCGACCAACGCCGATGAACTGCTGGGCAGGCTGGGTGAGCTCGCGGGTCCCGTCACGGCTCCCAGCCAGCTCATTCACGGCGATCTGACCGGGAACGTGCTGTTCCATCCCGGACGGCCGCCCGTCGTGATCGACTTCTCGCCGTACTGGCGGCCGGTCGCGTACGCCGAGGCCGTCGTGGTCGCGGACGGGCTGCTCTACCACCGGGCGGACCCGGAGCTCATCGAGGCCGTCCTGCCCGGCCGCGAAGGGCTCCACCTGCTGGCGCGTGCGCTCATCTTCCGGCTGGCCACGACGGCCGTCTGGGCGGGCCGCGTTCCCGAGGACGAGCTGACCCGCTTCGCGGGCGTCACTCACCTCGCCGAGCAGGCCGCCGTGGCCGCCCTCGCCGCCCGGCGAACCCCGTAGCGGTGCCGGAAATTGAGCGGCGTGCCCCGGATCGGGAGGGATAGGGTTGCCCGCGTGATTTCCTCCCGGCTCGGCGCATACCGATCATCCCAGGCAGGCCCCGTGGGCGATGCGCGCTGACGCGCCGCCGGTGAGCCGGTCGCTGTGGCGCGACCGTGACTTCCTGATCTTCTGGTGTGCCCAGACGCTGTCCGTGGCGGGCGACTCGTTCGCGCTCATCGCGGTGCCCCTCCTCATCCTCGACGTCACCGGCTCCGTCGCCCAGATGGGGCTGCTCACCGGCGTGTCGGGGGCGGCGTCGGTGGCGGCCGGGGTGTTCGCAGGAGTGCTCGCCGACCGGTTCGACCGGCGGCGGCTGCTCATCGCCTGCGACGTCATCCGGCTCGTGCTGTACGTGACGATCCCGGTGGCCTGGGCGTTCGGCCGGCATGTCTGGCTCCTGTACGCGGTGCTGCCGCTGGCCGCCGCCGTGGGCATGGTCTTCCAGGTCACGTACGTGGCCGCGGTCCGCGGCCTGGCCGGCGGGAAGCGCGTCACCGAGGCCAACAGCATGCTGTACGCCACGGCCGCCGCGGCGGGCATCCTCGGCCCCACCCTGGCCGGGTTGGTGAGCGGCCACCTGGGCCCGACCGCCGCGATCGCCATCAACGCCGCCAGCTTCGGGCTGTCCGCGCTCGGCGTCCTGCTGACCCACCCCTCCCGCTACGCCGTCGAGACCGTCGAGCCGGTGGCGCCCGCGCCCGGCCGGCGGCCGTGGCGGGAACTGCTGGCCGGGGCGGAGTTCCTGCTCCGGCACCCGGTGCTGCGCACCCTGACCATCCTGCTGTCGTTCTTCATCTTCATGACGCTCGGGCTGACGGACATCGTCATCTACCGGCTCAAGCACGACCTCGGCCAGCCCGATTCCGTGGTGGGCGTCGTGCTGGGGGTCGGGGCGGTCGGCACGATGGCCGGTTCGGCGCTGGTGGCCCATATGCGGCGGATGCTCGGGTTCGGACCGTTGTGGATCGGGGCGCAGATCGTGTCGGGCCTGGCCATCCTCAGCCTCGGGCTCGCCGGGTCCGTGTGGGGCGTGGCCGCCATCATGGCCCTCTATCTGGCGTGCGTGAGCCTGGCCGGGATCAACTCCATGTCGCTGCGGCAGCAGGTGACGCCCGCTCACCTGCTGGGCCGGGTGACATCGGCGTTCTGGACGATCCACTTCTCGCTCGGGCCTGTGGGCGCGGCCGCGCTCGGCTGGGGCGCCGCGCACTACGGCGCGACGACGGTGTTCGTCGTCGCGGGGGCCTCCTGCCTGCTGCTGGCGCTGATCGCGCTGGCCACCCCGGTACGCCAGCGCCACCCCGAGAAGGTATGAGGTCACGCCCATGACGAAGGACGACACCGCCGGCATCGCGACATGGCTGTGGCGCGAGGTGGATCCCGGCGACTGGTCCGGCGCGGCGCTGCGACCGGCGGCCGAGGGGCACGGCCGGCTGGTGCCGGTGGCGGAGCACGAGCGGCGGTACGCGGGCGACCGTGAATATCGCGGCCTGACCGTCCCCCTCTCCTTGGAGGGCGCACCGGCCACAGCGTTCCGGCAGCACGCCGAGGCGGTGGAGGCCGCGATCGGCCCGGCCGACAGCGTGGGCAGCCACGGCCCGACCGGCCCCTGGTACGACCCGTCGCCGGAATGGGGAGCCCCTTTCCAGCGCTGGCGGCGACCCGGCGCCGAATCGCTGGAGCTACGTGCCATCGCGACCGGCGCGGAGCTCTCCCTGCAGCCGACAGAGCCCTATGAGGAGTGGCGACAGGCCACGTTCGAGTGGGGCGAGCCGTCGCAGTCGCCGGGTGGATTCGTCATCGAGTATCTGACCCCCGCCAACGAGGGGCTGAGCACGCCGGGCGGCTGGCGGGTGCCCCGGTGGGCGGCGCTGCCGCCCCTGCTGGGGGCGTTCCTGCGCACGCTGCCCGCCGAGACCGGCGCGATCGGCAGGAACGTGAGCGTCACCCTGTTCGCGGGAACCCGCTCCGTCCTCGCCATCCGCTCCGCCGAACGGCTCACCGTCGAGGGCTGGTTCAAGCACTTCTCACCGGGCGCAGAGCAGGGCTGGTCGCAGCGGGTCGAGCGGACCGTGCGCTCCTGGACGCTCGACGCGGGCGGCCCCGGCGAGGTGGACGGCGAACGGCTGGCGCGGCACCTCGCCGACGTCCTCAAGGCGGAGAAGGTGTCCTCCCCGGCGAGGCTGAACAAGCACGTGCGCGGCCCGGAGGACGCCCACACGGTGCTGCTCGGCCTCGGCTTCTGACTCGCGGGTGGCGTGCAAGTGCGCGGCCGTATCGAGCGCGAACGCGGCGCTGCATCCGGCCCATGTCGGGCCGATCCGCGAGGCGGGCGGCGCGCCGGAAGGCGATTGCTGAGGCCGCCTGATCACCCCTAGGGTGGCGGACATGTCCCTGTTGACCTACGACCGGATGCGGGCCGAGATCGCCGGGCAGACCGAGCTGCTGCGATCGCTGATCAAGAACGCGGACATGAAGGCGCCCGTGCCCACCTGCCCTGGATGGTCTCTGGGGCAGTTGCTGCGGCACGTCGGCGAAGCCCATCGCTGGATGGGGACGGTCGTGGCGTCGCGGTCCGTGGAGCCGGTCTCCGACGAGCGGATCAACGACCTCGACGCGTACACGGACGAGGTGGCGGCCGAGCTCGATCCCTGGCTCGGGGAGGGCGCGGAGCGGCTGGTGGAGGTGTTGCACGGGGCCGAGGGGCCCGTGTGGACGCCGCAGGGGCTGGACACGCCGGCGTTCTGGGCGCGGCGGGCGCTGTTCGAGACCGTGCTGCACCGGGCCGACGCCGCGCTCGCCCTGGGCAACGGCTTCGCGGTCGACGACGAGGTCGCCGTCGAAGGGCTGGAGGAGTGGCTGGGGTTCAGCTGCGTGCCGGAGGCCTACGAGGGGCACGGGCTGCTCGGCCCGGGACGGGCGCTGAGCTTCAACGGCGAGTGGCTGGTCGACCTCGGCGGGGACGCGCCCGTCTGGAGGCGCGGGCAGGGGGACGCCTCGGTGACGGTTCGCGGGCCGGTGAGTGAGCTGCTCCTGTTCGTCTACCGGCGTCCCGCGCCGAAGGTCGGGGTCTCCGGGGATGCGGCGCTGCTCGGGCGGTGGCTGGAGCGGTCCGGGTTCTGGCTGGAGGAGGACGGCTGAGTCCGGCCCCATGAGCAGGCCCAGCCTGGACGAGCGTCTGGCCGCCCTCGGGATCAACGGCCTCGAACCGCTGGGGCGGGGCCTGGAGTTCTCCGTCTTCCGCGGCCGGCCGGGCGACGGCGGGCCGCCGGTCGCCGTCCGCGTCGGCGAGCGCCGCTTCGACTCCAACGCCAACGACCCTCGGGTCGACACCCGCGCCCTGCTGCGCCAGGAGTACCGGCTCACCCGCCTGCTGGGCGACCACGGGCTGCCCGTGCCCGAGCCGGTCGCCCTCGTCCTCGCCGAGACCCCGGACGAGCCGGACCTCCTGATCAGCCGCTACGTGGAGGACGACGGTTCGGAGCTGGACTGCTTCCGGCTCGGCGAGCTCCTGGCGCGCCTCCACGCGGTCCCGCTGCCCGGACCGCGACCCGTCGCCGCCGAACACCTGACGGCATCCCGGCTCGTGGTCGGCAGGATCCTGCGCCGCTGGCGGGAGATCGCCCGCCTCAGGGACGGCTGGCCGCCGCCGCCCGCCCCCGGACGGCTGCTCCCGATCGCCGCGCCGCTCAGCCGCGGCGCGCTGCTCCACCTGGACGTCCGCAGGGCGAACGTCCGCTGCCACCAGGGCCGGGTACGCGCCCTCCTCGACTGGTCGAACGCCCTGCACGCCCACCCCGCCCTGGAGTTCGGGCGCCTGGGAGAGTTCGCCAGGCTCCCGGAGAACCAGCTCGACCTCGAGGCGTTGCGCGCCGGCTACGCGCGCCACGCCGAGCCCCCGCCCGACGCCGGGCCGCTCGCGCTGCTGTGCCGGCTGGACGCGGCGGTGATGCTCGCCCTCGTCTTCCTCTCCGAGTCACCCGACCCCGCCCGCGCGGACACCGCCGTGGAACGGGTTCTCGAGCTGGCCGCGGCGTGAGGTCAGGCGGCCGGGTCGTCCCCGATGACCGGGGCGGTGCAGGTGTCCACGTCCACGGCCGAGCGGGCGACGATCTCGCCGTCGCTGACCAGGGCGATGTGCAGCCGGCCGCTCGTCCAGCCGTCCGGCAACGCGGCGCCGACCTCGGCGGGGCCGCTGAGCAGGAACGGCTTGGCCTCGATCCAGGAGCCCGCAGCGCCGAAGGCGTCAGGGGCGGGGCCGAACACCGGGGTCCAGGCGGTGTGCAGGTGGCCGTTGACCGGCTCGCTCCCGTGGTGCGAGACGCGGACGGGCACGGTGACCTCGCGCGACTCGCTCAGCAGGTCGCGGCCGGGCGCGACGGGGACGACGTCCAGCACGAGCGTGGTGGTGGCGTTCACGTCGGCGGGGTGCACGCCGGCCAGGTCCTTGGCGCGGCGTTCGAAGTCCAGCAGGCCCGCGGACTCGTGCTCGACGTCGTACAGCTCGGTGTAGACGTAGCCGGCCAGGCGGTCGTGGCGGCGCAGCTCCTGGGTCTGCCAGCGCAGGTGCCAGGCCCGCTCGACGCAGGTGAAGCCGCCGCCGTACTCGCTGTTGAGGTTGGGCAGGCCGCGCAGCGGCTGTGACGGGGATCCGGCCAGCTTCTTGCGCACGACGTAGTCGGGGCCGAGCCGGACGGGGAAGTCGTCCTGCTCGCCGTCCATCAGCGCGGCCACCGTTCGGCCCCAGGAGGCGGCGGACTCGTCGTAGTAGTGCCAGTCGAGCAGGTCCGTCTTCACGTGGGTCCAGCCGGAGTTGTCCACGGCCGGCCTGCTCGGGTCGAGGGCCTTGAGCAGTTCGTACGCCCGCGCCGCCGCCTGCTGCCTGGCCTCATCGCCCGGGATGTCCCAGTCCAGGCCCCATTCCTCGTTGTACAGGCCCCAGATGACGATCGCGGGCGAGTCGCCGTCGCGCTCCACCATCGGCGCGATCTGCTCCTCGAACGCGCTCACCGACTCCGCCGAGAAGCGGCCGGTCGAGGCGGGCTCGGCCCACACCAGCATGCCGAGGACGTCGGCGTGGTGGACGAAGCGGGGGTCCTCCAGCTTGAGGTGCTTGCGTACCAGGTTGTAGCCCGCCGCGGCGGCCAGCTCGATGTCGCGGCGGAGCGCGGCGTCGTCGGGGGCGGTGATGCCGGTGCGGGGCCAGTAGCCCTGGTCGAGCACGCCGCGCACGAACAGGCGGCGGCCGTTGAGATACAGGTCCTCGCCGATCACCTCGACGCGGCGCAGCCCGGTGTAGGCGGCGACCTCGTCGGTGCCGTCGGCCGAGGTCAGGCGGGCGTCCACGTGGTAGAGGTGCGGGTCGTCCGGGGACCAGAGCCGGGGCCCGGCGACGGGGAGCACCGCCCGTGCCGCGCCCTCCACGACCGGGACCTCCACTGTCGTGTCCGTCCCGCGCAGGGTCAGGCGCAGCACGGACTCCGACGGCCCCGCCACCCGGGCCTGCACCTCGATGGCGTCCAGCCCGGCCGAGGGGCGCAGCTTCAGCCCGGCCAGGTGCGTGGCGGGCCGGGCCTCCAGCCAGACGCTCTGCCAGATCCCGGACGACGGGGTGAAGCAGACGCCGTCGTAGTCGTCGCGCGGGATGCTGCGCTGCTTGCCGTGCGCGAGCTCCCGCTTGTCCAGCGGCGCGCAGACCCGTACCACGACCTCCTGCGGGCCGTCGCCGCGCAGCGCGTCGGTGATGTCGGCCTCGAACGGCGTGTAGCCGCCCCGGTGCGTGACCACCTCGACGTCGTTGACCCAGACGGTGGCCTCGTGGTGCACGGCCCCGAAGTGCAGCACGACCCGCTGACCCGCCCACCCGGCGGGGACGGTGACCGGGCGGCGGTACCAGGCCACCGGCAGCCAGTGGGCCTCGATGCCCGACGCGGGGGTCTCCCAGGCGAAGGGCACGGTGATGGTCCTGTTCCAGCCGGGCTCGGTGTCGGCCCGGAAGTCCCACTCGCCGTTCAGGCTCGACCAGGAGTGCGACCGGTCGAAGTGGGGGCGGGGGTATTCCATGATGCTCTCTTCCATAAGGGTGAGGGTCAGCCCTTGACGCTGCCCGCGAGGATGCCGTTGATGAAGTGGCGCTGCAGCAGGACGAAGATCACCAGCAGCGGCAGCATGGCGATGCTGCCCGCGGCGAGCAGCTCGCCCCACACGGTGGCGAAGTCGGCGCCGATCCGGTTGCCGGTGACGTTCTGCGCGAGGGTGGACAGGACCACCTGGAGGGTCTGGTGCGAGGTGTCGTTGACGGCGACGACCGGCCAGACGAAGTCGTTGTAGACGTTCATGGTGGTCAGGACCGCGAGCGCGGCCAGCCCGGGACGGATCACGGGCAGCACGACCTTGGCGAAGATGCCGAACTCCCCCGCGCCGTCCACCCGGCCCGCGTCGATGAGCTCGTCCGGGATGGCGGCGATGGTCTGCCGCATCCAGAAGATGCTGAACGCGTCGATGCTGCCCGGCAGGATGAGCGCCTGGTACGTGTTCACCCAGCCGAGCGCGCTCATCTCCAGCAGCAGCGGGATGATCAGCACGAGCGTCGGCAGCATCAGCGTCAGCAGCACGACGCCGAACAGCAGGTTCTTGCCCGGGAAGGCGTACTTGGCGAAGGCGTATCCGGCCAGCGGGCAGAAGACCATCGTCATGGCGCCCCTGACCACCAGCACCAGCGCCGTGTTCGCGAACCCGGTGCCGATCGGCACGTCGGCGAACATGGCCCGGTAGTTGTCGAGCGTCAGCGCGCCGACCGACGTGCTGATCGACAGGGGGTCGGCGATGATGTCGGCCGCCGGCTTGAGCGAGGAGCTGACCGCCCACCAGATCGGGTACAGGAACACGATCGCGAGCAGCGCCAAGAGCGCGTACTGCAGGGGTCCGGGGCGGGTCTGGTTCATGACACCTCGTCTTTCGGCCGCAGCAGCCTGACCGACACCAGCGACAGGCCGAAGACCAGCAGGACCAGCAGGAACGAGTTCGCGGCGCCGGTGCCCAGGTCGGAGGCGGTGATGTGGTCGTACAGGTAGAGGCCCGCGGTGGTGGTGGAGCCGTACGGGCCGCCCTCGGTGACCACGAACGGCTCGGCGAACATCTGGAAGACGGCCAGGGTCTGCACGACCACCAGGAACGCCATACTCCGCCGCACCAGCGGGACGGTGATCGACCAGAACTGGCGCCACCGGGAGGCGCCGTCGAGGGCGGCGGCCTCGTACACGCCGCCGGGGACGGCCTGGAGGCCGGCGAGCAGGATGATGATCGCGAACCCGGTGGTCTTCCACAGGAACAGCAGCGCCAGCGTCGGCTTGGACCACGCCGTGGACGTCAGCCAGCCCACGTCGGGCAGGCCCACCAGGTTGAGCAGGTGGTTGACCAGGCCGTAGTCCTGGTCGAACACCACGATCCAGACCTGCGCCATGGCGACCAGCGGGGTCACGAACGGCGCGATGAACGCCACCCGGAACAGCCCGCGCAGCCGCAGCTTGGCGTTGGCCAGCAGCACCGCGCCGCCCAGCCCGGCCACGACCTGGATCGGCACGATCAGCAGCCACATGACGGCGCTGTTGCCGAGCGAGGCCCAGAAGTCCGGGCTGGTCAGCAGGTAGAGGTAGTTGTCCGCGCCGACCCAGTGGGCCGCGCCCGCGCCGCGCCAGCGCATGAAGCTGAGCTGGAGCGCGTAGATCAGCGGATAGATCCCGAACGCGGCGAAGACGAGGAAGAACGGGGCGATGAACAGGTACGGCGACAGCCGCGTGGCCCTCATGAGCGGTCGATCAGGTTGCGCTGGATCTTCTCGGCCGACTCCGTGATCACCTGGTCGGGCGACATCTTGCCCTCGATCAGGCGTTGCACGTTGTTGCCGAGGTAGTCCACCGACTGGGCCCACCACCAGGGGATGGGCGCGGCGGCCGGGATGGTGCCCGCGGCCTCGACGGCGACCTTCCACAGGTCCTGGCCGCCGAGCGCCTCGATGGGCTTGAACAGCGGCTTGGCCGGGTCGAGCGCGGGGGTGAAGCTGGGGATCGAGGTGGACAGGCCGCCCGGGTAGACGGCGTTGGGGCCGTACACGGCGGTGTAGCCGGGCTCCTTGAAGCACAGGAACTCGTACAGCAGCCAGGCCAGCTCGGGGTTCTTGGCCTTGGCGGGGATGACGAAGCTGCTGCCGCCCATGGCGCCGCTGCGGGCGCCGCCCGGCGTCCAGGCCGGCAGCGGCGCGGCCCGCCACTTGCCCTTGGTGGCCTTGAGCAACTGCTGCGGCGCGAACGACCACCAGATGGCCCACGGCACGAACACCTGCTGCCCGCTGTCGAGGGTGTTGACGTCGGCGGGCTCCAGGTAGGGGGCGTGGGTGACCAGGCCGTCCTTGACCGCGCTGTCGATCCAGCCGAAGATCCGCCGGTACTCGGCGGAGTCCAGCCGCAGCTTGCCCCCGGCGTCGGTGAGGCTGGTGCCCTGCTGGTTGGCCAGCATCTCCAGCCAGAGCTGGCTGAGGAACGGGGTCTTCTCCAGGTGGATCGGCCTGGTCCTGGGGTCCTTCTCCTTGACCGTCCGGGCGGCGGCGAGCAGGCCGTCGTACGTGGCCAGGCCCGCCGGATCCACTCCGGCGCTCTCCAGCACGTCCTCGCGGTACCAGAGCAGGCCGGGGTCCAGGTCCCACGGGACGCCGTAGATCTTGCCGTCCACGGTGTTCACGGACAGCTTGTACGGCGAGGTCCGGTCCCGGTACGGCGCGATGAGGTCGGTCAGGTCGTACAGGTGCTCGGCCTGCCCGCCGATCTTGGCGTCGTCCCAGAAGCTGCCGTCGGGCACGTCGGTGCCGCTGATGAGGGTGTTGGCCAGCTTCGCGTCGATGTCCACGGCCTGGTGGTTCACCTTGACGTTCGGGTACGCCTCGCGGAACTTGCCGATGGCCGCGTCGAACACCTTGAACAGGTCGCCCGACCGGTTCCAGACGGTGATCTCACCCTTGACCGACGACGCCGACGCGGCGGGCGCGGCCAGCTTGCTCGGCTGCGCGCTCGGGCCGCCCGGCGCGCACGCCGCCAGCGAACCGGCGGCGGCGATGCCCAGGGCGCCCTTGAGGAAACCGCGCCGGTCTATGAGGGGTGTGGACATTCTCTGACTCCTCGGCCTGGGCTCATGTTGGGGCTCTGCAACGATGCAGACATAATGCATACTTGTCTGCAACGATGCAAGAGCGGGTTTAGGATCTTCCCAAGAGAGAGCCTTCGGGAGTATAGGAGACGCATGGCCGGTCCAACGCTTCGCGATGTCGCCAAACGGGCGAATGTATCGATTCGCACCGTGTCCAACGTGGTCAACGGGTATGCGCCGGTGTCAGACGAGCTGCGCGCCCGGGTGCAGGCCGTGCTGGACGAGCTCGACTACCGTCCCAACCTCATCGCGCGCAATCTCAAGCAGGGGCGCACCGGGATGATCGCCCTGGTGGTGCCCGAGCTGGACGTGCCGTACTTCGCCGAGCTGGCGCGCGAGGTGATCACGGCGGCCCGCGCCCGCGGCTACGTGGTGATGGTCGACCAGACCGACGGCGACGGCGACCGGGAGCGCGAGCTGCTCGGGCGGGACTCGCGGGCCACGATGTTCGACGGGCTGCTGCTCAGCCCGCTGACGATCTCCGCCGAGGAGCTGCGCGGGCGCGCCAACCGGATCCCGATCGTGCTGCTCGGCGAGCACATCTTCAACGGCAGCTTCCACCACGTGGCCATCGACAACGTCGCCGCCGCCCGCGAGGCCACCACCCATCTGCTGGACCTGGGCCGCCGCCGGGTGGCCGCCATCGGCGACCAGCCGTACGCGACCGGCGAGACCGCCCAACTCCGCACCGCCGGCTACCGCCAGGCGCATGCCCGCGCGGGCCTGGAGGTGGATGAGCGGCTCGTCGTCTCCACCCCGCACTTCCACCGGCGGCTGGGCGCCGAGGCCATGGAGCACCTGCTCGCCCTGCCCGAGCCGCCCGACGCGGTGTTCTGCTACAACGACCTGCTCGCCCTGGGTGCGATCAGGGCGCTGACCAGGGCCGGTCGCCGCGTCCCCGACGACGTGGCCGTGGTCGGCCTGGACGACATCGAGGAGGGCCAGTACAGCACGCCCAGCCTGACCACGATCGCCCCGGACAAGGGGGAGATCGCGCGCCGGGCGGTGAACACGCTGATGGACACGATCAACGGCTCGGCCGCCGCGCCCGCCGAGATCATCGTGCCGCACCGGCTGATCGTCAGGGAGAGCACCGCCGGCTGACCCCGGGGCGCTCTAGCCGGACAGTTCGAGAGCGGCATCGAGCAGGCTGCGGGTGTACTCGTGCCGGGGCGCCCCCAGCACCTCCGTCGCCCGCCCTTCCTCCACCACCACACCCTGGCGCATGACGGCGATCCGGTCGGCGATCTGGTGCACCACGCCGAGGTCGTGGGAGATGAAGAGCATGGCCAGATGGTGGCGCTCGCGCAGGTCGACCAGCAGCCGGAGGATCTGCGCCTGGACCGACACGTCCAGGGCGGACACCGCCTCGTCGCACACCAGCAGCCGGGGCCGGACCGCGAGCGCGCGGGCGATGCTGACCCGCTGGCACTGCCCGCCGGACAGCTCGGCCGCCCGCTGCCCGGCGACGCTCGCGTCGAGTCCGACGTCGTCGAGCAGGCGGTGCAGCGCGGCGGTGCGGTCGCCGGACGGGGCCGAACTCGGATGGGTGCGCCACGCCTCGTCGATGATCGCGGCGACGGTCATGCGCGGGCTGAGCGACGACCGCGGGTCCTGGAAGACCATCTGCGCGGCGCGCTGCTGCGCCGTCGTCCGCCGCCCGACCGGCCCCAGGGGCACGCCGTCGAGCAGGACGGCGCCGGAGTCGGGCCGTACGAGGCCGACGATCGCGCGGGCCACCGTGGTCTTGCCCGACCCCGATTCCCCGACCACCCCCACGATCTCGTCGGGGGCCACGGTGAGGCTCACGCCGTCGACCGCGACGAAGTCCCCGGACCGGCGGGCGGCGCGCGACCGGAACCACGCGGTACGCCGGCCGAAGCTGACCCGCAGGTCCCGCACCTCGAGCAGATCGACGCTCATCGCTGCAGCAGCTCCTCGGCGAAGTGGCACGCGGCCCACCGGCCGGGCGCGACGGTTCTGGTCTCCGGCTCCTCGGTGCAGCACCGCTCGCGCGCCAGCGGGCACCGAGGGTGGAAGGCGCACCCCGGCGGCCGGTTCGCCGGGGTGGCCGGCGTGCCCGGCAGCGGGTGGGCCAGCGCGGTACGGGTCCGCACCGCGGGCACGCTGTCGACCAGCGCGCGGGTGTACGGGTGAGCCGGGCCTGCCAGCACCGCCTCGGTCGGGCCGCGCTCGGCGACCCGGCCCGCGTACATGACGACGACCTGGTGCGCGACGTGCGCCACCACCCGCAGGTCGTGGCTGACGAGGAGCATCGCCAGTCCCTCGTCCTGCTGGATGGAGCGCAGCAGGCGCAGGATGCGCGCCTGGACGGTCACGTCCAGCGCCGTGGTGGGCTCGTCGGCGAGCAGCAGCGCCGGGCTGCCCGCCAGCGCGAGGGCGATCATGGCCCGTTGCCGCATCCCGCCGGAGAACTCGTGCGGGTAGCTGCGCATCCTGCTGTCCGGCTCGGGGATCCCCGCCCGCTCGAGCAGTTCGAGCACCCGTCGGCGCACCTGGTCGCGGGGGCGGCCGGCGCGGCGGAGTATCTCGCCCACCTGGCGGGCGATCGTCTGGGTCGGGTTGAGCGCGGCCAGCGGGTCCTGGAAGATCATCGCGATCTCGTGGCCCCGCAGCCGGCGCCGGCGGGCGGGGCTCGTCTTCAGGAGGTCCTCGCCCCGCCAGCGCAGCTCCCCGCCGGTCGCCGCCCCCTCCGGGAGCAGGCCGATGACGGCGTTCGCGGTCATCGTCTTGCCACTGCCCGACTCGCCGATGAGCCCGACCGTCGTCGCCGGCGGGATGTCGAACGTCACCCGGTCGACGACGCGGACCGGGCCGCGGGCGCCGGGCAGGTCGACGACCAGCCCGGCCACCTCGAGCAGCCCGTCCACCTCGACCGGCGTCTCGACCGGGGTCCGCACGCCGCTCATGAGCTGCTGACCCGCACGCCGGCGAAGTCCGGCAGCCCGTTCGGGTCCGGGGTGACGCCGGTGACGCGGTGGTTCCAGGCGTAGGCGTACTTGACCGCCATCGGGAACATGCCGACCGCGTCCTGCCAGATGATCTTGCTGGCCTCGCCGTACAGCTTGACCCGCTCGTCGCTGTCCGAGCTCGCCCCGGCGGCGGCGAGCAGCTTGTCGAGCTCGGGGTTGCAGTAGCCGTTGCGCTTGGCCGCGCAGGGGTAGAGCCGGCCGAGCGTGTTGGCCGCGTCGAACGTGGGGTTCGACAGCTGCTGGAAGTTGACGTCCCAGTTCAGGGCGAGCAGGTCCTTGGTGAACACCGCCTGCTCCTTCTCCAGCAGGTCCACCTGGACGCCGATCTTCTGCAGGTCGGAGACGATCGCCTGGTTGAACGGCCGGAACTCGGCGTTGGCGAACTGCAGCCGCAGCTTGGTGGAGAAGTCGAATTTCGCGTCGGTCAGCGCGGCCTTCGCCGCGGCCGGGTCGTAGCGGACTGGCTCCTGGGGGGCGTAGCCGAGCGTGACGGGCGAGACCGGGGCGTCGGCCAGGGTGCCCGTCTGCGGATAGAGCCGCTTGATGATGGTGGCGAAGTCGACCGCCTGCCACAGCGCCCGCCGCACCTTGGCGTCCTTCAGCGCGGGCGTGGAGGAGTTGAACCACATGGTGAACACGGCGGTGCTCGGCACCGTCTCGACCTTGAGGGTGGAGTCGCGCTGCAGCTCCGCGAGCTGGTCGTCGGGGATGCCCCAGGCGAGGTCCACCTCACCGGTCCGCAGCGCGGTCAGCCGGGCCGCGAGCTCGGGCATCTTGCGGATGGTCACCCGCTTGACCTGGGGCGCGCCGCCGTAGTGGTCAGGGTTCGGCACCAGCACGAGCGTGCCGGACGGGTCGAACTTCTCCACCTTGAACGGCCCCGACCCGACCGGGTGCTGGAAGAACGCCGGGTTCTCGCCGGTCAGGCTGCCGGGCAGCACGTAGAAGATGGCGAGCTTGTACGGGACCGCCGCGTCCGGTTTCGGCGCCTTCAGCACGACCTCGGTGGGCGACGAGGCGGTCATCGTGTAACCGACGAAGTTGGCCGCGTTGGTGCTCTTGAGATCCATCATCCGCTTGAACGAGGCCACGACGTCGTCCGCGGTGACGGGCTTGCCGTCGCTGAACTTCACGCCCTGGCGCATCGTGAACGTCCACTGCGAGGCGGAGCCGTCGGGCTTCCACGCGGTGGCGAGGTCGCCCTCCAGGGTGCCGTCCGGGCGGGGCCGTACCAGCCGGCTGAAGATCGCCTTGGAGGCCAGCTGTGTGCCGGTGGCGCTGCCGCCCGTGGGGCTGGCCGGATCGAGACTATCGATCGCGTAGGTGCCGGCGACGGTGATCTCGCCGCCGGTGCCACCGCCGCCGCCCGTGCCGCCGCCGGTGGCGGCGCTGCAGCCGCCGAGCACGAGGGTCGCGGCGGCGATGAGGGCCAGTGCCGCGAGCCGCGGCCTACCTGAGGCAAGGGGTCTGGTCATGGACGTCTTCCCGCCTTCCGGGGATGGTTCTTCGGGGGGTGCTCGTGATGGAAGGGGTTATGTGCCTGCCGGACGACGGTCGCCGCAGTCACCTGAGGTGTCCGCGTCCGTATCTGGCGGTGAGCTGGTCGCCGAGGATCCCGATGTTGATGATCAGCAGCGACAGCGCGACGCCGGGCAGAGTGGAGATCCACCAGGCGGTTTCGAGATACTGCTTTCCGTTCGCGATGGTCTGGCCCCAGGACACCGACGAGCCGGGCAGGCCGATGCCGAGGAAGCTGAGCCCGGCCTCGGCCAGCACGACGAGGGCGAACTCCAGCGTCGCCAGGGCCACGACCGGGCCGACCGTGAGCGGCAGGATGTGCCGGACCAGGATGGACGCCGGCCGTACGCCGAGCACGCGGGCCGCGTCGATCCAGGCCCGCTCCCGCATCGACAGCGCGACGCCGCGGGTGACCCGCGCGAAGGAGATCCAGGCCGTCGCGGAGAGCGCGATCACCACCACCAGCACGCTGCGCTCGAAGGCGCCCGCGATCACGATGGTCAGCAGGATCGCCGGGAAGGCGAGCAGGATGTCGATGCCGCGGGCGAGCACCGTGTCCAGCCGGCCGCGGAAGTAGCCGGCGACGATGCCGACGGTCACGCCGATCACGCAGCAGACGACGACCGTCGAGACACCGATGATCATCGACGTGCGGGCGCCGTAGACGACCTGGGCGAGGACGTCACGGCCGAGGCCGTCGGTGCCGAGCCAGGCGACGCCGCCCGACGCGAGCCGCGATCCCGGGCCGAGCAGCCGGTCGTCGAGGGAGACGCGCACGGGGTTGTAGTCGAGGACCAGCGGTCCCACCCCGGCGACCACGACGTACAGGGTCAGGACGGCGTACGGGATCCGGCTGAGCCACCGGCCGCGCACCACGGGCCGGCGGACGGCGACGGCGGTCATGCCGCACCGTCCAGCTTGATGCGCGGGTCGAGCTGGGAGTACAGCAGATCGGCCACGAGGTTGAACAGCATCACGATGCCCGCGATCAGAAACGTGGCCGCCTGCACGACGGCGTAGTCACGGTTGGAGACCGCGTCCACCACCAGCGTGCCGAGCCCCGGCCAGGCGAAGACGTTCTCGACCACGACCGCGCCGCCCATCAGGCCGCCCATGTGCAGCCCGACGATGGTCACCACGGGGATGAGGGAGTTGCGCAGCGCGTGGCCGAGCAGCACCTGCTGCTCGGTGAGCCCTTTGGAGCGGGCCGTCTGGATGTACGGCTCGCGCATCGTCTCCGCGACGCTGGTCCTGGTCAGGCGGGCCACGATGGCGGTGAACGGCAGAGCCAGCGTGACCGCCGGCAGGACCAGGTGAGCCGGTGAGCCCGCCCCGGCGCTGGGCAGCAGGCGGAAGGCCAGCGCGAAGACGAGGATCAGCATGATGCCCACCCAGAAGGTGGGGAACGACTGCAGGGCGATGGTGCCCGCGGTGACCAGCCGATCGACCGCGCCGCCCGGGCGCGCGCCGGCCAGCAGTCCGAGCACGAGGCCGAGGGACACGGCGATGACGGTGGAGGCGAGCATCAGGTCGGCGGTCGCGGGCAGGCGCTCGAACACCTCCGACATCGCCGGCCGGTCGAACCGGTAGGAGTCGCCGAACTGTAACCGGGCCACCTCGCCGAGGTAGCCGAGGTACTGGCTGAACACCGGCCGGTCGAGCCCGAGTTTCCCGGTGAGCTCGGCCACCTGCTCCCGGCTCGCGTCCGGGCCCAGCAGGATCGTGGCCGGATCGCCCGGGGCGACCCGGACGATGAGGAAGATGAGCGAGGCGGCGCCCCACATCACCAGCACGCCCACGAGCAGTCGTTTGGCGATGACCCGGATCATGTGGGCTTACCTGGTTCGGTCACTGCTGTCTCCTTGGTGGGGCCACGGTCGCGCCCGGCATGAGGGGGCACTCGACGTTCTCTCTGCGGGCATCCGGCTCGGGTGCCTCCAGCAGCCGCACCAGCAGGTGGGTGGCCTGCCGGCCCATCTGCTCCCGTGGGACCACCAGGCCGGTCCAGGGGGTGTCGGTGCGGTGCGCGCCGGTGGAGTCGCCCAGCACGACGACGCTCAGGTCGTCCGGGACCGACATCCCGTGCCGTCGCGCGCACTCCAGGAGCTCCTCGGCCAGGAGGACCTGCTCGGCGACCACGGCGGTGATGCCGCCGTGCCGGATCTCGGCCAGGAGGCCCGCCACGTCGTCGGCGGATTCCAGCGTCCACACCGGGCCCGTGAGCCGCCTGGCCTCACCGGCGGGCATCGCCCGCCGGAATCCCTTCTCCCGGTCCCGGCTGGGCTGGGCGTCGCCGTCACCGATGCGGGCGTACGCGACGCGCCTGTGTCCGAGCTCGAAGAGCCGTTCGGTGAGCTGCTGGGTCGCCGTGGCGTAGTCGGCCGCCACGTAGGAGACCGGCTCTCCCGACACCTCCCGGTGTCCCACGTAGACGAAGGGGAAGCCGGTGTCGCGCAGCCGCTGGATCTCCTCGACGTTCGGGTCACGCCCGAGCAGCAGCGCGCCGTCCGCGAGCGACAGCCGGGTGGACCCGTCGCGGAAGACCTGCCGCTCGCCGCCGAGGCTGGTGAACAGCAGGAGGTCGTAGCCGAGCTCCGCCGCCGCCTGCTCCATGCCGAGCAGGAACGGGAAGTAGAAGTCGACGCTGGTCGTCGGGAAGACCGGCTCGAAGGTGAACACGCCGATGATCTTGTTCTGGCCGCCGGCGAGGGATCTCGCCGAGGCGTTGGCGACGTAACCCCACTCGCGGATCGCCGCCAGCACCCGCTCCCGGGTCGCCTGGCTGATCCGGACGTCGGAGTCCCGCTCGTTCAGCACGAGCGAGACGGTGGCCTGGCTGACCCCCGCGAGGCGCGCGATATCGGCCTGGGTAGGCCTCCGTACCGGTCCGCGACTCATTCGGGCCTCCTGCTAATGCGCCTGACCCAACGAACGCAAAGTTTGACCCTCGCTTCTGTGAGGCGTCAATGGACCTGGGCGAAAAAGAACGCGGGAAACAAGAGCGAATTACTAATACCCATTAGCATCTAGCGTCCCGCGTTGATCGCGGATACCGTCCGGAGCGTTTGCCGAGGGAGGTGCCATGGATACCGACCATCCGGTCACCGGCATGATCATCCCGCTCGTCACCGCGCTCGACCGGGGCGGGCGGCCCGACCCGCCGGCCGTCCGGCCGCTGCTGGCCCACCTCGCGTCCGCCGGCGTCACCACGCTGATGCTGGCCGGCACCAACGGCGAGGGCCCGCTGCTGCCGGCCGACGCCGTCCGGGCGTACGCGGTGGAGGTGTCCGCCATGTGGCGCGACCTGGCGGGTGCGCCCGCCCGGGTCATGGTGGCCGCCGCCGGCACGGGCACCCGGGAGACCCTGCGGCGCATGGACCGCCTCGCGGAGCTCGACCTGGACGCCGTGGTCGTCCTCGCGCCGTCCTACTTCCGGCACACCGAGAGCGAACTGCACGCGCACTTCCGCGACCTCGCCCGCCACGGCCACCCCGTGGTCGTCTACAACAGCCCCGGATACACCGGTAACCCGGTCCCCGTGTCCGTGATGCGCCGCCTGCTCGACGAGCCGGCCGTCATCGGGTTGAAGGACAGCTCGGGGGACGCGGCCTTGTTCGCCGAGTTCTGTGCCCTGGCCGGAGAACGCCCCGGCTTCCAGGTGGCCCAGGGTGCCGAACGGCAGCTCGCCGACGGGCTCCGCACGGGGGCCGCCGGGCTGGTGCCGGGGGTGGGCATGCTCGCGCCCGCGCTCTGCGTCGACCTGCTCAAGGCCGGCCGTGGCGGCGACCACGCCACCGCGGCGGCGCTGCAGCACGACGTCGACCGGCTGGCCGCGCTCTTCGGAGTCCGCCCCGGGGTCAGCGGCGTGGTCGTGATCAAGACCGCGCTGCACCTGCTGGGGCTCTGCCCGCCGCACGCCGCGGCGCCGTTCCTGCCTCTCACCGAAACAGAGCTCGCCGAGCTGCGCGCCGCGCTGGGCCGGATCCATGACCTCGTAGGACCACTCGACCCGCAATAGACCCGAGCACCCCCCAAGCTCCTGCCGAGGAGAGTCGCATGACCATGCCCATCAGCCGGCGGGCCTTCGCCCTCGGGCTCGCCGCGGGCGCCGCAGCGGCCGCCCTGCCCTCCCCCGCCGCGGCCGCGCCGGCCGTGGCCCAGCCGTTCTTCGCGGAGGCCACCTTGTGGGACTCCGCCGTGGATCCGCTGGCCAGCTACCACGTGTACGGCCTGGCCGTCCTGCCCGACGACACGATCCTGGCCTGCACGGAAGGCCGGCACAAAGTGTGCGACGCCGGACCGCACGACCTGCTCGTCCGCCGCAGCACCGACGGAGGGAAGTCCTGGAACCCGTCGCAGACGGTGGCGGCGTCCGTCGACGGCGAGTCCTGGTCCAACCCCACCTTCGTGGTGGACCGGGTGACCGGCGAGGTGTTCCTCTTCCACGGGCTCTGCGTGCAGTTACCCGAGAACACGAGCTGCTCCGCCGACTCCAGCACGGTGTACGTCATCTCCAGCAAGGACGGCGGCGTCACCTGGAGCGAACCGCGCAGCCTGGCCGGGCTCTTCGACCACTTCCCGTACAACTGGGCGATGCACGGCCCGGGGCCCGGCCACGGCATCCAGCTCGACTCCGGCCGGCTGCTGCTCACCGTGTCCCACCGCACCATCATCACCGGCGTCCCGACCGCCGATCGCCACTACGGCGCCTCCACCGTCTACAGCGACGACCACGGCGCCACGTGGCAGTCCGGCGGCGAGGTGCCGATGGGCGACGGCTACCCCGTCGTGGGCGAGGCCAGGCTGGTGCAGCGTGCGGACGGCACGGTGGTGATGAACAGCCGGCCCGGTTCGGGCAACGACTGGCCACGGGACATCGCGGTCAGCACGGACGGCGGCCTGACCTGGTCGCCGCCCAGGATGGACTTCAGCCCCGCACTCTTCAACGGCGTCGACACCGGCCTCATCCGCTACACCGGCGGGCCGGGCGGCGAGGACGTCAACCGCGTGCTGTTCAGCCGGCCCGACTCGCCGATGCGCTGGAACATGACGGTCGCGGTGAGCTACGACGAGGGCCACTCCTTCAGGTACAGCCGCTCGGTCAACCCGGGCCGGGGATATTACTCGGACCTGGCGTCCCTGTCCGACGGCACGATCATCCTCCTCTACGGCTGCGACGGCGACCTCGACGGCTCTCCGCGGCGCGTGGCCGCCGCCCGGTTCAACCTGGAGTGGCTGACGCAGGGCCGGGACAGTCTGGTCACCCCTCCGAAGCTGACCGAGAGGACGCACGACCTGGGCCGCCCGGCGGCGCGGGCCAAGCTGTCGGGCGGGACGGTGACCGTGGTGGAGGAGGCCACGGCGCGCGGCGGCGCCCGCGCCGTCTTCACTCCCGGCGCGATCGGGGACTACATCGAGTACCCCTTGATCGTCGCCCCGGGCGGACGGGAGGAAGTGTGGCTGCGCTACTTCCGCTCCGGCGACGGGGGCCTCGTGACGGTGACCGTGGACGGGAAGGCGCCGCGCACCTCCACGCTGGATCTGACGTCGTTCCGCGGCGACGGGTACGACGTCGCCTACCTGGGCCGGATGGCGTTGCTGCCCGGCCCGCACACCATCCGCTTCACGCTGGCCGGCGCCGGCCGGGGTGGCGGCACGACCATCTCGCTCGACCAGCTGAGCCTCGTCCGGGGCTCCGCCGCGCCGGACGTCCGCGAGGAGGTCACCGTCGACAACGGCGGGCTCGGATTCGAGACCACCGGCACCTGGCCGAGCAGCAGGGGCGTCAGCGGATACTACGGCTTCAACTACCTGACGCACGCCCGCGGCACCGGCGCCAGCACCGCGCGATGGCGACCGGCGCTCCCGGGCGAGGATCGCTACGAGGTGCTCGTCTCCTACGCGGCCGACCCCAACCGGGCGACCAACGCCCCCTACGTCGTCCACCATGCCGCAGGCACCACTGCGGTGTCCGTCAACCAGCAGGTGCGCGGCGTACCCGACCCGCGCATGGGCGAATGGACGTCTTTGGGCACCTTCTCCTTCCGGGCCGGCCTCGAGGGATATGTCGAGCTCAGCGACGCGGCCAACGGCGTGGTCATCGCCGACGCCGTCCGGTTCCGCCGGCAGGCGCCCGCATGACGGCCGTGCCGAGCCCCGCCGCCGCGGTGGCGCTGCGCCCGCTGCCGCTCTCCGGCAGCCGCGTGGCGGGCGGGTTCTGGGCCCGGCGGCTGGACGCCAACCGGGCCGCGATCCCGCTCGGGCACGATCGGCTGGACGAAGCGGGCAACCTCGGCAATCTCCGGATCGCCGCCGGCGAGGCGGCCGGTGAGGCCCAGGGTGCGAGCTTCCGTGACTCCGACGTCTACAAATGGCTGGAGGCGGTCGCCTGGGAGCACGCCCGCAGCCCCGACGACGCGCTGCTGGACCACCTGCGCACGCTCGGCCGTACGATCGCGACGGCGCAACGCGAGGACGGATACCTCAACTCCGCGATCCAGGTCCGCGGCGAGGAGCGGTACGCGCGGCTGTGGATGAGCCACGAGCACTACTGCGCCGGCCACCTGATGCAGGCGGCCGTGGCCGCGGCCCGGGCGACCGGCGAGACGGAGCTGCTGCGGGTCGCCACCCGGCTGGCCGACCATCTGGCCGGCACGTTCGGCCCCGGCCTGCGCGAGGAGCTGGACGGCCACCCCGTGGTGGAGATGGCGCTCGTCGAGCTGTACCGGCAGACGGGCGAACGACGGTACCTGGACCTGGCCCGCCACTTCGTCGAAGCCCGCGGGCACGGTCGTGCCGTCAAGCCGGGCTTCGACCCCTCGCACTACGGCGACCCCGCCCACTACTCCGACCGGCTGCCCGTACGCGAGGCGGAGACGGTGGAGGGACACGCCGTGCGCGCCGTCTACTTCGCGGCGGGCGCCACCGACGTCGCCATCGAGACCGGCGACACCGAGCTGCTGGCCGTGATGCGCCGGCAGTACGACGTGATGCGCCGCCGCAAGCAGCACGTCACCGGCGCCGTCGGCGCGCGCTGGGACGGGGAGGCGTTCGGCGAAGCGTACGAGCTGCCGCCCGACCGGGCGTACGCGGAGACCTGCGCCGGGATCGGGGCCATGCAGTGGGCGTGGCGGCTGCTGCTGGCCACCGGCGAGTCCGCCTACGCCGACCAGATCGAGCTGCTGCTGTACAACGCCCTCCTGCCCGCGGTGTCGCTGACCGAGGCGGACTACTTCTACGTCAACACGCTGCACCGGCGGACCGGCGCCCGGGGCGACGTGCAGCGGTCACCGGCGCACGGCCGCCGTCCCTGGTTCAACTGCGCCTGCTGCCCGCCCAACGTGATGCGTACGCTGGCCGCCCTGCCCACGTACCTGGCTACCGGCACGGAGGACGGCCTCCAGGTGCACCTGTACGCCCAGAGCTCGCTGGCCTCGGGTGGGCTCGCCGTGGACGTCGGCACCGACTACCCGTGGGACGGCCTGGTCACGGTGACCGTGCGCGAGGCGCCGCCGCGCGAGATGGAGCTGGCGCTGCGCGTACCGGACTGGGCCGAGGGCTCCACCGTGGACGGCAAGCCGGTGGAGCCCGGCGGCTACGCCCGCGTCCGCCGGGTGTTCCGGCCCGGCGATCGGGTGGTGCTGCGGATGCCCATGCCCGCCCGGTTCATGGTGGCCGACGATCGCGTGGACGCCACGCGGGGGTGTGTCGCCGTCACCCGCGGGCCGCTGGTCTACGCGATCGAGCAGCCCGACCAGCCGTCCGGCGTCGTCCTGGAGGACCTCCGCATCAACACCGCCACGCCGCCGCGGCCCGAACACCGGCCGGACCTCCTCGGCGGCGTGACCGTGCTCCGAGCCGGCGGCGCGCTGGCAGGAGGGCCCGCCGAGTCCCCCTACCGGCCCCACGGGCAGCCGGCCCCGGCGGCGCGGCCCGCGGAGCTCACGCTGATCCCCTATTACGCCTGGGCCAACCGCGGGCCGCACGCCATGCGGGTGTGGATCCCCCTATGAAGGAAAAAATGCCGCATTACGCCCATGTCCAGGACTCGCTCGCCCGGGGCTGGAACACCTGGGACACGCGCAGCGTGCTCACCCACGTCCTCCTCCCCGACGCCCTGGGCCTGTCCCTCGGCCTGAAGGAGTACTACCGGGGCACGTCGCTGCGCGCCGCCCAGATCGGCCGCCGCACCGAGGGCGCGGAGACGGTCACCCTGGGCCGGCACGCCTACGACGGCGGCTACACCGAGACCACCGTGACGTGGGCGGGCGTCACGATCCGGGTGCAGACCGCGCACACCGGCGACGACCTCGTCGTGCTGGTGACACCCACCGCCAACCAGCACAAGAGCGCGCTGCTGACCGTGGGCGTCGCCTATCTGTGGAACCGGCCCGGCTCCGTCACCCGCGAGGGCGACCGGGTCACCGCCCAAGGGCCCGGCGGGACGGTCGAGGTCTTCTGCACGGCCCCGCACGTCGACGACCCCTACACCGACGTCGACGGGCCGTACCTGGCGATGGAGCTGACCGGCGCCGTCGGGATCAGCACCGGCCGTGCCCGCGACCTGCCGGAGATCGCGCGGATCGTCGCCCGCGCCTCGGCCGCGATCGGGGTGGCCGGCACCGACCCCCTGGCGCAGCACCGCGAGATCGTCAGGGACGCCATCTCCTGGAACACCGTCTACGAGCCCGCGCGCTCCCGCGTGATCACGACCGTCAGCCGGCTCTGGAACGTCGGCAAGCGCGGCGGCTACTCCCTGTTCTGCTGGGACGCGTTCTTCAACGCGCTGCTGGCGGCCGTGTCGAGCAAGGAGCTCGCCTACGTCAACACCGTCGAGATGCTGCGGGCCCTGACGCCGGAGGGCTTCGTGCCCAACGTCGAGCAGGGCACCGGCCGCACGACCCACGACGGGTCCCAGCCGCCGGTGGGCTCGCTGGTGGTCCGGGAGCTCTATCGCAGGTTCGGCGACCGGTGGTTCCTGGAGGAGTGCTTCGAGCCGTTGTTGTCCTGGAACCGCTGGTGGTGGCGGGTGCGCCGGGACGGTGACCTGCTGTGCGCCGGCTCGACGTACTTCGACCCCGAGTTCCCCTCGCCGCAGGACATCCCCCGCATCCACCAGCATTTCGGCGCGACCTGCGAGACCGGCTGGGACAACCACCCGGTCTTCGAGGACGTGCCCTTCGACCAGGCCAAGAGCCTGCTCGCCGCCCACGACGTGGGCCTGAACAGCCTGTACGCGGCCGACTGCGAGGCGCTGGCCGACATCGCCGACGTCCTCGGCGACCAGGAGGCCGCGGCGGAGCTGCGCGAGCGGCACGCGGCCGTCGTGGCGGCGATGGAGTCCCTGTGGGACGAGCCGAGCGGCGTCTACCGCAGCAGGCGCACCGACACCGGGCTGCCGACCGAGCGGCTGTCCACGATGAGCTTCTACCCCATGCTGGCCGGCGTCGGCGCGGGGGAACGGACCCGGCGCATGGTGTCCGGGCGCCTGATGACCGACGACGGCTTCGGCGGCGAATGGCTGCTGCCCACCTCGCCCCGCGACGAGCCGGTCGACGTCGGCGAGGGCAGCTACTGGGCGGGACGGGCGTGGCCGCCGGTGAACTTCCTCGTCTACCTGGGGCTGCTGCGCGCCGGGGAACGGCCCGCGGCCGCATGGCTCGCCGAAGGCAGCTCCCGGCTCGTGCTGAAGGAATGGAACGAGCACCGCCACGTGCACGAGAACTACTCCAGCGTGCACGGCGGCGCGTGCGACAAGCCCAACAGCGAGCCGTTCCAGACCTGGGGCGCGCTGCTGAGCCTCATCGTCCTCATGGAACGCGGCGAGGTCGACTTCTTCGAGAAAGGTGATGTGATTTGAGCGGCGCCGAGGTGGACGTCCTGGTGGTCGGGGGCGGGATGGGCGGGGTCGCCGCGGCGCTGGCGGCGCTGCGGCGCGGCCGGACCGTCGTGCTCACCGAGGAGACCGACTGGCTGGGCGGGCAGCTCACCAGCCAGGGCGTGCCGCCGGACGAGCATCCGTGGATCGAGCAGTTCGGCGCGACCCGCTCCTACCGCAGGTTACGCACGGCCATCCGCGACCACTACCGCACCTGGTACCCGCTGACCCGCGAGTCCCGGGAGGCGCCCGACCTCAACCCGGGGCGCGGCACGGTCAGCAGGCTCTGCTGCGAGCCCCGGGTGGCCGCCGCGGTGCTGGCCGACATGGTCGGCCCGTACCTCGCCGCCGGGCGGCTGACGATCCGCTACCTGCACCGGCCGGTGGCCGCCGACGTGGACGGCGACCGGGTGACCGGGGTGACCTTCGCGGGCCCGGACGGCGAGCCGTTCCACGTGCGCGCGGCGTACGTGCTCGACGCCACCGAGCTGGGCGACCTGCTGCCCCTGGCGGGGATCGAGCACGTCACCGGTTTCGAGTCGGCCGCGGAGACCGGCGAGCCCAGCGCCCCCGCGCAGGCGCAGCCGGCCAACATGCAGGCGTTCTCCTGGGTCTTCGCCGTCGAGCACCGCGCCGGTGAGGACCACACCGTCGACCGGCCCAAGGACTACTCCTTCTGGCGCGACTACCGGCCGCCGTTCTGGCCGGACCGGCTGCTCAGCCTCGTCGCGCCCGACCCGCGCACGCTGGAGCCGAAGCCGCGCAGGTTCGTGCCGCACGCCTCGTCGGGCCCGGTCGTCGCCGACCAGAGCCGCGACCCGGGCGACACGGATCTGTGGGTGTTCCGGCGCATCCTGTGCCGCGAGGTGTTCGAGCCCGGCTTCGCGGTCAGCGACGTCGTCGTGGTCAACTGGCCGCAGATCGACTACCTCCCCGGGCCGCTGATCGGCGTCACCGAGGACGAGCGGGCCCGGCATCTCCAGGGCGCCAGGGACCAGGCGCTCAGCATGCTCCACTGGCTGCAGACCGAGGCGCCCCGGCCCGACGGCGGCACCGGCTGGCCGGGGCTGCGGCTGCGCCCCGACGTCATGGGCACCGCCGACGGCCTGGCCAAGAGCCCCTACATCCGCGAGTCGCGGCGCATCCGCGCCCGCCGCACGGTCGTGGAGCACGACCTGTCGCTGGCGGTGCGCGGCGAGCACGGCGCGGTCGCCTACCACGACACCGTGGGCGTCGGGATGTACCGCATCGACCTGCACCCCTCCACCGGCGGCGACAACTACATCGACGTGGCGAGCTGCCCGTTCCAGATCCCCCTGGGCGCGCTGCTGCCCGTCCGCGTGCGCAACGTGCTGGCCGCCGGGAAGAACCTCGGCACCACCCACATCACCAACGGCTGCTACCGCCTGCACCCGGTGGAGTGGAACGCCGGCGAGGCGGCCGGCGCGCTGGCGGCGCACTGCCTGGACAACCGGCTCGAACCGGCGCAGGTCCACGAGGATCCCGCGGCGCTCGAACGGTTCCAGGCCGAGCTGGTCGCCGACGGTTTCGAGCTGGCCTGGCCGCAGGTGCGGGGATACTGACCGCTTCCGGACTTTTGGTCTTACGTAGGTGTTCATGGCTCAGTTAGTGTGAGCCGGTGTGATCATGAGGTGTTCACTCCCCGCTCGTGGCTCGCCGCCGCGATCATCGGCACGGTGCTCAGCACGGTGCTCAGCACGGTGCTCAGCACGGCCGTCGCCGTCCCGGCAGCCGCAGCCCACTCCCCCGCCAAGGTCACCGATCCCGCCAAGGTCACCGATCCGGTACGCCACGTCGATCCGCTGATCGGATCGGCCAACGGCGGCAACACCTACCCCGGCGCCGTCCTGCCGTTCGGGATGATCTCGTGGAGCCCGACCAACACGGCGGGCGACCAGACCAACGCCGCGGGCGCCAACGGCTACTCCTACAACACGCCCCGCGTGCGGGGCTTCGCGCTCACGCACGTCAACGGCGCGGGCTGCCATCCGGGGGCCGCCGGGGACGTCCCGATCATGCCGTTCGCCGGCCAGGTCACCTCGTCGCCGACCGCGGACAAGACCGACGCGATCTACGCGAGCACGTTCAGCCACGACAAGGAGAGCGCGCGGCCCGGCCGGTACACGGTCACGCTGGACTCCGGCGTCAGGACCGACCTCGCGGTCACGACCCGCGCGGGCGTGGGCGAGTTCAGCTTCCCGGAGGGCTCGCCGGCCAGCCTGCTGTTCCGGGTGTCCAACTCGCTCAACGGCAGCGAGGACGCCGAGATCACGATCGACCCCGCCACCCGTACGGTCACCGGCTCGGTGCTGACCGGCGCGTTCTGCGGCCGCCGGGCCAACGGCGGCGTCAACAACCGCAAGAGCTACTACCGGCTGCACTTCGCCGCCTCGTTCGACCGCGCCTTCGCCGCCACCGGCACCTGGGTGAACGGCGACCTGCGCCCCGGCACCACGACGGCGAGCGGCGGCGAGGGCTACGCCACGGGCGCCGACCGCGCGGGCCGCGGCTCCGGCGGGTACGTCACCTTCGACGGCGCCGACGTCCGCATGAAGGTCGGCATCTCCTACACCAGTCTGGCGGCGGCCAGGCAGAACCTGGCCGAGGAGATCTCCGGGCGGGACGACGTCGCGTCCGTGGCCGCCCGGGCCACCCGCGCCTGGAACGAGCGGCTGCGCTCGGTCGAGGTGGCCGGCGGCTCGGCGGACCTGCTGACCACGTTCTACACGGCGATGTACCACGCCTACCTGCAGCCCAACGTGACCAGCGACGTCGCGGGCACCTACCTCGGCGGCGACCGGCAGGTGCACCGGCTGGCCCGGGGCCAGGGCGTCCAGTACGGCAACTTCTCCGGCTGGGACCAGTACCGCGCGCACACCCAGCTCCTGGCCCTGCTCGAACCGCGGGTCGCCGGCGACTACGCCCAGTCCCTGTACAACCTGGCGCGGCAGAACGGCGGCGTCTGGGACCGCTGGGTGCACGTCAACGGCCCCACCCACGTGATGACCGGCGACCCGTCGGCCCCCGCGCTCGCCGGCTTCTACGCGCTCGGCGTGCGCAACTTCGACGTGCGCGGGGCCTTCGACTCCCTGCTCGCGCAGGCGACAGTGCCGCACCCGTCCGGCCTGTCGGACAAGGGGTGCCCGGGGCAGTGCGAGGGCCAGCGCCCGAACCTGGCCGAGTACCTGCGGCTCGGCTACGCGCCCCAGGACACCTGCCACTGCTGGGGCGGCGCGGCGGAGACGCTGGAGGACGCGACCGCCGACTTCGCGCTCGCGGACTGGGCGGGCCGGCTCGGCCGCACCGCCGAGCGCGACCTGCTGATGCCGCGGGCGAGCTGGTGGCGTAACACGTTCAACCCGTCGGCCGGGCCGGAGGGCGGCTACCAGCAGGCGCGCAAGGCCGACGGCGGCTGGCTGTGGCCGTTCTCGGCGACCTCGGACGCCGGTTTCGCGCAGGGCACCAGCGCCACCTACACCTGGATGGTCCAGCACGACGTCTCGGGGCTGGCCGCCGCCATGGGCGGCCGGGAGCAGGCGGCCAAGCGGCTCGACACGTTCTTCCACCGCGCCGACGGCTCGTGGGCGACCGGCGGCGACGGTTTCCGCTACGACCCGACGAACGAGCCCGGCATCCACGTCCCGTGGCTCTACAACGCGCTGGGGCAGCCGTGGAAGACCCAGGAGACGGTACGCGCGATGGCCTCCCTCGTGTACAAGACCGGCCCCGGCGGCCTGCCCGGCAACGACGACCTCGGCACCATGTCCGCCTGGTACGTCTTCGCCGCGCTCGGCATGTACCCCCAGACGCCGAGCCGGGCCGAGATGCTGCTGTCCAGCCCCATGTTCCCGAAGGCGTGGATCAAGCGCGGCAACGGCCGCACGATCACCGTCAGCGCCCCGCAGGCCGCCCCCGAGGCCGTCTACGTCCAGGACGTGAAGGTCGACGGCAAGGCGTACACCCGCTCCTGGCTGCCCGAGTCCCTGCTCGACAAGGGTGGCGACGTCGTGGTGAACGTCGGCGCCACTCCCGACACCTCGTGGGCGACCGCACCCGGCGACCTCCCCGTGGACCGCGTCCCCGCCGCCGAGGCCCCGATCCCGAACCTGCCCGCCGCGTGCGAGCCGTCCGGCTCCTCCTGCGCCCAGAGACTCCAGTACGACGTGGACGGCGTGGCCACCGCGGACGCCAAGCCCCAGGGCAACCTGGACGGCAAGGGCTGGAGCTTCCCGGCCGAGCAACTACCCGAGCCGGGCCTGCGCACCGTGTCGGGCGGCGCCTACCTGATCCCGGAGACCAGGGGCGCGGCGGGCAACTTCCACGGCCTGCGCGGCCAGCGCACCTACCTCACGCCGGGCCGCTACCAGGCCCTCGACCTGCTGGTCACGGCCGTGAACGGCGACCAGCAGACCGAGCTCACGATCACCTACGCGGACGGCACGACCTCCACGGCCCCGCTGAAGGTGACCGACTGGGCGAGCGCGTCACCGCGCTTCGGAGAGGAGGCGGCGATCACGGCCGGCACCCGCTACAACGTCAACGGCACGGCCGACGGGCGCAAGGTGAGCATCTGGCGGGTGTCGGTGCCGGTGGACGCGGCCCGCGAGGCGGTCTCGTTCACCAGCCCGGCGATGCCCAACGTCAAGATCTTCGCACTCACGACCCGCGACTGACCGGCCGGGCACCCACTCGGTCATGCGCTGAAGGCGGCGCGGTCGGGGTCCGGCAGCCACTGGCGGTGCGGGTCGAACGGCCGGTAGTTGTCCGTCACGTACCGGACGAGCCGGGCCAGCACCGGGTGATGGCTGTGCCGGTGGAAGATCAGCGAGCACGGGTACACGGGGGCGGGGGCGACGACCGGGATCTGGACGGTACGCGGGTGCCAGGGCATCCGGAGCCCCTCCCCCACGAACCCGATGCGTTGGCCGGAGCCGATCTGCTCCACGAAGTACTCCCAGCCGAAGTCCGGCCCCGCGGTGTCGATCGGGATGTCGAACGCGGCGCTCAGGAGGCGGTAGAACTCGGCCCATTCACTGTCCGGGACGTTGCCGGGCATCCACACGGTCGTCCCGGACAGGCGTTCCACCTCCACCTCCCGCAGGCCGGCGAGTGGATGGTCGCGGCCGACCAGCAGATGCACGGGCTCGAGGTAGGCCGGCACGTGCCGCAGGTCCTCCTCCAGCGTCCCGCTGACACGGACGAAGGCGGCGTCGAGGGACCCGCGGACGAGCGCGCCGCGGGCCGATCTGAGCCCGTTCGAGGTGATGACCTCGACGTTCACGTCCTCGACGGTCTCGTGGAACTCCCGGATCAGGTCGCTGGAGCGCAGCCGGGTGTCCAGGACGTCGACCCGGAGCGAGCGGCGCCGGCCTTGCAGCACTTCGCGTGCCTGGTCGGCGATGCCGACGAGGGCGCGAGCGTGGTGCAGGAACGTCTTGCCGTCCTCGGTGAGGTCGGCCCCCGTGCGGGTGCGGGAGAACAGCCGTACGCCGAGGTCGGACTCGAGCTTGGCGATCCGCTTGGAGACGGCCTGCTGGCTGATGCCCAGCCTGGCGGCGGCCTCGCTGAAGTAGCGGTCCTCGGTGATGACGACGAAGGCGCGGACGGCGGCGAGGTCCAGGTCGAACGCCGCCTCTTCCACCACTGGTGGTTGTGGCTCTTCGGTGTGTCGATTGTTGGACAACCGGGCCTGCTCTCGGGTCGAATGCTCGGGTTCGCGGGTGAGCCTACAACCAGGAGGCGTGGTCTCGGTGGGATCTTTCGTGCATCTCCACGTGCATACGGAATACAGCATGCTCGACGGCGCGGCCAAGGTCGGGCTGTTGATGGACGAGGTCTCCCGGCAGGGGATGCCCGCGGTGGCCATGAGCGACCACGGGAACGTGCACGGGGCGTACGAGTTCTACCAGGCGGCGCGCAAGACGGGGATCAAACCGATCATCGGCATCGAGAGCTACGTCGCCCCGCTCTCGCGGCACCACCGGCAGCCGGTGTACTACAGCGACAACCTCGCGCTGCGCCGCTCCAACGACGGGACCGGCGAGGGTGGCGACGTCTCCGGGCGCGGCCTGTACACGCACATGACGATGTGGGCGACCGGGGCGCAGGGCCTGCGGAATCTGTTCCGGCTGCAGTCGCGGGCCTGGCTGGAAGGCCACGTCCAGAAATATCCGCGTATGGATGACGAATTGCTCGCCGAGTACGGCCAGGGCATCGTCGCCACGACCGGCTGCCCATCCGGCGAGGTGCAGACCAGACTGAGGCTCGGCCAGTACGCCCAGGCCGTCGAGGCGGCGGCCCGCTGTCGCGACATCTTCGGCAGGGACAACTATTTCCTGGAGCTGATGGATCACGGCCTGGCCATCGAGCGCCGGGTCCGCGAGGAGCTGCTCAAGCTCGGCAAGGAGCTCGGCCTGCCGCCCCTGGCCACCAACGACTCGCACTACGTCACCGAGAACCAGGCCCCGGCGCACGACGCACTGCTGTGCGTGGGCACCGGCAAGCGGCTGGCCGACGCCGACCGGTTCCGGTTCGGCGGCAGCGGCTACTACGTCAAGTCCGCCGCCGAGATGCGCGCGCTGTGGGACGCCGAGGTGCCGGGGGCCTGCGACAACACGCTGCTGATCGCCGAGCGGGTCGGCGACTACGGCGAGGTGTTCGCCCACCGGGACCTGACGCCGCGCTTCCCCGTGCCCGAGGAGGAGAGCGAGGCCAGCTGGCTGCGCAAGGAGACCCTCAAGGGCGCCCGCCGCCGCTACGGCCGGCCGTCACAGGAGGTGCTCGACCGCATCGACTACGAGCTGTCGGTCATCGAGGCCATGGGCTTCCCCGGCTACTTCCTGGTGGTGGCCGACATCTGCCGCCATGCCCGGGAGCGCGGCATCGGCCTGGGCCCCGGCCGCGGCTCGGCCACCGGATCGATCGTCGCGTACTGCACGGGGATCACCCAGCTCGACCCGATCGAGCACAAACTCATCTTCGAACGCTTCCTCAACCCCGAGCGCATCTCCATGCCGGACGTCGACCTCGACTTCGACGACCGGCGGCGCGACGAGATGATCGACTATGTCACCCGCAAGTACGGCGACGACCGCGTCTGCCAGATCGTCACCTTCGGCACCATCAAGGCCAAGGCCGCCGTCAAGGACTCCTGCCGCGTGCTGGGCCTGCCGTACGCCTTGGGCGACCGCATCACCAAGGCGTTCCCGGCGGCGGTCGGCGGCAAGGAGATCCCGCTGGCCGCCGTCCACGACAAGGGCCACCCCCGGCACGGCGAGGCGGCCGAGCTGCGCCAGATGTACGAGCAGGACCCCGACGTCAAACGGGTGCTCGACACCGCGGCCGGCATCGAGGGCCTCACCCGCGGCACCGGCATCCACGCCGCGGGCGTGATCCTGTCCAGCGAGCCCCTGATCGACGTGATCCCGCTGGTCAAGCCCAAGGCCGGCGGCCCGATCGTGACCGGCTTCCCCTTCACCCAGGCCGAGGACATGGGCCTGCTGAAGATGGACTTCCTCGGCCTGCGCAACCTCACGGTGATCGGCGACGCGATCGCCAACGTCCGGGCCAACAAGGGCGTCGACATCGACATCCTCGACATCCCCATCGACGACGCCACCACGTACCGGCTGCTGGCGCGCGGCGACACGCTCGGCGTCTTCCAGCTGGACGGCGGCGGCATGCGGGTCCTGCTGAAACTCATGCAGCCCACCACGTTCACCGACATCGCGGCGGTGAACGCGCTGTACCGGCCCGGGCCGATGGAGATGAACGCCCACACCAACTACGCCCTGCGCAAGACCGGCAAGCAGCCGGTCGAGCCGATCCACCCCGAGCTGGAGGAGGCCCTGGAGCCCATCCTGGGCGACACCTACCACCTGGTCGTCTTCCAGGAGCAGGTCATGGCCATCGCCCAGCAACTGGCCGGCTACTCGCTCGGCGCCGCCGACATGCTGCGCCGGGCCATGGGCAAGAAGAAGAAAGAGGTCCTGGACGCCGAATGGGACCGCTTCTCCGCCGGCATGAGCGGCCGCGGCTTCTCCGCCGAGGCGATCAAGGCGGTCTGGGACGTCCTCGTCCCCTTCAGCGGCTACGGCTTCAACAAGTCCCACACCGCCGGGTACGGCCTGGTCTCCTACTGGACCGCCTACCTCAAGGCCAACCACCCCCAGGAGTACCTCGCCGCGCTGCTCACCTCCGTCGGCGACGACAAGGACAAGATGGCCGTCTACCTGTCGGACTGCCGCCGCCTGGGCATCAAGGTGCTGCCCCCGGACGTCAACGCCAGCCGATTGGACTTCGCCGCCGTCGGGTCCGACATCCGCTTCGGCCTGGGCGCCGTACGCAACGTCGGGGCCGGCGTCGTGGACGCCATCGTCGCCGCCCGGGAGGCCCAGGGCCGCTACATCGACTTCAACGACTTCCTCGGCAAGGTCCCGACGGCGGTCTGCAACAAGCGCGTCATCGAGTCGCTGGCCAAGGCCGGCGCGTTCGACAGTCTCGGGCATCACCGCAAGGCCCTGGTCGCCGTCCACGAACAGGCCGTCGACTCGATCATCGACGTCAAGCGGAACGAGGCCCGCGGCCAGGACTCGCTGTTCGGGGAGCCGAGCCGGAGCGGCGGCGCCTTCTCCATCGCGATCCCCGAGGGCGAGTGGGACGGCGACACCCTGCTGGACTTCGAGCGCGAGATGCTCGGCCTGTACGTCTCCAGCCACCCGCTCGACGGCGCCGAACGCGTCCTGGACGCCAACCGCGACACCACCCTCGCCGACCTGCTGGCCTCCGGGCGGCAGGACGGGGCGACCCGGATCAGCGGCATCGTCTCCGGCCTGCAGCGCAAGGTCACCAAGCAGGGCAGCCCGTGGGCGATCGTCACCCTCGAGGACCACGACGCCGCCATGGAGGTGCTCGTCTTCCCCAAGACCTACACCCTGTACGGCGAGGCGCTGGCCCAGGACCGCGTGATCTCCGTGCGGGGCCGGATCAACGTGCGCGACGAGACGATGAGCGTGTACGGCGAGGAGATCGCCCTCCTCGACGTCTCCCGGGCGGACACCGAGCCTCCCGTGGTGATCTCGATCCAGGAGACCCAGCTGAGCCCACGGCTCGTCCAGGAGTTCAAGCACATCCTGACCACCCATCCCGGCCGCGCACCCGTACACGTGCGCCTGCACCGCCCCGGCGCCAGAAGCGTGCTGCTGGACCTCCAGCCGTTCCGGGTCACCGCCGAACCGGCGCTCTACGGCGACGTCAAGGCCCTGCTGGGCGCGGACGCGATCGGCGGGGCATGACCGGCGACCCGCCCTGCCCCCGGTGCCGCACCGACAGCGTCCTCGCCGTGCTGCGCCTGCCGCACACCTGGACGAACGCGTCGGGGAACGAGGTCCGGGGCGTCAGCGAGGTCCTGCTGTGCGCCCGCTGCGACGCCGGCGATCCGGTCGCCGGGCCGATCGTCGCGTACTTCGCGGTGCACGGATGCGTGCGACCGGAGCACACCGCCGAGCTGGCGCGGGCGCTGCGCCACTGGGCCGATCGGGCCCGGCCCCCGCGCCCGGACGAGAACGCGCCGGCGGCCGAGACCGAAGCCTGGTACCGCGGCGACCCGTGAGCGGCCTTATCGGGCGGCCTCACTGGGCAGCCTCACTGGGCAGCCTCACTGGGCGGCGGCGTACTGTGCCACGCCCTCGCCGAACGACCAGTCGAGCAGCGAGTTCTCGCTGACCGTGACGAACACGTTGCGCGGCTCGGTCCCCGCGTACTCCTCGGCGAGCTCGGCGATCCGGCGGTAGAGGGCCTGCTTCTGGTCGGCGGTGCGTCCCGCGCGCATGGTGACGGCCACGAACACGAGGTCGTCGTCCCGGTGGATGCCGAGGTAGCCGTCGTCGTAGCGGAACGTGCCCCGCGTGCCGTCATGGCTGGTGAGCACCTGGAACAGGTCGTCCTGCGGGATGCCGATGGCCTCCACCAGGGCGTCGTGCACGGCCCGGCCCAGGGCCTCCAGCCGCTTCCGGTCCGCACGGAGCGCGTCGATCCGAACAAAGGGCATGGGTTCCTTCTTTCACAGCGATTCGATGAGTGGCTGGTCGCCGGTGAGCAGGTAACTGGCCACGAACGTGGCCGGCTCGGTGGCGGAGAGGTTGTCGAAGCGGCGGACGGTCGCGCCGGCGGGCTCGAAGAAGGCGCTGCCGGCGCGGAGCTCCTGCGCGGGGTGCCCGTCGAGCTCGTACACGATCCGGCCTGCGGTGACGTAACCGGCGACGCCGCCGGGGTGGGTGTGCGGGCCGCTCGCCGCCCCCGGCGGCAGGGTGACCCGGTGCGTCTCCACCCGGTCGATCCGCCCGGGCCGGCCGGCCAGGTCGCCTGTCACCAGGTGCTCGCGGCTGATGGCGCTCATGGTGGTGCTCCCTTCACGTGCTCACTTCACGTGCTCACTTCACTGGGCATGTCCGGCGAGCAGGCCGAGCGCGCCGTCGACGGCCTGCGCGTACACCTCCGCGTCGGCGGCGGCGCGGGCCAGCACGTATCCGCCCTGCAGCACCGCGACCAGCGCGGTGGCGGTGGCCGCCGGGTCGGGCCCGGCGGCGAGCTCGCCGCCGGCCCGCGCTTCCTCGAGGACGGCGGCGAGCCGGGTCCGAAGCCAGGAGAAGGTCTCCTCGACCGGACGGCGCAGCTCGGGATCGGCCATCACGTCCGGGTCCTGGGTCAGCCGGCCGACCGGGCAGCCCCGCAGCGCGTCGCGCTCCCGGCTCAGGTAGGCGGTGATCCGCTGGAGCGGGGTGCCGGGGCCGGACAACTCCGCCTCCGCGCGTCCGCGCATGTCGTCGGCGCTCCGGGCGATCGCGGCCAGCGCCAGGTCGGGCTTGCCGCGGAAGTGGTGGTACATGCTGCCCTGCCCCGCCCCGGACCGCTGCTGGATCGCCTTCGGCGAGGTGCCCACGTAGCCGCGCTCCCACAGCAGCTCGCGGGTGCTCTCGATCAACCGTTCCCTCATGTCCACGCCACGAGCGTACATACTAGTAGGTACAGAAGGCAACTAAGTCGTAACGACGATCTTGCCGAACTGGGTGTTGGACTCCATGTGCCGGTGCGCCTCCACGATCTCCTCCAGCGGGAACAGGCGGTCCACGACCGCGCGGAAGGCCCCGGTACGCAGCCCCGAGGCGACGAACGCCGCGGCGCGGCACATCCGCCGCGGGTCCCTGGTGATCTCATGCACCGTGTACGTGCGCAGGTTCAGCGCCGGCATGCCCAGGTCGAACCCCGGATAGGGCGTCGGCTGCCCGCTCTGCGCACCCCACAGGAACAGCGTCCCGTCGGCCGCCACGGCTCTGGCCAGCTCCGTCACGCCCGGTCCGGCGACGGCGTCGAAGACGTACTCGGCTCCCCGGCCGCCGGTCAGCGCCAGGATGCGGCCCGCCACGTCCTCCTCGTCCGAGACGATCACCTCGGCCGCGCCCTCCTCGATCAGCCGCCGCCTCTTGGCATCGGTGCGGGTGACGGCGATCGGCGTGGCGCCCAGGCGGCTGGCCGTGCGGATCGCGGCCAGGCCGACGCTGCTGGAGGCCGCGTTCACCACCGCCACGTCGCCCGCCCGCATCCCGCCGACCTCCACCATCGCGCCGTAGGCCGTCAGGTAGGGCATCCACACCGCCGCGCCGGAGACCGCGTCCACCCCGTCGGGGCGCGGCACGAGCGAGGTCGCCGGCGCGATCGCGCGTTCGGCGTACATGCCGTAGTCGTTGTAGGAGAAGTTCGGCACGACGCTGACCGCCTGGCCCTCCTCGAACCCGGTCACCTCCGGGCCGACCGCCTCGATCACACCCGCGGCCTCGGAGCCGAGCCCGGCCGGGAACCGCTTGACCGGCTCGATGTACCGGCCGCTCCGGAACAGCCCCTCCGCCCGGTTGACCCCGATCGCGTCCACCCGGATCCGCACCTCGCCCGGCCCTGGCTCGCCTGGCTCCAGGTCCTCCAGCCGCATCACCTCAGGCCCGCCGACCTCGTGGAACCGCACAGTCCTCGCCATGACAACGTCCTTCTCTCTCAGCTCGAACGCGGCTCACTGTAGAGAGAAGTCCGATCGTCGTCAAACTTCGATGCCTGTCGTACTATTGGCCCATGGGACGTACACCACCGCACCCCGAGGTGTCGCAGTTCGGCCTCCAGCAGGTGCTGGAGGCCCTCGTCGATCCGGTACGCCGGAGCATCGTCACGCAGCTCGACGCCTCCGGCGAGGACATCAAGTGCGGCGACTTCGACATACCGGTCAGCAAGTCCACCGCCACCCACCACTTCAACGTGCTGCGCGAGGCGGGCCTGATCCGGCAGTACTACGTCGGGACCGCACGGATGAACACCCTGCGCCGGGAGGAGATGGACGAGGCGTTCCCCGGTCTCCTCACCGCCCTCACCACCCCTCAGGCCCGCGCGGCCCAGCCTCTCGCCGGCTGACCCCGGCTTCAGAAGCCGATGCGCTCCGGCGCCTGGGCGACAGGTCCGAGCACGAAGCCCAGGGCGGTGCGCAGTTCGGCGATCGTCTCGGGCGGCAGTTCGAGGTGGGCCTCGAACGTGGTCTCGGCCCCCAGAGCGTCGGCGGCCTCGGGCGTCAGCTCCAACCGGAGCGCCGACTCATCCAGGGTGATGGAGCGCACGCCCTCGCTGGTGCCGCGGGTGCCGTGCCGGGCCACCAGGTAGACCTCCTCGTAGCCCATCACGTAGAGGTGCTCGGACTCGTCGTCGGCGGACTCGGCCAGGAAGAGCACGCGCTGGCGGTGCTCGTCGCGCCGGCCGAAGTCGCGGCAGGTCATGGCCGCGGCCGGGACGTAGGCGACGTCCCCGTGGATCGGGGGCGGAGGCGGCGGGCGGCGGCCCGAGTCGTCGTCGCCCCATCGGGGGTAGCGCCGGTCGTAGTGTTCGCCGTACGTCGTGGGCATGCCGATCGGCGCGGCGGTCGGAAGCGCGGCCAGCAGCCAGCCGGGCGACTCCGTGCGGGGGAACGTGGTCAGCTCCGCCAGCGCCGCCGGCGCGGGCACGTCCTCGAACGGCGGCGCGGAGGAGTCGACGCGCCCGGTGTAGCCCCGGCTGCCGGCCGGGAACGCCAGCTCGCAGGTGAACCAGGTGCCGGAATCGGCCTGGTAGGAGAGCTCGCGCAGGCGCTGGAACGGCTCGTCCAGCCCCTCGGCGGCGATCTCTCGGCCGTCGCGGGTGAGCGTGGTCCGCGCGTACGAGCCGACCTGGGCGCGGCGGACCTCCAGCCGCGTCCAGCCCGGCTCGGCGACGTCGCGGGCGAGGTCGCCGATCTCCAACCGCAGGGCGTGGCCCTCGTCGTGCCGGGTCCGCCAGTGCTTGTTCTTTCGGGATCGTCTGGCCGCCATGGTCATCCTTCCTGGCCGTTGTCGCCGGTGAGCAGGTCGTGCAGCCGGCGGATCTCGCGCAGCAGGCCGCTGCCGCCCCTGCGGGCGGCCATGGCGCGTACCTCGGGGATCTCGCCGCGCGCCCCGGACCACTCGGCCGCCGCGGCGGCGAGGGCGACGAAGCCGGCCAGGCCGTTGCGGGGGCGCTCGCCCGGCGCGGGCAGCAGGGCGGGCAGGGCGGTGGCGGCGATCCGCCACACGTGCGCGTGGGCGCCTCGCCGGGCCGCGGCGTCCAGCGCGGCGACCATGTCGATCATCCGCACCTCGCCGCTCGCCAGGAGGAGCCCGGTCTGGCGGCCGACCTCCTCCGCGGGCAGTTCGCCACGCGCGGCGGTCTCCAGCAGGACGTCGACCGACTCGGGCACCCGCGGGTCGCCCAGGACCCGGGCGAGGACGACCGCGAACGCCGCCCCGACCGGCCCCTCCGCGCGGGCGAGCTCGTGGGCCTGCTCCGGCCCGACGGTGTCGTGCACCCAGTAGCGCCTGAGCGCGTGCGGCATGAGGTACGCGGCGGCGACCTCGCGGTGGGAGGGCAGCGTCGAGGTCCACCATTCGCGGTGCTCGCCGCCGCCAGAGTCCTCGGGGACGCTGAGCATCAGGTCGACCAGCGGCAGCCCGGTGGGCGCGACGGTGGCCGACGGCACCAGGCGTATGTCGTGGCTGTGGCTCCGATCGTGCCAGTCGTGGCCTTCGCCTTCGCCGTTGCACCGCCACTCGAGCTCGATCGCGACCTCCGGGCAGGTCCACCCGGCGACGATCCGGCCCGCGCCGGACGTCAGGCGTGCGGCCCGCCGCATGGCCTCGGGATCCGGGGTGCGCGGCAGGCGCAGCAGCGCCTGCTGGAGGTCGGCTGCCAGCGGCTTGGCCCCGGCCGCCTCGATCACCTCCAGCCGCCGGACGAGCTCGGCCGCCGCCACGTGCCCGGTGCTGTGCGTGGGCGTGGCCAGCAGCAGCGGCGGGAGGGTGTCCTCCTCGACGGCCCGCAGGATCTCGGCCGCGCGATGCAGCAGGAGCCGGAGCGGGGCGGCCAGCCGGGTCTGCGGCATGTAACGCGTCCAGGCGTGCCGGACGGCCGCGGTCCCGGTCAGGGAATGCGTGGCGCCGTCGAACCACTGATCGACCCGCTCCCAAGCCTCCTCGCGGTACGTCCAGCCGGGCCCGCCGATCAGCCGGGGGCGCAGCTCCGCCACCAGGCCCGCCCGGTCGCGGCCGACGAGCGTGACGAACCCGGCGAGCCGCCGTTCCCAGGCCTGCCAGGAGCGGGCCCCCTCCGCCATCAGCTCCTCGATGGACTCGATCGGAGGCGCGAAGGCGACGGCGCGTCCGGGCGCCGCGGGCAGCGGCGGCAGCACGAACGCGGGCTCGGCCTCGGCGACGCTGCCGCCCGCGAAGGCGGCGGAAGCCCGCAGGCCGAGGTGAGGCGGGAGCAGCTCGATCGCCTCGCGTACGGTGGCGCGACCCTCCTCGGTCATGCGGCCGGCATGCGCGACGGCCAGCTCGACGGCCTTCTCCTGCAGCTCGGCCGAGTCGGCGGCGAACGCGCTGGCCAGCGACCCTGCGACCAGGCCGGCCAGCTCGGGCGCGCGCCGCACGGAACGGTCGAGCCACGACATCCCGGCGCGCACCAGCTTGCGCTCGGGGCGGAACAGCAGCGACTCCCACGCCTCGACCAGGTCGTCGGCGGTGAGCTCGCCGCAGGCGCGCAGGCGCTTCAGGGCCAGCTCGGCGACCGGGCCCGGGGAGGCGGGCAGCAGGCGCAGGTAGTCGCGGGCGCGGCCTGCGGCCTCGGCGGGCGAGGGATCCAGCGCCTCGTGCAGGCGTACGAAGAACCGCAGGTCGATGGGCGTGCCACCGAGCAGGAAGCGGCGGACGCAGCCGTCGATCAGCGCCTCGCGCCGCACCCTGCCCGACTCGGCCGCCTCCAGCAGCGCCCGCAGCCAGCCCTTCTCCGATGCTTTGTCCCACTGGAGCACCCGGCCCACGCCCTGGGCCTCGAACAGGCGCGGCAGCAGGTGGTCGAGCAGCGGGTCGTCGGACAGCGACGGCTCACGACTCACCCAGCCGGCCACCAGCGGCTCGTGCGGCGGCGGCTCGATGCCGGTCTCGCGGAGCAGGGCCAGGGCGAGCCCCATGCCGCGGTCGTCGGGCACGCGCATGCGCAGCACCAGCCGCTCGGCCAGATCGGCGCGCCAGGCGGCGGGCCGGTCGGCGAGCACCGCGAGGACGAGGCCGACGTCGGCGTCGGGGCCGTCCCACTGCGGCGCGAAGTCGCGCCGGTAGAGCCAGGACGCCACGGCCGCCGCCCCGCCGAAGGTGGCCGCGCCCGCCACCCGCAAGGCGCTCCCATAGGCGACCAGGTCGTCGTCCCACCGGTCGAACCGGGCTCGCAGCTCCTTCAGCAGCTCCGGCAGTCGGGCGGCGACCTCCTTGCGCCCCTGCTCGTCCAGCGCCTTGACCTGCTCGGCGAGCCGGTCGGCCTGGCGTGCGACGATCAGCTTCTCGATCTCTCCGCAGTGATCCACAGCGGGGACATTAACCACCGCCGCCGACACTTTTGGCCACACTATTAAATCAGTCGCTTGACTTACGTACCTCCACCTGGTTAGCTGGCGAGAAGGGGTCCACTCGGGGAGGTCATGGTGGGTCAAGGATGCGGTGAGAGCCGCGCCTTCGAGCCGCGGGGGCCGTACGGTCCGGCTCGGTGGCGACCATGACGGTGCGGGCCGAGCGGGCCTGCGCGACCCGCGAGCAGATCCTGACGGCGGCCGAGCGGCTGTTCGCCGAGCACGGGGTGTTCGCCGTCTCCAACCGGCAGGTCAGCGAGGCCGCCGGGCAGGGCAACAACGCCGCCGTCGGCTACCACTTCGGCACGAAGACCGACCTGGTACGCGCGATCGTGCGCAAGCACATCGAGCGGATCGAGCGCGTCCGCCGCCGCATGCTGGCCGAGACGGCCGGGTCCGGCGAGGTACGCGACTGGGTGGCGTGCCTGGTGCGCCCGGTCACCGAGTATCTCGCCGAGATGGGCAACCCCACGTGGTTCGCCCGGTTCGGCGCGCAGGTGATGACCGACCCCGTCCTGCGCGACATCATGATCGAAGACGCGCTGAGCTCCCCCACGCTCGTCGAGATCCTCGGCGAGCTGAAGCGGTGCCTGCCCGAGCTGCCGCCCGACGTACGGGCCGAGCGCAGGGACATGACGAGCCACCTCATGGCGCACGTGTGCGCCGAGCGCGAACGCGCGCTGGCCGAGGACACGCCCACGCCCCGTGCCGACTGGCACGACACGGCGACCGGGCTGATCGACGCGACCGTCGGACTGTGGACAGCACCTGTCACAGCGCCCACCACTGGGCCCGGCGGCCGGACCACCTCACGCAAAGGAAGCCGGCGATGACCGAGATCCACGAGTTTCCCATGGCCAGAGCGGCGGGCTGCCCGTTCGACCCGCCGCCGCCCCTGCGCGACCTGCAGAAGGAGGGGCCGCTGGCCAAGGTCAGGTTGTGGGACGGCAGCACCCCGTGGCTGGTGACCACGTACGCCGAGCAGCGGGCGCTGCTGGCCGACCCCAGGGTCAGCGCCGACGTCACCCGCCCCGGCTACCCGATCCAGGCGCCCCGCATCGGCGCCGGCGGCACGATCAGCTTCATCATGATGGACGACCCCGAGCACTCCCGGCTGCGGCGGATGGTGCAGGCCCAGTTCACCGTCAGGCGGACGGAGTCCCTGCGCCCGGCCGTGCAGAAGATCGTGGACGACCTGATCGACGACCTGCTGGCCGGCCCGAATCCGGTGGACCTGGTGGAGGCGTTCGCGCTGCCGGTGCCCTCGCTGGTGATCTGCGCGCTGCTCGGCGTGCCGTACGCCGACCACGACTTCTTCCAGGAGAACAGCAAGACCGTCATCAGGCGCAGCACGCCGCCCGAGGAGCGGGCCGCCGCCGGCGCGAGGTTGTTCGAGTACCTGGACTCCCTGATGGGCGAGAAGCTCGCCGACCCGGCGGACGACCTGCTGTCGAAGCTGGCCGAGCGGGTCAAGGCCGGCGAGATGACCCGGCAGGAGGCCGCCCAGATGGGCGTGCTGCTGCTGATCGCCGGACACGAGACCACCGCCAACATGATCGCCCTGGGCACGCTCGCCCTCCTGCGGCACCCGGGCCAGCTCGCCCTCCTGCGCCACAACGACGACCCACGGCTGGTCGCCAGCGCGGTGGAGGAGCTGCTGCGCTTCCTCAACATCACCCACAGCGGGCGCCGCCGGGTCGCGCTGGCGGACATCGAGATCGGCGGCCAGGTCATCCGCGCGGGCGAGGGGATGATCATGGCCAACGACATCGCCAACCGCGACCCCGCGATCTTCCCCGACCCCGACGAACTGGACATCCGCCGCGACGCCCGCCGCCACGTGGCCTTCGGCTTCGGCGTCCACCAGTGCCTGGGCCAGCCGCTGGCGCGGATGGAGCTGCAGGTCGCCTACAGCACGCTCTACCGGCGCATCCCGTCCCTGCGCCTGGCGGCGGACCTGGAACAGATCCCCTTCAAGCACGACGGCCAGGTCTACGGCGTCTACGAGCTCCCCGTCACCTGGTGACCCGCCGGCACCTGCTCAGCGGCAGAAGGGCGCCATGCCCATGACGGACTTCACGCCGCCGAGCAGGTGCTGGACGAAGTACTGGTCGCCGTCGAGCGGCTCGTCGGTCCACGCCTTGACGTCGTGGCCGAGGGTGGTGAGCCAGGCCCTGCCGCCGTCGTAGTACTGGCACCAGCTGACCGGGTGGTCGCCGCCGTGGCCGGGATGACCGAGGTTGCCGCGCACGCCGCGGGCCAGCGTGCTCTCGTCCACCTTGGCCAGGACGCGGACGCGCGTGGGGAACGGGACGAGGTTGTACCACTCGTCGGTGAAGGCCCAGCGCTGCGGCAGCCCCTGGGTGGAGGCGTCGCGCCGGTCGGCGGTGACGACGGTGCCCGGCTGGTTGGCGGCGTGGTCGTAGAAGTTGGCGTTGCCGAGCAGCCCTTCGTACCAGGGCCAGTTGTACTCGGTGCCGAAGGCGTTGTGCACGCCGACGAACCCGCCCCCGGCCCGGATGTACTGCCGCAGCGCGGTCTGCGCGGCGTCGTCGAGGGTGTCCCGGGTGGTGCTGAGGAACATCACCGCGTTGTACGGCAGCAGCCGCCCCGCCGAGGACAGCTGGGCGACGTCCTCGGTGTAGTCGACGGCGAAGCCGTTGTCCTGGCCCAGCTTGAGCACGGCCTTGATCGCGACGTTGTCGTCGTTGAGCGGCGGGTTGAGCCCGGGGCCGAGCGGGGTGCCGAGGTGGGCGTGGCGGGGACCGGCGGTGCGGCTGTAGACGAGCAGCCGGTAGCCCTTGGCGGGGTCGAAGTTGCCCCAGTCGTGGTAGCAGCGCGGGTCGGTGCCGCGACAGACGCCGTAGTCGGGGTCGCCGAGGTTCTGTGCCCCCTCGCGCGAGGCGGCGGAGCCGGGAGCGGTGGCGGTGAGCAGGAGTGCCGCCGCGCCGGTGAGGGCGGCGATCGACAGTCTGGTACGCATGGGCACCTCGCGCCTCGATCCACTAGATGGATCGGATGGTCCACTAAGAGGTTCGAGCGTAACCACGGCCCGGCACGAGAACAAGCTCTTGCCTTCACGTTCGGCCGAGGCTTATGGTGCGTCCGTCATATGGATCAATAGGTCCATGTAGCGGACCGCTGAAGGTGTGTGGTGCCAGTGGAACGACGTAACTTCCTCCTCGGCGCGGCCGCGGCGCTGACCACCGCCGCCACGGTCGCGGAACCCGCCACGGCCGCCACGGAACGCCAGCCCGCCTCCCTCGGCGTCGCCGGCAAGGACTTCCCCAAGGTCTGCGGCAACCTGGGCAACCACAACCACTCCCCGCTCAAGCAGATCACCGCCCGGAACCTGAGCCGCCTGGGCGGCGCCTGGCACGTCAACCTCGAGGGCGGCAGCACCGCGGCGCACCAGCAGAGCACCTGCGTCGTCGAGAACGGCGTCCTGTACGTGCAGACCACGCAGCAGAACGTCTTCGCCGTGGACGGCCGGACCGGCGCGATCAAGTGGCAGACCAACCTCGGCACCAGGCAGACCAACATGCGCGGCGTCGCCCTCGGCGAGGGCCTGGTCTTCTCCACCTCGGGCGCCAACATCGTCTATGCCTTGAAGAAGGACACCGGCCAGGTCGTCTGGCAGCGCCGGCTCATCACCGACGACGAGGGCGGCGGCGACACCGGCGGCTGCGACCCGCAGAACGGCCAGTGCGGCGGCCTGACCGGCACACTGGCCGGCGCCGTCGTCTACCACGACGGCCTGATCTACGTCGGCATGCAGGGCAGCACCGGCGGCGCGCGCGGCCGGGCGTACGCGCTCACGGCCGCCACCGGCGAGGTCGCCTGGACCTTCTGGGCGTGCCCCGGCGAGGGCCAGTTCGGCAACGACACCTGGGAGGGCGAGTCCTGGAAGACCGGCGGCGCGGTGCCGTGGATCCACCCGGCCGTCGACCCGGAGCTGGGCCTGGTCTACTGGACGTTCGGCGGCTCCTACCCGCGCCTGGACGGCTCCGGCCGGGGCGGCGACAACCTGTTCGCCAACTCGATCGTGGCCATCGAGGCCAAGACCGGCAAGCGCAGGTGGCACTTCCAGTCGGTGCACCACGACATCTGGGACCTGGACAACGTCATGGCGCCCGTGCTCGTGGACATCAAGGTCAAGGGCAGACTGCGCAGGGCCGTCGTCTACGGCAGCAAGGCCGGCATGTTCTACATCCTGGACCGGGAGAGCGGCGAGCCGCTGCACGGCGTGGAGGAACGCCCCGTGCCGCAGGACCCCCGGCAGAAGACCGCGCCGACGCAGCCCTTCCCCGGCGGCGAGCCGTTCATCACGCAGGCGCCCGAGTTCGGCAAGGCGACCAGGCCGGTGCCGTTCTACGCCTGGGGCGGTCTCTACACGCCGCACTGGGACCGGGCCACGATCATCTTCCCGGGCGCGGGCGGCGGCGCGGACTGGGCGCACCTGTCGTACAACCCGCACACGGGCTGGATCTACGTCGGGTACGGGCTGATCAACTCCGGCTTCTCCAACACCCACGACGGCCGGGTCAACACCTCGCGCCCGCTGGGCGAGTACTTCGCGGGCGGCATCGCGGCCGTGGACCCGCGCACCAACGAGCCGGTGTGGACCCTCGACCGCGAGTGGTCGCTGGCGCACGGCAACGGCATCCTGACCACCGGCGGCCGGGTGATGTTCCAGGGCGGGCCGGACGGGCTGCTGCACGCCATGGACGACACCGACGGCCGGATCCTGTGGAGCTTCCAGTGCGGCGCCGGCGTGCACACCAGCCCGATCAGCTACGAGATCGACGGCGAGCAGTACCTCGCGGTCCTGGCCGGTGGCAACGGGCTGCCGTATCCGGACATCCCGCGCGGCGACCACCTGTGGGCGTTCAAGCTGGGCGGCAAGGTGGCCCCGGCGGCCACGCCCACGCCGCCCAGGAAGCGCAACGACATCAGGGCGGCGGCCGTGGCCGGCACCACCGTCACGCTCGGCCGGATCTGGGACGCCGCGAACCAGCGACCCGGCGCGACCGAGAACACCGTCGCCCAGAACGCCATGTCACCCCAGCACCTGCGGGTGCCGAAGGGTACGACGGTCACCTTCGCCAACCCGGCCGACAACAAGTCCGCGCACGCCGCCGTGTCGTTCTTCGAGTACGAGTTCGACAGCGGCGTGCTGATGCCCGGCCAGTCCTTCACCCACACGTTCGACACCGCGGGCGAGTACTTCTACAACGACGCGATCTTCCCGCAGAACACCGGCAAGATCGTCGTCTACTGACGGCGCTCAGGCGAGGGGGTGGTCGAAGCCGCGTTCGGACATGCGCTTGGCCACCTCCCGCAGGTCCGCGGCGAACTCCGCGACGCGGTCGTCGCCGAAGCGCACCGTCGGGCCGCTGAGCGTCAGCGCCGCCACGGTCGCCCCCGAGCCGCTCGTCACGGGCACGGCGACCGCCGACAGGCCGGGCTCGCGCTCGCCGTGGCTGACCGCGTGGCCGTCGCGCGCCGCCTGGTCGATCCACTCCCGCAGGGTGGCCGTGTGGGACTCGCCGTACGGGGAGGAGCGGGCGACCCGGGACAGCAGCCGCTCGGGGGCGTCCTTGAGCAGGATCTTCGAGGAGGCCCCCGCCCACAGCGGCAGCTCGTCGCCGACCCGTACGACGTGGCGCAGCGGCTGCGGGCTCTCCTGCTGGGCGATGCAGACGCGGTGGACGTCGCGCAGCACGTACAGGTTGACGGTCTCCCGCTGCCGCGCGCCGAGCTCGCGCATGAGCTGGACGGTCTCCGGCGGCAGCTCCCACGCCGTGCGGGCCAGATGCGCCCACCGCCACAGGGCGGGGCCGGCCGCGTAGCCCTTCGGCGTGCTCCACAGCAGCCCCATGTGCTCCAGGGTCTGCAGCAGCCGCAGCGCCGTCGTCTTGGCCAGCCCCGTCTCCTCGACGACCTCGCGGATGGTCAGCGTCCGCCGCTCCTCGGTGAGCAGCGACAGGATGTCGAACGCCCGCTGGACGCTGCGCACGCCGCCGCTCTCACCGGACTCTGCGGGAAGGTTCGAAGGCACGGGTCCTCACTTGTGAGTAGAAGGTGAACCTGCTGCCCACCTTCTCATGCGGTCCGCAGGCTAACATCTGGTCCGCTTGATGGTCCATATGATCCGCTATGTGGTTCAGGGTCTTGCCAGAACCCGTACCGTCCTCATACCGTGAGGCCATCCACAGTGCGGTTCATGAGAACCGCTTAGCGGATCCATGGAGCCGCCATGAACGCAATCCACGACACCGGCTGCCTGGTCGCCGGCCAGTGGCTCACCGAAGGACCGCGGGCCGAGCGCGTCGGCCCCTACGTCCGCCAGGTCGTCAGCCGGGCCAGAACGGCGCAGGCCGACGACGTCACCACAGCTCTCGGCTACGCTCAGCGGTCGGCCAGGACGATCGCGCGGCTGGCCCCGGCCACCCGCGCGGACATCCTGGAGCGCGCCGCCGCCGCGCTCACCGATCGCGGCGGCGAGCGCGGCGAGGAGTTCGCTCGCCTCCTGGCGCTCGAACTGGGCAAACCGCTCAAGGACGGGCGCGGCGAGGTGCTGCGAGTGGCCGACACGCTGTCCGTCGCGGCGGCCGAGGCCAGGCGGATCGGCGGCGAGGTGCTGCCGGTGGCGGGCTGGGCGCGCGGGGTCGGCAACACCGCCCTCACCCAGCGCGCCCCGGCGGGCCCGGTGCTGGCGATCACGCCGTTCAACGCGCCCGCGAACCTGCTGGCCCACAAGCTCGCCGCCTCCTTCGCCGCCGGCAACACCACCATCGTCAAGCCGCCGCCGCAGGCCCCGGCCGTCTCCACGGCGCTGGTCGAGCTGCTGCTGGACGCCGGCATGCCGGTCGAGGCCGTACAGGTCCTGCACGGCGGCGGCGAGGTGGGCGCGCGGCTGTGCGCGGCGCCGGAGATCGCCGTGGTGAGCTTCACCGGCGGCGTCGCGGCCGGGCACGCCGTCGCCCACGCCGCCGGGCCGAAGCGGGTGCTGCTCGAACTCGGCGGCAACGCCGCGACCATCGTGTGCGAGGACGCGGACATCGCCGAGGCGGCCCGGGTCTGCGCCCGCACCGGCTACAGCAACTCCGGCCAGAGCTGCATCTCGGTGCAGCGCGTCTACGTCCAGCGCTCCCGCTTCGAGGACTTCGCCGACGCCCTGACCGGCGAGGTGAAGGCCCTGGCCGTGGGCGACCCCCTCGACCCGGCGACCGACGTGGGCTCGATGGTGGACGACGCCGCGGCCGAGCGCGTGGTCCGCTGGAGCGCCGAGGCCGCCGGGGCGGGCGCCCGCATCACCGTGGGCGGCAGTCGCGACGGGGCGGTGATGGCGCCCACCGTCGTGGTCGCGCCGCCCCGCGACGCGCGGGTGGTCAGGGAGGAGGTGTTCGGCGCGCTGGTGGCCGTGCTCCCCTACGACGGCTTCGACGAGGTGATCGAGGAGTGCAACCGCAGCTCGTACGGCCTGCAGGCCGGGATCTTCACCCACGACGTGCGCCGCATCCTCACCGCCTGGCGGGAGCTGGAGGTCGGCGGCCTGATCGTCAACGGCTCCTCCAACTTCCGCCTCGACCACGTCCCGTTCGGCGGCGTGAAGGACTCCGGCATCGGCCGCGAGTCGCCCCGCTGGATGATCGAGGACTTCACCGTGACCAAGACCCTCATGCTCAAGGGGCTGACGATCTGGGGAGATCAATGACCACCGCCGCCCACGCGCTCGTCGCGCAACTGGAGGAGCTCGGCGTCGAGTACGTCTTCGGCACCTGCGGGCACACCAACATCGCGGTGCTCGACGCGCTGGCCGACAGTCCCATCCGCTTCGTCATCGCCCGCCACGAGCAGGCCGCCGCGCACGCCGCCGACGGCTACGCCCGCGCCGGCGGCAAGCCAGGCGTGCTGCTCGTGCACGTCGGGCCCGGCCTGACCAACGCCGCCACCGGCGTCATGACCGCCGCGCTCGACTCGGTGCCCCTCATCGTGATCTCCGGCGACATCCCCTCCTACTACCGGGGCCGCCACCCGCACCAGGAGATCAACCTGCACGCCGACGGCGACCAGGCGTCGGTCTTCCGCCCCTTCGTCAAGCGGGCCTGGAACGTGCACCGCGCCCAGGACCTGGGCCGGGCCGTGGAGCGGGCCTTCTGGACGGCGCTGTCGGGACGGCCGGGCGCCACGCTCGTCAACGTGCCGATGGACGTCTTCTCCCGGCCCGCGGCGCCGTACCCGCCGATCAGCCACGCGGCGCCGCCCGACCTGCCCGAGGCCAGCGCCGAGCTGATCGCCGCGACGCTGGCGGCGGCCGAGCGGCCGCTCGTCTATGTCGGCGGCGGCCTGCGTGAAGAAGCCGACGCGCTGATCGCGCTGGCCGAGCATCTGGACATCCCCATCGCGCACTCGCTCATGGCCAAGGGCACCGTGCCCGACGCCCACCCGCTCGTGCTGGGCATGCCCGGCTTCTGGGGGCTGGAGCTGACGAACGCGTACGCCCGGGAGGCCGACGTCGTGCTCGCCCTGGCCACCCGCTTCGCCGAGACCGACGCCAGCTCCTGGGACCCCCGCTTCACCTGGGACTTCTCCGCCGGCAGCACGCTGATCCAGATCGACATCGACCCGGCCGAGCTCGGCCGCAACTACCCGGTGGCGATCGGCGCGGTCGCCGACGTGGGGCTCGCGGTCAGGGCGCTGGCCGAGGCCGCCAAGGCCCATCCCCCGGCCGACAGGCCGGAGCTGAGGGAGAAGATCCGCGAGGCCAGGTCCGGGCTGTTCACCGCGAGCAGGGAGCGCGGCCGGAGCGAGGACTTCCCGCTGCGGCCCGAGCGCATCCTGGCGGACCTGCGCGATACGATCCCCGCCGACGCCGTGCTGGTCACCGACGTGGGCTGGAACAAGAACGGCGTCGCCCAGTGCTACGAGCTGCCGCCGCAGGGGCGGTTCATCACCCCCGGCGGCGCCTCCACCATGGGGTTCGGCCCGGCCGCGGCCGTGGGCGTACAGCTGGCCCGGCCGGAGCGGACGGTGGTCGCGCTCATCGGCGACGGCGGCATGAGCGCGCAGCTGCCCGCCGTGCCGCTCGCGGTCGAGCAGGGCGCCCCCGTGATCTTCGTGGTGATGAACAACAGGTCGCACGGGACCATCTCGGACCTGCAGGCGGCCCACTTCGGCCGCAGCCACGGCTGCGACTTCACCGACCCGGCCGGGCGGCCCTACAGCCCGGACTTCGCCGCGCTCGCCGTCGCGTGCGGCGCCGACGGCCACACCGTCACCACGCCCGCCGAGTTCGGCGCGGCCCTGCGCGCGGCCGTCGCGAACCGGCGTCCCGCGGTCATCGACGTCCCGATGGTGAACGAACCGGTGCCGACACCCGGCCACTGGAACATCAAGGACATCTATCAGGGGATGTTCTCCGACTGAAACCGTTGCGCGTTCGATATTTCCTCCGCCTCCGTGCGGCGCTATAACGAACGTACTAGTCCGTGAATTAACTCTCTCACCTACCCCCAGAGGTGAATCGTGAGATTTCCGATCGTCGCGGCCGCGTTCATCCTGCTCGCCGCCTGTGCCCCGCCCGGACAGTCGAACCAGTCAGGCGCCGGCGCCACCGGACCCATCAAGATCGCGAACGTCGACGCCCAGAGCGGGCAGCTCAGCTCGCTCGGCCAGTGGGAGCACAAAGGCGTGAAGCTGGCCATCGACGAGGCCAACAAGGCCGGCGGCGTCGACGGGCGGCAGATCCAGCTCGACCTGTTCGACAGCCAGGGCGACCCGACCGTCGGCACCAACCTGGCCAGGAAGATCGCCAGCGAGGGCTACATCGCCATGCTCGGCACCGCCGAGAGCGCGGTCACCCTGGCCATGGCGCCCATCCTCAAGGACGCCAAGATCCCGAACATCACCTCGGGCCAGTCGCCCAAGCTCGCCGAGCTGAAGAGCCCGTTCCTCTTCCTCAACGCGCCGACCAGCGTCACCTTCGACGAAACGCTCGCCAAGTACCTGGTCGACGAGAAAGGGCAGAAGAAGATCGCGCTGATCAGCAACAACGGCGCCTACGGCAGCGGCGAGCACGACGCCTTCCTCAACGCCCTCAAGACCAGGAGCGTCACCCCGCTGGCCGACGAGGTCGTCACCCCCGACCAGAAGGACTTCAACGCCAACCTCGCCAAGATCCGCGAGAAGGACCCGGAGGTGCTGTTCATCGGCGCCGAGGAGGTCCAGTCGGGGCTGATCGCCAAGCAGGCCCGCGAGCTGGGGCTCAAGGCCGTCTTCGCCGGCGGCGCCCCGATGGGCACCGACGTGTACGCCACCACGGCGGGGCTGAAGAACGCCGAGGGCTCGATCGTCAGCTCGCCCTACCTGAGCAACGACGCCAGCGACGCCATCAAGGCGTTCGCCGCCAAGTACAAGGCCGCCTACAACGAGGAGGCCCGCATGCACGTCGCCAAGGCGTACGACGGCGCGTCGATCCTCATCGAGGCGCTCAAGCAGACCAAGGGCGAGGGCGGGCAGAAGCTGGCCGACGCCATCCGCGGCGTCAAGCGCGCCGGGCTGCTGGGCGACTACGACTACGACGCCAACGGCGTCGGCATCCACACCACCAAGATCGGCCTGGTCAAGGACGGCAAGGTCGTGCCCGAGGCCGCGAGCTGACGTGCAGGTATTCCTCCAGACCCTGATCGGCGGGGTCACGTTCGGAGCGGTGTACGCGCTGGTGGCGATGGGGTTCTCGATCGTCTACCGCACCATGGGGCTGGTCAACTTCGCCCACGGCAGCGTCGTCATGATCGGCGCGTACGCCGCCTCCACGTTCTACCTGGCCAGCCGGCTCCCCTTCGCCGTCGCGATCGTCGTGGCCATCGCGGTCACCGGCCTCATCGGCCTGGTGATCGAGCGCTTCCTGCGTCCCCTGGAGAACAAGGACTTCACGCTGATGCTGATCGGCACGATCGGCTTCGGCGCCGTCCTGGAGGCGGGGGCGGTCCTCGTCTGGGGGGCCACCGGCCACGCGGTGCCCTCCCCCGTCGCCACCGAGCCGATCGACCTGGCCGGCGTCCGCATCCCCACGTACAACGTGCTCGTGATCGCGGTCGCGGCGGCGGCGACCGGGCTGCTGGCGCTGTTCCTGCAGCGCACCAAGCGCGGCGCGGCCATGCAGGCGGTCGCCATGGACCACCAGGCCGCCACCGCGGTCGGCATCCACGTCGGGCGCAGCAACGCCATGGCCTTCGCCATCGGCGCGGGCCTGGCGGCGCTGGCCGGCAGCCTGGTCGGGCCCATGCTGTACGTCAACCCGACCATGGGCGGCACCCTGGGCATCAAGGGCTTCGCGGCCGCCATGCTGGGCGGCTTCGGCAGCATGCCGGGGGCGATCGTCGGCGGGCTGGCCTTCGGGCTGCTCGACGCGTTCGCCGCGGGCAACTTCCAGGAGTACTCGGAGCTGGTGACGTTCCTGGTGTTCGCCGCCGTGGTCATGATCCGCCCGACCGGCATCTTCGGAGAGGCCACGGTGAACCGCGCATGAGACGTCTGGCCTGGCTCGTCCCCGTCGCCGTGGCCGCGTGGCTGCTCCCCTACGGCCTGGGCGGCTACTCGATGCACGTCGCCGACGTGGCGATCATCTTCGCGATCCTGGCCGTCGGCCTCGGCCTGACCATGGGCGTGGCCGGGCAGATCAACCTGGCCCAGGTCGCCTTCTTCGGCGTCGGCGCCTACACCGTGGCCATCCTCACCACGCAGGCCGGCTTCGGCTTCTGGACCGCCGCGGTCCTGGCGGTGGTGGCCGCCGCGGTCTTCGGCGCGCTCGTGGGGGTGCCCGCGCTGCGCATGCAGTCGCACTATCTGGGCATCGTGACGCTCGGCCTGGCCCTGGCTTTCACCAACTGGGTCACCAACGCCACCGTCGCGGGCCGCGCCGAGGGCATCAGCGATGTGCCGGTGCCGCCGATGTTCGGCCTCGACCTGTCCAGCGGCTACCTCTTCTACTACGTCGAGCTGATCGTCTTCGCGCTCGTCCTGGCCTTCGCCCTGCTGGTCGCCCACTCGCCGCTGGGCCGAAGACTCCGCGCCATGCGCGACGACGACCTCGCGGCGGGCGCGCTGGGCGCGGAGATCCCGCTGCTGCGCATGACCGCCTTCGTGCTGTCCGGCCTGTACGGCGGCGTCGCGGGCGTCCTGTACGCCGGGCTCATCCGTTTCGTCGCTCCCGAGTCGTTCAACATCGCGAACATGTTCCTCCTGCTCGCCATGGTGATCATCGGCGGCCGGAGCAGTGTCCTGGGCTGCGTCGTCGGCGCCGTCGCGCTCTCCCTGGTCAGGGAGGCGCTGCTGGACGCCTCCGCCTACGCCCAGCTCGGCTACGGCCTCGTGGTCGTGCTCGTGGTGGTGTTCGCGCCCAAGGGCCTGGCCGGGCTGCCCCGCCAGCTCCTGCGGCGCCGTCGCGACGGCTCGCGCGCCCAGCTCGGCCCCTTCCGGCCGTACGAGGCCGCCGCGCCCGCCCCTTCGGACGGCGACGTGCTGGAGGTCCGGGACGTGACCAAGCGGTTCAAGGGCCTGGTCGCGCTCGACGGGGTGTCGCTCACCGTGCCCGCCGGGCAGATCCGCGGCATCGTGGGGCCCAACGGGTCGGGCAAGACCACGCTGTTCAACGTCATCAGCGGCTTCTACACGCCCACCCAGGGGTCGGTGCGGCTGCGCGGGCGCGACGTGACGGGGGCGGCGCCGTACCGGCTGTCGCACCGCGGCGTGGCCAGGACCTTCCAGAACCTGCGCCTGTTCGAGGACCTCAGCGTGCGCGAGAACCTGCTCGTCGGCCTGGACCGCACTCCCACCACGTGGATCTGGCGCTACCCGAGCCTGCCCTGGAAGGTGCTGGGCTACGAGCGGGAGCTGCGCGAGCGGGCCGGGGACCTCATCGAGCGGTTCGGGCTGGGCGAGGTCGCCGACGCCGAGCCGCGCTCGCTGCCGTACGGGATCCAGCGGCGCATCGAGCTGGCCCGCGCCATGGCCATGCGGCCCGGCCTGCTCCTGCTGGACGAGCCCGCCGCCGGAATGAATGGTGAGGAGGTGCGCCGGCTCGGGGAGATCGTCCGCTCCATCAGGGACTCCGGCGTGACCGTCGTGATCATCGAGCACAACATGGGCCTGGTCATGTCGCTGTGCGAGCAGGTCACCGTGCTGTCGGGCGGCCGCGTCATCGCCGACGGCCCGCCGGCCGAGGTGGCCGTGCACCCCGACGTCGTGGCCGCCTACCTCGGCGACTCGATGACCGCCCCCACCGCCGAGGAGGCCACCCGTTGAGCACGCTCACCGTCGAGAACCTCTCCGTCCACTACGGCGGCGTACGGGCCGCCCACGACGTCTCCTTCACCGTCGAACCCGGCCAGTCGCTGGGGATCATCGGCGCCAACGGCGCGGGCAAGACCTCCACGCTCAAGGCCGTCATGGGCCTGGCGCCCCGGCAGGCCGGCGCGATCCGCTTCGGCGGGCACGACCTGCTGCGCGCGCCCGCGCACACCCTGGTGCGGCACGGCATCGGCTACGTCCCCGAGGGCCGGCACGTCTTCCCGGGCCTGAGCGTCGAGAAGAACCTCCTGCTCGGGGCCTACACGCAGAGCTGGAAGCGGACGCCGATCGACGAGGTGTACGAGGTGTTCCCAGTGCTGCGCGAGATGCGCCACCGCCTGGCGGGAGCCCTGTCCGGGGGCCAGCAGCAGATGCTGGCCGTCGGACGGGCGCTGATGTGCCGCCCCAAGGTGATGCTGCTGGATGAGCCCTCGATGGGGCTCTCGCCGATCCTCGTCGCCGAGATCGCCGCCGTGCTCAAGCGGCTCAACGCCGACGGCCTGGCCATCCTGCTCGTCGAGCAGAACGCCAAGCTCACCTTCGACGTCACCACGACCTGCCTGGTGATGGAGAACGGCGAGATCGCCGCCACCGGCACCTCGGCCGAGCTCCGCGACGACCCCCAGGTCCGCCGCATCTACCTCGGCCTGTGACCCCCCGGCGGCGGCACCCTGCGGCCGGGGGGTGGGTCAGCCGGCGATCTCCGCGATGTCCGGCTCCAGCAGGGGGAAGCGCTTGAGCACCTCCGGGTCGTGGCCGGCGACCACCAGGTGGGGCCCGTCGGCCAGCTCGTTGATCCGGTCGAAGGCGCCGTACATGCCGGTCATGCTGTGCAGGATCGGGAACGGCCGGTCGCCCTCGATGTTCTCGTAGAAGTGGCTCGCGTCGGAGGCCAGCACGACGTGCCCGCGGGCGGTGCGCACGCGCACCACCTGCATGCCCGCCGTGTGGCCGCCGACCAGGTGCACGCTCAGCCCGGGCACCACGGTCGCGTCGCCGTCGAGCAGGGACACGCGGCCGTCCCGGCGGGCGGCCTGGAGGTGGGCGAGGTCGTCGTCGTTCAGCAGCCAGCGCTCCCCCGTGACGCGCTCGGCCCAGGGTCCCGTCCAGTAGTCCAGTTCGGCCTGCTGCAGGACGTAGCGGGCGGAGGCGAACTCGGCGGCGGTGCCGGTGTGGTCGTAGTGCAGGTGGGTCAGCACCACGTGATCGACGGCGTCCGCCGCCACGCCCAGCCGGGCCAGCGCCTCCACCGGCGAGGCCAGGTAGCGCAGCCCCGCGGCCCGTTCGGCGCGCGCCCGGGCGATGCCGGTGTCGATGACGACGGTGTGCTCGTCATTGACGGCCAGCCAGACGTAGTACGCGGTGGGGTGCGGCTCGGCTCCCCGGGTGTCGTAGCCGTGGAAGTGCTCGCCACGCCGGGCGTCGCGCTCGGCGTAGCGCAGGGCGTACACGCGGAAACCGGTCACACCCGCACCGGTTCCTTGAGCCCGAGCTGCTCGGTGGGGACGCGGTAGGTCTCCCGGGCGGTGGCCACGGCGGCCACGTTGACCAGGCACACGACGGCGGTGATGACCGACACGCCCAGCCAGCTGCCCTGGCCGGTGCCCGCCAGCGCCGTGGCCACGGTCGGCGCGAAGCCGGCGATCGCGAAGCCGATCTGCGTGCCGATCGCCATGCCCGACAGGCGGACCCGGGTGGTGAACATCTCACCGTAGAACGACGGCCAGACGCCGCTGGTGGCGCTGTGCACGATGCCGAACATCAGGATGCCCACGACGAAGATCAGGGGGTAGCTGCCGATGGAGATCGACCACAGGTAGGCGAACATCAGCGCCGCGCAGCCCAGCGAGCCGCCGATGAAGACCGGCTTGCGGCCGACCCGGTCCGACAGCCGCCCCCACAGCGGGATCGTGATCACCGCGGCGACGTTGGCCAGCACGCCGACCCACAGCATGGGGCCGCGTTCCAGGTGCATGGTGTTGACGGCGTACGACAGCGCGTGGACGGTGAAGATCGTGCTCACCGAGGCGATGACCGCGGCCACGACCACGCGCAGCACGTCCCCCCGCTGCTCGCGGAAGAGCACGGCGAGCGGCATCCTGGCCACGTTGTTGGTGGCGACCTCCTGCTCGAAGGCGGGCGTCTCCTCCAGCGTGCGGCGGATGACCAGCCCGACGGCGGCCACCCCGATGCTCAGCCAGAACGGCACCCGCCAGCCCCAGCTCAGCAGCTGGTCCTCGGGCAGCGCGGCGATCGGCAGGAAGATCGCGGTGGCGATGATCTGCCCGGCCTGGGTGCCGTTGAGCGTGAAGCTGGTGTAGTAGGCCCGGCGGTTGTCGGGGGCGTGCTCGAGCGTCATCGAGTTGGCGCCGGCCTGCTCGCCGGAGACGGAGAAGCCCTGCAGCAGGCGCAGGACCACGAGCAGGACCGGGGCGAGCACGCCGACCTGGTCGTAGGTGGGCAGGCAGCCCACCAGGAACGTCGAGGCGCCCATCATGACCAGCGTGGTGACCAGGACCTTCTTGCGGCCGAACTTGTCGCCCACGTGCCCGAGCACGAACGCGCCGACCGGCCTGGCCAGATAGCCGACGCCGAAGGTGGCCAGGGCCAGGAGCGTACCCGTGGCGGGCGAGCTGGACGGAAAGAAGATCTTGCTGAAGACGAGCGCGGCCGCGGTGCCGTAGATGAAGAAGTCGTAGTACTCCAAGGCACTACCGATCCATGCAGCTATAGCCGCTTTGCGAGGTTTGCCCTGCACCGTCACGATTATGCTCCTCACGGGGGGAATGGCATAGCGCAGTGGCAGGAAACTAACTCACCGGTTCGTACATTACAAGGGTGTTGCCAATCGGTTACCTGGGATTCGGCTCTCAGGCCCAGTGATCAGGCAGGGCCGCGGAGGTAGGCGACGACCATCTCGCCCACCATCCGGCGCAGCCGGTCGCGGTGCTCCGGCGCCGCCATGTCACGCCCGAACAGCGCCCCGAACGTGTGCTGGTTGGCCACCCGGAAGAAGCAGAACGAGCTGATCATCATGTGCACGTCGATCGCGTCGGCGTCGGTCACGAACTCGCCCGAGGCCTGCCCCGCGTCCAGGATGCGCGAGATGACGTCGAGCACCGGCGTGCCGAGGTTGGCCAGCACCTCGGACTTGCGGATGTGCTCGGCCTGGTGGACGTTCTCGATGGCGACGAGCTTGATGAAGTCGCGGTGCAGGTCGTGGTGGTCGAAGGTCAGCTCCGCCAGGGTGCGGATCGCCTCCACCGGGGCCAGGTGCTCGACGTCGATCGTCCGCTCCATCGCCCGGACCTCGGTGTAGGCCTTCTCCAGGACCGCGATGTAGAGGCGCTCCTTGCTGCCGAAGTAGTAGTAGATCATGCGCTTGGTCGTGCGCATGCGCTCGGCGATCTCGTCCACGCGCGCGCCCGCGTACCCGTGCCGGGCGAACTCCTGCTGGGCGACCTTGAGGATCTCCGCCTTGGTGCGCTCGGCGTCCCGCTGGCGTTCGGAGGCGACGGGTTGCGTGGTCATTCGGTCATCTTAGTGAGGTCCGGCGTGCTGCACGGAGAGCCGGATCGGGGCGTTCCCGGCGCCGTACCCCTGGTAGCCGCCCGTGCGCTGGACGAGCTCGAAGAAGACGCGGCCCACGGTGACGGTGTACAGGTGCAGGAACTCGCCGTGGGCGTCCCGGTCGTACAGCACGCCCAGCTCCCTGAGCTCGGGGTCGACGTTCTCGTGGCGGGCCTCCAGGTCGTCGTAGTAGTTGGCGGGGATGGGCAGCAGCAGCTCCGGGTGCTCGGCCCGCAGGCGGCGGGCGACGGCCACGACGTCGTCGCAGGCGAGCGCGACGTGCTGCCACGGCAGGTCCCTGGCGCCGACCTGGGTGAGGTTGATGACCATCCGGACCGCGCCCTCGGCGGCCGACATCGCCTTGCTGCGCAGCAGCCCGTACGGGTCGGGCAGCTCCAGGCTCTCCTGGGGCCGCAGGCCGAGCACGGTGCGGTAGAACAGCTCGGCCTCGTCGAAATAGTGGAACGGCTGGGTGAGGGCCACGTGGTCGATGCGGGTGATCTCCCCGGCGACCGGCCCAGAGAGCGGCCTCGCGGGGCCGAAGTCGTCGAGCCAGGCCGTGTCGCAGAAGAAGATCTCGGTGCCGTCGGGGGCGGCGACGGCGTCCAGGCGCGCCTCCCTGGGCGCGCGCTCGCGCGGCAGGACCGGCGACAGCAGCGACTCGGCGTGCTTGACCGCCGCGCCGGGGTCGGGGCTGTCCAGCCCGATGGCGACCAGCGCGGGGTCCCCGCCTGCGGCGTTCAGCAGCAGCCGCGCGCCGCCCTGCTCCCACAGCTCGACGGGTTTGGTGGGATGCGTCCCGGTACGTTGGAAGCCGAGCGCGCTCAGGACTCCGCCGAGAGCTTCGGGGTCGGCCAGCTCCGCGAAGGCGAACCCGGTGGGGACTGCCGGATGGGCGGCCCCGTACAGGGTGTCCTCCAGGGCGATGAGCGAGCGCATGCCGTCGCGGGCCGTGCGGGCGGTGCCGGCCTGGCGGAAGTGGTCGTTGAAGACCTCCAGCGAGAGCGGACCGGTGTATCCGGCGTCGAGGACGTGCCGCACCAGCCCCGCCACGTCGAAGTTGCCCTGGCCGGGGAAGCAGCGGTAGTGGCGGCTCCACTGCAGCACGTCCATGGCCAGCAGCGGCGCGTCGGCGAGCTGGAGGAAGAAGATCTTCTCGCCGGGGATCGCCTCGATGCCGATCGGGTCGGAGCCGCGCGAGAGGATGTGGAAGCTGTCCAGGCAGGTGCCCAGGTTCGGGTGGTCGGCCATGCGCACCAGGCGCCAGGCGTGCAGGTACTCGTTGACGTGCCGGCCCCAGGCCAGCGCCTCGTAGGCGATGCGGATCCCGTGCTCGGCGGCCCGTTCGGCGAGCAGCCGCAGCTGGGAGGCGGCCAGCTCGTCGTCGCCGATCGCCTCGGGCGAGACGTTGGAGCAGACCAGCAGCAGGTCGGCGCCCAGCCGCTCCATGGTCCGGAACTTGTGCTCGGCGCGGCGCAGGTTGCGGGCCAGCAGGTCGGCGGGCACGGCCTCGAAGTCGCGGAAGGGCTGGTAGAGGTCGATGGAGAGCCCCAGGTCCGCGGCGCGGGCCCGGATCTCCTCGGGCGGCAGCGGGCAGACCAGCAGGTCGTTCTCGAAGATCTCCACGCCGTCGAACCCGGCGGCGGCGATGGCGTCCAGCTTCTCGGTCAGCGTGCCGCTCACCGACACGGTGGCGATGGACTTGCGCATGACTTCTCCTCAGACGGTCACCAGGTCGGTCAGGTGGGCGAGCATGCGCTCGGTGTCGGGTTCGCGGCCGGTGAACAGGCGGAAGGCGTGCGCGGCCTGGAAGACGACCATGCCGCCGCCGTCCAGCGTCCGGCAGCCCGCCGCGCGGGCCTGCTTGAGCAGCTCCGTCTCCAGCGGCCGGTACACGATGTCGGCCACCCACAGGCCGGGGCGCAGCAGCGCCGCGGGCAGCGGCAGCCCCGGGTGGTGGGCCATGCCGGTGGGCGTGGCGTGCGCCAGCCCGTCCGCCTCTGCGAGCAGTCCGGGCAGCTCGTCCTGGGTGGCGGCGCTGGCCCGGCCGGCGCCGAACCGGGAGCTCAGCTCCGCCGCCAGCCGCACCGCCCGGCCGGGGTCGGCGTCGACGATCGTGATCCGGTCGGCGCCCAGGGTGAGCAGCGCATGCCCGACCGCCGCCCCCGCGCCGCCCGCGCCGAGCTGCACGATCCGGCGGGTGGGCGCGTCGGGCAGGCCGCGGGCGAACGATTCGGCGAACCCCGTCCAGTCCGTGTTGTGCCCGATGGCGCGCTCGCCGTCGAACACGACGGTGTTGACGGCGCCGAGCATGCGGGCGTCCGGCGACAGGTCGTCCAGGTGCGGGATGACGCTCTGCTTGCACGGGTGGGTGATGTTGAGCCCGTCGTAGCCGAAGCGGCGCGCGGTGCGTACCAGCTCTCCCACGTCGAGCCCGAGCACGTCCGTGTCGAGCAGGCGGTAGACGTAGTGCAGCCCGTGGTGGACGGCCTCCCGCTCGTGCAGCGGCGGGCTGAGCGAGGGGCCGATGCCCGAGCCGACCAGCCCGGTCAGGAACGAGGCCATCAGTTCTTCCTCTCCGGCGGATGGGACAGGTGCGTTGGACGCCTCCTAATGTACGTACTAGTGAGTTAGCTGGCTAGACGAGGGCCGGCACCGGCACTTCCCCGGCCCCGGGGTCAGGCGAACGGCTGGGCCATCTGGTCCAGCACCTCTTCCGTGACCTCCCGCATCGTCCGGGTCTCGTCGTCGAGCCACTTCTGCGTGGCGATGCGCATCGCGACCAGGAAGGCGGCGGCGATCACCTCGGGACCGACGCCCCCGGCCTGCTCGCGCCCGGCCACCGCCGCGTCCAGCTCCCGCTCCAGGCGCATCCGGCTGGCCAGCTGCCTGGCCAGCAGCGAGGGGTGGCGCATGACCAGCCTCGTGCGCACCTGCCACTCCCGGTCGGGGGCGACGGTCTCGACCTCGAAGATGTCGAGCGCGCTGCGCAGCGCCCGCCACGCCGACAGTTCGGGCGGCTGCTCGCGCACCCGCCGCACCAGTTCGAGCAGGCGCTGCTCGTCGCCGTAGAGCAGCGCCTCCTCCTTGCCGTCGAAGTAGTTGGAGAACGTCCGGCGCGAGATGTTGGCGGCGTCGGCGATGGCCTCGACCGTGACGTTGTCCAGGCCGTGCTCCATCGCCAGCCGCAGCGTGGCCTCGTGCACCGCTCTGCGGGTCTCGGCCTTCTTGCGCTCGCGCAACCCCATTGTGCTGTCCATGACGCAGGCAAGCTTACCCGGCGGGAATAGATGCCCAGTGCGCAAAGTTTCCCATTGAGCATGTATGGTGTCCCGGTCCCACGTACTCATTTGGAGGTTCGCGCATGAGCGCACAGACGGCAGCGCCGTCGCCGGCGGCGGAGCCGATGGCCCACCGCCAGGTTCTGGAGGCCCTCAGCGGCCTGTTGCTCGTCCTCTTCGTCGCGATGATCAGCGGCACGGTCGTCTCGGTCGCGCTCCCCCAGATCATCGGCGCGCTCGACGGCAGCCAGTCGCAGTACACGTGGGTGGTCACGGCCTCCCTGCTGGCCTCGACCGCCTCCACCCCCATCTGGGGCAAGCTGGCCGACCTGTTCGACAAGAAGCTGCTCCTGCAGATCTCCATCGTGATCTTCATGGTCAGCTCGCTGGCCTGCGGCTTCGCCCAGAACACCGGGCAGCTCATCGCCTTCCGCGCGATCCAGGGCCTGGGCATGGGCGCCCTGCAGATCCTCACGCAGGTGATCATCGCCGCGATGATCACTCCCAAGGAGCGCGGCCGCTACAACGGCTACCTCGGCGCGGTCATGGCCGTGGCCACCGTCGGCGGCCCGCTGCTCGGCGGCCTCATCTCCGACACCTCCTGGCTGGGCTGGCGCTGGTGCTTCTTCATCGCCGTGCCGTTCACCGTCGTCGCCTTCGCGCTGCTGACCAAGACCCTGCGCGTGGCGACCGTGCGGCGCTCGGACGTGAGCATCGACTACTGGGGAGCCACCCTCATCGCCGCCGGCGTCAGCGTCCTGCTCATCTGGGTCACCTTCGTCGGCAACGAGTTCGACTGGCTGTCCTGGCAGACCGCGGCCATGGCGGGCGGCGGCGTGCTCCTGCTCGCCCTGGCGACCTGGGTCGAGTCCCGGGTCACGGAGCCGGTCGTGCCGCTGCACGTCATCAGCAGGCGCACCCCCGCGCTGGCCATCCTGGCCAGCCTCGCGGTCGGCATGGCGATGTTCGGCGGCTCGGTCTTCCTGGGCCAGTACTTCCAGATCGGGCGCGGGTACGGCCCGACCGCCGCGGGTCTGCTGACCATCCCGATGATGGCCGGCGTGCTGCTCTCCTCGACCATCAGCGGCCGGATGGTCTCCAGGAGCGGCCAGACCAAGCCGTACATCCTGGCCGGCCTGGTCGTCCTGACGCTGGGCTTCGCCGGGCTGGCCACGATCGACCACCAGACCTCGATGGTGCTGATCTCCGCGTACATGCTGGCCGTGGGCGTCGGCGTGGGCATGTCGATGCAGAACCTCGTCCTCGTCATCCAGAACACCGTCCCGCTGCGCGAGATCGGCGCGGCCAGCGGCGCGATCACCTTCTTCCGCTCGCTCGGCGGCACCGTCGGCGTGTCGGTGCTCGGCGCCGTCCTGGCCAACCGGGTGGCGTCCAACATCGCCGAGGGCCTGGCCAAGGCCGGCATCCCGGCGGGTGGGCAGGCGGCGGGCGGCAGCCTCAACCTCGCCGCGCTGCCCGAGCCGATCAAGCTGATCGTCAGGTCCGCGTACGGCGACGCCACCGGCCACATCTTCCTCATCTCGGCCGCGATCGCCGTCGTCGGCCTCGTCGCCGCGGCCTTCCTCAAGCCGGCCAAGCTCCGCGACAGCCTGGACCTGCCCGAGCCCGCCAAGGAGGAGGCCCCGGCCAACGCCTGACCTGCGACGGCAAGGATTCGCCAGTTCATGGTCAGCGGCGGGTCGCTCCGGAGTGGGGCGGGTCCCGGCGCGGTATGAGGAGGTCGGCGAGAGATCAGGGACCCGGGGGGAGGATCCAGTGGCGGATGTGGGCGATGGCGACGGACTCGGTCAGGACATCGCCCGCGTGGGCCGCGCACTCGCCCAGGTCGTCGCGCCGACCACCATCCTCGCATCTGTCTTGATGTATTTCGGGTCTGTCCGCCTCAACAGCATGTACTCGAGGCTCGGGGTCAACACCAGCATGCTGAGCTTCACCTTCCAGGAATACGTGATGCGCAGCATCAACGTGGCCGATGAGCCACTGGTGGTGGTCCTGCTCCTGCTTCTCCTGCTGCTCCTGGTGGCGCCCTTCGCGCGCGCGGTGCTGATCCGGTCCACCGTCTGGCATCGCATCGCCACCATGCGGACCATCTGGGCACTCGCCACGCTTGGGGTCGTCAGTATCGCGGTGGCCGTTATGGCCATAGCCGATTGGCCCAGATGTTGGGATCGGCCGTTCTACGTCAAGCCCCTCTTTTTGGGCCTCGGCTCGCTCTTGCTGTTCTACAGCGCTTACCTTCGCAACGCGGTCAACTCTGGCCCGGCGGTTCCCCCCACCGGCCAGATCGTCCAGCGCACGGTCCTCGCGGCCCTTGCACTGGTTTCGGTGCTGTGGTTCGTGGACGAACACGCGCAGCGAATCGGCAAGGAGGATGCCGACAGGATCCTGGCACAGCCGGAAAAAACACTGGTGGCCGCGGTGGTCTACGCGCGGCAGCGGCTGAATCTGGAGGGCCCGGGAATCGATGAGAGCCTGCTCCCGGACCCGAATGCGGACTTCCGCTACCGATACACCGGCCTGCGCTTCCTGATCGCGTCCAACCGACAATATTTCCTCGTGCCCGTCTGCTGGGGCTCCACCCCCGGCGCCCGGACCATCGCCCTTCCGGCTGACGGTTCGATCAGGCTCGAGACCTTGAACGTCATGACGAAGCAGTCCTGCTCCAAAGGGCACTGAACGCCGCGTCAGGCCCAGCCGTAGACCGAGCGGACCGCAGCGGCGATCTCGTTGACCAGGCTCATGTTGTTGCCGTTGGCCAGGATCGCGTATCCGGCGCCGAGCTCCGGATAGCCCTTGAACACGGACTTGAAGCCGTAGTTGGAGCCGTCATGGGTGTAGGAGAAGTTCTTCGTCCCGGAGCCGGCGATGAAGAAGCCCCGCCCCATGGTGGGCTCGGGCCCCGCGGTGAGCAGCGTGCGGACCGAGGCCTTGGTGAGCGGCCCGGCGATGTCGCCGGAGGCGGTCCACGCCTTGTTGAGGTAGGACACCAGGCGGCACAGGTCGAGGACGTTCGTGTAGAGGCCGGCGGCGGCCGACTCCGGGTAGCGGTTGCGCTTGCCGGAGATCACCGTGCCGCTGGCGGTGTGGCCGGCGGCCAGCTCGAAGCCCGGCGACAGCGCGTAGGAGCTGTTCTTCATGCCGAGCGGCCCGAACACCTCCTTGTCCATGTACGACGCCAGCGACAGCCCGCTCTTCTGCTCCACCATCCGCTGCAGCAGCACGAACCCGGCGCCGGAGTAGTGGAACTCGGCCCCCGGGGCGGTGGTGAGCTCGATCTTCGGCGAGTTGCCCTCGCCGTTCATGACCTGCAGCAGCGAGGGCACGGTCGCGCCGGGGCCGTAGCCGGCGAAGCCGCCACCCCCGGTGTCGAAGCCGGTGCAGGCGTCGGCCGGGGAGGTGGAGCCGCGCCCGATGAGGCCGGCCCGGTGCGTGAGCACGCGGTCGATGGTCGGCACCGCCGTCGAGGTGACGCAGTCGCGGCGCGGCAGGGTCCAGCCCAGGTGGGGCCGGATGTCGCCGGTCAGGGGCAGCTTGAGCGTCTGCGCCAGGCGCATGACGCCGACCGCGGCCACGGCCTTGCTGATGGAGGCGGCCTGGAAGGCGGTCTCGGGGTGCGCGGCGGCGCCGCTGCCGGCCTCCAGCCAGCCGTACCCGGTGGACCAGGCGATCTTGTTGCCGACCACCACCGCGACGGCCACCCCGGGCGTCTTCCACGCGTTCATCCGCTGCCAGATGGTCGCGCCGCCCACCGCGTTCTCGACCTGCCGCACCCGGTCGGCGGGCAGCGCGGGCACCTTGCCGCGCGTGCTCGCCACCCAGCCGCCGGCCGCGGAGAAGGCGACGTTGTGCAGCTGCCAGCCGCCGGCGGCCAGCTCGTTCAGCTTCTTGAAGCAGGCGTCGTCGATGGCGCGCGCATGGAACTCGTCCTGCGCCACGACCACCCATCCGCCGCCCTTGGGGAAGGCGACGCCGGTCAGGCGGCGCCCGCCCTGCGTCAGGTTGCGCATCATCTGGTAGCACTCGTCGTCGACGCCCCGGGCGTAGAAGCCCGTGGTGTCGGCCACCGCCCAGCGGTCGCCGCCGGCCGGCGGGAACGAGACGTGCACGACCTGCCGACCGGCGGTGTAGGAGTCGCTGACGCGCTGGTGGCACGCCTCGGGCAGGCCGCGCGCCGCCATCCCCTTGTCACTCGTGATCACCCAGCGGTCGCCGCCCTCCGGCGGGAAGGCCACGCAGTGGATCTTCGCCCCGGCCTTGACCATCTTTCCGAGCTCGGCGAAACACGCGTCGGGCACGCCGCGGGCGAAATAACGGCCGTCCTGGGTGACGATCACCCAGCCGCCGGACGGCGTGAACGCAACCGTGGTGACGCCGTACGGCGCCAGCTCCCCCATTTTGGCATGCAGCTCATCGGGAACACCCGCGTCGGCGAACGGGTAGCCCGCCGCCAGCGCCGGCCGGGCGAAGTCCACGGCGGCCAGGCCCGCGGCGCCGGTCAGGGTGAGGAAATGTCTGCGGTCCAAGGGGGAACTCCTCAGGGGGCAATGGTCACCAACTGCGTTTGAATCATGGCAGACCGCAGACACTCCTCGATTCACCCCATGGTGGGCGGGCCCTGCTCGATGCGGCGCAGCACGGGCGCGAGCCGGTCCAGGTCGGCGCCGTCGATCGGCTGGCGCTCGTCCCACCAGGTGGCGCCCGCGTCCATGAGCGGGCCGAGCAGGTCGCGGGACTGGGCGGCGCCGGTGGGGCTGACGCCGCCGACGACGAGCTCGAAGGGGCCGTCGTCCTCGCGCTGCTCACGTACGTACGCGGCCAGCTCCCGCACCTGGTCGACGGGCGGCCCGTATCCGTGCGAGCCCGGCCCGAACAGCGGAACGGCGCCATCCCAGCGGGCGGCCCGGCGCATCGGCCTGCGGTTGGGCCAGAACCCGGCGACCCACACCGGCGGGCGGGGGCGTTGCACGGTCGGCGGCAGCAGTGTCACGTCCTCGGCCCGGAAGTGCCGCCCGCGATGGGTGACCGGCTCGCCGCTCCAGTAGCGGGCGAGCAGGTCCAGGCCCTCGTCGAGGAGCTCGGCGAGCACGACCGGGTCGGTGGGCTCGCCGAAGCTGCCGTACTCGTCCTCGATCGGCCCGCCCAGGCCCGCGCCGAAGATCACCCGGCCGCCGCTGAGCGCGTCGAGCGTGGCGACCTGGCGGGCCAGCTGCTGCGGCCGGCGCCGGGCGACCGGGGTGACCAGGGTGCCGAGCCTGATCCGGGTGGTCGCCAGCGCCGCCGCCGTCAGCAGCATCCAGGGGTCGCCGAACGCCCGCCGCCTGCTCTTGACGTGGACGACGTGATCCCAGACGAACAGCGCGTCCCAGCCCGCCTGTTCCGCGGCGACGGCCACCGAGGCGACGGTCCTGGGGTCGGCGAAGTCGCCGAAGTTCGGAATGTTGATCGAGAAGTGCATCCCGCCATGCTGCTGGCCCGCGGCGGGGGACGGCAATCGTTTTAAGGCGTGTCGGCGATGTCGTTGGCGGCCACGTACCCGAAGGTCATGGCGGGGCCGATGGTCGAGCCGGAGCCGGCGTAGCTGTGGCCCATGACGGCTCCGCTGGCGTTGCCGGCGGCGTACAGGCCGGGGATGACCGACCCGTCGGCCCGCAGCACCCGCGACCGGGCGTCGGTGCGCATCCCGCCCTTGGTGCCGAGGTCCCCTGGGACGATCTTGAACGCGTAGAAGGGCGGCAGCCACAGCGGCGCGAGGCACGGGTTCGGCTTGACCAGCGGGTCGGCGTAGTAGCGGTCGTAGGCGCTGTCGCCGCGGTGGAAGTCGAGGTCCTTGCCGGTCGCGGCGAACCCGTTGAAGCGGTCGATGGTGCCGCGCAGCGCCGCCTGCGGGACGCCGATCTTCTGGGCCAGTTGCTCGATCGTCCACGCCTTGAACGCGGCGCCGCCGGCGAACCATTCGTCGGGCAGCGGCAGCAGCGGCGCGACGTCCCGGAACAGGTACTTGTTGCGGTAGTTCTGGTCGACGATGAGCCAGGCGGGGATGTGCGGCTGGCCCGGGCCGTTGCGGTCGTACATGACGTGGACGACGTCGCTGTAGGGGGCGCCCTCGTTGACGAAGCGCACGCCGTTGCCGTTGACCAGCAGGCAGCCCGGCAGGGTGCGTTCGGCCAGGCAGAAGTACGGCTGGCCGGGCAGCGGGATGGCCGGGCCCCACCAGGCGTCGTCCATCAGGTCCAGGGCGGCCCCGACCCGTTCGCCGGCCTCGATGCCGTCGCCGGTGTTCTCCTTGGCGCCGACGGTCCAGCTCGTGCCGATGGGCTGGCGCTGGAACTCCGTGCGCATGGCCGCGCTGTGCTCGAACCCGCCCGAGCCGACGATCACGCCGCGCTTGGCCTTGACCAGGCCGCCGGGCGTGACGACGCCGGTGACGCGGCCGGACTCGACCTTGAGGTCGAGCAGCGGGGTGTTCAGCAGCACCGGCACGCCGGCCGAGAGCAGCCCCGCGCGCAGGCCGGCGGCCAGGGACTGGCCCATGGTCAGCGGTTTCTCGCCGCGCAGCGCGGCCTCGGTGCCGCGCAGCAGGCACGCGGCGCTCACCTCGAGGCCCTTGGCGTTGACGGCGGCGAGCGTCAGCCACTTGTAGTCGGCGCTGTAGACCACCAGGCCCGCGGGGGTCTGGATGTACGGGCCGTTCAGGTGGGCCAGCTCGGCGCCGAGGATGTTGCCGTCGAGCTGGGCGGGCTCGATGGAGCGCCCGTTCGGCATGCCGCCGGTGAACTCCGGATAGTAGTCGGAGTAGCCCTCCATGAACCGGAAGCGCAGCGGGCTGTTGCGCATCACGAACGAGATCATCGCCGGCCCGGCCGACAGGAAGGCCCGCTGCCGCTCGATCGGCACGGTGTCGCCGACGACGCGGGCCAGGTAGGCGGCGGCCTTGGCCGGGGTGTCCTGGACTCCGGCGGCGAGGATGACCTCGTTGCACGGGATCCAGATGCCCGCGCCCGATCGGGCGGCCGAGCCGCCGAACGTCGGGGCCTTCTCCACCACGACGGTACGCAGCCCGCGTTTGGCCGCCGTCAGCGCCGCGGTCATCCCGGCGGCTCCGGCGCCGACCACCACGACGTCGTACTCGACCTCGGCACGGGCCGGCGCGCTGCCGAGCGCGGCGCCCGCGACCATTGCGCCGCCCGCCACGGCGGCCCCGCGTAACAGGGCGCGCCGGCTCTGGCCCTGGGGGGTGAGGCTGGATTCGACCATGACGGCAAGCATGCGCTTGGTTGTTTTCACTGTCAATGCGGCCGGGTGTTGACGCCGCCGCCGAAGCCTGGTGCCATGATCGGGACGGTCCGTAGAGGAGATGCGATGCGACGATTGGCCGTCGTGCTCCTGTTCGCCGCGGCGCTCGTGGCGCCCGCGACGACGGCGTACGCCGAGACGTGCTCGACCACGCTCCCCCAGCCGGACGGCCACGGCATCACCTGCGTGCGGGTCGAGCGACATCTCCAGAACGACGGCTCCGAGCTGCGCGACGTCGTCATGACCTCGACGGCGATCTTCCAGGCGGCCGGCGGCACCCCCGCGATCGACCCGCTCGCCCACGAGATCAGCGTGCGCGTCTACCTGCCCCCGGGGTACGACCCCGCCAGGAGCACCCGCTACCGCTCCCTCTACCTCATCAACGGCGGCGGCGACGACTACGACGAGTGGACGACCAAGACCGACCTCGTGTCCCTGATCCGCACCACGCCCGGCCACCCGTACGACGGGATCGTGGTGATGCCGACCGGTGGCATGACCGGCTGGTACAGCGACTGGGCCGGGCGTACGGACGGATATTTCGCGCCGAAGTGGGAGACGTACCACATCTCGCAGCTCATCCCATGGATCGACGCCAACTTCAACACGATCGCCAACCGGTCGGGGCGGGGCCTGGCGGGGCTGTCGATGGGCGGGTTCGGCACGCTGAAGTACGCCGCCGCGCACCCCGACGTGTTCTCCGTCATCGGCGCCTTCTCGCCGGGCATCGACCTGCGCGGCAAGCCCGCCCAGCGGACGGTCTCCGACTCGATGTGGCAGTCCGGGGCCGCGATCACCGTGCTGGACCCGGGGCCGTACCGGGTCAACAAGTACGACGGCTGGCTGCCCGTGCTCGACCAGCAGCAACAGCTCGTCTACCGGCTGGACACCCTGTTCGGACCGCACACCACCAGCGCCTCCGGGGACCTCGACTGGCCCGCCGCCAACCCGGCGGTGCTCGTGACGCAGGGCAGGTACGCGCCCTTCAGCGGCAGGCTCGGCCTGTACGCGGGCGGCTGCCGGTCGCTGCCGCGCGACCCGTCGGGCCAGTACATCCTCGGCGACGGCGGCGGCCCCGCGCCCGCGGAGTGCGCCTACAGCACCACGTCCCCGGCGAACACCGACGCCCTCGCGGTGAACGAGGCCATCCTCGGCTCGTACGCGAGCGTCTTCGACCAGACCCTGACCGGCCTGGGCGTCGGCCACCGCTACTGCTACGGCACGGGCGGCCACGACTGGAACTCCTGGCCCGCGATGCTGACCGACTTCCTCCAGTACGCCTACGGCACGGCCCCGCCCCGCTGCCCCAACGCCTGACGCGCCGGACCTTCCGTCCGGTTTGAGCGCAGGCACCAGCGGCCGGTGGACGGGAGCAGGGCCATGAGCTCAGCATCAACCAGACCGGCGGACCGGGGTCGATGAGGAGTGCGGCGGCCTGGAAGACCATGGCCAGCTGCCCCGGAAGGCTCAGCAGCGCCAGCGTCGCCGCGGCGGTCGCGGTGCCGGCGTCCCGCGCAGGGGGCTCCGGCGGTTCAGGGTCGCCGGGCCGGGGTGCGGATCGCCGTGCCCCGTTCGGTGATCATGACGGTGACGTCCGGTGGGAGCCAGTGGGTGACGGTGTCGGGCCCCTCCAGCCGGTCGAGGACGTCATTCAGCCGGGGCCGGTCGGCCGGGGTCTTGGCCAGGCAGGCACGCAGCAGGGGCACGAGGTCGGGCTCTTCGTGGACGACCCGGTAGACGACCAGGTCGGCTCCCAGCACCCGGACCGCCGCGGGCGGCAGCGGCCCCTGCCCCGTGACGGCCTCGGCCAGGGAGGGGCCGGGGATGCAGGCGGTGGCCGGCCAGGGCGGGTCGGCATCGGCGTCGGCGTCGGCGTCGACCACCTCGGCGGTGTAGAAGCCGCCGACCCGGCGGGCAGCCTCGACCTCGGCGGAGAACCGGCGCCGGAACTCCGCGTCGCCCCCTCAGCGAGGCTTTCGGAGGCGTGCGGACGGGCAGACGGGGACGGGCAGCTCGTCGGGCGAGGGCCGCACGCCGGACAGCAGCAGGGCCAGGTAGCGGCGCGGATCGGCGTGCTCGGGGTCGCGCGGGTGCACGGTCGCCAGGGCCATCACGACGATCGCCGCCAGGTCGCGCACCGTCAGGTCCGCCCGCACCCGCCCCTCCCGCTGCGCCCTGGCCAGCACGGCGCCCAGCGGCCCCATGAACCGCTCGGCGATGTCGACCGTGAACGCGCCCGACTCCCGGGCCGCGCGCAGCAGCCCGTGGTGGGCGGCCAGGGTGTCCACGGTGGCCGCCAGCGCCTCGGTCAGCGCGCTCCCGGCGTCGTCGGCGTCGCGGGCGGCCAGGGCGAGCGGTTCGACCTCCTCGGCGAAGTACGTCTGGAACGCGGCCCTGATCACCCCGTCCCGGTCGCCGAACCTCCGGTAGACGGTCGCGATCCCGATCCCGGCGCGCCGGGCGATCTCGTCGAGGGACAGCGCCGGGCCGCTCTCACGCAGACTCGCGATCGCGGCCCGGACGATCTTGTCCGAGTTACGCAGCGCGTCGGCTCGCTGTCCCTGCTCGTGCACGATCCGTCACGTTAGCAGCCGGTCACCAGGCCACCGGGAACGAGCGCAGCCCGTACACCACGTTGAAGGCGCGGAACTCGGCCGGCTCCCCGGCCTCGCGCAGTCCGGGGAAGCGCTCGAAGAGGGCGGGGAAGGCGATCTGCATCTCCATCCTGGCCAGCGGCGCGCCCAGGCAGTGGTGCACGCCGTGGCCGAAGGCCACGTGCCCCATGTCACCGCGGCCGATGTCGAGCCGGTCGGGGTCGGCGATGTAGGCCGGGTCGCGGTTGGCCGCGGGTAGGGCGCACACCACCAGGTCGCCCGCCGCGATCGGCTGCCCGGCCAGCTCGGTGTCGGTGGTGGCGACCTTGAACGTGCCCGTGTGGACGATGCTGAGCCAGCGCAGCAGCTCCTCCACGGCGGCGTTGATCCGCTCGGGTTCGCGCCTGAGGAGCTCCAGCTGTCCGGGGTGGCGCAGCAGGGCCAGGGTGCCGATGCCGAGCATGTTGGAGGTGGTCTCGTGGCCGGCCAGCAGGAGCAGCGAGGCGATGCCGGCCAGCTCGTCGGTGCTCAGGTCGTCGCCGTGCTCGCGTACGAGCATGCCGAGCAGGTCCTCGCCCGGCTCGGTCCGGGTGCGGGCGACCAGCTCGGCCATGTAGGCGCGCGACTCGAGCTGGGCGGCGCCCCGCTCCTGGATGGGCAGCGAGACGTCGAGTATCTTCCCCGTACGTTGCTGGAAGTCGCCCCGGTCGGCGTACGGGACGCCGAGCAGCTCGCAGATCACCAGGGACGGGACCGGCAGGGCGAAGGCCGAGACCAGGTCGGCGGGCGGCCCGGCGGCCTCCATGGCGTCCAGGTGCTCGGTGACGATGTCCCGGATGCGTGGCTCCAGGCGGCGCATCCGGCGCATGGTGAACTCGGGCGTCAGCATCCGGCGCAGCCGGGTGTGCTCGGGAGGGTCGAAGGCGAGCAGGTTGCCCGCCCGGAACCGCTCGATCTCCTCGGGGCTCACCTTCGGCATGCCGGGGGCCCTGAAGACGTTGCGCTGGGCGTTGCTGAAGCGCCCGGAGTCCCCGAGCACCTCCCTGACGTCGGCGAAGCGGCTGACCATCCAGACGTCGAGGCCGAACGGGGACTTCTCCCGCCGGACGCCGTCCTTGTCGCGCGCCACCGCGACCTCGGGATCCGGGTCGAACGCGTTCCGGCGCATGTACAGGGGCAGGGTTACAGGCTCGCTCATGCCAGCTCCTCGGGGGATCGACCGTGGCCTGAAAACGATAGAAGTCTATTGCTTTCGGGCCCGGAGCGAGCGGAGCCGGTCAGCGGGTCGAGCCGGTCCGGGTGTTGTGGTCGTGTCCAGCTCACCCAGGGCCTCGTATCAGCGGGTGAGCAGTTCCCGCAGGGCCTTGGCGATCTCGGCAGGCGCCTCCTCGGCCATGAAGTGGCCGTGGCCGACGGTGTCGTGCCGCAGCCGCGGCGCCCACGCCCGCCACAGCGCCGCCGCGTCGTAGCCGAGGGCGGCGCCCCAGTCCTGCTGCAGCACCGTCACCGGCATCTCCAGGCGCCTGCCCGCCTCCCGGTCGGCCCGGTCGTGCTCGGCGTCGATGCCGGCCGAGGCGCGGTAGTCGGCGACGATCGAGGGGATCGCCTCGCGGCAGGCCTCCAGGTACGCGGCACGTACCTCGGCGGGGACCGCCTGCGCGTCGCCCGTCCAGGCGTCGAGGAAGTGGCCGAAGAACACGTCCGGGCAGGCCGCGATCATCGCCTCCGGCAGCCCGGGCGGCTGGGCCATCAGGTAGAGGTGGAAGCCGACCGCCGCCGACGCCCCGCGCATCACGTCCCACATGTCCACGGTCGGCAGCACGTCCAGGCAGGCCAGGTGGGTGATCGCCGCCGGGTGGTCGAGCCCGGCGCGGAAGGCCACCAGGGCGCCGCGATCGTGCCCGGCCAGGGCGAACCGCTCGTGCCCGAGCGCCCGGGCCAGCGCCACGACATCGGCGGCCATGGTCCGCTTGGCGTAGGTGCCGGGTCCGGTCTCGGCGGGTTTGTCGCTGGCGCCGTAACCACGCAGGTCGGGGCAGATGACCGTGTGGTCCGCGGCCAGGTCGGCGGCGACGTGCCGCCACATGAGGTGCGTCTGCGGGAAGCCGTGCAGCAGCACGATCGGGCTGCCCTCCCCCGCGACGGCCGCGCTGAGCGACACGCCGTCTGCGACGGGGACGCGGTGATAGGTGAAGCCGTCGATGACCACGATGGCCCTCTCTTTCGGTCGGTTTGTTCCGGTGGGGGAGGGATCCAGCGTGCCGGGCGTGAATGAGCATCCGATCAGCGCGCTACCGTGACCTGAGGCTGGCTGACCCTGCGTGGAGTGGGGCTACCGGTGTGCGGGCATCGGGCTGCGGCGTCTGAGACCGGCGGCACCCGAGACCGGCGGCGGACACGGCCATTGGCAGGCACGGCCGGGTCCCGCTCAGGCGCCTGCCTGCCCGCTCGGCACCGAGGCGCAAAAGGACGCCCGCCACCAGCGGGGACGCTGGTGGCGGCCGACGGATCGGTCGGTCGGCATGACCGGTAGAAGGGGGTGACGGGGGCGGTGCAGGTGACGTTCGGCGTGCTGGGGCCGGTGGCCGCCTGGGACGGCGCAGGGGACCCGATCGCCTTGAAAGGGCCGCGCCATCGCGCGGTGCTGGCCCGGCTCATCGTCGCCCGGCGGCGCGTCGTACCGGTCGCCCACCTGGTGACGGACCTGTGGGAGGACCCGCCGCCGGACGCGGTGGGCGCGCTGCGCACGTTCGTGGCGGCGCTGCGCCGGGCGCTGGAGCCGCAGCGCCCGCCCAGGTCCCCGGCCCGGCTGCTGGTCACCGAGGGGCCGGGGTACGCGTTGCGCGCGGAACCGGACGCGGTGGACGCCTGGCGCTTCGAACGGGCGGTGACCGCCTCGGGGTCGCCCGCGGACGTGCTCCCCCGCGTCGAGGAGGCGCTGGGATCGTGGCGCGGGCCCGCCTACGCGGACTTCTCCGACGAGCCCTGGGCCCGTACCGAACGCTCCCGCCTGACGGAGCTGCGGCTGCACGCCGTAGAACGCCAGGCCGAGGCCCGCCTGGACCTGGGACTGGCCGGGGAGGCGGTCCCCGACCTGGACGCCCACGTCGCCGAACATCCCTGGCGGGAGGAGGGCTGGCGGCTACTTGCTCTGGCGCTGTACCGTACCGGCCGCCAGGGCGACGCCCTCGCGGTGCTGCGCCGGGCGCGGGAGCTGCTGGTCGAGCACCTGGGCGTGGACCCCGGTCCCGGGTTGAGCCGCCTGGAGGCGGACATCCTCCACCACGCCCCTCACCTCGCCCCTGGCAGTCAGGGCCCGGCGGACACGGTGTGGGCACGGGCTGCCGCCGCCTACGACCGCAGCGTGCCGTCGGGTGCGCGTGCCCGGTTGGAGTCGACGGTGGGGCTGATGCGCGACCTCGCGGTGACGGGTGGCGGCGGCCTGCGAGCGGCCCGCGAACACCGGGTGGCGGCCATCGCGGCGGCCGAGGAGCTGGGTGACGTGGAGCTGACGGCCCGCGTCATCGGCGCCTACGACGTACCCGCGATCTGGACCCGCCTCGACGACCCCGACCAGGCAAGCCACGTGATCGCAGCCGCCGAACGCACCCTCGCCACCCTGCCACTGAGCACCCCGACCACCCTCCCACCGAGCACCCCGAGCCCGGCCACCACCCTCCCACCGGACACGGCCGCTACCCCAGCGGGGATGACCGCTATCCCAGCGGGCACGGCGCCGATCCCGGAGCATGCGACTGCGGCCTCAGAGAGCAGCGGCGCTGCCGCCCCCGCTGACGGGGCACGTTCACCGCTGGGGGCCCGTGACGCGGTGCGAGCCCGGCTGCTGGCCACCATCGCCCTGGAGTCCCGCGGCACGAACGCGGCACGAGGCCCCATCGCCGCCAGTGAGGCGGAGGTGCTCGCCCGCAGCCTGGACGACCCGGGCCTGCTGGCGTTCGCGCTCAACGGCGTCTTCATGCAGACGTTCCACCGTACGGGCCTGGCGCCCGACCGGGACGCCATCGGCGCCGAGCTGATCGCACTGTCGGCCCGGCACGGCCTGGTCACCTACGAGGTCCTGGGCCACCTCATCCGCCTCCAAGCCCGCAGCGCGCTCGCGGACTTCGAAGGAGCCGACACCCACGCGACCGCCGCCGATCACCTGGCCGCGCGGCACGAGCTGCCGCTGGTGGGCGTGTTCACCCAGTGGTATCGAGCGCTGCGCCTCGACGCGACCGGCCAGGCCCCGCCGCAGAAGGTCGAGGCGGCCTACCGATCCGCCGCCGCCCGCCTGGACGGCGCCGGCATGCCCGGCCTGGAACACGGTCTCCTGCCGCTCGCCCTTCTGTGCCTGCGCCTGCGCCACACCTCACCCACCTCGGCCGACGACGGCGCCGACTTCGGCCCCTACGATCCGTGGACGCGCCCGCTGGTCCTCCTCAGGCTCGGACACCGCCACGAGGCTGCGGCGAAGCTGCGTGACGTACCCGACCCACCGCGCGACCTGCTCTTGGAGGCCATGTGGTGCCTGGTCGCGCGGGCCGCCGCGGCCGTCGGCGACAGGGAGACCATGGCGCGCGCCCGCACCGCACTCGCACCCGCGGCGGCGGAGCTGGCCGGAGCGGGCAGCGGCCTCCTCACCCTGGGCCCGGTCTCCCAGCACCTCGATCTCCTCCGCTGAGTGCTCCCCCAGCCCTCAGGCCCCGGCGGGAGCGTCGTAGACCAGGGTGTACCGCCAGAACAGGCGACGCCGGACCCGGGCGCCGGGCAACTCCTGCGCGGCCGCGGCCCTGATGTCGGCCAGGGTCTCCTGCGCCTCGGCGGTGGGCGCCGTCATGTGCGGGGGCGGCGCGTCGGCACGGGCAGGATGCTTGACCAGCCCCATGATCGGGTTGGCGACCATGGCAGGCAGGGCGGCGAGCAGATCGGCGGGCCCCGCCTCGCGGTAACAGCCGACGACCACGAGGCGACCGCCCGGGGCGAGACAGCCGCGCAATTCCCGCAGCGTGGGCACCAGCGGGAGATGGTGCAGGACGGCGACGAGAGTGACGGCGTCCCAGCGCCGCTGCGGGTCACGCCCGGCGAAGTCGCCCTGGACGATGGTGACCGCGGGGTCGTCGGCGAAGCGCTCCGCCGCGGCCCCGGCGGTCGCGAGGTCGGGTTCGAGCCCGGTGACGGTGGCGGCGCGGCGGCGGAGCAGGGCGACGAGGTTGCCCGTGCCGCACCCGACGTCAAGGACGTGGCCGGCCCCGGACGCGGCCACCTGGCCGACGACCCAGCCGCCGTAGTGGTCGTTGTGGCTCCACGGGTGCCGCTTGTTGAAACGGTCGAGGTGAGACAGCAGCGCCATGACGACCAACCCTAGCGATCGCGCTCTCCGACGGGTGATCACGATCGCACGAAAATCGATCGAGACCCGCCGACGAGTGCGCTAGCGTCTTACCTCGCTGGTCCCTCACATCCGTTGGGCCTGGTGCGAGTACGGGTCGAACTGCATCGGTTATCTCTTTCTGCAAAAAAGATCACATCCGGTGCCGCTTCTCATATCCGTACTCGTTCTCAGCTCGGCGGCCACCGGTGTGGTTCGGTGAGGGCACGGGTCGAAGTTCGTCGGTTACCACTCATAATGGGGCGGTCGCAGGTTCGAGTCCTGCCCGGGGCAACGCTCCGGTAGCTCAGTTGGCAGAGCACCTGATACCGGTGAACATCCCATATCCGCGCCTTCTCCGGACCTCACCGGTCCCCTCGTCAGCTTTGCCGGTGGCACGGGTCGAATCTGGTCGGTTACCTGAGGTTCGACTCCTTCCGGCCGCTCTCTCGTGCGGCCGGCGCCCAGATCGGTTGGGCACCCGGCCGGAGCCCCATATCCGTGCCTCCGGAAAGCTGACGATCAGGGGAGGGCGGGTCGAAGTCGTTCGGTTATCTCCGGCACCGGCGGTCGCAGGGTTCAAGTCCCCGCTGCGCGCCTTTTGGCGCGCAAAGCTCAGCGGTAGAGCTCCGGTCATGATCCGGTCGGCACCCCCATATCCGCCCTCCCCTCCCCCGCATTCGCCACCTGGCGGGGATCGACGCGACTTGCCCTCCCGGGACCTGCGGCGGCTCCGTCGCCGGCTGGATCCGTGAACGCCGCCCGGAACAATGCCGGCGCGATCTCGCCGACCCCCAGCCGGCCACCCACCCGATCAACGCGATCGCAGCCCGATGGGGATTAACCAACGCAGCGCATTTCAGCCAGGCCTTCCGCAACGCCTATGGCCTGCCGCTGCGCCAATTCCGCGAGCAGTCCGCGACAGTGCATTCAGACTGAAGATGCCCGTAACGACAGGCCCGGCCACCGCCCGCACCCTTGAGCGAGGAAGCCGACGAGAGCCGGCCAAAGCTTCGACAGATGGGCGGTCACGAACCTCCGCCCCGACGGCCGTTTGCCCGGCGGGGTGCGGTGACCCCACCGGGCAAAGAGCGCCGCCTCTGTCAGGAGGTCGGGGTGAGGACCTTCGCCTCGTGCTTGGGCTCGGCCGGCTTGCGCCGCATCCGCTCCTTCGCCCGCTCCACCATCGTGTACAGCGTCGGGACCAGCACCAGGGTCAGCAGCGTCGAGCTGATCAGACCACCGATCACCACGATCGCCAGCGGCTGCGAGATGAACCCGCCGGAGCCGGTCACCCCCAGCGCCATCGGCGTCAGCGCGCAGATCGTGGCCACCGCCGTCATCAGGATCGGCCGCAGCCTGCGCCGCCCGCCCTCGATGACCGCTTCCACCACGCCCATGCCCTGCTCGCGATACTGGTTGATCAGGTCGATGAGCACGATGGCGTTGGTCACCACGATGCCGATCAGCATCAGCATGCCGATCAGCGCCGGCACGCCCAGGGCGGTGTCGGTGGCGACCAGCAGCCCGATCGCGCCCGTGGCCGCGAACGGGATCGATACCAGCAGGATCAGCGGCTGGACGAAGCTGCGGAACGTCGCCACCATGATCAGGAAGACGATCGCGATCGCCGCCAGCATCGCCAGCCCCAGGTCGGAGAACGCGTCCGACTGCTGGGCCGACGCGCCGCCGATCTCATAGGTGGCGCCCGCGGACAGCGACAGGCCGTTCAGCTTGGTCGTCAGCGTCTGCGTCACGGCGCCGAGGTTGCCGGCGTCGGCCGCCTTGGCCGACACCGTGGCCGAACGCTCGCCGTCGATCCGCGTCACCTGCGTCGGCCCGGCCACCTCCTTGACGTCCGCGACCGTCGACAGCTTGATCATGCCCGCCGCCGTCGGCAGCTTCAGGTCCTTGATCGCCTTGATGTCGTCCGGCGCGTCCGCGCCGCGCAGCACCAGGTCGCTGGAGCGGCCGTCCAGGGTGATCTGGCCCAGCGGAGCGCCGCGGAAGGCCTGCGCCACCGCCTGCCCCACCTGTGCCTCCGACAGGCCCCGCTCCGCGGCCTCCTGCCGGTCCACCGCAACCTCGACCCGCGGCGCGCTGGTCTCCATGTTGGAGGACACCTCGGTGAGGCCCGACACCTCGCCCATCGCGGTCTTGACCGTGTCGGTCGCCGTGCGCAGCGTCTCGGCGTCGGGCGCCTGCACGATCACGTCGATCGTGTCGGAGGAGAACCCGCCGCCGCCGGCGCCGCCCACCGTGACCTCGCCGACGCCCGACAGGCCGTCGATCCGCTCGCGCAGCGCCTGCTGCACCTTGTCGGGGTCGGCGCCCTCCTTGACCGTCACGGAGTACGACGCCCGGTCCGCGCCACCGCCGACCGCGCCGCCCTGCATGGCGTTGCCGCCACCGACGTTCACCTGGTACGTCTCCACGCCGTCCAGGTCCTTCAGCACGCCCTCGACCTGCTGGGCGGCCTTGTCCGTGGTCGCCAGGTCGGTGCCGACCGGCATCTTCTGCGACAGGGAGATCGTGTTCTGGCCCGAGGAGTCCAGGAAGTTCGTCTGCAGCCCGCCGGCCAGGCCCATCGTGCCGATGAACACCGCCACGCCGATGAGGATCGTCACCAGCTTGAACCGGGTCGCGAACCGCAGCACCGGCAGGTAGGCCCGCTGCAGCGGCGAGCGCAGCTCCTTGGCCTCGGCCTCCTCGCGCTGCTTGCGCGCCTGCTCCGGCGTCAGGTCCGGCGCCTTCAGGAACCAGTACGCCAGCACCGGCACCACCGTCAGCGACACCACCAGCGAGGCCAGCAGCGCCACCGCCACCGTGATCGCGAACGGGCTGAACAGCTCGCCCACCATGCCGCCCACGATCGCGATCGGCGCGAACACCGCCACCGTCGTCAGCGTCGAGGCCGTCACCGCGCCTGACACCTCGCGCACCGCCGTCAGGATCGCCTGCAGCTTGGCCTCGCCGTACGCGAGATGTCGCTTGATGTTCTCCAGCACCACGATCGAGTCGTCGACCACCCGGCCCACCGCGATCGTCAGCGCGCCCAGGGTCAGCATGTTCAGCGAATAGTCGCCCGCCCACAACACGATCAGCGCGATCACCACCGACAGCGGGATCGACACCGCCGTCACCAGCGTCGAACGCACCGACAGCAGGAACACCAGGATGACCAGCACCGCGAACGCCAGGCCCAGCAGGCCCTCGGTGGTCAGGCTCCGGATCGACTCCTCCACGTACGGCGCCTGGTCGAACACCACCGACACCGCCGTGTCCGAGCTGTCGCCCAGCGACCTGGTCAGCTCGGGCAGCTTCTCCCGGATGTCGTGCGAGATCGACACCGCGTTGCCGTCGGGCACCATCGTCACCGACACGCCCAGGCTCGTCTTGCCGTCCGTACGGGTGATCGTCGCCGCGTCCGCCAGCCCCTGCTTGATCTCGGCGACGTCGCCCAACTTGACCGGCTTGAGCGGCTTGGGCTTGGGCGCCTGCTGCTGCGCGAGGGCCGCCGGGGACTGGCCCGGACGGCCGGGCTGCCCGGTCTGCGGGCGGGCCTGGGCCTGGCTCGGCTGCTGCTGGGTGGCCGCCGGCTGGGCCGGGGTCAGGTACAGGTCCTTCAGCTTGGCCACCGAGTCGACCCGCGCACCCACCTGCACCGTGAGGGACTTGCCGTCAGCGGTCAGGGTGCCCGCCGGGATCGGCGTGCCGTTCGCCTTCAGCACATCGGGGATCTGCGAGGCCGACACTCCGGCCTTCGTCATCTTCTTGGTGTCCGGCTCGATCGTGACGACCTCGTCACGGGTGCCCGTGACCGACGCCTCCCGTACGCCCTCCACGCTCTGCAGCTCCGGCACCATGATCCGGCGCAGCTTGTCGGCCATCGCCCGCTCGTCGCCGCCATCGCCCACCGCGAGCACCACCACCGGGATGTCGTCGGTGTTGCCCGCCACGACCTGCGGATCCACCCCGTCCGGGAGGGAGACGCGGGTGATGGCCTGCTGCATCTTGTTCAGCGAGGACTCGACGTCCGTGCCGTACTCGAAGGCCACCTGGATCTGCGCCAGGCCCTCCTTCGACGTCGAGGTCATCTGCTCCATGCCGTCCAGGCCCTGGAACGAGTCCTCGATCGGCTTCGTCACCTGGTCCTCGACGATCTCGGGCGAGGCACCCGGATACGCCGCGACCACGAACGCGCCAGGGAAGCTCAAAGACGGCAGCAACTGCTGCTTCAACTGCGGAATCGTGAACACGCCGAACGCGCTGAGCACGAGCGCGAGCAATATCACAAGGCTGCGATTGACCAGGCTCAAACGGGCGAATGCGGTCATAGGCGTCCCCTCCAAGAGTTCGCCCCAGACTAACACTTCGCCTCGAACGAATATTTAGACAGATCGAGCTTTCCTGATAACCTTCTCAGGAAGCGAGAGGTGAGTGTGAGCGACGAACGCGAAGACCTGATCCGTCGAATCAGCGAAACACAGCGTGGCATGGGGCGACTGTTCGCCCAACATCAGTCCCCGCTGTTCACCTCCAACCTGACCATGCGACAACTCCACGTCATCATGCTCCTGGCCTTCAACGGCTCCGCCTCCGGCCAGGAGCTCGCGCACCACCTCGGCGTCAGTCTCGGCACCGTCACCGGCCTCGTCGACCGGCTCGTCGCCCACGGCCTCGTCACCCGTCACGAGGACCCCCACGACCGCCGCGTCCGCCGCGCCGAGCTCTCCCCCGCCGGCACCGCCCTGATCGAGGAGATCCAGGACTCCGGGTTCGAACACTATCGCCGCATCCTGGACCACCTCGACACCGAGACCCTGCGCTCACTCGACCACATCACGCGCACCATCCGCGCGGTGGCCGACAAGCTGTACAACGAATGACCTGTACCTCAGGCCGGCGCCTTTACGTTGTAGATTCGAAAGCCAGCCCGGACAGGACCTCCGGCAGCTCCCCCTCGTACACGACGGTCAGCCGCCGGGTGGCCCGCGTCACCGCCACGTACAGGTCCTGACCTCCCATCGGCGACTGACCCATGATCCCCGCCGGATCCACCACCACGACCGCGTCGAACTCCAGCCCCTTGGCCTGCCCCACCGTCAGCACCACCACCGGCGCGTCCAGGTCACCCTCCGGGAACAGGCCGGCCACCTCCGCGTGCCGCGCGTCCGAGGTCACCACGCCCACCCGGCCCTCGCCGATCGAGGCCAGCTCCCCGTCCACCAGCCCCGGCAGCCCGGCCACCGGCAGGCGCACCGCGAGCGGCCGTGAGCCGCCCTCGCGCACCGACTCGGGCGGCTCCTGCTCGGGCGCGAAGGCCCGCAGCACGTCCGCCGCCACCGTCATGATCTCCACCGGCGTGCGGTAGTTGACCAGCAGCCGCTCCTCGCGCCAGCGCCCCTCGAGGTAGGGGTCCAGCACCTCCCCCCACGACCGCGCCCCGGCCGCCGACCCCGTCTGGGCCAGGTCGCCCACGACCGTCAGCGACTTCGCCGGCACCCGCCGCATGATCATCCGCCAGGCCATCGCCGACAGCTCCTGCGCCTCGTCCACGATCACGTGGCCGTACGCCCACGTCCGGTCCGCCGCCGCCCGGTCGGCCGTCGTCAGCCCGAGCCCGTCGTCCGCGTGCCGCTCCGCCAGTACGTCGGCCCGGTCGAAGATGCCCTCCTCCAGCACCCCCGTGCTCTGCAGCACCTCCAGCGCGTACAGCTCCTCCGACGCCTGCTCCTCGGACGCCCGCCTGGTCGCCACCCGGCGCTCCGAGTCGTCCTCGCCCAGCAGCTCGGCCGCCTCGTCCAGCAGCGGCACGTCCCCGGCCGTCCACGGCGCGTCCACCGGGCGGACCAGCTCCTGCCAGTCCAGCCCCGACGGCGCCACCGACCACAGCGTCTCCGGCGAGGCCAGCGCCTCCGAGATCAGCCGCCGAGGGGTCAGCTCCGGCCACAGGTCGTCCACCGCCCGCCGGATCCCCGGCTCGCCCCACAGCCGCCGCGAGGCCAGCTCCAGATCCAGCTCGTCCAGGTCGCCTTCCAGGTCGAGCGGCTGCGCGAGCTCCGGTTCGTCCTCGATGACCAGTTCCTCGATGTGCAGCGACTCCTCCAGCGCCCGCGCCTCGGCCTTGGCCAGCTCCTTGAGCAGCTCGGTGACGTACAGCTTGCGCGCCATGTTGTGCGGCAGCCGCACCGCCCGCGCCCGGTCGCGCAGCCGCACGCACGTCGCGTGCGGCACCCGCAGGTTGAGCCCGTCCAGCTCGACCACCAGATCGCCCTCGGGCGCGCGCTGGCGCAGCTCCAGCGCGCGGGCGACCACGTCGGCCATCCGCGCGTCGCCCTTGACCACCGCCGTCGCCGGCCCGTCGGCCGCGCTCGCCCGCACCCCCGGGAACATCTCCCCGACCGTGGTCATCACCACCTGCGTCTCCCCCAGCGCCGGCAGCACCTGGCTGATGTAGCGCAGGAACATCGAGTTGGGGCCCACCACCAGCACGCCGCGCCGCTCAAGGGTGTCGCGGTGGGTGTAGAGCAGGTACGCCGCCCGGTGCAGCGCCGCCACGGTCTTGCCGGTGCCCGGGCCGCCCTGCACCACCAGCGCTCCCTGCAGCGAGGCGCGGATCACCCGGTCCTGCTCGGTCTGGATGGTGGCCACCACGTCGCCCATCCGGCCCGTCCTGCCCCGGCGCAGCGCCGCCAGCAGCGCCGCCTCGCCGACGAGCGCGCGCCGGTCGCCGTCGCTCATCCCCTCCAGGTCGAACACCTCGTCGTCGATGCCGACCACCGTGCGGTCCTTCAGGTGCAGGTGCCTGCGGCGCACCAGCCCGCCCGGGTCGGTGGCCGTGGCCACGTAGAACGGCCGCGCGGCAGGGGCCCGCCAGTCGATGAGGACCGACTCGTGCTCCTCGTCGCGCAGCCCGATCCTGCCGACGTACGTGCTCTGCCCCGTGCCGTCGTCGATGCGGCCGAAGCACAGGCCCCGCTCGACCGCGTTCAGCTGGGCCAGCCTCCTGGCCTGCTCCGAGGCCATCGCCTCGCGTTCGACCATCGCCTGGCGGGTGCCGCCGGCCCTGGCGTACACGTCTCGCAGCGCCGCCTGCGCCCGCCCTCTGGCGACGTCGAGCCGGCCGTACAGCCACGACACAGTACGCTGTTCGCTGTCAAGGGCTTCCGCAAGACCATCTTGACGATTAGCCATTCGCTGGTATACTCCTAACCGGAGGATTGTGAAGCCTTTGCCTGAATTGGGCAATCGAGCTTAACGCCGCACGCGCGTGCGCGCAATCTCCTCGTTGCGTCATTCAGGGCGTTATTCGGGCAGCATGCCGGAAGGTGCGGGGATCGCCGGGAACGGGTTGTCCGGCAGCAGGATCACCCGCCGTCCCCGCCCCACCGCCTCCAGGTGCAGCAGCGCCGTGCCGATGCCCGCCGCGCCCGCCATGTACCCGGTGTCCGCGCTCACCACGCCGGGACGTACCCGCTCGAAGGCCTGGTACCACCGCAGACCCCCGCCGTCGCCGCTCGCCCTGCCCGCCAGGTGCTCGCCCAGCGTCCGGGCGAAGCCCAGGTACGCCTCCCGCCCCGTCACCGCCCACAACCCGATGAACAGCTCCACCAGCCCCGCCAGCCCGCAGCACTGGCAGGCCGTGTCCCACAGCCCGGGCACCCGCCGTCCCGGCACGCCGCTCGTCACGATCCCCGTGGCCAGCCGCTCGGCCCACTCCAGGTCGGCCGGGTCACCCCCGGCCCGGTACAGCTCCACGAACATCCGCGCCACTCCGGCGGAGCCCGAGCAGAACCCCAGGTAGTGCAGCCCTCGCCCCTGCGGCAGATGGTGCGGCACCAGCGCGCGCCGGCCGCTCAGCACGCTGACCGAGCGCACGAAATCCGCGCCCCTGCGCGCCGCCTCCAGGAACCGGGCATCCCCGCTCACCCCGTACAGGCGGGCCAGCAGGAACGCCGTCCCCGCCGTACCGGCCAGGAAGCCCGGCGTGACCGCGTCCGCCGGCAGGCCCTCGCAGTCGCCGAAGCGGTGCCCCGGCACCGCCAGCCGCGCCGCCCGCAGCCCCGCCTCGGCCGCGAGCTCCGCGTACGACGGCACCCCCAGCATCGAGGCGCCGTGCAGCAGCGCCAGCACGACACCGCCGTCGCCCCGCTGCGCCGGATCCCCCGACCAGCCGGGACCGCCGTCCATCGGCCGCGCCGCCCGCGCCACCCGGTCCAGCGCCACCACGGCCGCCTCCTCGGCCACACCGTCGCCCAGCACCCACCCGGCCTCGCACAAGGCGACCGCGATCCCGCCCAGCCCGTGGTGGAACGTCACGTCTCCGACCCCGGGCCCGGCTTCGACCAGGTAGCGCACGCCCGCCCGGGCGTCCTCCAGGTACTCCTCCCGCCCGGTCGCGGCGGCCAGCTCCAGGAAGAACAGCACGATGCCGGCCGCGCCGCCGTACAGGGAGGCGGGCTCAGGCGTCAGCGCGGAGCGGCCCCGCGGGTCGGGGTTGCCCACCCAGTGCCGCGCCCGCGCGTCGCCCGCGGCCGCCGTCCTGATCCACCGCGCGGCCCCGATCGCGGCACGCAGCGGGGCTCCGGCGGACGCGCGGGTCGGATCCAGGCTCATGACGCACCCGAGGGCTCTTCCCGATCAGTGAACGACCTCAATTCTCCCCCATCCCACCCCGCCCGCCAATCGGCGCTCGAACCCCTCGATTGGTGTACTGGCTCTTGTGGTACCCCACCACGACGCCGGGCTCGAGGGCGAGGAAGTTGTCGCCCGAGTCCCGCTGCTCGCTCGTCCCCGCCGGCGGGGATCGGCTCACGCCTGGCCGATGTCGCCATGGACCCTGCGGTAGGCGCCCGCGACGAACGCGATGCCGTCGCCCGGCGCTGCGGCTTCGGCACCGCCGAAACCCTCCGCCGCACGTTCCAGCGGCTGGTCGGCATCGCGCCTTCCGACTATCGCGACCGCTTCAGAACCGCACTCTGAGCACCCGCGCCCTGCCGATCCCCATCGAGCCGACCGCCTCTACGGCTCTCTGCTATAGTGCAAACTGCAATATAGAAAGGAGCAATAAGATGAAGCTCTTAGTGATCGGCGCGGCCGGTCGCACCGGCAAGCACGTCCTGGCGCAGGGCGTCGAGCGCGGGCACGAGATCACGGCCTTCGCCCGCCGTCCGGACTCGTTGCCCGACCTTCCGGGGCTGACCGGCGTACACCACGGCGACGCCCACGACCTCGACACCGTGCGCACGGCCGTACAGGGCCAGGACGCGGTAGTCGCCGCCGTCGGCGGGAGTCGCATCGCGAGCAACCTCATCACGGCCATGCGGGAGCGCGGCGTGTCGCGGCTGGTGATGACCAGCAGCCGCTCGGTGCCCGCCACCCGTCCGCGTCTCGCGGTCGCCCTGGCCTGGCTGTTCTTCCGCGAGGCGTACGTGGACCTCGCGCGGGCCGAGGGCATGCTGCAGGTCAGCGGCCTGCACTGGAGCATCGCACGCGCCACCATGCTCAATGACAAGCCGCCATCCGGGCGGGTGCACGTCGACTTCGAGGCCAACGCGACCGGTGGCGCGATGCAGTTGTCCCGCGCCGACTATGCGATGGCGCTGCTCGACACCGTCGAAAACGCCGATCTCATCGGCAAGGCGCTGGGGATCTGCGGACCTCGGTAGCAGCCACCCCAGCGAATGCGCGTATGCAGAGAGGTCATCCATGAAACACGGCATCAACTACGACACCGGATTCCTGCCTGGAGAGCAGCTGTCGCGTAAGACGTTCGACGTGGAGGCCGTCAGGCGCGACATGCGCACGATAGCCGATGACTTACATTGCTCCGTGGTCCGCGTCTCAGGCAGGGATCCTGAGCGGCTGAGCGTGGCCGCCGAGGCAGCGGCCGCGGCCGGTCTGGAGGTGTGGTTCTCGCCGTTCCCGGTTGACCTCACCCCCGAGGAGACCATGGACTGTCTGATCGAGTGTGCGGAGCGGGCCGAGGCGCTGCGCGGGAACGGCGCCGAGGTGATCTTCGTGGCCGGGTGCGAGATGAGCGCGTACTGCGGCGGTTACCTGCCCGGTGACACCTTCCTCGATCGATTCGAAGCCATGCGGGGCGGGCCGGAATTCTGGTCGTCTCTCGGTCCGATCATGCAGCGGCTCAACGGCCGGCTGGGCGAGGTGGCCGAGGCCGTGCGGAAACGATTCGGGGGCCGCGTCACCTACGCGTCCGGGCAATGGGAGCTCGTCGACTGGTCCCCGTTCGACCTGGTCGGTGTCGGGGGCTACCGGGCGGCGTACAACGCCGGTCGATTCCGTGAGGACCTGCGCCGACATTTCGCGCACGGCAAGCCGGTCGTCGTCACCGAATTCGGGACCTGCGCCTACACCGGCGCGAGCGAGCTCGGCGCGATGGCGTGGCAGCCGCCGAACGCGGCCGTGCGAGACGAGGGCGAGCAGGTGCGTTACTTCACCGAATTGCTCGACCTCTTCCGCGACGAGGGCATCGACACGGCGCTCTGGTTCACGTTCGCGGCATTCACTCTGCAGGGCGAGCAGGACCTCAGCTCTTACGGCGTGGTGAAAATGCTCGACGAGACCCGGTGGACGCCCAAGGAAATCTTCCACGCCATGGCCGCCAGATACGCGCGCGCATAACGTCGCGGCGCTTCAGCGCCGTCAACGGCGGGCGTAGCCGCCCAAGGCGGGTTCCAGCAGGCCGAATGCGCGGTCGGCGGTGTCGGCGAGTATCGCGAAGATCTCGTCGGAGGTCCTGCCTTCGAGGACCAGTCGCTGCCCCTCGAAGAACAGCAGCCGGTCCACGGCGGCGAGCTGAGCGGCGGCGAGTTTCGTCGTGATTCCCGCATCGCCGGTCTCGTCGCCCAGCACGGCCGCCAGAGCGTGCTCGGCCTGCTCGTGGATCTGCCGGAGGCGGGCGCGGAGCGCCGGGGTGTCGCGCACCAGGCGCTGCCAGGCGATGTCGTCGTCGGGGATGAGCGGGTCGTGTCGGCGTACCCGTTCGAGATAGTCGCGGCGCAGGGCGGCCAGGGCGGACTCGCCCGGCTCGCGCTGTCCGACCGCCCGGGTGAGCGTGGTGACGTGTTCCTCGCCCATGTCGAGGACGAGGTCCTCCTTGAGGGGGAAGTAGTTGGTGACCGTCATCTTGGCCACGCCCGCGGCGCTCGCGATGTCGGCGATCGTCACCTTGTCGAAGCCGCGCTCCTTGAACAGCCGGGTGGCGACGTCGGAGATCATCTGACGCGTCCGGCGCTTCTTGGCCTCCCGCAACCCCTCCGCTCGCACACTCACGGTCTCATGCTATCCGCGGTCACAAGGTCGAGCCCAAAATTAGGTTTGACCTAATAAAGTGTCCAACCTAAATTTGAGTTCGACCTAACCAACGACCGTGAGAGGGTGACCATGGCCGCGGACACGCTCACGTCGGCGCGCGAAAGGCTCGATCCCCGGTTGACGCGCATGGGGCTCGTCCTGATCGCCGCCCCCATCCTGGCCACCGTGGACGCGACGGCCGTCGGGGTCGCGACGCAGGCGATGGCCGCCCACTTCCGCACCTCGCTGGCCGACGTCCAGTGGGTGGCGACCGGATACCTGCTGGCGATCGCGATGGTGATGCCGTTGTCGGGCTGGCTGAGCGAGCGCTACGGCGCCAAGCGCATGTGGATCATCGCCGTGGCGCTGTTCACGGCGGGCTCGGCCCTGTGCGGCCTCGCCTGGTCGCTGCCCGCGCTCATCGGCTTCCGGCTGCTCCAGGCGCTGGGCGGCGGTCTGATGAACCCCATCTCCCAGGCGATCGTGGCCCGGGCGGCCGGGCCGTCCCAAGCCGGCCGGGTCCTCGGGCTGCTGTCGATTCCGGCGATGTTCGCGCCGGTTCTCGGGCCGGTCCTCGGCGGGCTGGTCGTGCAGAGCCTGGACTGGCGTTGGATCTTCTACGTCAACCTGCCCATCTGCCTGACCGTCCTCCCGCTCGCCGCGCGCCTGCTGCCCGCCGACGGCGCCGAACGGGACGCCGGCCGTCCGCTCGACGTTCTCGGCCTGCTCCTGCTGTGCCCGGGGGCGACGGCTCTGATCTACGGCTTGTCCCTGGCGGGCGAACGCGGCGGACCAGGATCGTCCGTCGCCACCACTGTCCTCGGCGCCGTCCTCGGCGCCGGGCTGCTGCTGGTCGGCGGTTACGTCATCCACGCGCTGCGGGCCGGCGACGCGGCGATGATCGACGTGCGGCTGTTCGCCCGCCGTGGCTTCGCGGCGGCGACCGCGACCTCGTTCCTGCTCGGCGCCGCGCTCTACAGTTCCATGGTCCTGCTGCCGCTCTTCTACCAGCAGGTCCATCACACGGACGCGTTCCGTACCGGCCTGCTCCTCATCCCGCAGGCGCTCGGCGCCGCCGTCGGCGCGTTCGCCGCGGGACGGCTCGCCCACCGTTACGGCGCGCGCGCCGTCGTACTCACCGGCCTCCTGCTCATGGCCGCGGGAACGGCCGTGTTCACCCAGGCGGGCGCGGGGCCGGCGGCGTGGTCACTGAGCGTGTCGCTGGTGGTCCAGGGGCTCGGTCTCGGAAGCGTGATGGGCCCGACGATGGGAGCCGCCTACGCGTCTGTCGATGAGCGGGAAACGCCGCGCGCCGCAAGCGCCTTGAACGTCCTCAACCGGATCGGCGGATCACTGGGCACCGCGATCTTCCTGATCGTGCTGGAGAATCAGCTCGCCGGCGCCCACGCCGGCCCCGAGTCCGCGTTCGGCGTCACGTTCGGCTGGGCGCTGGCCCTGGCAGTGCTCGCCCTCGTCCCCGCGGCACTGTTCCCCCGGAGGAGAACGCCGCCATCCTGAGCCGGCTACTTCGGTCCTGCACTTCCGCGATCCTGTCGCAGGGATCGGAGCACCGCATGGATGGACGGCCGCCGGTCGGCATCGGTGCGCCACACCGCGTAGATGTGGCGGGTCAGGCGTGGCCGCACCTCGACGAAACGGACCCCGTCGGGGACGGGGTCACGGCCGAGTCTGGGAATGATCGCCACACCGAGGCCGGCGGCGACGAGGGCCAGTTGGGTGTGGTGTTCGCCGGCGGTGTAGGCGATATCCGGTTCGGCCCCGCGAGAACGCAGCGTTTCCACCAGCCAGGAGTTGCAGATCCAGCCGTCACTCCAGGTGATCCATGGCTCGCCGGCGAATCGCTCGATCTCCACGGCGGTCCGCGAGGCCAAGGGGTGCCCCTCCGGCACCGCGATGTCGGCGACGTCGTCGAGCAGCCTGGCCCTGCTCAAGTTGCCGGGCAGGGACAAGGGAGAGTCCCACCAATCCTGGACGATGGCCATGTCCAGATCGCCGCGGCTCACCCCCGGCACCGCTTCGTGCGGCTCGCACTCCTGCAACATGATCCGCAGCCGCGGGTGATCACGACGGAGATCCCGCAGCGCGGGCGGGACCAACCCGCGCGCGGCCGTCGCGAAGGCGGCAAGCGTCAACTGCCCGGCGACGACGCCGCGGCAGGCCTCCAGGTCCGCCTCGGCCCGTTCGGCCAGCGCCAATATCTGCCCCGCGTGGACGGCGAGCAACTCGGCGGCCTCGGTGAGACGCACGCCGCGGCCCTTGCGCTCCAGCAGGCGCTGCCCGACCTCTTGCTCCAGTTTCGCCATCTGCTGGGAGATCGCCGAGGTGGTGACATGCAGGATGTCCGCGGCTGCGGTGACCGACCCGTGGGTGGCGATCGCGTACAGAGTACGAAGCCGATCCAGATTCAACATCTTAGGAATGCTACGCAATATGTCGCAGAAAGAGTCGCTTGTCCTTTGTAATTGCGTACGGCAAGGTGCTGGCTATGGCTGACGAGACCATTGACATCGGTGGAGACCTGTCGGTGCGCCGGCTGGGGTTCGGCGCGATGCGGCTGACGGACTGGGGGCCGCCCAGGGACAGGCCCGCCGCGATCGCGGTGGCGCGGCGAGCCGTCGAGCTCGGCGTCACCCTTCTCGACACCGCCGACGCGTACGCCCTGGGCGCCAATGAGGAGTTGCTCGCCGAGGCGTTGCACCCGTACCCATCCGGCCTGGTCATCGCTACCAAGGCGGGGCAAAGTCGCCCGGGGCGCGACCGTTGGAAGCCGCTGGGCCGCCCGGAGTACCTCATCCAGCAGGCCGAGCTGAGCCTTCGCCGCCTCCGGCTGGAGCGGATCGAGCTCTTCCAGCTTCATCGTGTGGACCCCCAGGTCCCCTTCGCCGAACAGCTGGGGGCGCTCAAGCAACTGCGGGACGACGGCAAGATCCGCCACATCGGACTGTCGGAGGTGGGCGTCGCCCAGCTCGAGGAGGCCCGCCGGACGGTGCCCATCGCCGGCGTGCAGAACCTCTACAACCTCGCCGACAGGCGGCACGAGGACGTGCTCGACTACTGCGAGGCCGCGGGCATCGCCTTCATTCCCTGGTTTCCGGTGGCCGGCGGAGCGCACGCCCTCGCGGGGGGACCGCTCGCCCAGGTCGCACAGCAGATCGGTGGCACCCCCCCGCAGGTGGCACTCGCCTGGCTGCTGGCCCGCTCACCCGTCACCTTGCCGATCCCCGGCACCAGCTCCGTCGTGCACCTGGAGGAGAACATGGCGGCCATGGACATCAGGCTGACCGGTGAACAATTCGGCCGCCTGGATGCGGTGTGGCGCGAAGCCCAGAGCCTGGAGCCGGCCGGTTGATCGGTCCGTTCGCCTGGCGAGGCCACGGGCGGACTGTTCACGGGCAGGCCGACGGGCGGGCCGGCTGCTCCAGGCCTGTCTACGTGGGGTGGAGCTCCGCCAGGCCGAAGCCGAGGTGGCTGTACAGCTCCAGCTGGTCGTAGTACTCGCGGTGCGAGATGATCTTCCCGTTCTCGACGAACGTGGCGCAGATGGCCCGGACGGTGATGCGGCGGCCCGTTCCCGCGATCTCTCGCCCGTCGGGCAGCAGCAGCGGGCCCTTGTGGGTGCCGGTGTACGTCCATTCCGTGACGGCGGGGTTCTCGCAGTCGCCGAGTTCGTACCAGGCCGTCATGTGGAAGTCGGGGAACGCCTCGAGAATCTGCTCGTGGAGCCACGCGATCTGGTCATGTCCTTCCGCGACGCCCGCAGGCGAGACGTACACGGCGTCCGGACTGTAGCAGGCGAGCACCCTCGGCAGGTCGTGCGCATTGACCGCGTCGGCCAGCTGGTGTTTGAGATCCCAGAAGGTGGACATGGGGCCTCTGAAGTGGGTCGAGTCGTAGTTTGACCACTCACGTTACCGAGAGGCAGGTCAGCCGCCGGTCATGGCCGCGTGAGATGGGGGCCAAGGCGGCATGTGCCTGATCCATCCGCGGTCGGGCGAAGGCGCCGTGTCCGGGCCGAGCGCTGCCGCGCGTACACTCTGTGACCTGGGGTTTTTGCCGACGGCGAGGCGGCCGGCGGACCCGAGACGGGGCCCGACGTACGCGCGACTCTCGGGCTCTACCGCGAGAACTTTCCCGCCGCGACGTTCGGAACCGATCAATGGGAGGTGGGCAAGCTGCTGGCCGGCATGCCCACCCAGCCCACCCTCTACCTGCACGGCAGCGAAGACTCCGTGGTCGATGAGGAGATCATGGCCGACATCGTACGAGTCCTGGTCCTGCCGGATTCCGGTCCTGATCGGGACGATGTGCGCCACTCGGAAGGACGGCGATCAGGTCATCGGTCTGGGCCTGGTCGCCGTCCGTGGTCGTCCGCATCGGTGGCGGTGGACTCATGTGGCAGCACGTCGCGAGCCGCATGCTCGGCGTCGGCGGTGATAGCGTCCGGTCCCGACTCCCCCATTCAGAATGAGCCGCAGGCGCTGACGATCGGACAGGGAATATGGCCGAATTCGCCTTCAGCTTGGTTGAGGTCTTCAGCCGCACGCCGATGAGCGGAAACCTGCTGCCGGTGATACACGGAGCGGACGCTGTCGACACCTCGACGATGGCCCTGATCGCCCGCCGATTCCTGCAGCCCGAGACGTCGTTTCTCGCGGCCTCCGATGACCCCTGGTGCGACTACACGCATCGAATCTTCACGGTCGCGCGCGAGGTTCCCTTCGCCGGGCATCCGTCGCTCGGCGCCGCGGCCGCTCATGTCTGGCATGCCGGCCTCGGTTCGACCGAGCTGACACAGCAGACCATGAGCGGCCGCCAGCGACTCGTCGTCGAGTCGGCAGGCGATGAAGCCATGGTGGCCATTGCCCAGAATTCACCGGTCTTCGGGGCGACCGTATCGTCTTCACATGTTCTCGCGGCGCTCGGAGTCGCACCGGAGGACGCCCACCCCGAACTGCCGGCGCAAATAGTGTCGACCGGGCTGCCCGCATTGATTCTGCCGCTGCGCGAGGTCTCCGCACTGGCTCACGCGACTTTGGATCGCGATTCCCTGTACAAGGCGCTTGAGGGTTTCGCCGAGCCGGACAGTCTGAACTGCTATCTGGTGGCCGAAGAAGGTCCCGGCCGGTGGCGCTCCCGCTGCTTTGCCTTGGACTTCACGACCGGCGAGGATCCGGCCACGGGATCAGCCGCGGGCGCGTTCGGCGCGTATCTTCGCGAGCACGCCGGGCAGGCTCGGATGACGATTGATCAAGGTATGGAGATGGGATTCCCCAGTCAAATCATCGTGGACGTCTCCGGTGAGATCATGGTGAGCGGGCTGGTGCGATTCTTCGGAAAGGGCATGATCAATCTGCCCTCGCATTGAGCCGGCCGGGCGCGCGCTGGTCGCACGCCGGTTCCACGTCCGCCCGGAGGCGGGCCCTTCGACCCTGGTGATGTCGCCGTCCTCGACGGTGAGCGCCAAGTGGTGAGTGGTCAGGTGGGGAAATCGGTGTCGCGGCCGAGGGGCTCCAGGCGGTCGAGTTCGTCGAGGCGGGCGCGGAGCTTGGCGCGGATGCGGTCGAAGGAACGGGCGCCGAGGGGAAGCCGCAGCGGCGGGGTGTCCAGGTTGACGGCGGCGACGATCGCACGGGCGGCGCGGACCGGGTCACCCGGCTGAGCGCCGTGCTGGGCGACGAAGGTCGCCTTGGCCGGTTCGATGACGGGCCGGTAGTCGTCGATGGGAGTGGCCCAGCGGAACGAGCGGCCGGCGAAGTCGGTGCGGAACGGGCCGGGTTCGACGATGGTGACGCCGATCCCCAGATGCTCCAGCTCGGCGGCGAGCCCCTCGGAAAGTCCCTCCAGCGCGAACTTGGTCCCGCCGTAGGCGGTGCCGCCCAGCATGGTGGTCACCCCGCCGACCGAGGACATCTGCACGATGTGCCCGGATCGCTGGGAGCGCATGGCCGGCAGCACCGCGCGGGTCACGTCGATGGCGCCGAAGACGTTGGTGTCGAACTGGCGCCGCAGCTCCTGATCGGTGATCTCTTCCAGGGCGCCGCGCATGGCGTATCCGGCGTTGTTGACGAGCACGTCGATCCGGCCGAACGCCTCCAGCGCGGCATCGACGGCACGGCGGACGGCGACCGGATCGGTGACGTCCAGGTCCAGGGCGAGGACTCGGTCGCCCGCCTGCTCGGTCAGGCCGGTGAGGGTGGCGCGGTCACGCGCGGTGGCCACCAGCCGGTCACCGTGCGCCAGCACGACGTGGGCGAGCGCTCGGCCCAGCCCGGTGCTGGTGCCGGTGATGAACCACACCTTGCCGGAAGAGGCTGAGGTGGTCATGTGAGGGTCCTTTCCAGGTCGTGATCGGCGGGGGCGAGCATCCCGGTAGACTTTGCTTTGGGACTCAAAGTTTGAGACTCAAAGCAAAGTAGCTTGATACTCAAAGGACGTCAAACGTGAGACCTGACCCCGCACCCGCAGGCGACTCGGTCGCCGCCGAGATCGACGCCTGGATCTCCCAGATGGCCGACGCCGACCCCGTCACCGAGGCCGCCCGGCAGCGCATCGGCCGCATCTCCCGCCTGTTCGAACACCTCCTGGCCGACGTCGCCACCGCCAACGACCTCACCCCCGGAGACTGGACCGCCCTGTCGGCCCTGCAACGCTCCGGCCCGCCCTACGAGCGCACCCCCAAGCAACTGGCCGACGAACTCGGCGTCACCGCCGGGACCATGAGCGTGCGCATCGACCGCCTCAGCAAGGCCGGGCTGGTCGAGCCCGTCCCCGCCGTCGACGGCCGCAGCCGCCCGGTCCGCCTCACCGAGCTGGGCCGGCGGCGCTGGAGCCAGGCCACCCGTGACCGCACCACTCGCGAACGGCGCCTGCTCACCGACGCATTGGCGTCCGACGACCTCGATCAGCTCAATCGACTGCTCGCCCAATTGCTGGCCCGCCTGGAGGACGAGTTCGGCCCGGCGCCTCGCCATCAACAAGCTCGGTAGATGTCCGGTCGGTGACCTGTGCGGTGCTCATCAAGAGGCTTCAGCCGCTTCTTCCCGCACCACCGGCGGCTGGATTCCCGAAAGTGAACGCCCCCTCTGGGATGGGGCGACGGCGTGGTTCGCCGACGATGGCCTGCCGGAGCCCCGCGCCGTGCCGGTCCGGGCCGTGAACAGGAGCCGGAAGGGGGGTGGCTCTCGGGCACCACGTACTACGCCCCCGAGACGCCCAGCCGTGTCCCGCCCGACTCCACTCAGACCATCCCGGTCACGCTTACCTACACCACCAAAGCGACCTGGGCCGCGGCCGACTGGGTGCTGTCGTACAGGTGGAGCACGCCGGACGGCACGCCAGCGCTGGCAGAAGCCCGCAGGCCGGAACCGCGCGAGGGGGCACGCTCAGGACGGCCCGTACGTGCAACCCCGCGCCCATCAGCGTATTGAGCCCGGCGATCGCGGATGGGCGCGGGCCGGTTGGCCAGGTCGAGGTCGTGGACGTTGAGGCGAGGACCATCGCGGCGAGTGAGCCTCACCCGAGCAGAGCGTCCTCCCCGTTCGGCGTGCGTCTCCTCAAGCGGTGGGTGACCCTTCACTCGAGCGGTAGGGCGTGCCGTCCGGCAACCTGGCGGATCTCCTCCAGCGGGTACGGCGTCTTCCTGCTCTCACTCTGCAGATCGTGGTAGAAGCCGTTCAGCACGGTGGCCAACGGGCTGTGCCGCGACAGCAGGGTGGCGACCCCGCCGGGCACGCCGGCCGGCCGCTCTCCTGCCGCCCATTCCCGCACCAGTTCGCGACGCCCCGGCCAGTCGACGCCGTGGAAGGCGCCGGCCAGCCAGTTCACCAGGTACGTCAACGTGTAGGTGCGGTCGAAGGTGAGGTGCCGGCGATAGAAGGCCTGTTCCTCCTCTGACAGGTCGAACCGGCTCGATACGGCCTGCCCGAAGTCGGTCAGGTAGAAGTGGTGCCCGTCGGTGAGGATGTTGTCGAAATGCGCGTCGAAGTGCAGGAGGCCGCCCGCGTTCATGAAGGACACGGCCTCACGCAGCCCGTGGTCCGCCAGGGCGCAGGCGCGGTCGGCGTCGCCCGCGCGCACCCGCTCGTCCAGCCACTGGTGCAGGTTGTATGGGAAGTACTCCAGGAAGAGCGTCAGGCTCGCCGGAGCCTCTGCCAGCGCTTCGAGGCGGCGGCGCACGCCGGGCGCGCTCTCCCAGAAGGTGACTGCCCGATCGATGTCGGCCAGCTCTCCGTACAGCGGGGCAGGCTCGGCGTTGGGCAGCACCCGCCAGTGATACAGCAGCGGGAAGCCAGGGAACCGGCCGGTCAGCACCCACTCGGTGGTCATCGTGTGCGCGGCCAGCTCGCGCCAGGCGCCGAAGCCGGGCGAGCCGATGCCGTACTGGCAGAAGGGCGGCAGCCCAAACAGGTTGGCCGTCGAGTGCGGGTGGCGCAGTTCGGGCTCGGTGAGGGGCACGCGTTTGACGAAGACCGCGGTGCCGCCGACCGCGAGCCGAGCGGACGCCCCGCCGATGCCGGTGCCGAGGGGTACGGCCTCGCGCTCCAGCAGCTCGGCCAGTTCCCGGTCGTCGTAACGGGCCATGGCCGTGGAAACGTCACGGTGGATGATCAGCCGCGTGTCCGTCATCGTGATCACTTTACTGACCGATGACGGCCGCCCTTGCCTGGCGGCCACCGTGCCGCACTGCTTGCCGAGCTCGGCGAGCCGGTCGTTGACCTCTTGCCAACCGTGTACCGCGGGACCGTGGCCCATTCGTTACCCGCTCCCGGAATGATCACATTCCATGAAGAAGACGATCACAGTTCTAGTTACCGGCTGCGCTTTTCTGGTGACCGCCGCTCCCGCGCAGGCTGCGCCCAAGGATCCCGTCCGAGCTCTGAAGAGCAAGCTGGTTTCCGGGCACGGCGTACGGTTCACCGAGACCACCACTCTCATCGGAGACGGCAAGGTCAAGCTGCAGAGCCGCAAGGGAACGTTCCAGTTCAACGCCAAGGGCATCGCCGCCTCAGACATCACCTGCAAGACGGGCCCCGCCGAGCCTGAGCGGACCATCAGCGTCGGCAAGGTCAGCTATACCTCGGGCGGCATCTGGAAAGAGCGCCTTCCAGACGGCAAGACGTGGCTCAAGACCGGCGGCATGCCCGGCGGCGCCGGCGGTTTCTACGGGCAGGTCATCAACCCCGCGGAGCCGGGAACGTTATCCGCGCTGATCAAGAAAGGCAAGCTGAGCGGAAGCACCATCACAGGAAAGATCACGTTCAAGGAACTGGAGAAGGTGTCGCGCTGGTTCGACGCGTCGATCCCGCTGCGCATGCACGACGACACGAAAGTCACCTACACCCTCAGCCTCACCTCGGCCGGGCTCGTGAGCAGGGTGAGGAGCTCGTACGCGGCAACGGGAGTGATCGACAAGAGCGGCTTCGACGGCCAGACGATCACGATCGACAGCCGCTTCACCGGGTGGGGAGGCAAGGTGTCGATCAAAGCGCCGGACCCGGAGACGGTGACCGCTGACGCGGGTTCCTGATTGTTCCACTGACCGGGCCTGGGCCTTTCGTAGATGAGCGATGTGTCGCAGCGGGCCCACCTCTTGCGCACTCAAGAGGTCCATCTCACCCGCTTCCGCGACTGGTGCGCCCGCTCCCTGCGCGGCACGGACGCCGGTAAGGCGCAGGACGAGCTCGTTGCCAGGGTGCGCCGCGCCACTGCCGGCGTCTACAACCCTCTCGGCCGCCGGTTGTGGTCCATCGGCAGCCATGCCAGACCATTCGAGGAACGCGAGGAGTTTGACGCCATCACCGGTGGTCGCGCTGGAGCCGACGCTCAGCCCGCTTGCGACGATTGTGGCCGCACCGCTCGCCTCCGCCGCCGCGGTGCTTGAGCTCGCGGGGCCACTGAGCACGAGACCGGGGCATGACTGAAAGACGTCACGTCCGGCATGACCGGGAACGGGCTGATTGCGTTATACCGCAAACCTGTTCTCATGCCGGTCGCGGCGGCGCAGATTCTGGGCATGAGAGCTCGAGGTTTGATGCGAGGCATCACGGCAGCCGGCTTGCCGGTCGGCATTCTCGCCGTCCCGCCCGAGGCCCGCGCCGCGCCGCCGGGCCCGGATGACGACGTACGCGCGCGATCCGTGCCGACGACCGCGCCCGCCAAGGTGCCGGCGGCCGACCGGGGCCGGGTGCTGGGCAAGCGGTGGCAGGCCTCCTCCGACCGGGCGTTGCCTGCCACGGGAGATGCCACCGGCTTTCACGTGCCGGCCGCCGACGCCGCAGCGGGATACGCCTGGCGGACCGTCGCCACGCTCGGCGAACCCGGAGTGGAGACCGACAGGTGGATCGGCAACATGTGCGTGACGGCTTCCGGCCGGCGCGCGGTCATCGTGTACGCGCCGCGGAGCTTCACCGACGACGAGAAGTTGTTCGACCGCGGCGGATTCACCGCGGTGGTCGACCTGACCAGCGGTGCCGTGACCCGGCTGCCCGGTCGAGCCTGGCGTACTTCACACCGGCGTGCGGCGCGGGCGAGCAGGCGGTGCTGACGCAGGGCGGGGACACCAGCCTGGGGCGCACGCGGCTGATCCGGGTGGACGCGGGCAAGGCCCGGATCGACGCGCGGATCGAGGTGCCGGGCCAGTTGACGTCAGCGGTTCCGGTGGCCACGGGGATCGTCGCGGCCGACAGCGGCGCACTGGTACGCGTCGCCGACGACGGCTCGAGGCGTGTGCTCACCGCGACCGAGGGCGTGCCGTTCGACGTGGCCGCCGACGCCGATGGTGGCGTGGTCTACCTGCGGCGCTCGGGCGCAGACCGGGTGCAGGCTCGCCGGGTGTCCGCCGCGGTGAAGGGTCGTGCCGTCCTGGCCACGCTCGCCTCGGGTTCGCTGACCGGGCTCGACATCACCTCCGGTCACGGTGGCCGGGTGTTCGCGCTGGGGTCCGGGACGCTCGCGACGGGCCCGGCCAGCGTGTCGGGCCTGGACGCGCCGCCCGGATCACAGCCCTCCCTTGAGGGTGAGCTCGTGGTCACGTCCGTGCTGCCGGTGACGGAGCCGGCGGCGGCCGACAGGCTCGGGCCGAAACCGCTGGCCGTCAAGGCGACCGCGACGGAGACCGGAGCCGGCACCACGTTCACGGTCACCCCCGAGATCGCGGCCGCGCCGGCGGGCGCGAGCCCGAGGTCGGCCACTCTCAAGGCGAGTCCGTCCGATCCGGCCGACTTCGCCGAACGGTACTGCTCGGTGCCTCGCAACGACCCGCGCAACCAGGCGATGCAGCCCAAGCCGCGCCAGGTCGAGTGGGTGGTCGACCAGGCCGCGCGCGGAGTCCTGACGGTGTCGCGGCCGGCGAACTGGAAGAACCTCGGCATGCCGGCCTACATCCCGCAGGGCCTGTTCCCGCCACGGACGCTGGCCGGCGGTGGGGTGGTACCCGCGCAGATCATGCTCGGGATAGGAGGTCGGTCGACGATCGCCAACCTGGGCGCCGCGGCCGGCCCTGCGTCAACCGATGCAACTCGCGGAGGGGGATGGCTTGGCACGGCGGGATGTGATCCCCCGCCGGTGAGTGGCAAGGATCATGGTCCTTGATCGTCCGGCAAGGGCCGCCGTGTGCTCCAGCCAGACTCCGTTGCAAGCCGGCCTCGTGGCGCATGTGTCGTCGGCTTTCCGGGTACCCACACATCAATCCCCGGCCGGGGCCGGCGAAAGACGATCTCCCCCGTCGCGCGGGCGGGGAGAATAGTTGTGAGGTAATGGATCGACGCATCTTCGGTCTGGAGAACGAGTACGGCGTCACGTGCACCTTCCGGGGTCAGCGCAGGCTGTCTCCGGACGAGGTGGCGCGCTACCTGTTCCGGCGGGTCGTGTCCTGGGGCCGGTCGAGCAACGTGTTCCTGCCCAACGGCGCCCGGCTGTATCTGGACGTGGGCAGCCATCCCGAGTACGCCACCCCCGAGTGCGACAACGTCGTGGAGCTGGTCACCCACGACAAGGCCGGTGAGCGGATCCTGGAGGGGCTGCTGGTCGACGCCGAGAAGCGGCTCCGCGAGGAGGGCATCGCCGGCGACATCTACCTGTTCAAGAACAACACCGACTCGGCCGGCAACTCCTACGGCTGCCACGAGAACTACTGTGTGGGCCGGCACGGGGAGTTCGGGCGGCTGGCCGATGTGCTGATCCCGTTCCTGGTCACCCGGCAGATCATCTGCGGCGCGGGGAAGGTGCTGCAGACCCCGCGGGGGGCGGTGTACTGCGTGTCGCAGCGCGCCGAGCACATCTGGGAGGGCGTGTCGTCGGCGACGACCCGGTCCCGCCCGATCATCAACACCCGTGACGAGCCGCACGGCGACGCCGAGCGGTTCCGCCGCCTGCACGTCATCGTCGGCGACTCCAACATGAGCGAGACCACCATGTTGCTCAAGGTCGGCGCGACCGATCTGGTGCTGCGCATGGTGGAGGCCGGGATCGTGATGCGCGACATGAGCCTGGAGAACCCGATCCGGGCGATCCGCGAGGTCTCGCACGACATGACCGGGCGGCGGCGGATCCGGCTGGCCAACGGGCGTGAGGCGTCGTCGCTGGAGATCCAGCAGGAGTACCTCGGCAAGGCCAAGGACTTCGTGGACCAGCGGGGCGGCGACGTGATCGCGGGGAGGGTGCTGGAGCTGTGGGAGCGCACCCTGCGGGCGGTGGAGACCGGCAACCTCGACCTGGTCTCCCGGGAGATCGACTGGGTCACCAAGTACCAGCTCATCGAGCGGTACCGGAAGAAGTACGACCTGCCGCTGTCCTCGCCCCGGGTGGCCCAGCTCGACCTTGCCTACCACGACGTGCACCGTAAGCGCGGGCTGTTCTACCTGCTGCAGCGGCGCGGCGCGGTGGAGCGGGTGACCTCCGACATCAAGATCTTCGAGGCCAAGTCGGTGCCGCCGCAGACCACCCGGGCGCGGCTGCGTGGCGAGTTCATCCGCAAGGCGCAGGAGAAGCGGCGCGACTTCACCGTCGACTGGGTGCACCTGAAGCTCAACGACCAGGCGCAGCGCACCGTGCTGTGCAAGGACCCGTTCCGCAGCGTCGACGAGAGGGTGGACAAACTCATCGCCAGCATGTGACCGAGAGGGAACGGAAGTAGCTCAGTGGCTTGAACCGGGTCAAGCCGGGATGCACGCGCCGGCAGTGGCTTACGTGGCGCCGGCCAGGGCCTTGTCGGTCGTACGAAAGCCCGCACCCCCTGACCCTGCGGAGCGCACTTATCGTCCACCGCAAGCCCAGGAGCGCTGCTGCCTCTCACCGACATCGCTGTCACTACTCAGGGTGTGGTCCACTTTTCGTGATCGGCCACACTTCCAAGATCACGATCATGTTGAGCCGGGTGCGGGCCAGTGTCGGTGTCGGGACGCTGCTCTGTGTCGATCATGGAGTTGTCGGCGGTCGTGTTCCCACACCTTGCCACCGTTCGTATCGAGCGGGTGCATCGGATGGGAGCGACCGTGCGGGTGAAAACCGCGACGACGGAGCCGAGGGGTGAATGTCCGGCCTGTGGCTGTGAGTCGGTGCGGGTTCACATCGGATCTGCCGGTGGCCGGGCAGGAGGTGCTGCTCCAGGCGCGGGTGCGCCGCTTCTTCTGCGACAACACTGCCTGTGACAAGCGGACCTTCGCCGAGCAGGTTCCCGCTTTCGGCTCGCCCGACCGACCGGTGAACTGCTTGCCGTTGTCCGCACCCTCGGCTCCTACTCGCCGTCCTGATCACCGCCGCCAGCGTGTCCGACAGCGCCGCCGGGTGGCCGAATGCACCTTCGGCTGGCTCATGCTCCACCGCCGACCGGCCCGCGACTACGAGACGCGGCCAGACCGCGGCGCCGCCATGATCCGATTGGCGTCCATCGACAACCCCGCCCGACGCATAACAGGCGAAACCACCCCAACATGGCGATATACGTAACCGGCAATCAATCACAAACTTCGCACTTCATATGCCCTCTTAGATTTCGAGCAAAGGTCTTTGCAACAGGCCCGGCCTCGGGAGGCGTCTTGTAGGTGTGGAGTTCGAGGATTTCGTCCGGGCGCGCGGGTCCGCCCTGCTCAGATACGGCCACGTGCTGACCGGCAACGCCGACGACGCCGCCGACCTGGTACAGGAGGCACTGCTCAAGCTGAGCGACGGCTGGCGCAGGGTCCGCAACAAGGACGATCCAGAGTCGTACGTACGTACGATCATGGCCCGGCAACACATCAGCTGGTGGCGCAGGCGGCGCAGGGAGCACCTGACGGACGACGTACCAGAAGGCTCCTACACCGACAGCCACTCCTACGGCGAGCTGTGGAAGGAACTGGCCACGCTGCCGCGCAAGCAGCGTGCCGTCCTGGTGCTGCGCTACTACGAGGACCTGTCGGATCAGGACATAGCCGAAATCTTGGGGATCTCCCGGGGAACCGTGCGCAGCCAGGCGTTCCGGGCGCTCAACACGCTGCGGATCAAGCCGGCGATGCTTGAAAGGGGACGATCGTGAGGACAGAGGACGAGTTGACCGACGCGTTGCGGTCGGCGGCGGAGCGGGCGCCACAAGAGGGCGACCTGCTGGCAGCCCTTGCGGTGCGCAGGCGTCGTAGGCACCATCGGCGCACGCAGGTGCTCGCGGCCGGGGCCGTAGTGGCGGTACTGGGTGTGGGCGTGGTGGGAATCAGGGGCTTCTTCCCCGGCGGGGGCCACGCCAGCGTGTCGGCGGCGAGTCCCACGGACATGACAGTCTCCGTCACCACGATGCTCCCGAACGTGGCGCTCTCCCCGCCCGCGCGCTCGAAGGTCGTGGACGCCGACAGGCTCTGGCCCGGCGCGGTCTTCACGATGCCCGCCAAGAACGCCGATGGCTGGCGCTATCGCCCGATCACCGCCCTCAGCGCGACGGAGGTGCTGCTCAGCGCCGAGTCGTCGTTCGAGAAGGCCGGGACGTTCGAGGTGTACGACTCGGCGACGGGCAAGTCGCGCGTGGTCACCACGGTGCCGCGGACGCCGGGGCTCGACCGCTACTTCCCGCAGACCGCCACCACCGACGGCCAGAGCCTCGCCTGGTTCGCGTACGGCGAAAAGGACGGCGCGGCCGTGCGCGAGATCTGGACGGTCCCGCTGGCGGGTGGCGAGCCCAGGCTGCTCGGCACGTTCACCGGGAAGCACGCGCAGATCGACGCGATCGGCGTCGACGGCGACCACGTCTACTGGTCCGAGTTCTCCGGCGGCGTCTGGAGCATCCCCGTCGCGGGCGGCGAGGCGGCGCGCGTGCCCGGCGGCGACGGGCTGCACCTGATTAAATGGCCGTACGCCGTGGACGTGGCCGACGGCCCGAAGGGGGACGACCGCAACCAGACCAAGCTCGTGGACCTGGCGCGGGGCGCGCAGACCGAGATCAACGTGCCCGCGTCGGCGCAGGGCCTGCGGTGCGGACCCTCCTGGTGCTTCGGGCGTAACGGGCAAGGATTGTTCGTGCAGTACCTCGACGGCACGAACACGATCGCCCTCGACGGCCTCGGCGACGTCTCGATGGCTCTGACCCGGTTCCCGATCCTCGACCGGTTCCTGTTCGCCGGGAACACCGTCTACGACGCCGCCACCGGCGAGGTGGCCGCCACCGGCAAGGGCAGCGGCGGGTACGGCGTGGGCACCTCCTCCGAGCCCAGCACGATCATCTACTGGGACGGCGAACCTGGCACGTTCACAGTGCTGAACCTGGCAGCCGTCCCGCCCGCGCAATAGCGTTCGGGACCATGCGGACCTTCGCGAATGTTCAGGAGCTCAAGACGGCCGTCGGCGAGAAGTTCGGCCCTACGGAGTGGCGAACGGTCACTCAGGACCAGGTCAACCCTCTTCGCCGATGCCACCAATGATCATCAGTGGATCCACGTGGACGTGGAGCGGACCAAGGAAGGGCCGTTCGGCGGCACGATCGCCCACGGCTGTCTGAGTTTGTCGCCGCTGCCGTCGTTCATGTTCGAGATGGTCGAGGGGGCTGCATCGTCGATGGGCGTCAACTACGGCCTGAATAAGGTCCGCTTCCCCAGGCCCGTGCCTCTCGGCGCGCGCAGCAGGGCCGTGGGCAAGCTCACCGACGTCAAGGGCTCGCCGGCAGGCCAGCTACCGAGGAACGTAGCGCGGCTCACGAAGAGACCTACACTCGGCTCTTGTTGTCACCACGGCTAAGAGTTCTGTTTGTTGCAGGTGATGCATGATCGTGCGCGCTCCGTCGTTCGATGGGAAGGCCGGACCGATGTCCGGGCCGGCATGTCCCATTGGCAGGGCGATGGCCTCGTCCGGCAGCAGTTTCGGACCGGACGGACATCTCGGACCTGTCCGAGCGCGAAACTCCAGCCAGCGCCTTCCCCACCTCGCCGTGCGGCTGCCGGCCCCTCCTCCGCCCAGCAGAACGCCGTCGGTGCGGTCAAGGTGCGCGGCCAGGTCGACCATCCGCGCTCGTTCAGCATGGCGCGACTGCGCGGCCTGCCGCAGCACACCGTACGCGTGCTCTACCAGACCTCCCACGGCGCGGAGAAGCACACCGTCACTGGTCCTCTGCTCGCCAACGTCCTCAAACTGGCCGGGCCGCGCATCGGCCCAGACGTCAAGAACGCCCAGCTGCGCCTGTTCGTCACGGCCACCGGATCCAAGGAAGGTCCGCGCTTGGTCGTACCCGGCGACGTCAAGGGCGGCCGCTACGTCAGCGGCGTCCTACGCCTCCACCCTCGACCCCGCCTGACGCGACCTCTGTCCGCAGCGGCATCCTGCTCACCCTGAGCGGGCAGGATGCCACGCCGGCTGAATTCGGAATGAGGGATGCGCTATGTCACGCAGGTCGCAGCGGTGGGCAGGCGTACTGGTGCCACCGCCTCTGCCATCGCTATGACCATTTACCTGATCTTTGTAGGCGCCGAGGGCAGACCCGCGCATCAGCGCGTTGGGCGTACTTGTGGGACTGGCCGGCCTTGCGCTCGCCGGCCAGGGTGGTCACGGAACCGATCGGGACCCCGCATTTACCAGGTTCGAGGCGCTCGCTTCTCCATCGACCTGGAGCCCCGAGATGACGCCGCGCTAGCTCTCAAGCCCCAGCATCACGTCGGACGCCTTGATCACGGCGATAACCTCACTGCCCTCCACCAGTCCCAACTCATTGGCGGCCTCTACGGTGACGGAGGCGACCAACCGCATCCCACCGGCGTCCAGTTCCACATTCGCTGTCGCTTCGCCTTTGGTGAGCCCAGTCACCCGGGCCGGAATCTTGTTACGTGCGCTCAATCGCATAGCGTCCACTCCTGACTCGGCACTCGCCTCGTCATGCCGCCTTCCCCCAGGTGGAGCATTTACGTCCTCCCCAGCCTGACGGCTCGCACCTGAACCGTCATTCACCGCTGTCCTGTCTCGTTCGGCTTGAGGCATGAGGCCTCCTTGAACTGCGGTGCCTCAGAATCGATGAAGTCATGTCTCATTGATCATGAGGCAGATCTGTGGATGTCCCGGCCCGGCTAGATCGGGAAGCGGCCGCGGCGGATCTGCCAGTGGCGGCCGGACTTGAGGTGGTCGACGATCGCGCGCTGGAGCACGGTGCGGCGTGGTAGCTGGTCGAGCGGCGTGGTCAGGGTGCGGAACACGAACCGCAGCACCTCGACGTCGGCGTCCTGCCCTTCCGGCTCCTCGTAGGGCTCCAGCTCGAACCTCTGCTGGAACCGGACGATGTTGGAGTCCCCGGGCAGGTACTCCAGTAGTTGCGGGTCGAGCAGCCACGAGCCGCAGGAGAACGCCGTGTAGCGCTCGTCGGGAAAGTGGCGGGGGAAGAACGCGCGGGCCTCGTCGAGCGACGCCGCGACCGCCTCCGGGGTCATCGGCCCCGACTCGGGGATGTGCAGGTCGATGGTGGTGCCGCCGCGTTGGTGCTGCAGCCGGCCCAGCTCGTAGATGCCGCCGCGGGCGTGCAGCGTCAGCCAGCTCTGCATGACCGGCCAGCCCTCGCGGTGCATCCGCCGGTCGATCGCGAGGTTGCGGCCCAGGTCCGCCAGGGTCACCCACGACACGGCATCGGCGATGCCGTGGTCTCGGTGGTACCCCGTGACGACGTCGACCAGGGCCAGGTACGCGTACACGTAGAGATGCCGCCAGGCGGGGCCCTGTTCGCGCGGCAGCTCCGGACCGGGCGGCAGCCAGCCGTGGCCCCCGAGATCGGCGCGGACCAGGGCGATCGAGCGGTCGAGCAGCCAGCGCAGCTCTGGAGTCCACAGGGGAGAGTCGGGGTCGGGCCAGCCCGCCATGATCTCGTCGGCGTCGTCCGGCCGCACCGCGAGCCGGTCGAGGATCGCGCGCGCGTCGGCCTTGGCGGGCAGCGGAGCCGACGGCCGGTCGCCGGCGAGCCGGTGCACGCGGTCGACATCCTCGACGGGTACCCCGAGCCGGGCGGCGATGTCATCCAGATCCACGCGGACGATCCTACGATCACTGGCAACGCCACGGAGAAGAGTCAAGGTCCTGCCCCTCTCCGGCCGTCCTGTCTCCGAGGAGGGCCCTCGCCATCATGACTCGCCTGGTGGTTGGAGTTGACTTCCCGGAGGGCCATGTACGACGCCCTAGAGCGATCACGTCCGAAGGGTTGACGGCTACGTCGAGGCCGTAGTCCCCTCAGGCAGGCATGAGGGTTACGTTCCTCGGTTCGGCCTCGCAGAACGGCGGCTCGCCCACGCTGTACGCAACAGATCGGGGCAGTTGTTCGCGGTGCTGGAGGACCCCGACCAACGCGGGCTCACGAACCCCGTGCTGGTGATCAGGCCGATCACGCCGCTGGCCCGCTGCATCCACGGCATTTCCAACCAGCAGGTGGCGTCTGATCCGCCTGCCGCCGAGTAGGCCGCGGACATCATGGCGGTCTTCGACGGTGCCATCTTCGTGGCACGCTCGCGAAGGAACTCAAGCTCGCCGCGGACATGCCCGTCAGTCTGAAACATCGGCCGGCACCTCGTTGACCGGGTAACGGGCCGGTTGTCCGGTCAGGACCCGTACGGCCTCCTCGGCGGCGATGCGGCGCACTGTGGTGATGGCCTGCTCGGAGTAGTAGGCGGCGTGGGGGGTGATGATCACGTTGGGCAGCGCGAAGAGGGGATTGCGTGGGTGCCAGCCGCGTTGCTTCGCAGGCTCCTCCTCAAGGTCGTCCAGTGCCGCGCCCGCGATCCATCCCTCGGTGAGAGCCTGGCGGAGCGCCGTGTCCTCCACGATAGGGCCGCGTGCGGTGTTGATGAGGACGGCGGTCGGCTTCATCCTGCGGAGCGTCGCACGGTCGAAGGTGTGGTGTGTCTGCGGGGTGAGCGGCGCCTGGATCACCAGGTGGTCGGAGCCTTCGACGAGTTCGTCGAAGGACACCGGCCGCACCTGGCGCGATCGGATCTCGGTCTCGTCCAGAAACGGATCGTGCGCCCAGACCTCGACGCCGAACGCTTTCGCGCGTTCGGCGATGAGCTGTGCGATGGAGCCGAAGGACAGCAGCCCGAATACCTGGCCCCTCAGCCGCCAGATCGGCTCTCCGCTCTGCCACTGCCATGTGCCCTGCCGGGTCGCCCGGTCGTATTGGCAGATCTTGCGGGCGGCGGCGAGCCAGAGCGCGACGGCGTGATCGGCGACCTCGTCGGCGCACCACTCGTTCGGTGCGTTCGTGACCTGGATGCCCCGTCGGGTGGCGGCGGTGACGTCGACGATGTCCACGCCCGTGCCGTAGCGGGCGATCACCCGGCACCGGGTGAACGCGTCGATGGCGCGGGAACCGACCTGCGCGTACTGGGTCAGGACGCCGTCGACGTCCTGGCCCTTTTCGATCACCTCGTCCTCGCTCCTGCACTGTGCGGCGAGGAGCTCGAACCCGGCCCCCTCGACGATGGCGCGTTCGATGTCCACGTCGCCGAAGTCGAAGTCGGCGATCAGGATCGTGCCTTTGGCGTCAGTGCGAGTCACGGGGAATCCCCTTGGTGTGTACGAGATCCTGGTACGACACGGCGAGCTCCAAGCAGCCTCCGCTGTCCAGCTGTCCCACCGTGGAACGGTAGATCTCCTGCCACGGTGTCTGGTTGTCCAACGTGGCCGGCGTGTACTGGGCCCATCGCGCGGCGATCTCCTCATCGGACAGGAGGACGTCGACACGCGCGTTGTCCATGTCGATGCGGATCCGGTCGTCGGTGCGCAGGATGGCGAGGTTGCCGCCGGCCGCGGCCTCGGGGCTGGCGTTGAGAATGGACGGTGCGTCCGAGGTGCCGCTCTGGCGGCCGTCTCCGAGTGTGGGCAGCGTCGTGATGCCCAGTTGGAGCAGCGCGGCAGGCACCTCCATGTTGACGACCTCGGCCGATCCCGGGTAGCCGATCGGCCCGGTGTAGCGGATGACGAGGATGCAGTTCTCGTCCAGGCCCAGCTCGGGGTCTTCGATGCGGGCGTGGTAGTCCTCGGGCCCGTCGAAGACGATGGCGCGGAGGTCGAACACCTGCGGGTCATCGGGATGCGACAGGTAGCGGGCGCGGAAGTCGTCGGTGATGACCGAGGTCTTCATGACCGCGGAGTCGAAGAGGTTGCCGGTCATGACGAGAAGTCCGCCGCGCGCGGCGACAGGCTCGTCGAACGGGCGGATGACCGTCGGGTCGGCGGGCGGGGCCTCGGCCAGGTTCTCGGCCACGGTACGTCCGGATACGGTCACGGCGTCGCCGCGCAGGCGCCCTGCTGCCAGCAATGACCGCATGACCGCGGGGACGCCGCCGGCGCGGTAGAAGTCCTCGCCGAGGAACTCCCCGGCGGGGGCGACGTTCGCCAGCACCGGGATGTCGGCTCCGACCCGTTGCCAGTCCTGGATGGACAGCGGCACCCCGACGTGGCGAGCGATGGCGTTGATGTGGATGGGCACGTTGGTCGAGGCGGCGATGGCCGAGGCGACGATGATCGCGTTCTCGAAAGCCTGCCGGGTCATGATCTTGCGCGGGGTGAGGTCCTCATGCACGAGGGCCACCGCCCGGCGGCCTGTGTCGTAGGCCATCTGCGCTCGCCGGCGATAGGGGGCCGGGATCGCCGCGCAGCCTGGCAGGGACATCCCCAGGGCCTCGGCCAGGCTGTTCATCGACAGCGCGGTGCCCATCGTGTTGCAGTGACCGATGCTGGGGGCGGAAGCGGCCACGCGCGCCATGAACTCGTCGTAGTCGATCTGCCCGCCGGCGAGCAGCCGCTTCGACTGCCAGATCACCAGGCCCGAGCCTGACGAGCCGATCCGCCGGCCATGGTGATAGCCGTTGAGCATCGGCCCTCCGGACAGGACTATCGCGGGGATGTTCACCGTGGCCGCGGCGGTCAGGCACGCGGGCGTGGTCTTGTCACAGCCCGTCGTCAGGACCACCCCGTCGAGTGGATATCCGTAGAGCACCTCGACCAGCCCCAGGTAGGCGAGGTTGCGATCCAGGGCGGCGGTCGGGCGCTTGCCGGTCTCCTGCAGCGGGTGGACGGGAAACTCGAAAGGGAGGCCCCCGCCGTCGCGGATCCCGTCCTTGACCCGGTCGGCGAGGGCGAGATGGTGGCGATTGCACGGAACGAGGTCGCTACCCGTTTGGGCGATGCCGATGATCGGCCGGCCCGACTGGAGTTCCCCTGGGGTCAGCCCGAAGTTGAGGAAGCGTTCGAGATACAGAGCCGTCATCTCCGGATTGCCGGCGTTGTCCCACCATGCCTGGCTGCGCAGGCCGCCTGGGGCCGCCTTCGTCGAAGGCATCAGGTACTCCTCGCTGCCCCACCAGGGCGGACAGGCCCGTCCGATCCGGCCGGGTATTCGAGCAGCGGGACCAGGTCCCTGGACCAGGCCGACATGACAGGTGCGAGAACCCGCCAGGACTCCTCGGCCTCGTCGCCTCGGATGGACAGAGCTGCGTTGCCCTGCAGGACGTCCAGCAGCAGCCGGCCGTAGGCAGGCAGGCCGGGGGCCTCCAGCTGCGCGGTGAGGGTGAGCGGGGCAAGGGTGCGCCCGTCGGGGCCGACGCCGGTCAGCGCGAGGGTCATGCCCTCCGGCTCCAGCCCGAAGCGCAACACGTTGGGCGCGCCTTGCTCGCCGTCGCCGAAGGGCAGGTGAGGTACGGGCCGGAACCGTACCGCGACCTCTTTGCGGTCGTGTCCGAGCGCCTTGCCGGTGCGGAGCCGGAAGATCGTCCCGGACCAGCGCCAGCTTTCGAGTTCCAGCTCCATCTCGGCGAAGGTCTCGGTACCTCGCCGAGGGTCCACGCCCTCCTCCTCGGCGTAGAGCGGAACGTCCCGGTCACCGATGCGGCCGGCCAGGTAACGGGCGCGGCGGGTACGGTGCACGACGTCGTCGTCCGTGAGACGGCGTACCGAGCGCAGCACGTCGATCTTCCGATCGCGCAGGTCACGCTCGCCGAGGCTGAGCGGTGGTTCCATGGCCACCAGGCACAGCACCTGGAGCAGGTGGTTCTGCAGCATGTCCTTCAGCGCCCCGGCGCCGTCGTAGTAGCCCGCCCTGCCTTCCAACGTCAGGGTCTCGTCCCAGACGATCTCCACCTCAGAGATGTGCGCGCTGTTCCAGATGGGCTCCAGCACCCGGTTGGCCAGCCGACTGCCGAGCACGTTCTGAACGGTCGTCATGGCCAGGAAGTGGTCGACGCGGAACACCGCCTGCTCCGGCACGACCTCCGACAGCAGCTGATTCAGCGCCACAGCACTGTCCAGATCTTCGCCGAACGGCTTCTCCAGCACGATCCGGCTGCCCGGTGTCAGGCCCGCGCCGCCCAAAGCCGCCACCGTGCCAGGGAAGATCGCTGGAGGAAGAGCGAGGTAGACCGCTACAGGACCGTCGCCGGCGATGGCCGAAGCGACATCGGTGACGTCGGTGGCGTCGGCCCGCAGGTAGCGGGCGGACTCCACGATCGCCTTCCTGGCGTCGGCAGAGGAGGAGAGGCCATGCCGGTCGAGCTGATCGACGGCCCACTGCCGGAACCCCTCGTCGGTCCAGTCGGCCCGGTCCACGCAGGTCAGCTGGAAGCCGTTGTCCAGATGCCCGGCTGTCCACAGGGCGGCCAGCGCCGGAAGCAGGTAGCGCGCGTTGAGATCGCCGGTGGCGCCGAAGATGACGAGCCTGTTGATCATGTCATCCTCCCTTCTTTCGCTCGTGCGAGCCTGACGCCGGCGGCGATGACGCCGATGTGGCTGAATGCCTGGGGGAAGTTCCCCATGAACGTGCCCGTCGACGGGTCGATCTGCTCCGGCAGCAGCCCGAGCGGGCTGGCCCGGGCGCACAGTGAGGCGTAGAGTTCCTCGGCCTGTTCGGCACGGCCTTGCAGGACGAGGTTCTCGACCAGCCAGAAGCTGCACAACACGAAGGCGCCCTCGTCGCCTGGCAGGCCGTCGGGCGAGTGGTCGTGCAGGTAGCGGTAGAGCAGTCCGTCGCCGGCGGACAAACGTTCGGCGATGGCCGCGGTGGTGGCCGCCATCCGCGGGTGGTCGGCCGGGATGACCCTCCGCAGCGGGAGCGCGAGCAGGCTGGCGTCCAGTCCGCCGCTGCCGTCGAGGTGTTCGCCCAGGGACTGCGCGTCCTCGTTCCAGGACTGGTCCACGATGAGCTGACGCAGCTTGTCGGCCGTGGCGCGCCACCTCGTGACCTGGCCGGGCAGGCCGAGCCGCTCGCCCATCGCCGCGGCCCGGTCCAGGGCCACCTGGCACATTCCGGCGGAGTAGGTGAAGACGCGGCTTGCGCTGCGTACCTCCCAGATGCCCTGGTCCGGCTGCCGCCACTCGCGCACGGTGGTGTCGGCCAGCTCCGCCAGGCCGGACCACAGCGCGGGCTGGATCTCGCTCCCGGAGCGCAGCCACTGGTCGGCGCAGTCCAGCACCTCGCCGTAAACGTCGTGCTGACGCTGATCAGCTGCGCCGTTACCCCATCGCACAGGAGCGGAACGCCGGTAGCCCTCCAGGCCGACGTCTTGGATCTCCTCAGGTACGGGATCGCCGCAGATGCTGTACATGATCCGCGGTCGGCGGCTCTGTTCGAAGGCGTCGAGGACCCAGCCGAGGAAGGCGTCGGCCTCGCTGTCGAAGCCGATGCGGCGCAGCGCGAACACGGCGAAGGCGGCATCCCGGATCCAGGTGTAGCGGTAGTCCCAGTTGCGTACGCCACCGATCGGCGCGGGCAAGGAGGAGGTAGGGGCGGCGACCAGCGAGCCGTTGACCCAGTCGTCGCACAGCTTGAGCGTGATCGCGGCGCGGCGGACCAGCGGTTCCTCCGGCCCGCTGTAGCGGCAGTTCCTCATCCACCGGCGCCATGCCTCGGCGGTCTCGCGCAGCATGGCCTCGGGGTCGAACCGGTGGTGGCGGTGAATACGGCCCCAGGACAGCACGAGATCAAGGCGATCGCCCTGTTCGAGGTCGTGGACGGTGCGCAGGCCGGTCAGGGGACGGTTGGAACGTAGATGCAGCCGTAGGTCCGGCCGCCGCGACGCCTGCACCTCCAGGCCGCTGCCCAGGAGCCGGGTCTGCCCACCGCCGCGGGGATGCAGCTCCGCCGACACGCGGACGGTCCCGTCCAGGACCTGGGCGGAACGGACGAGCTCGGCCCGGCTCGCGCCCGCATCGTCGCTGAGATCGGCGCCGGCACGCAGCGCCAGCGCGTCGGTGATCCTGACCGAACCGCTCGAACTGCGCAACTCGGTCACCAGCACCGCGGTATCAGGCTCGTAGCGCTGCCGGGCCTCCCGCAGGTCCTCCACCGTCAGCGTGAAGTGCCCGCCTCGTGCGTGATCGAGCAGGCCGCACAACAGTGGTTCGCTGTCGAAGCGGGGCAGGCACAGCCACGGGATCGAGCCGTCCAGGCCGACCAGTGCCGTGGTCGTGCCGTCCCCGATGAGACCCAGATCCTCCAGCGGCAGGTAGCCATCCCGACGGCGGACCGGGCGGAACGATGGATCGGGATCGAGCATGCCGGATTCCTCTTTCGTCGTACGGCGCGCAGTCGGAGGCACCGCTGCTTGCGCGGGCGAAACGCTGCCCGGCTGCGGCCCTAGAAGGTGATCAACACCTTCACGACATCCTCGAGTTTCTTGTCCGCTATCTCGAAGGCCCGCTCCATCTCCCCGAACTCGAACGAATGGGTCGTCATGTGGGTCGGGTCGAGGCGCTTTGCCTGGAGGATTCGCAGCAGCCGCTCCATGCACAGCCGGCCGCCTGGGCACAGGCCCGTCGTGATCGTCTTTTCGGCCATGCCGACTCCCCATTCGACGCGGGGAATGCGCACGAATTCGCCTTCACCGTAGTAGCCGGTGTTGGACACCGTCCCGCCGGGCTTGGTGATTTTGACGGCGGTCTGGAAGGTCGCGTCCGTGCCGAGGGCCTCGATGGCGGTGTCCACGCCCTGGCCCTGCGTCAGTTCGAGGACCCGCTCGACGACATCCTCTTTGCTGAAATCCACGATCTCGTCCGCGCCATAGGTTTGCGCGAGCTTCTTCCGGCGGGGGACCGATTCGACCCCGATGACGAGACCGGCGCCGCAGAGCCGTGCTCCCGCGGTCGCCATCAGCCCCACCGGCCCCTGTGCGAGAACGGCGACGGTCCCGCCCAGCGGGATGCGGCCGTTCTGCGCGCCCATGAATCCGGTCGAGAGCATGTCGGCGCAGTAAGCCGCCATCTCGTCGGTGACGCCCTCAGGAATCTTCGCCATGTTGGCGTCGGCCTCGTTGACATGGAAGTACTCGGCGAAGACTCCATCCTTGGAATTCGCGAACTTGAACCCGCCGAGCGGCCCGCCGGACTGTGACGGATGCCCGTTCTGAGAGGCGAGATCGCCCCAGTCAGGGGTGATGGCGCCGACCAGAACACGATCGCCGGGGCGGAAGTTCCGCACCTCGTCTCCGACCTCGTGCACCACACCGACCCCCTCGTGGCCGAGCGTCAGGTTCTCCCGGGGCCCGATGCCGCCCTTGACCGTGTGGGAATCCGACGTGCAGATCAGGGCACTGGTCGTCCGTACGATGGCGTCCAACGGGCCCGGCCGCGGCACGGGCTTGTCCATGAAGCCGACGCGTCCGATCTCCTTCATCACGAACGCCTTCATCGTCCCTTCGGTACGTTCTGCCATGATCACTCCCCCGAACGCCGCCTGCGTCGCCCCCCAACACGCCGGCGACACGGCTGATGTCTGGCCTTCCCCTGGCACGGGTGCGGAAGCGAGGCTCCAGCAAGGACCATCCCTTATGTGGACAAAGGATCCATGGCAGAGGGGCCGAGCAACGATCGCCGTCAAGCCGCAATCGGCCGGACATGTCCGGTTCAGCGGGCCAGTTCCCCTCCGCGAGGCCAGCCCACCGTGCTCAGCCCTGCTCTGCCCAGTCGCCCAGCGACCAGTCCCGCACCTCCGGCATGTCCTGCAGGTGCTCGACCACGTACCGCTCATGGCGGAGGAACTGCTGCTCGCACCATGCCTTCTGCTCGCTCGCCCCGGTCGGGGTCCGCCGTGCGGCATTCAGCGCGTCGATCACCAGGTGGTACCGAGATGCCCGGTTGCGCACCACCATGTCGAACGGGGTCGTGGTCGTGCCCTCGTCGGCGAACCCGCGCACATGGAATCTGTCCGGGCCCGGCTGGCCGTGCACCAGCTGGTGGATCTCGCCGGGCAGCCGTGAAAGGCGAACAGCACGTCGACGTGGTCGGTGAACAGCTCCCGGAACAGGATGTCGTCCATGCCGTTCGGGTGGACCGTGCGTAGTGGCAACGTCATCAGGTTGACCACGTTGACCACTCTGGTGGCGAAGTGCGGCAGGCGCTCGCGCAGGAGGTTCGCCGCCGCGACGGTCTCCATGGTGGCCACGTCCCCGGCGCACGCGAGCACGATGTCGGGATCCGACCGCCCGTCCACGGTCCCTGCCCACGGCCACAGCCGGCACCCCGGGCACAGTAGGCCACTGCCTCGTCCATGGGCAGCCACTGCAGCTGCGGCTGCTTGTCGATGACGACGAGATTCACGCGCGACCGCGACCGCATGCAGTGGTCGGCCACCGACAGCAGCGTGTTCGCGTCCGGCGGCAGGTAGACCCGGCTGATCGTGCCGCGGTGGGTGATCACGTTCTGGATCAGTCCGGGCCCCTGGTGGCTGAAACCGTTGTGGTCCTGGCGCCAGGCCGTCGAGGTCAGCAGGATGCTCGGTCACGCGCTCCGCGAACGCCCGGTCGGACACTCGAACACCGCCCCGAGCCGGTTGCTGTTGGTCTCGTCGGGGCAGAACAGCCGGAACCGGTCTGGGTTGCGTTCGTAGGTGTCGCGCATGAGCTCGCCGAGCCTGCGGGTTATCCCGGCCAGCGGCACCTGGTGAGAGCGCCATGTGCCCGACGCCTGCACTCCATCCACCACGTCCGGTCCGGTCCAGCCCTTCGGCGTCCGCAGCACGATCATCGGCCACCGGGGCCGGGTGCCGTCCCAGTCGCCGCTGCGGGCCTCCGCCTGGATCGCCTTGATCGACGTCCACGCCCGCGACAGCGCGTCGGCGAACCGGCGGTGCATGCCGGGCAGGTCGTCACCCTCGACCTCGATGACGTCATACCCGTGCCCGGTCAGCAAAGACCGGACCTCGTCCCGGTCCCTTGCGGGCCGGCAGGGTCGGCCCGGCGATCTTCGCGCCGTTCAGGTGGAGAACCGGCAGAACCGCGCCGTCGCGGACAGGGTTCAGGAAGGAGATCACGTTCCACGACCCCTCCAGCGGACTTGTCTCCGCCTCCCCGTCGCCGACCATCGCCAGTGCGATGAGATCCGGGTTGTCCATCACCGCTCCGAAGGCGTGCAGCAGCAAGTAGCCGAGCTCGCCGCCCTCGTGGATCGAGCCCGGGGTCGGCACCGACGCGTGGCTGGGTATCCCACCGGGTGCGGAGAACTGACGGAACAGCCGCAGCAGCCCCTCCTCGTCCATGGTGATGTGCGGGTAGATCTCGGTGTAGGTGCCCTCCAGGTAGCAGGCCCCGACCAGCGTCGGGCCGCCGTGCCCGGGACCGGCCAGGTAGATCATCTGCTGCCCGGTGTGCTGGATCAGCCGGGACGCGTGCGCGTACACCAGCGCCAGGCCAGGGCTGGCGCCCCAGTGTCCCAGGAGCCGCGGCTTGATGTGCTCGCCGGCCTGCGCCGTCGTACAGCCTTCGCCTGTCAGGTGTGTGCCTGGTGACCTGGGGAATCAGGCTAATTGGCTGCTTCTCGCCGCCGTACATGCGGCGCCCGGTGCCGCAGTCTGCCGACGCCGCCTGGTTGGCCTTTTCCGCACAGGGAGATGGACAATGCGTGTCCACGCGGTCCCGGCCCCGAGAACCGTTGCCCCCGATGCCCAGCTCGCCGACGTGGTGTTCGCCGACGACCGGGTGAACGGTGACATGGTCCTGTTCCGGCGCCGGTCGGCCGGCGGCTGGCGTCCGGTGACGGCCAGGCAGTTCGCGGCTGACGTTCGCAGCCTGGCGGCCGGCTTCCTCTCCGCCGGCATCCGGCCCGGCGACCGGGTCGCGCTGCTGGCCGCCACCAGCTACGAGTGGACGCTGGTGGACTATGCCCTGTGGACGGTGTACCGGCGGCTGCGGGCCGCGCTCGGCGGCCGGGTCGGCTACGCCATCTCCGGCGGAGCGCCGCTGGGCGCACGGCTGGGTCACTTCCTCCGAGGAATTGGCATCACCGTGTGGGAAGGCTACGGGATGACCGAGACCAGTGCCGCCGCGACCGTGAACCTGCCCCACGCGCTGAAGATCGGCACGGTGGGAACGCCCCTCCCCGGCGTCGAGATCCGGATCGCCGACGACGGCGAGATCCTGATCAAGGGCCCGATCCTGTTCCAGGGCTACTGGCGCAACGAGCAGGCGACCAGGGAGAGCCAGACCGCCGACGGTCGGCTGCGCACCGGCGACCTCGGCGTCCTGGACGAGGACGGGTTCCTGACGATCTCGGGCCGCAAGAAAGAGATCGTCGTCACCGCCGGCGGCAAGAACCTCGCCGCGGAGGCGCTCGAAGATCGCCTGCACAACCACCCGCTCATCAGCCAGGCGGTAGTCGTCGGCGACCGGCGGCCGTACACCGCCGCGCTGATCACCCTGGACGCCGCGGCGCTGTCGTCATGGAAGCGGGCCGTCGGCAGGCCCGAGCAGGCCGGCCCGGCCGAGCTTCGCGACGATCCGGATCTGCCGGCCAGGCTGCAGACGGCCGTGGACGAGGCCAGCACGGCGGTGAGCCGGGCCGAGTCGATCCGCAGGTTCCGGATCCTTCCGGTCGACCTGACCGAGCAGAACGGATATCTGACCCCGACCCTGAAGGTCAAGCGTGCCTTGGTCCACAAGGACTTCGCGGCCGACATCGAGGAGCTGTACCGCTGAGCACCAGACGCCAAGACCGGCAGACCCGCCGCGTCGCGGGCGAGCGATCGACACTGGACCGGCTGGTGGCGGCCACGCCGACGTCCCGCGACCGGGTGGTCGACGCCGCCCGCGCGCTGTGCATCCTGGTCGTCACCCTCTGGCACTGGACATTGTCGGTCACCCACCGCATCGCCGACGGCAGCCTGACCATGCCCAACCCGATCCATACCGTGCCCGGTAGCTGGCTGGCCACCTGGGTGCTGCAGATCATGCCGGTGTTCTTTCTGGTCGGCGGGTACGCCAACCTGGTCGGCTGGCAGCGGGCTCAGGCTGGCGGGACGACCGCCGGCCAGTTCGTCCGAGGCCGGCTGCGCCGGCTGCTCTGGCCGACTGCCGTCTGGGCCCTGGTCTGGCTCGCCGGCGAGCTGATCGCGGCGGCCCTACCCGGCCCGCACCGATGGATGTGGGAGTGGTTCCCGGGCTACCTGACGCCGCTGTGGTTCCTGGGCGTGTACGGCCTGGTGATCGCCGCAGTGCCGATCACCGCGAGCCTGAACGCCCGCTACGGAGCCAGGGTCCTGGTAGCGCTCGTGCTGCTGATCGCCCTCGGCAGCGTGGCGCACCGCGGCGCCGGCCTGGCCTGGGCTGGCTGGGTGACCGCCGCCCTGGTGTGGCTGTTCTGCCACCAGCTCGGCTACGCCTGGCGCAGCTGGGAGCTGGGGCGGCGCCCGCTGGCGCAGCGTCTGGCGGTTGTCGGGGCCGGGCTGGCCGGGCTGGCCGGGCTGACACTAGGAGCGGGCTACCCCCACTCGATGGTGGCCACCGCCGGCGCCGAATCCAACATCTTCCCGACCAACGCCGCCATCGCCGCCCTGGCCGTCTTTCAACTCGGGCTGCTGACCCTGGTCACGCCGGCCGCCGAGCGCCTGCTGCGCCGACCGACCGCCTGGAAGCCGGTGGTGGCCCTCAACGTGGTCGCGCTGACCGTCTTTCTCTGGCACATGACCGCGTACCTGGTGGTGCTGTGGGCCTATGAAGGGCTGGGTGGCACCCTGCTTGCGGAGCCAACCGTCGGCTGGTGGGCCCAGCGCTGGCTATGGCTCCTGGCCCCATCGGCCGTCCTGGCCGTGCTGGTCGTCCTGTTCGCCCGAGTCGAGCTGGCCGCCCGCCGACCCCGGAGAGGGGCAGGTCGCTGAGCTCGGCACCCAACAAAAGAACACGAACCGCGGCTGACAGTGGGGATGACTCAGCGACGGCGGGAGACGGTGCCCTGCGAAGCCGAGGACGGCCCGGTCTCCGAGTCGGCCTGTGCCGACGTTGGGCGGGCCTGCGGGCGATCGGCGCGATGTCCTCGCGATCGGATGGGAAGAGGTTGACGAAGAAACGCCGGGTGCGCTTCAGCGGACATCGCTTCCCCGGCGATTGGTTGTGTGGAAGGGCGGCACGGTCATTCCGCCTGAGAGCCGCCGCCGCGCAATCCTTTGCCGAACGATGTGCCGGCGGGGGCCGGGTGGTGGTCGCCATGGCCCGCTCGACGCGGTCGTACCCCTCGGGTGCTAGCTTGGCCGATCATGTCTGACTATCTGCGGGAGCTGTTCTCCCTCGACGGCCGGCGCGCCCTGGTGACCGGCGGCAGCTCCGGCATCGGGTACGCCATCGCCGAGGCGATCGGCCGGGCCGGAGCCGAGGTCATGCTGGTGGCCCGCAGGGAGGGCGAGCTCGACAAGGCCGCCGCCCGCCTGCGCGAGCATGGCGTCACCGCCTCGTGGATCAGCGCCGACCTCGCCGACCGCGACGACGTCCGGCGCGTGTGCGCCACGGCGGGCGATGCCGACATCCTCGTCAACGACGCCGGCAACAACATCCGCAAGCCCATGGCCGACCTCACCGTCGAGGACTACGAGCGCACCATCGCCGTCAACCTCACTGCCCCCTACCTCCTCGGCCAGCACTTCGGCCCGAGGATGGCCGCCCGTGGCTGGGGCCGCATCATCAACCTCGGCTCCCAGCAGTCCATCAGCGCCTTCGGCGACAGCGGCGCGTACGGCACGGCCAAGGCCGCCATCGCCGGCCTGACCCGCTCCCAGGCCGAGGCGTGGTCGGGTCGCGGGGTGTGCGTCAACACGATCATCCCCGGCTTCGTGCTGACCCCGCTGACCGAACCCGCCCAGGCCATCCCGGGCCGCGTCGAAACGCTCGCCGCCCGCCACATGGTCGGCCGCAACGGCGTGCCCGGGGACTTCGCGGGCGCGGCCGTCTTCCTGGCCGGGGACGCCTCCGCGTTCGTCACCGGGCAGATGCTCTTCGTGGACGGCGGCTTCTCCGTCCACTAGCCCCATCCGGCGCCGAGGACTCACGCCAGGGGGAACGGCCGTCGCGGAAACGGTCCCTTGCGGCCGGCCGCTCGCGGGAGCCGTCCTCCCCCACCGCCCCTCCGAAACCGCCCGACCCTCGCGCAGGCGAGCCCGCCGTGGGCAGAGGCCCCTTGCGGGCAGGGCCAACCGCTCAGGGCGGCAGCCGCGACAGCAACGGCTGCCGCGGTGGCGGTGGCGAAGTCCGGCGGACTTCGGAAGGCCGGCTGGGGGCGAGGGCCTGGTGGTCCGCCGTGGGTCTTTACTTGCGGCGGATCTGGCGCAGCCCCACCCCTTCGCGCCAGGAGTCCATGACGATCTCGTCGCCCTCCACCCGCGTCCACACCACCTCCGTCAGCTCGATCCGGAACAGGTGCGACTCCTCGCTCGGCAGCCCGAACGACGCCGGCACCTCCCGATCGGTGATCTCCACGGCCCGCCCGGCCAGCTTCACGTCGCCCTCCCACGACGACGGATCGTCCCCCTCAGGCGCGCTGGAGGTGACGTGGATCGCCATCCGCGGGTCACGGCGCAGGTCGGACGCCTTGACCGCCCCCGGCATCGACCCCGTCCACAGCTCGCCGTCCCGGAAGCTGGTCTCGATGCCGCTGACCCGGGGCGAGCCGTCCTTGCGCAGCGTGGCCAGCACCTTGTGCCGGTACGCCTCCAGCAGCCGCCGCGCCGGCCCGGCCAGCTCCGCCGCCTGCTGCTCGAACTCCTGCCATGAAGCCATGGCCGCCATCATGCCCGCCGCCACCGACAGAATGGGCGACGCCGAGCGCGTGCCCAGGGTCCGTGGTCAGGCGCGGCGGCGGGCGCGGTAGGCGCTGGCCTTGGCGCGGTTCTGGCAGGACAGGCCGCAGAACCGGCGCGAGGCGTTCCTGGTGACGTCGAAGAAGACCAGCTCGCACCCGCCCGCCTCGCAGGTCCGCAGCCGCCGGCCCTGGCCGACGCCGATCACCATGGCCAGGGCCGTGCCGGCGTCGGCGGCCCAGGCGTCGACCAGGTCCGCACCGGGGCCGTGGAAGGCCAGCACAGGCGGGTCGCCGTGCAGGTTGGGCACGGCCGCGTGGCGCACCAGGGCCGCGTTGAGGGCGGCGACGTCGCCGCTGAAGGCCGGGTGGAGCTCGGCGGCCACGTCCGCGAGCCGGTCGGCGTCCGCGCCGGTCAGCGCGCGGCCGGCGGGCCGGCCCTGCCGGTCGAACGCCGCCTCCAGCGCGGCCCGGCGGTCGGCGGGCGGGTCCACGGGGCGGCCGCGGGCCTGGGTGACGGCCAGCTCGTTCACCAGCAGGACGGCCAGCTCCGCCCACCTCCCGACATAACTGTCTATTTGCGATTGACCAGTGATGCGCCAAGCCTCTATCGTCACTGGCATAGCTTATCTAGACAGTGAGGGATTACTATGAGCACATCGTCCAGACTTGCCCGCCGCATGTGGCACCAGCTTGAGCCGATCCACGCGGTGCTGTACTTCTCGCCCCAGGCGTTCGAGGAGGCGGGCGCGCTCGGTTACGACGTGGAGTCGCGCTGGCCGAGCTATTTCGCCTACCGCACGGCCCCGCTCGGGCGGGCCGGCAGCCGGCTGGCCACCGCCGCGTACTACAGCTTCAGCCCGCGGATGATCGCCGAGCACGTGCCCGCCGCGTGGGAGGTCGCCTCGCCCGAGCGGGTGCTCGAGGCCCGGATGACCGCCGTCGACCGCACGTACCGCGCTCTGCTGGGCGACAGGGTGACGGCGGACGCGACGGTGGAGGCGGCGGAGCTGGCCAGGCGGGCCGCCGAGAGCGTGAGCGTGGCCGGGCGGCCGTTGGCCGCGGCCAACCTGGACCTGCCCTGGGCCGACGAGCCGCACCTGGTGCTGTGGCAGGCAGCCACCGTGCTGCGCGAGCACCGCGGTGACGGCCACCTGGCGGCGCTGCAGGCCGCGGAGCTGGACGGTTGCGAGTCGCTGGTGTCGTTCGCCGCGATCGGCGCCGCCCCCGCGGCGAACTTCGCCGGGCGCGGCTGGAGCGAGCAGGAGTGGGACGCGGCCCAGGAGCGGCTGGCCGCCCGCGGGCTGGCCGGCCCCGACGGGCAGGCCACCGAGCGGGGGCGGGCGCTGCGCGACCAGGTCGAGCGGATGACCGACCGGCTGGCCGCGGAGCCGTGGCGGCTGCTCGGGGAGGAGCGCGCCGAGCGGCTGGCCCGGCTGGCTTCGCCGTTCCTCGGCGCGGCCTTCGAGGCCGGGCTGCTGCCGATGACCAGCACCCTCGGCATCGCCACCGTCAAGGCCCCAGACTAGAAAACACGGATTAGAAACCCGGCCTAATCGAAACCGGGGGCGGGCTGCCAGAGGCTGATCTCCGTGCCCTGGTCGTCGGTGCAGGTGCAGCCGCGCCCCGACTTGCTGTCGTACAGCTCGCCGGTGTCGCCGCCGAGCTCCCGCACCCGCTTGACGGCCGCGTCGATGTCGGTGACGTGGTAGTAGATGTTCGGCTGCGAGGAGGGCCCGCGCGCGACGAAGCCCATCGGCACGGCCGTGTTCGTGACGTGCAGGTACGTCTCGTGCTCGCGCCTGAACTCCCAGCCGAACAGCGCCCCGTAGAAGGCGGCCGCCCGATCCAGGTCCGCCACGGACAGCGTGTAGTAACCCAGCTCGACACTCATGTACGAACCTCCGCAATAATTGCCGCTAGCGTTAAGGGTTAACAGCCTAACGGAAGCAGGCAACAATTAACGCCAACGTTAACGAAATCGACGCGACACTGGCCGCGCTCGCCGATCCCACCCGCCGCAAGGTCATCGACCTGCTGCGCGAAGGCCCGCGACCGGCCGGCGAGCTGGCGCAGGCCGTCCAGATGAGCGCCCCCGCCCTCAGCAGGCACCTGCGCGTGCTGCGGGCGGGCGGCCTCGTCCAGGCGGAGGCCGGCGGCGCCGACGCCCGCCTGCGCCTCTACACGCTGCGCCAGGAGCCGTTCACGGCGCTGCAGGCCTGGCTGGACCAGGTGCAGGCATTCTGGGCCGAGCAGCTCGGCTCGTTCAAGGACCACGTGGAGCGCAGCCGGTGAACTCCGTCCAGGCCAGCGTCACCGTGCCCGTCGACCCGGCGACCGCGTTCCGGATCTTCACCGACGAGATCGACAGCTGGTACGTGCGCGGCCGCCACAGCTGGGTCGACCCGGCCCGCGCGGTCGCCATCCGCTTCGAGGACGGCTTCCTGCGCGAGCTGTGGTCCGACGGCGGCCACGTCGACACCGGCAGGATCCTCGCCTGGGAGCCGCCGCGCCGCCTCGTCTGGGCCGACCTGCTCAACGAGGGCGGCCGGATGGAGATCGAGGTGGCCTTCAGCCCGGTCGAGGGCGGCACCGAGGTGCTGCTGGAGCACCGCGGCCTGGACACGCTGCCCTCGGACGTGGCCGGACGCATCCGGCGCGGCTACTCCTGGAACATCGCGCTGCGCTGGTTCGCCGGCACGTGGGCGGGCTAGCGGCGGCCGTACTTCTTGTGCACGGCCTGCTTGCTCACCCCGATCGCGTCGGCGATCTGCGCCCAGGCCAGCCCCGCCACCCTGGCCCGGCGCACCTGGACCGCCTCCAGACGCTCGATCTCGCGGCGCAGGGCGGTCGTGGCGTGCAGTGCCAGCAGCGGGTCGTCGTCCTGCGCCTGCCGAAGGAGGGTCGCCAGGTCGTTCGTCATGTCCTAAAGGTAGTCCAGGAGCAGTCGGTTGATCTCCTCGGGACGTTCGAGGGCGGGCAGGTGCCCGGCCCAGTCCAGCTCGACCAGCCGCGCCCGGGGCAGCTCGCCGGCCAGGTGGCGGGCGCTCTCCTGGAAGTACGGCAGGTCGTGCGCGCCGGCCACGACCAGCGCCGGCACGTCGATCTCCGCCGGCGCGAACTCCTTCTCGACCTGCGACGGCTCCGGATCGGCGGCCAGCTGCACCTCGAACGCGTGCCGCTGCATCTCCACCACGCGCCCGAACGTCTCCCGCGACGCCTCGGGCCCGAGCAGGGTGCGCGCGTTCAGCTCCGCCGCGCCCTCGACGTCGCCCGCCTCGAGCAGGCGCCCCTCCTCGTCCCAGTACGCCCGCAGGTCCGGCGTGGGCGCCAGGTCGGAGACGGGGTTCAGCAGCACCAGCCGGCCGGCGAGCCCGGCCGCCGCCAGCTCCAGCGCGACCCGGCCCCCGCCCGACGAGCCGACCAGCGCCGCCCGGCTCACCTCCAGCGCGGCCAGCAGCCGCGCCACGTCGTCGCTGTCGCTGTACGGGCCGTCCGACCGGTAAGGGCTGCGCCCGTACCCCCGGAAGTCCACCGTGATCACCCGGAAGCGCTCGGACAGGGCCTCCACCTGCGCGTCCCACATGCCCGAGTCGACCGACGTCGAATGCAGCAGCACGACGGGCTCGCCCGTGCCCCGCTCGGAATGCCAGATCGTCATCGTGACTCCACCGCCAGCCGCACGCCCAGCCCGATCAGCACCACGCCGGAGATCTGCTCCAGCCGCCGGCGCACCGCGGGCCGCCCCAGCACCGCCTTGGCCTTGGCCACCGTCCAGATGAGCAGCCCGTACCAGGCCAGGTCGACCAGCACCCACACGACGGCCAGCGTCGCGAGCGTGACCGGCACGTTCTGCCCCGGTGCGACGAACTGCGGCAGGAACGACATCGCGAACACCGCCGCCTTCGGGTTGGCCAGGCACGTCCCGAGGCCCGCCAGGTACGGCCCGCGCAGGCCCGGCACCACCGCCCCCTCGACCTCGGTCGCCCCATTGGTCGAGGGCGCGCCCTTGCGGGCCTGCCACAGCGCCTGGGCGCCCATCACGACCAGCACCACGGCGCCGACCACGCGCATCACGTCATAGGCCAGCTGCGAGGCCACCAGCAGCGCCGACAGGCCGAAGGCGGCCGCCAGCCCCCACAGCAGGATGCCGGTCTCGTTGCCCAGCGTGGCGGCCATGCCGGAGCCGCGGCCCGCGCGCAGCGTCTGGCGCAGGATGATGGCCGTGCTGACCCCTGGCGCCATGGCCACCAGAACGCACGCGCCTATGAAAGCGAGAAGATACATGCGCGGAATGTTCCCAGAAACCGCGCCGGGAAGTCGCCTGATTATCGGCCTACTCGTACAGTTTGCGCAGCTCTGCGACCGCCTCGCCCATCAGCGCCCGCAGCTCCGGCGGCCCCAGCACCTCCACGTCGGCCCCCATCCGCAGCAGCAGCCAGCGCGCGTGCGTGATCGACTCGATCGGCACCGTCAGCGTCAGCCAGCCCTCCGGATCGGGCTCGCCGGCCGCGGCCAGCGCGGCGCCGACCACGTCGGAGCCCATCGTGTACGCCAGCAGCTCGCCCCGGCCGGGGGCGAGCCTGATGACGGCCTCGGCGGTGTACATCCGCTCGCGGAACTCCTTGGCGTAGCCCTGCCAGAACTCGCCCAGGTCGAACCCCTCGGGCCGGGGGAAGCGGCCGGGCAGCGTCTCCACGGTCAGGATCCGCGCCACCCGGTAGGTGCGGGCGCTGCCGCCCGGCGGCGCGGCCACCATGTACCAGGACCCGCCCTTGAGCACCAGCCCGTACGGGTGGATCACCCGGTCGACCTCCTGCTGCCCCCAGCGCCGGTAGGTCATGTGCAGCGGCCGCCGGTCCCACACCGCCTCGGCGACCTCGCTCAGATGCGGCACGTCGTCGGCCGAGCGATACCAGCTCGGCACGTCGAGCAGGAACCGCTCGCGCATCCGCGAGGCCTGCGAGCGCGGCTCGGGCGGCAGCGCGGCCAGCAGCTTCAGCTCCGCGGTGGCGGCCACCTCGGCCAGCCCCAGCTCGGCCGCCGGGCCGGGCAGCCCCGCCAGGAACAGCGAGGAGGCCTCCTCGGCGGTCAGCCCGTTGAGCCTGGTGCGGTAGCCGTCGAGCAGTTGGTAGCCGCCCGCGGGCCCCCGGTCGGCGTAGACCGGCACGCCGGCCGACGACAGCGCCTCCACGTCGCGGTAGACCGTGCGGACCGACACCTCCAGCTCCTCGGCCAGCTCCGGCGCGGTCATGCGGCCGCGCGACTGCAGGAGCAGGAGCAGCGAGAGCAGGCGGCTGGCACGCATGGCCCCATTGTAGGAAAGCGGCCTGCGGGAAAGCGGCCGTTCAGCGGGCGGCGTACTCCTCTCTGGAGGACATCACCTGGGGCATGCGCCCCTCCACCCACTCCAGGAGCGGGATGAGCCGCTCGGCGGCCTCCCGGCCCAGCTCGGTGAGGCTGTACTCGACCTTGGGCGGGATCGAGGACTCGGCCACGCGCAGCACCATGCCGTCACGTTCGAGCGCGTGGAGGGTCTGGGACAACATCTTCTCGCTCACCCCGTCGACCCGGCGGCGCAGCGCGTTGAAACGGTAGGGCCCCTCGTACAGGGCCACCAGCGCCAGGATCGCCCAGCGACCGGTGATCGTCTCCAGCACCGAGCGCGAGGTGCACCGGCGCGAGAAGACATCGGACACCAGCTCTTCGAACTCCTCCATGGAAACCAGCGTACGCGTTCGTGGGTACTTTCTGATAGAAAGTACTAACCAAATCGCTGGTACTGAATGGGAGAAATCATGATCGTGGTGACCGGAGCCACCGGACAGCTGGGCCGGCTGGTGATCGAGGAGCTCAAGAAGCGCGTCCCCGCCGAGCAGGTCGTCGCCGCCGCGCGTACCCCGGAGAAGGGCGCCGACCTCGGCGTCGAGGTGCGCCAGGCCGACTACGACCGGCCCGAGACGGTCAGGAGCGCGCTGCGGGGCGCCACCAGGGTGCTGCTCATCTCCGGCCTGGACCCCAACCGCCTGCAGCAGCACTCGACCGTCGTGGACGCCGCCAAGGAGGCCGGGGCCACGCTCGTCTACACCAGCGCGCCCGGCGCCGACACCACCGAGGCCCTCCTGGCCGCCGACCACCGGGCGACCGAGGAGTACATCAAGGCGTCCGGGGTGACGTACACGATCCTGCGCAACAACTGGTACAACGAGGTCTACGCGCCGGCGATCACGGCCGCCCCGCAGCTCGGCGCCGTGCACGGCGCCGCCGGCGACGGCCGGGTGGCCTCCGCCTCCCGCGCCGACTACGCCGCCGCCGCGGCCGCCGTGCTGACCGGCGAGGGCCACGACGGCAAGGTGTACGAGCTGTCCGGCGACACGACCTGGACCCGGGCCGACCTGGCCGCCGAGATCGCCGCGGCCACCGGCAAGGAGGTCGTCTACCAGGACCTGCCGAAGGACGAGTACGCGGGCGTGCTGGCCGGTGCCGGCCTGCCGGTGCCGTTCGCCGAGATGATGGCGGACGTGGACGTCAACATCGCCCGCGGCTGGCTCTCGCACACCCCCGGCACGCTGCGCGACCTCATCGGCCGCCCCACCCAGCCGATCGGCGAGTACGTCCGTTCCCTCCTGGCCTGACCCCGCGGCGCGCCGTCAGCCGCCGAACTGCTGCCACGCCAGCCTGGCCACCAGGGCCACCACGACGCACAGCAGCACGATCCGCACGAAGCCGGTGCCCCGCTTGAGCGCCATCCGCGCGCCGAGCTGGGCGCCGGCCACGTTGCACACGGCCATGCCCAGCCCGAGCCCCCAGTTCAGGTGCCCCTGGAGCCCGAAGACCACCAGCGCCCCGAGGTTCGTCCCCACGTTGATGATCTTGGCGGACGCGGAGGCCGAGACGAAGTCCAGCCCGAGGATGGTGGTGAAGGCGATGATGAGGAACGTTCCCGTGCCCGGCCCCATGATGCCGTCGTAGAAGGCGATCCCGACCCCGGCCACCGCCACCGCGGCCAGCACCCGGCCGCGGGTCCGCAGGTGCGGCACCGGAACGGCCCCGAGCGCGGGCCTCAGCGTCACGAACGCGGCCACCCCGAGCAGCACCACCATGACGACGGGCCGCAGCACCTCGGCCGAGATCGCCGCCGCCGCCGACGCCCCGAGCCCGGCGCTCAGCACGGCCAGCCCGGCGCCGGGGAGCGCCACCTGCCGGTCGATCTTGGTGGAGCGGGCGTACGCGACGGCCGCCGAGGTGGTGCCGAAGATCGACGACAGCTTGTTGGTGGCCATCGCCTCGACCGTGGGCAGCCCCGTCATCAAGATCGCGGGGAGCTGCACCAGCCCGCCCCCGCCCACGACGGCGTCGACCCACCCCGCCCCTGCCGCCGCGACCAGCAACACCAGGACCTGCTCCAGCGGCACGCCACTCCCCCGATTCCCCCAAGAAACCCCAAGAGTGTACAAGTCACACAGCAAGCGGCCTTGAGGGAGGGGTGACGTCAGGGGATCCGGGAGCCGAACAGCACCGCCGCGCCCGCCACCAGCAGCCCGGCCAGGATCGCGGCCACGATGAACCACTGGGTGATCTCCTGGTTGACCAGCTTGTAGCCGAGCGAGGTGCCGATCTGCTCGTAGACCTCGCGCAGCTCGCTGCCGGACTCGGCGGTGTAGGCCCGCCCGCTGGTCCCGTCGGACAACGACTGCAGGGTCTGCTTGTTGACCGGCACGTTCACCGGGCGGCCGTCGATGTTGACGGTGCCCTCCTGGGTGCCGTACGCGATCGTGGAGACCGGCACGCGGGCCTGCTGGGCGGCGTCGATGGCCTCGTTCACGGACCTGCCCGAGGTGTTGTCGCCGTCGGACAGCAGCACGATCGCGGCCGGCGGCGGGTCGGTCGCGGCCTGCTGGTCGAACGAGCGCAGCGAGTCGAGCGAGTTGAAGACGGCCTCGCCGATCGCGGTGCCCGGGCGGGTGGTGAGGGTGCCGATGGAGGTGACCACGGCCTGGTGGTCGGTGGTGGGCGAGATGACGACGTTGGCGGAGCGGGCGAAGGACACCACGCCGACGTTGAAGCGGTCCGGCAACTCCCTGACGAACGCCTGGGCCGCGGCCTTGGCGGCGTTGATCCGGTCGGGCTGGACGTCGTCGGCGTCCATGGACAGCGACACGTCCAGCGCGATCATGATGGTGGCGCGGTCGCGCGGCACGCGTACCTGGTCGGCGGGCTTGGCGGCGCCGACGACCAGGAGCGCCATCATGAGGAGGAACAGCGCGGGGCCGACGTGGCGGCGCCAGCCGGGGCCGGCGGGGGCGACGAGGTCGAGCAGGGCCAGGTTCGTGAAGCGCACGGTGTAGCGGCGCCGGGCGAACATCGACACGATGTACCCGGCCACCAGCAGCCCCACCAGCAGGAACAGCCAAAGCCAGCCGGGGGCCAAGAAAGTCACGTAGGTCTCCTGTGGGCGAGATGGCTCATGCGGCGCTGGCGGAGGACGAACTGCGCGATGTCGAACACCCAGTCCCGGTCGGTACGCAGCACGAGGTGCGCGATGCCGGCGCGGCGCAGCGCCACGCGGGTGCCCTCGCGCTGCAGGGCGGCCGCCTCCGCGTACGCTTGCCGAACCTTGGGTGAAAGATGCACTTCGCGTACCTTCCCGCTCTCGGGGTCGGTGAACGCGACCCGCCCCACGTCGGGCAGCTCCAGCTCGCGAGGGTCGATCACCTCGACCGCCAGCACCTGGTGACGGGCGGCCAGCCGCCTGATGGGGCGCTCCCAGGGGCGTTCGGCGTCGGGGTCGAGGCTGGGGCGGGCGTCGAGGAAGTCGGAGACGATCAGCCGCACACCGCGCCGCCTGCGGCTGGCCGACAGCACCTCGATGCCCTCGGCCAGATCGGGCGCGTCGGGCACGATCCGGCCGCGCGGGGCGTCCATGAGCGAGTGCAGCAGCCCGTAGAGGGCCGGGCGGCCGGTGCGCGCGGGCATGCGGTGCACGTACTCGTCGTGCAGCACCAGCGCGCCGAACCTGTCGCCCAGCCTGCTCGACAGGAACCCGATCGCGCCGACCGCCGCCACGACCAGGTCGCGTTTGTCGGTGTCGGCGGTGCCGAAGTCCATGCTGGGCGACAGGTCGGCCAGCGCCCAGGTCTCCAGCTCGCGGTCGGCGATCAGGTCGCGTACGTGCGGGACGGTCGTGCGCGCGGTGACCGCCCAGTCCATGCGGCGCACGTCGTCCTCGCCGGGCACGTACACGCGGCTGTCGCCGGCCTCGCTGCCCGGCCCCGGCAGCAGCCCCTGGTGGGCGCCGTGCAGCAGCCCGTCCAGCCGCCGGGTGACCGTCAGCTCCAGCCGCCTGAGCGCCTGTTCGGCCGTGTTCACAGGCCGCTCACCGGTTCTGGTTCCAGACGACGAGGGGCGGGGGCACGGCCTGCAGGATCTGTTTGACGACCTGCTCCGGGTCGACGCCGTCGGCCAGGGCGTCGAAGGTGAGCATGAGCCGGTGCGACATCACGTCCACCGCCACGTCGCGTACGTCGTCGGGCAGCATGTAGTCACGGCCGCGCAGCAGGGCCAGCGCCCGCCCGGCCGAGACCAGGCCCAGCGTGGCGCGGGGGCTGACGCCGATCTCGATGGTGTCGATGAGGTCGGGCAGGCCGTAGTCGGCGGGGCTGCGCGTGGACATGACCAGCCGCACCACGTAGTCGGCGACGAGCTGGTGCACCGAGACCTGCTCGGCCGCCTCCTGCAGGGCCAGCAGCTTGTCGGGGTCGAGCACCCGCTCGGGGACCGGCGGCTTGACGCTCATCCGGTGGAGGATCTCCAGCTCCTCGTGCGCGCTGGGGTGCGGCACCCGTACCCGGAACAGGAACCGGTCACGCTGCACCTCCGGCAGCGGATAGACGCCCTCGGACTCGATCGGGTTCTGGGTGGCGAGCACGATGAACGGCCTGGGCAGCGGGTGGGTGACGCCGGCGAGGGTGACCTGCCGCTCGGCCATCACCTCCAGCAGCGCGGACTGGACCTTGGCCGGGGCGCGGTTGATCTCGTCGGCCAGCAGGAAGTTGACGAACACGGGGCCGAGCTCGACATCGAACTTCTCGTTGGAGGGGTGGAAGACCCGGGTGCCGATGATGTCGCTCGGCACGAGGTCGGGGGTGAACTGGATCCGGGCGAACGTGCCGCCCACGACAGTGGCCAGGGTGGAGGCGGCGAGGGTCTTGGCGACGCCTGGGACTCCTTCGAGCAGGCAGTGCCCGCGGGCCAGCAGGGCCACGATGAGTCTTTCGACCATGTGGTCCTGGCCGACGATGACACGCCGGACCTCGTCGAGACTTTGACGCAGCAGTGCCGCGTCGTTTCCGCCTGGCAACTCTTCGGCGACGCTCATGACGCCATTCCACCAAACGCGCCGCAAACGTGCACGACGCCACGTCTGTGCTTTCATGGCAAACGTGGCAAGTCCCCTGCAGTACGGCGATCCACCCCGGCTGGGACCTTACGTGGTCCAGGCCCGCCTGCACACTGCCCCGGCCGGCTTCGTGTACCTCGGCCAGGCACCCGACGGGCGCGCGGTGTCCGTCGCCGTGCTCACCCGAGGGGCCGCGCTCGACGCCGCCGCCCGTGACCGGTTCGTGACCGCGATCAGGGAGGCCAGGGGCGAACGGTCCGGATTCCGCGGCTGGCTCGGACGTTCCGGGCGGTCGCGGAGCGCGGTGCTGGACGACACGCCCGACGTGCTCGCCTTCGACGGCGGGCACGCGCCCTGGGTGGCGGTCCCGTACGTGCCCGGCCGGCCCGGGGCCGAGCGTTTCCTCGATCCCGTCATGGTGGGCGGGACGTTCATCGGCGAGGTGCACGGGCCCGACTTCGTGCCGTACTGGCTGACCGACCGCGCGCCGGCGCTGCCCGGCCCGACGCGGCAGCGCAGGCCGCTCACCGAGACCCGCAAGCGGGTCCTGATGGCCGCGCTGGCGCTGGTGTTGCTGCTGATGCTGGTGACGGCGATCCTGCTGCTGCTGTTGCTGGGCCGGCGCGACAGCGAGCCGCAGCCCCGGCAGCTGCCGCCGACGGTGTTCGTGCCGACGCCGCCGCCGACGCCGGCCAGCCCCGAGCCGCGGCCCTCGCCGTCGACGTCGCCCTCCCCGTCGGAGAGCGGGCAGGTCACGCCCGGTCAGACACCGGGCGACGAGATGGGTGAGGAGTCCCCGCTGTTCCATTAGTTTGAGCCTGACGTAACAGGAGGCTTTAGCTTCCGCGGCATGGAATTCATCGTTCACGACACCCTCACGCCGATGGCCGCCCTGCTGCGCGAGCCGCTCGAACGGCGGCCCGGCGCGCTGCGGGACATCCTGGAGCCGACGCGCTCGGAGATCCCGATGCCCGGCGACATCGTCGACATCCACCACCAGGGCGGCGGCTTCCGGGTCGACGCCGACGATCCGCGCTACCTGCCCGCCGTCCAGCGCATGATCGACGCCGACGTGCCCGGGCAGGTGCGGCGGGAGCTGGAGCGCGCCTCCGACCGGCTGCGTGACGCCAAGCAGCGGGAGTCGGTGCAGGTCATGCTCATGTTGGGCAATCCGGACAACGAGCATTTGATGAAGGTGGGCGGCGGCTACTACGGCATGGGCGGCTCGCCCGGCTGGCTCTACCTGCTGGCCTGGCCGTCGGACGAGGTGATCGGCCGGATCGGGCACCTGGCGGTGCACGAGTTCCACCACAACGTCCGCTACACCAACGTCGAGTGGAACCCGATGACCGTGACCGTGGGCGAGCACGTGGTGGCCGAAGGGCTGGCCGAGGCGTTCGTACGGGAGCTGTCGGGGGCCGAGGCCATGGGGCCGTGGTCGTCGATGGTGAGCGGGGAGGCGTACGAGCGGGCGTACGAGCTGATCATGGCGGACTTCTCGCTGGCCGGGATGCAGCACACGTCGAAGTACGTGGTGGGGGACAGCGTGGCGCGCATGTTCGGGCAGGAACCGCGCGGCATCGCCGACATGGCGGGGTACGCGGTGGGACTGCACCTGGTCGACCGGGCCCTGGCCGCCACCGGCCTCACGGCCACGGAGGCGACCGTGCTGCCCGCGGCCGAGCTCCTGCGCCGCGCCGCCATCCACCCCTGACCTCCTCGCCCGCCCCCGAAGGACCCCACGGGGCCCCTCGGGGGGACGCCGTCTCAGCTCGGCGAGACGAAGCCCGACTCGTACGCGGCGATCACGGCCTGGGTCCGGTCCCGGGCACCCAGCTTGGCCAGCACGTTCCCCACGTGCGTCTTGACCGTCTCCTGGCTGACGACCAGCTCGGCGGCGATCTCGTGGTTGGACAGCCCCTTGGTCATCAGCCGCAGCACATCGCCCTCACGGCCGGTCAGCCGGTCGATCCCGGCCACCCGTCCCGGGCCCTGGGACCGGCGCCCGGCCAGCGCCCGGATCGCGGCCGGGAACAGCAGCGACTCCCCCGCCGCGACCAGCTTGACCGCCTTGATCAGATCGTCCGGCCTGGTGCGCTTGAGCAGGAACCCGCTGGCCCCGGCCCGCAGCGCGTCGTAGACATAGTCGTCGTTCTCGAACGTGGTCACCACCAGCACCTTCGGCGGCGCGTCCAGGGCCAGCAGGCGCTCGGTGGCCTGGATGCCGTCGAGCGCGGGCATCCGGACGTCCATGAGGACGACGTCGGGCCGTTCACGGCGGACCAGGGGCAGGACGGCGGCGCCGTCCGCGGCCTCGCCGACCACGGTCAGGTCCGGCTCGGCGTCGATGATGATCCGCAGTCCGGCGCGGATGAGGTCCTCGTCGTCGGCGATCACGACTCTGAGCGTCATGGGCTCGACCGTAGCGGCAGACGCACCGTGACGCTCCATCCGGCCTCCGTGGGGCCCGCGTCCAGTTCGCCGCGCAGCAGCCGGACACGCTCGCGCATCCCCGTCACGCCCCTGCCTCCGGGACCGCCGCCGGTCCCCCGTCCCGGGTTGGTGACCTCGAGCCTCAGGTCGTCGTCCTGTACGGCGGCGGCCAGGCGTACGGGGCCGTGGCCGTGCTTGATGGCGTTGGTGAGCGCCTCCTGGAGGATGCGGTACGCCTCCCGGGAGACCACGGCGGGCACGGCGGACAGGTCGCCCACCTCCTGCCGCACCTGAGCGCCCGAGGCGGCGACGAGCTCGTCGAGGTCGGCCAGCGTGGCCTGCGGCGCCCTGCCCCGCCCCGGATCGCCACCACTCCGAGAGCCACCGGCCCGGTCGTCTTCGCGGAGCACGCCCAGGACGTGGTCGAGGTCCTCCAGGGCGGTGCGGGCCGACTGCTCGATCGCGGCCAGGGCCCTTCTGGCGATCTCCGGGTCACGGTCGAGGACCCGGCCCGCGGCGGCGGCCTGCAGGGTGACGACGCTCAGCGCGTGCCCGACCGAGTCGTGCAGCTCGCGGGCGAGGCGGTTGCGTTCGGCGAGCGTACGGGCGTGCTCTTCTGCGGCGGCCAGGCGTTCGGCCGGGGTGGGGCCGAGCAGGACGGGAGCCAGCCTGGCCAGCAGCTCGCCCGCGCCCGCCACCGTCGCCACCAGCGCCCCCAGCAGCGCCAGCCCGCCCAGCGGCCACAGCGCCGCGGGCCATCCCGGCTCCACGACGACGCCGATGACCGGGGTCGCCCGCCCGGCGAACGGCAGCGCGAGCGTGACCAGCGTGAACGGCACGATGGCCAGCGTGGAGCCGCTGAGCAGCCCGCCGACCGCCAGGTGCAGGGTGAACCAGGCGGCGGTCCTGCGCCGCTCCTGCCAGGTGCGGCCCGCCTGCCTGGGCGGGCTCTCGACGTGCGCCCCGAGCAGCCCCTGCGCCGCGTTCACCTCCAGGGCCCGGATCGGCAGGAACAGCCCGGTGACGGCCACCACCGGCAGCACCGCCACGAACACGCCGATCTGGATGGGCAGCAGCAGGTTGGCGCTCTGGCCCTGCCACTGGGCCGCGATCAGGACGCCGGTCATCATGTACGGCATCAGCAGCGCGCCGCCCAGGATGAGGCACGCCCATCGGCGGGGCAGGTTCCTTCTCACATCCGCGATTGTATGTCGATGGATATTCGCTCTCGGTGGAATGCGCCCTTAGAGAAATGCGCCCCCAGCGAAAAAATTCCAGAATTCACACCCGCCGGGTCTAGCGTTTTTCTCGGAAACACCCAGCACAGAAAGGCGACCGGTCATGACGGAGACCCAGCGTGCGGCCTGGCCAGACCAGCTCAGCCAGCGCCTGCTGAAAGAGCGGATCGTCGTCCTCGGCCAGGAGGTCGACGACGAGATTTGCAACCGGCTCTGCGGGGAGCTCCTATTGCTGGCGGCCGAAGACCCACACCGCGACATAACGCTTTACATCAATTCGCCGGGCGGGTCCGTGACCGCCGGGATGGCGCTCTACGACATGATGCAGTTCATTCCGTGCGATGTGGCGACGGTGGCGATGGGGTTCGCCGCCTCCATGGGGCAGGTGCTGCTGACGGCGGGCGCCAAGGGCAAGCGCTACGCCCTGCCCAACTCCCGTGTCGTCATGCACCAGCCGCTCGGCGGCATCGGCGGCTCGGCCAGCGACATCCAGATCCAGGCCGACAACATGCTCTACACCAAGCGCCGGATGGCCGAGATCATCGCCCACCACACGGGCCAGCCGCTGGAGCGCATCCAGGCCGACTCCGACCGCGACCGCTGGTTCACCGCCCAGGAGGCGCTGGACTACGGCATCGTCGACCACATCGCAGAAGGGATGAACTGATATGAGCGGCCGCTATGTGCTGCCCTCGTTCACGGAGCGCACGTCGTACGGCATGAGGGAGATGAACCCGTACAACAAGCTCTTCGAGGACCGGATCATCTTCATCGGCGCCCCCATCGACGACACCGTGGCCAACGACGTGATGGCGCAGCTGCTCACGCTCGAATCGCTCGATCCCGACCAGGACGTCAGCCTCTACATCAACTCCCCCGGCGGCTCGTTCACCGCCATGATGGCCATTTACGACACCATGCAGTACATGCGGCCGGAGATCCACACCGTCTGCATCGGCGAGGCGTCCTCGGCCGCGGCGGTCCTGCTGGCGGCGGGCTCCCCCGGCAAACGCGCCGCCCTGCCGCACGCCCGCGTCCTGCTGCACGAGCCCCACACGGAGGGCGGCCGCGGGCAGGGCAGCGACCTGGAGATCCACGCCAGGGAGATCCTGCGCATGCGCGACCAGCAGGAGGAGATCCTCTCCCGGCACACGGGGCGGGGGATCCTGGAGATCAGGAAGGACATCGAGCGGGATCGGATCTTCACGGCGGAGCAGGCGCGCACGTACAGGCTGGTGGACGACATCTACGCCTCCAGAAAGCGCACCCTGACCCCCACCCGCTGACCCCCACCCCTCCCCCGGCCCGGCCCCAGGCGCACAACCAAGCACCGAAACCCAAGGCTGGAGTCGGGGGCCAGGGGTCCGGGCCGGAGGTAGGGACCCGAGACCGGGAGCGGGGTGATGGTACCGGCGGGGTCTCCTCCGAAGGCCCCGCGTCCAAACACCCCACACCTGCGGCCGACGCGCCGTGAGGCGGGTGCCCCACGGCGGCGGTCATGGTCGCGGCAGGAGCTTCAGGGTCGTGGCTCGGGCCTGGGCGGCGACCATGGGGACGACGTAGGTGCTGCCGTAACGGCGGTACTTGGTGCGGTACGCCGCATCGATCCGGTCGTTGACGCCCGGATCGTTCTCCTCGGCCAGGGCGACGTCCTTGTCGATGCCGCCGGCGGTGATGTGGGCGTGGTGGCCGGCCCGGGCAGTCCGGTACCAGGCTCCGTCGCTGCCTCGGTAGGAGCGGATGTAAAGATCGTCACCGTCACGGACGACCCAGATGGGCACCGGTGTGCGCGGCGTGCCGTCGTCGCGGACGGGCGCGATCCGCAGCTCCTCCGCGGTGCCGATACGGGCGAGCTCGTCGCTGGTCCATGAAGTCATGGCGGATGTCCTTTCCTGTGGCGGTGGCCGATCACAGGCCGGTCATGCGTTCCAGGTGTTCGGGATAGCGGGCGCCCTGGATGTCGATCTTCGCGGCGGCGGCGTCGATGTGTTCGAGGTCGTCGGTGGTGAGCTCGACGTGGGCGGCGGCGACGTTCTCCGCCAGTCGCTCCGGCCTGCGGGTGCCGGGGATCGGGACGATCCAGGGCTGCTGGGCCAGCAGCCAGGCCAGCGCGATCTGTGCGGGTGTGGCGCCCTTGCGCCGGGCGATGGCGCCCAGGAGATCGACGAGCGCCTGGTTCGCCTTCCTCGCCTCGGCGGTGAAGCGCGGGATGCTCGCGCGGATGTCGGCGCGGTCGAAGGTGGTGGCCGCATCGACGGTGCCGGTGAGGAATCCTTTGCCGAGCGGGCTGTAGGGGACGAAGCCGATGCCGAGTTCTGCCAGGACCGGCAGGACCTCCTGTTCGGGCCTGCGCCACCACAGGGAGTACTCGCTCTGCACGGCGGTCACGGGCTGGACGGCGTGGGCGCGGCGGATGGTGCCGGCGGCTGCCTCGGACATGCCGAAGTGCCGGACCTTGCCGTCCTGGATGAGCGTTTTGACCGCTCCGGCGACGTCCTCGATCGGCACCTGCGGGTCGACGCGGTGCTGGTAGTACAGGTCGATCACGTCGACGCCGAGCCGCTGGAGTGAGCCGTCGACGGCCTGCCGGATGTGCTCGGGCCGGCTGGACAGCCCGGTCTGGCGGCCCTCGTCGTCGAACGCGAATCCGAACTTGGTGGCGATCACGACCTGATCGCGGACGGGGGCGAGGGCCTCGCCGACCAGCCGCTCGTTGCGGAACGGCCCGTAGACCTCGGCGGTGTCGAAGAACGTGACGCCGCGCTCCACCGCTCCCCGGATGAGCGCGATCATCTCCTCCCGGCTGCCGGGGTTGGGGCCGTAGCTCTGGCTCATGCCCATGCAGCCGAGGCCGATCGCCGAGACCTCGAGATCACGGCCGAGAGTTCGCTTGTCCATGGTCGGCTCCTTCGTCGATCGTTTCACCGCTGATCATGATCGTCTGTCGCATCGCCGTCCGGGCGTGTACGTCCCGTCGTCGCTGTGAGGGCGGGTCCGAGCAGCCGGCTTGCGGCTGCGGCGGCCAGCGTGGCCGCGGCGGCGATGAGCAGGCTGGTACGCAGGCCGTGCAGGAAACCGGCCGGTTGGGCGAGCAGCGCGCCGAAGACCGCGACGGCCAGGGCACCGCCGACCTGCCGGCTGGTGTTGAACACGCCGCCGGCGACCCCGGCACGGTGGGGCGGGACAGCGTCCAGCAGCGCGGCGGTCATCGGCGGCATCACGAGCGGACCGCTCAGTCCGATCGGGACCATCAGGACGGCCAGGGCCCAGACCGGGGTCGAGGCGGGCGCGAGGGCGAGGATCGTCAGGCCCGCCGTCATGAGGGCCAGGCCGGTGGTGATGAGTGCCCGCGTGCCGATCCTTTCGGTGATGCGCGCGCTGAAGGGGGTCAGGATGGCGCCGACGAGCATCATCGGAGCGAACGCCGCTCCGGCGGCCAGAGCGGACAGGCCCCGCAACTGCTGGAGGTACAGGCTCATCACGAACGGCAGCCCGTAATAGCCGACGACGAACGCGAAACCGACGACGACGCTGACCGTCGCGGTGCGGGAGGCGAACAGGTCCAGCGGCACCATCGGGTGGGTGCGGAGCGCCTGGGCCGCGAGGAAGGCGGCGAGCGCCACGCCCGCGACCGCGAACGCGGCGATCACCCGGGGCTCGGCGAACCCGGCGGCGCCGGCCTCGATCGCGCCGTAGGTCAGCCCGCCCATCGCCAGGACCGCGCTGGCCTGGCCCGGCCAGTCGAAGGGGACGCGCCGGTGGGGCGAGCGCTGGGTGCGGACGAGCAGGATCAGGGCCGCCGCGGCGACGGGCAGGTTGATGAAGAAGATCAGCCGCCAGCTGAGCATGGTCAGCAGTCCGCCCAGGACGGGACCGCACGAGGAGGCGACGGCGCCGCCCATCGCCCACACCGCGACCGCCCGTCCCCGCCGGACCGGGTCCGGGTAGGCGTGGCCGATCAGCGCCATCGAGGAGGGCATCATCACGGCGGCCGCCGCGCCCTGGACGAGGCGGGCGGCCACCAGCGCGCCCAGGTTCGGCGCCAGACCGCAGGCCGCCGAGGCCAGGGCAAAGATCGTCACCCCGATGCCGAAGGCGCGGCGCGCTCCGACGCGGTCGGTCAGAGAACCCGAGGACAGCAGCAGCGCGGCGAACATCAGCGTGTAGCCGTCGACGACCCACTGCAGCCCGGTGATGCCACCGCCGACGTCGTACCGGATCGACAGCAGGGCGACGTTGACGATGACCGCGTCGAGGGTGATGACGAAGAAGCCGAGCACGGCGGCGGCCAGCGCGCGGCCGGCAACGGCACGCGGCCGGTCGCCGCCGGCGGCGATGGTCGGGCAGGCGGTGCGCGTGGTGGGCATCAGCGGTGATCTCTTCGCAATGCGGAGCGGGCGAACGGACGGGCTGCTCAGGGCTGCGGCCACATGGTGACGGGCGCGCCGTACATGGATGGCGCGGTACGTCTCGCCGGCCTGGCGGAAAGGCGGGGCCAAGGCGGGCAGCCGCTCCTCAGGACCTGGGCATCAACCAGGAAACCGCAGGTGGGCGTGGTGAGGGAGTCCCTGTCGTTGCCTGTACTGGCAGAACACCCCACGCCGGGTTTGAACCGGCCGGATGCATCCCGTACGACGGCAAGCCCCGCACCGCTCCCGCGACGAACACCCGGCCTCGGACGGCCGCCGCGCTTTCTGGGTGCCCGCGTTGTTGAACGCCGCGTCCAGCAAGGTCTTCACCGTCGTGTCCACCATGGCGGCGGGCAGCACGTACGACCGGCACCAACCGGGAAAGCGCTGGTGAGACAGCCGCAAAGAGTTCCTGCTGTTCCCTGTACTGGCAGAACACCCCACGGCACCGAGATCCGGCCTACCCTGCGAAGACATGGACAACCGCAGTGAGGTCCGCGAGTTCCTGATCTCGCGGCGAGCCAAGATCACCCCGCGGCAGGCCGGGCTGCCCGCCTACGGCGGCCACCGGCGCGTCCCCGGGCTGCGCCGCGAGGAGGTCGCCATGCTCGCCGGCGTCAGCGCCGAATACTACGCCCGCCTGGAGCGGGGCAATCTCAGCGGCGTCTCCGAAAGCGTCCTGGAATCCCTCTCCCGCGCCCTGAAGCTGGACGAAGCCGAACGCGCCCACCTGTTCGACCTGGCCCGAACAGCCAACGCCGGCCCCCGCACCCGCCGTCGCCCCACCCAGCAGCAGATCCGGCCCGGCATCCAGCGCCTCCTGGACTCGATGACCGACGCGGCCGCCTATGTCCGCAACGGACGCCTGGACATCGTGGCCGCCAACCGGCTCGGCCGGGCCCTCTACGCACCCGTCTTCGACGATCCGGTCCGGCCCGTGAACCTCGCCCGGTTCCGCTTCCTCAACCCCCGCGCCCACGACTTCTACCCCGACTGGGACGAATCCGCCCACACGACCGTGGCCCTGCTGCGTACCGAAGCTGGCCGCGACCCCTACGACCGGACGCTGACCGACCTCGTCGGCGAACTGGCCACCCGCAGCGAGGAATTCCGCGCCCTGTGGGCCGCCCACAACGTCCGCCTGCACCACACCGGCGTCAAGAACTTCCACCACCCCGTCGTCGGCGACCTCAGCCTCCCCTTCGAAGCCATGCCCCTACCCGCCGACCCCGGCCTGACCCTCACCGCCTTCAGCGCCGAACCCGGCACCGCGGCCCACGACGCGCTCACCCTCCTCGCCAGCTGGATCTCCACACTCGAACAGACCGAACCAGCCCGCGAAAGCGACCAGCCCCGCACCACGGACGCCTGACCCACTCCGGCCACGAACCAGCCCCACCCGTGGCAGCCGCGACGGCCGGGCCCGGTCGGCCGCGTGCGTCGGGGATCCGGGCCGGTCCGGTAACGTTTTGCGACGTGGCCCACTACTTCTCCGAACAGCCGAAGGCAGCGAGCAAGCCGGGCTCCGTCGACCTGGTCCTGCCCGATCTGCACCTGCGGCTGGAGACCGACAGCGGCGTGTTCTCGCCGGAACGGGTCGACGTGGGCACGCGCATCCTGCTGGAGACCGTCCCGCCGCCACCGCAGGAGGGCGATCTGCTCGACCTGGGCTGCGGGTACGGGCCGGTCGCGCTGACCATGGCCTCCCGGGCGCCCGAGGCGACCGTATGGGCCGTCGATGTGAACCGGCGCAGCCTGGAGCTGACCGCCAGGAACGCCCAAGCCGCCGGCCTTTACAAAGTACGGTCAGCACATATCGACGAAGTACCAGATGACGTGAAATTTCGGGCAATCTGGTCTAATCCTGCGATCCGTATTGGGAAGCAGGCCCTCCACGACATGCTCACCAGGTGGCTGACGCGGCTCACTCCCGACGGCGTCGCCTACCTGGTCGTCCAGAAACACCTCGGCTCGGACTCCCTGCAGCGCTGGCTCGGCGAGCAGGGCTGGCACGCCTCCCGCGAGGCCAGCCGAGCCGCCTACCGCATCCTGAAGGTGACCCGATGAGAAGGCAACTGCGCCCCACCGACGTCAAGCGGCTCAACCGCACCTGGCGCAGGAACACCCAGAACCGCCTCGCCATGATCATCGAGTCGGTCACCGGCCCGTTCAACATCGGCTCGATCTTCCGCAGCGCCGCCGCGTTCGGCGTGGACGAGATCTGGCTCGCCGGCAACGCCACCCCGCCGACCAACCCCAAGGCGGGCAAGACCGCGCTCGGCACCGAACGCCTGGTCACCTGGCACGAGCCGATCCTGGCCACCGAGGCGGTCAAGGCCGCCAAGGCGGGGGGCTACACCGTGCACGCCATCGAGCTGACCGCCGAGGCCGTGCCGCTGCACCGCGCCGACCTGGGCCGCGACGTGTGCCTGGTGGTCGGCAGCGAGGACCACGGCTGCTCCCCCGCGCTGCTCGAGGCCGTGGACGGCGTCTGCTACATCCCGCAGGTCGGGCGGGTCGGGTCGTTCAACGTGGCGGTGGCCGCCGCCATCGCGCTGTCCGAGGCTCGCCGCCAAGAGTGGGAGAATCTCCTCGAACCGTAACCGAACCGTTCACCCACGGAAGGCATACTCAGGACGTGCTGAGCCGTCGATTCGCCTTTCTCGACCATCCGGGCCCGCTGGCCTTCGCGCATCGCGGAGGCGCCGCCGAGGGCGCGGAAAACTCCATCGCGGCCTTCGAACGGGCGGTCGGGCTCGGCTACACCTATCTGGAGACCGACGCGCACGCCACCTCCGACGGCGTGCTGCTCGCCTTCCACGACCACACGCTCGACCGGGTGACCGACCAGCGGGGCCGCATCTCGGAGCTGCCCTACCGGGCGGTCAGGCAGGCCCGCATCGGCGGGGTTCACGAGATCCCGCTGCTGGAGGACCTGCTGGGCACCTGGCCCGAGGTCCGCTTCAACATCGACGTCAAGGAGGCCGCCGCCATCGCGCCGCTGGCCGAGGCGATCCGGCGCACCAACTCCTATGACCGCATCTGCCTGACCTCCTTCTCCGACGAGCGGCTGACGCTGGCCAGGGCGGCGATGGGGAGGGAGGTGTGCTCGGCGCTCGGCCCGCGCGGCGTCGCCGCGCTGCGCGCCGCCGCGTCCACCTCCGGCTACGGCCGCCTGCTGGCCCGCCTGTCGCGCGCCGGCGTCCCGTGCGCGCAGGTGCCGGTGGGCTTCCGCGGGCTGCGGGTGACCACCCGGAGTCTGGTACGTACGGCGCACGCCATCGGCATGCAGGTGCACGTATGGACCGTCAACGACCCCGTACGCATGGAACACCTGCTCGACCTGGGCGTGGACGGCCTCATGACCGACAACGTCTCCGGCCTGCGTACCGTCCTGGAGCGCCGCGGCCAATGGCATCCCGGCAGCCTGGCCGCGTGACCCGGCCGGACGGCCACGGCTCCGCGGCACGAGCGAGCATCCAGAGCACGGCGTACCAGCCCCAAGAAGCCAAGAAAGCCCCATAAGCCTGCAGGCCGGGCCCGCCCGGCCGCATAGGAGCGACTCGACACCATGCCCGTACCCGCACCCCCCGCGGCCCTCGACGACTCCCCCGCAGCCCGCAGGCGCGAGCAGCGCGGCTGGTACTTCTACGACTGGGCCAACTCCGCCTTCTACACCACGATCATCTCGGTCTTCCTCGGCCCGTACCTCATCCCGGTCGCCAAGACCGCGGCCTGCGCCAAGGACTTCCCGAACATCGTCTCCGACACGTGCGTGGCCGACTTCGACAAGCTGGTCGACAGCAACCCGGGCCTGGGATACGTCGACGTGCTCGGCGCCGACATCAGGCCGGCCGCGTTCTTCGCGCTGACGCTGACGATCGCGGTGTTCCTGCAGATCGTGGTACTGCCCGTGGTGGGCGCGCTGGCCGACCACACCGGACGCAAGCGGGAGCTGCTCGGCGGCTTCGCCTACGTCGGGGCGCTGGCCACGATGGCCCTGTACTTCGTCGAGGGCGACCGCTACATGCTCGGCGGGGTGCTGTTCATTCTGGCCAACCTCGCCTACGGCTCCTCGGTCGTGGTCTACGACTCCTTCCTGCCGCAGATCTCCACCCCGGCCGAGCGCGACAGGGTGTCCTCGCGCGGCTGGGCCATCGGCTATCTGGGCGGCGGCCTGCTGCTGGCCCTCAACCTCGTCCTCTACACCCAGCATGAGGCCCTGGGGGTTGCCGAGGGCATGGCGGTGCGCATCAGCATGATGTCGGCCGGCCTGTGGTGGGCGATCTTCACGATCATCCCGCTGCTGCGGCTGCGCAACCGTCCCGTGCCCGCCCACGAGACCACGGCGCTGCGCTCGGTCGGCGGCAGCTTCCGCCAGCTCGGCCGCACCCTGGCCGAGCTGCGCCGCTATCCGCTGACGCTGCTGTTCCTGGTGGCGTACCTGATCTACAACGACGGCGTGCAGACGGTGATCGGCAACAGCGCGGCCTTCGCCTCGGAGGCCCTCAAGCTCGACAAGACGGTGCAGATCACGGCCATCCTGATGGTGCAGTTCGTGGCGTTCTTCGGCGCGCTGCTGCTGGGCCGGCTGGCCCGCAGCATCGGCACCAAGCGCGCGGTGCTGGCCAGCCTGGTGCTGTGGACGGCGATCGTGGTGGCGGCGCTGTTCGTCCAGGAGGGGCAGGAGCTGCAGTTCTACCTGATGGCGTTCGCGATCGCGATCGTGCTGGGGGGCACGCAGGCGCTGTCGCGCTCGCTGTTCTCGCAGGTGATCCCGAAGGGGCGGGAGGCCGAATATTTCAGCCTGCTGCAGATCAGCGACAAGGGCTCGGCGTTCATCGGCTCCTTGACGGTCACGATCGCGCTCAATCTGAGCAACAGCTACCGGATCGCCATCGTCTCCATGATCATCTTCTTCATCATCGGCTTCGTCCTCCTGGCCCTGACCAACCTTCCCAGGGCGATCCGCCAAGCCGGCAACGAGGTCCCCGACCGCATCTGACCCCATCCCCCGGGCAAAACCCCTCGCGCCCGTTCACCGGGAGCGCAGCCGCATGAGGCGCCATCCCACGTGGACACGCGCTGGTGGTCCGGTCCGCAGCCTTCCGCCGCCGTGGGCGACCGGCCTCCGGGGTCGTCCCCGGCGTTCGGCAGCCTGACTCCCGGCGCGTTCCTGGCGTTCGGCGGCTGCACTCCCAGCGCGTTCCTGGACGAGCACACAGGCGCGCTCGTCCAGGTGCCCGCACCGAGACGAGCAACCAGACGCCACATCCAAGCGCTCACACCGAGACGCACCACCTGACGGCACATGAAGCGCGCGTGCCGGGACGGACCGCCAGACGGCATATCCAGGCGCTCGTGCCGAAGCGAGCAGCCGCGCGGATCGTCCAGGCGCTCGCACCGGAACGGACCACCAGACCGCACAACCAAGCGCTCGCGACGAAAACGAGCCGGGCGGATCGTCCACGTGCTCGCGGCGAAACGAGCAGCTAGGCGGCTCATTCAAGCGTTCGCGCCGATCACGGCAACTCGCCGCAGGCTTCCAGCGGGCGGCCAGGCAGGAGGGTTCAGTCGTTTGGGCTGTGTGGCGGATCGGGGCTGGACTCAGGCAGGGGTTCAGAACTCGAGTCGGCCGGAGCGTCAGGGCACGGGCCGAGCTTGTGGGCGATCCAGAACGCCGTCCCTGCGAGAGCGGCCGTGCCCACGATGGCGAACAGCACCCACCACCCCCGATGACCGTTGCCGTACGAGTCGCCGGTGGTGCGCCCGGCATCGGAACCCGGCACGCCTGTACCATCCGGCGTGCCAGTACCGCCTGGCGCGCCCGTACCGCGCGGCGGGGATCCGCCCGGGAGCGACGAGGCGCCATCGCCAGGTGAGGTTGATGGGCCGCCGGTATCGGGCAGAACGGACGAGCCGCCGTCGCCGGGTCGAGTCGCCGCGTCGTCAACGTCGTGCGAGGGCGGCCATCCCTCGGTTCCATCGAGGGACGACCAGCTTCCATGGCCCTCAAGCGACCCCCAAACCCCAGCGTCCGACGACCAGCCCCCGCCGTCAGGCGACCAGCCCACGCCGACAGGCAGCGAGCCTCCCCCACCAGGCGACCAGCCTGCGGCACCAGACGACGAACCTGACCTGTCAGGCGACAGGCCCACGGCGCCAGGCAGCGAACCGACACCACCAGGCGACTGGCCCACGCCGCCAGACGGCGAACCGGCACCACCAGGCGACCAGCCTGCGGCGGCAGGCGGCGAGCCTGTGCCGGGCTGCGTGGTCGAACTGTCGGAATGGCCAGGTTCTTGGGGAAACATTGCGGCGTCTCGAGACGGCGAGTCCACGCCAGGGGGCGGAACCCCGTTGGGCGGCGTCTGTGATCGGCCGGCGCCGCGTTGCGCGGGTCCGCTCCCCCCTTTCCGGGTCGGTGAAGTGGCGCCGCCCGACGCCTGCGAATCCGGTCCGCCTCGGGGGTGTAAATCCGGCCCGCCTCGCGCCGGTGAGCGTCCGTCGCGCTTCTGCGGCCCTCCGCCGTCACGCGGTGCTGACGGACCTGCGACGCCCCGGAAGGTGCGTGTCCCATCACCGGTGCCCGCGAGCCCGGGGCCGTGCGAGGCACCCTGCCCCTCGCCACCCCCCAAACCGCTGGAGGGGGACGGTTGCGCCTCCGCCCCACCCTGTGATCGTCCGTCATCCGAGCGGGGCTGCGAGCCCTTGCCTGGTCTTGAGCTCCCGCCCGATCCGGCGCCTGGGTGGTCCCTCGCCGGACCCGTACGCACCGCTTTGCCGTCCCCACCATCGCCCTCCCCGTCATCGTCATCGCCCCCGTCGCCATCCGCGGAGGCGGCGGCGACCTGGACCGCGCCGAGCGGCGACGCCGCCCGGGCCTCCCACCGCCCTGGTAGCGCCGCCGTGGTGCCCAGGACGAGCGCGACGGTGACGGCCGGCAGGAGCCATCGTGGTCCCCGTCTCATCGGCGTCTCCCGTCGGTAGGTCCCGTACGCTGCCGGTTCTCAGCCTGCGGGCCTACGATGGCGCCTGCGTTAGCGGCGGATGAGAGGTCTCTCATCGACAGGCGGACGCCCGATCCCGGAAGCCGTCCAAGGCGGCACGCCGGTCACGGCAGTCCGGGCGGCTCTGATCGCTACAGCCAGGGACTGGCTGCAGGCACGGCGGTGCGGCCGGTGATCTGGTCACAACGACCCGGGACGCCCTCCGGGTGCAACGGCGCGGCCGACGTCCTCGTCACAAGGTTCAGGGGCCAAGGCCGGTCACGGCGGTGCGATCGGTGGGCTGGTCACGGCAGAGGGCGGCGTGCCCGGTCGGCAGTGCGGTGGGTGGGCCGGCCGCGGCGGACGGCGGTGTGCCCGATCACACAGTACGGCCGGTGGGATGGTCGCGGCGGACGGCTGCGTGCCCGATCACCACAGTACGGCCGGTGGGATGGTCACGACGGACGGCTGCGTGCCTGGTCATGACGGTGCTGCGAGGAGCATGGTGCCGGGGCCCTGGGCCGCGCCCGGGCCGCGTACGGCTGAGACCGTGTCCGCGGTGGCCTCGTCGCCGCAGTGTGGGCATGTGACGACGGGGGTGAAGCGCTCGCCGCAGGAGTGCACCAGGAGAGCGGGCGGGCCGCCCGGCGGCGTGGACCAGCGATCGCCCCAAGCCATCAACGTCAGCAGGGCCGGCACGATGTCGCGGCCTGCCTCGGTGAGGACGTACTCGTGGCGCACGGGACGCTCCTGGTACGGCCGCTTCTCCACCACGCCGGCCGCCACCAGATGCTCCAGGCGGCGGGTCAGGAGGTTGCGCGAGATGCCCAGGTCCTCCGCCAGATCGTCGAACCTGCACAGGCCCAGGAACAGGTCACGCAGGATCAGCGGTGTCCACGGCTCGGCGACCACGCCGACGGCCTGGGCGATGGAGCAGTGCATCTCACCGAACCTGTTCATGGACCCAGGATAGTGGGTTGATAAAGTGAACCTATGACAGTTCACATTCAGGACTCACCTGCCGCCGCCTACCGCCGGGCCGGTGAGGCACACGACGTCGACGCCCTCGTCGCCACGCTGGCCGACGACGTGGTCTTCCGCTCGCCGCTCAGCGCCAATGCCGCCTTTCAGGGCAAGGAGCCGGTACGGGAGCTGTTCTCGGTCGTGTTCGGCGTGCTGTCGGACCTGCGCTATCAGAGAGACATCGGCGACGAACGTACGCGGGCCCTGACCGCGACCGCCCGGCTGGGGCGCCAGGAGATTCACGAGGCGGCGCTGGTCGAGGTGGGCGAGGACGGGCTGATCAAGGAGATCACCATGTGGATCCGACCCCTGCCGGGGCTGACGGCGATGATGGCCGCGCTCGGCCCCGGCATGGCGCGCACCACCGGCAAACCGGGCCTTCCTTGGCTCGTTGCCGCCGCCGTCAAGCCGCTGGCGGCGATGACCCGCTTCGGCGACAGGACCCTGGTCCCGCTCCTGACCCGCAGGCGTCCCCGCTAGAGCCCAACAAGGGCACCCGTCTCGTGCCGCTCCGCCCCGGGGCGGCCTCGTCTCACGCCAACCTTCCCACGCCGACCCGACTTGTCCGCGCCCTCCGATGGCGGGCACCCGCGGGAAGGGCCGGAATATCGCTTGCCCCCACCCGCTTCGCCCCCGCGCCCCGCTCCGCCCCGCTCCATCCCGCCCGTCCCGCCTGCTTCGCTCCGCCCCGCCCCGCTCCGTCTCCCCGCCCTGCCTGTCCCCCGCCCTGACTGCCCTGCCCGGAGGATGGTCGCGCTCGCCGGGTTCAAGACACCCGGCCAGGCCGCATGAGAGCCCACGCTCCGCCGGTCTCACACCAACCAAGGAGGTTCGCCGATCCGAAGAGAGAGCGGTGCTCTTGACAGTGTTCCCCCGAAGCGAGAGCATTGCTCTCACTAAAGAGCAACGCCCTCTTCAAGGAGCATTGATGGCCCCCAGGATCACCTCCCTGGCCTTCGCCGCCGCCGGCATCCTCTTCCTCGCTTATCCCGCGATCCGCCCTTCCGGCGACGACGCCACGGCCATGGCCTCCACGGCGTGGGTCGCCGGGCACGCGGCCGCCATGCTCGGTTTCGTGCTGCTCGGCCTGGCCGTTCTCGGGCTGCACCAGGTGCTCGGCGACCGCCTCTCCCTGCGCGCCGCCGCCGTGACCTGGGTGGGCGCGGGCCTGACACTCCCGTACTACGGTGCCGAGGACTTCGGCCTGAACGTGATCGCCCGGCGTTCCCTCCACGACCAGGCGCCCGCGCTGATGGAACTGGCCGAGGAGTTCAGGTACGGGCCCGTCGCGATCACCATGTTCGCCGTGGGGCTCCTTGTTCTGGCCGTCGGCGCGGTGATGGCGGCGATCGCCGTCTGGCGGTCCGGAACGCTGCCCAAGTGGAGCGGGACGGCTCTGGCACTGGGGTTCGTACTGTTCATCCCGCAGTTCTTCGGCCCGTACCCGCTGCGGATCGCGCACGGCGCGCTGATCATGATTGGCGGGGTCTGGCTGGCGGCGGCCCTGGTCAGGGCCGGAACGAGGGCCCGATCGGCGACTGTGTGAAGAACCGACGCCCCAAGCGCGATTGGATCACCCCGCGGGTGGGAATCCCATCACGGTACCAAGCGTTAGACACCGTGGGAGACAGATCCCCCCACGCAAGGGGGCCCTGTAGGAGGCATTTAGACATGGGCGAGCGCGCGCTTCGTGGCACCCGGCTCGGGGCAACCAGCTACGAGAACGACCGTAACACGGATCTGGCCCCGCGCCAGGAGGTGTCCTACACCTGTCCTAAGGGCCATCGCTTCGAGGTTCCGCTTGCAGCCGAGGCTGAGATCCCCGCTACCTGGGAGTGCCGCATGTGCGGCGCGACCGCGGTGCGGGTGGACGGCGAGCAGCCGGAGTCCAAGAAGGTCAAGCCCCCGCGGACACACTGGGACATGCTCCTGGAGCGGCGGTCGATCGAAGATCTTGAGGAGGTGCTCAACGAGCGGCTCGCGGTTCTGCGGGCCCAGCGTCGTAAGAGCGCCTGACCTCCTCTCACGGTGAAACCCCCGGGCTACCCGCCCGGGGGTTTCTTCATGCCCACACCACGAAGATGCCCGCACCACGAAGGTGGTGCCAGGGTCAGGTCAGGTCAGGACAGCAGGGCCTGGGGGCCGAGGCCTTGAGGCTGGCATTTGCCCACGCAGTTGCCGGAGTGTCTGCGGGTGGGTGGCGGAGTTGCGTCAGTTTTCTCTGTTTCGCCGCCTGGGCGGCCTGCGCCAGGAGCCCTCGTGCGCGATCAGAGCGAGCGTGTAGGGCTCCCCCAGGAACAGCTGGCCGGTGGTGCAGACGCCGATCGCGCTGGGGCCGTGCTCGTCGAGGAGCCGCCGGGCGCGGCCCGCCCATCGCGGTGGCCCAGTCGGTCTCGACCAGCCGCCCGTTCGCGTGGATGAGGGGCGCGTTGGCGGCCTGTCAGCCGTACATGTCCCTCGGCCCGAGGCGGCCGTGGTTGACGCGATCCGGCGCGCCCGCGCTTCCCGACGAACGCGTCCGTCCTTGACCGCGAGGTCCAGGCCGTCACCATTGCCGTGCAGGAGCGTCGCGCTCTGCACTCCCCGTCCTGCGCGCAGACCGCTCTCGAGCAAGGAGCCGACGCGGACCCGCCAGGGCTCTACCTCCGGGCCCGGCCGGCGTCCGCGTCCCCCATGGCTCGGCGAGCTGGGGGCCGATAGACCTCGAACGCAGGCCCCACCGGGACGATCAGTCGCGGTCCTCGCGGATGACCTCGCCGTGCACCACCCGGCCGCCGTCCGGCACCCTCACGTCCTGATGGGGCGGGAAGAGGTTCGCGTACGGGGAGCTCGCGGCCAGCCGCTTGACCCGGCGATCGAAGAACCAGGAGCCCAGGCGGCGCATCAGAGGCCGCGTGAACGGCAGGATGCACAGGAACCCGAAGACGTCGGTGAAGAAGCCCGGCGTCAGCAGCAGCGCGCCGCCCACCAGGACCAGGCCGCCGTCGGCGAGCTCGCGCTCGGGCATCCGGCCGGACCCGATCGCCTCCTGGAGCGCCCGCCAGGCCCTGCGGCCCTCGCGGCGTACCAGCCAGGCGCCGAGCAGGCTGTCGGCGATGAGCAGGGCCACGGTGGCGGGCCCGCCGATCACCGAACCCACCTGGATGAGCAGCCAGATCTCCAGGACGGGGACGACCAGGAAGGCCAGGAAGAGCAGCAGCCGCATCGTTTCCTCGATTCCGCACCAGCGCGTTACACCAGGAACAACGGCCGACGGCCCCAAAGCGTTCCAGGCTGCTAGCGCGCCCTGGGCACCGAGTCGAGCAGCAGCCTGGTGTAGGGATGCTCGGGCTCCGCCAGCACCCTCGCGACGGGCCCCCGCTCCACGACCACCCCTCTGTGCAGCACCAGCGTGTCCTCGCACAGGTGGCGTACGACGGCCAGGTCGTGGCTGACGAACAGCAGCGCGACGCCGGATTCGGCGCGCACCCGGTTGAGCAGTTCGAGGATCTGCGCCTGGATGGAGACGTCCAGCGCGGCCACGGCCTCGTCGAGCACGAGCACCGACGGTTCCACGGCCAGCGCCCTGGCGATGGCCAGGCGCTGCCGCTGCCCGCCGCTGAGCTGGTGGGGCCGGGCCCCGGCCTCGCGGGTGCCCAGCCCGACTTGCTCGAGCAGCTCGGGGACGCGCGAGCGGTCCCCGCCGTGCAGCCTGAGCGCCACCTGCAGGCACTCGGCGGCGGTGAGCCGCGGGTCGAGCGACAGGTAGGGGTCCTGGAACACCATCTGGATCTCGCGGGCCCGCCGGAGCCGCGCCGCCCGGCCGCGTTCCCTGGCCGAGCGCGCCCGCCCGTCCACGGTGATCGTGCCGGAGTCGGGGGTGACGAGGCCGACGAGCATGCGCGCGATCGTCGTCTTCCCCGACCCGGACTCCCCGACCAGGCCCAGCGAGCCGCCCGGCGGCAGCTCGAAGGACACCTGGTCGGCGGCCACCGAGCCGTGGAAGGACTTGCACAGATCGTGTACGCCGAGCATCACGCCTCCACCAGACGGCAGGCGGCGGAGCCGCCGGACACGGTCACGGGCCGCGGCGACCACTCCTCGCAGGCGTCCGCGGCCCGCGGGCACCGCGGCGCGAACGGGCAGCCGGCGAACGTGTCGTCCAGCGAGGGCGGGCGGCCGGGGATGGGCCGGAGGGGACGGGGATCGTCCAGCTCCGGCGTGCAGGCCAGCAACCCGGCCGTGTACGGGTGCCGGGGGTCCTCGAACAGCTCCTTGGCCGGTCGCGACTCGACCACCGTGCCCGCGTACAGCACGTGCACCCGGTCGCAGAAGGACGCCGCGAGGTGCAGGTCGTGGGTGATGAACAGCATGCCGAGCTCCCGCTCCGCCTGGACCTCGCGCAGCAGGGCGAGCGTCTCGGCCTGGGTGGTGACGTCGAGCGCGCTCGTCGCCTCGTCGGCCAGCAGCAGCGCGGGGTCGGCGGCCAGCGCGGCGGCGACGACCACCCGTTGCAGCATGCCGCCGGACAACTCGTGCGGGTATTGCCGCATGCGCAGCTCGGGATCGCGCAGGCCGACGGCGGCCAGCAGCTCCACCGCCCGGGCGCGTGCCTCGGCCTTGGGGCGGCCCAGCGTGTGCACCATGCGCTCGGTCAGGAAGTCGCCGACCCGGCGGACCGGGTTGAGCGAGGAGCGCGGGTCCTGGTAGATCATCGACACCTGCGAGGCCCGCAGGTCCCTGAGCCGGCCCGGGTCCATCGCGAGCACGTCCTCGCCCGAGACCAGCACCCTGCCGGAGGCCGCCGCCCCGGCGGGCAGCAGCCGCAACACCGCCCGGGCCAGCGTGGACTTGCCCGATCCCGACTCACCGACCAGGCCCACGATCTCGCCCTTGCCGACGGCCAGCGACACCTCGCGCAGGATCGGCCGCCGGCCGCCCGCCGTGATCGTCAACTCCTCCACGGAGAGCAGCATCAGGTCCCCCTCACGCCCATGCGGTCGGCCAGGCGTACGCCGATCACGTTGAACGACACGACCACCAGCGCGATGGCCGCGCCCGGCACCAGCACCGGCAGGAACGCGCCCTGCACGATCGCCGGTTGTCCTTCCTTGACCATGAGCCCCCAGTCGGACGACGGCGGCTGAGCCCCGAACCCGAGGAAGCTCAGCGTGGCCAGGCTCATCAGCCCCTCGCCGAACAGCACGACCAGGTAGCCCACGATCGAGCGCGCCATGTTGGGCACCAGGTGCCGCACGCAGATCGCGAACCCGCCCATGCCCTGGACCCGGTAGGCGTCGATGTACGGCTTGCCGCACTCGCCCAGCGCCACGCTCCTGGTGTAGCGGGCGATCGTCGGCGTGTACGCCAGCCCGAGCGCGACCACGGCCGTGGTCATCCCGTTGCCGAACACCGCGACGACCAGCACCACGAACAGCAGCCCGGGGAAGGCGTACATGACGTCGGTCAGCCTGGACACGACGGCGTCCACCCAGCCGCGGTGCCAGGCGGCCAGCGTGCCCAGCGCGACGCCGAGCACGGAGGCGATGGCCAGCAGCGCCAGGGGGCCGATCAGGGAGGTGCGGGCGCCGTACAGGACCCTGGTGAACAGGTCGCGGCCCGACTGGTCGGCGCCGAGCAGGTGCTCGGGCGACATCGGCGCGAGCGTGGCGGCGAAGTCGACCCCGTCCGGCTCGTACGGGGCCACCAGCGGCGCGAACACCGCAGCCACCACGACCAGCACCAGGAAGGCGCCGGCCAGCCGGTAACCGAGCGGCCGGGCGGCCTTCGGAGAGAGTGTGGCGACCATCGTGGTCATGCGGGCCTCCGCACCCTGGGGTCGATCAGCGGCTGGGCGAGATCGACGAGCGTGGTCACGAGGATGTACGCGGCCACCATGAGCAACATCACCGCCTGGGTCACCGGGAAGTCGTGCGTGTTGATCGCGTTGACCAGCAGCGAGCCGACGCCGTTGAGCCCGAACGCGGTCTCCACGGTCACCGTGCCCGCCAGCATGCCCGCCGTGACCAGCCCGCACATGGTCACGATCGGCCCCAGCGCGCCCCTGAGCACGTGTCTGACCACGATCAGCCGCTCGGACAGCCCGGACGCGCGGGCCACGGTCACGTGGTCGAGTTCGCGCTGCTCCACCATGGACTGCCGGGTCACCCGGCTGATGATGGCCAGCGCGCCGAGCGCCAGCGTCACGGCGGGCAGCGTCAGGTGCCACAGCGACCGGCCGCCCATGACGGGGAACCAGCCGAGCTGCACGCCGAACAGCGAGATCAGCGCCGTGGCCACCACGAAGGGCGGCACCGAGGTGGCGAACGTCGTGCCCGCCACCACCGCCGAGTCGGTGCGCCCGCCGCGCACCGCGGCCAGCACCCCGAGCGCGACCCCGAACACCACGAACAGCACCGCGGCGTACGCCACCAGCCCGAGCGTGCTCGGCAGCCGCGCCATCAGCAGGTCGAAGACCTGGTCGTTGTACTGGGTCGAACGCCCGAGGTCGCCGGTCGCCGCGTCACCGAGCCATCGTGCGTACTGCACCAGGAACGGGTCGTCCAGGTGGTATTCGGCCCGGACGGCGGCCAGGTATTCGGGCGTGAGGTTCTCCTTGCCGCCCGCCAGGAACGTGACCGGGTCGCCGGGCGCCGCGTAGGACGCCCCGAAGATCACGAACGAGGTGGCGAGCAGCGTGACGAGCAGCCCGGCCAGCTTGCGCACCATGGACTCAGCCCTTGGCCCCGAGGTCGGCCGCCCACGGGTAGCCCATGTTCACCTGCGAGGCCGGGGGCCCGGTCACCTTGCTGCCGAGCACGACCGCGTTGGGCACCTCGACCAGCGAGATCCACACCATGTCGGCGGTGAAGCGGCGCTGCAGCTCGATGACGTCCTTGGCGCGGACCGCGTCGTCGGTGGCGCTCAGCGCCTTGGCGACGAGCTCGTCGTACTCGGGCGAGCTGAACTTGACCCAGTTGTTCGACGAGCCGGTCAGGCCGTTGTCGTAGAAGCCGATCGGGTCGGACTTGGTGATGTACCAGTCGTCGGGCACCAGGTCGACCTGCGCGCGCAGCGACTTGTCGGTGTAGAAGCTGCCGAACTCCGAGGCCGGGACGGTCTTGATCTGCGCGGTCAGCCCGATCTTCTTGGCCGCGTCGACCACCGCGTTGGCGATCACCGTACGGGACTGCTCGCCGTTGGTCGCCACGATGATCGGCTCCTTCGGCGCCCCGGCCTCCTGCACGAGCTTCTTGGCCTCCTCCAGCCGAGGCGTCTCCGGCGACCCCTGCAGCTCGTCGTAGGCCGCCTGGAACGCCTCCTTCTCGTAGGACCACGCCCCCGCCCCGACCGGCACCTTCCACGGCCTGGCCAGCCCCGCGAACCCGGACTTGGCGATGCCCGCCCGGTCCACCGCCAGCGACAGCGCCCGCCGGATCCGCGCGTCCTTCATCACGCCGCGGTCGGTCGGCAGCAGCACGTACACGCGCGTGGTCGCGCCGTAGGCCACGCTCACCGCCTGGTTGCTCTGCAGCGCGACCGCGGGCCCGGTGTCCGACAGGTACGCCCCCTGCGCCGCCCCCGTGACCAGGCTGTTGACCAGCGCCGTGTCCTCGGCCCACTGGAAGGTGACGGTCTTGGTGAGCGGCTTGACGTCCTTGTTCCAGTACGCGTCATAGCGCTCGATCGTCAACTGGCTGCCGGACTTCCACTCCTTGAGCCGGTAGGGCCCGCTGCAGGCGTCTTCATGCCCGGGTGTGCCGAAGTCCTTGCCGAGCTCGTCCACGACCTTCTGGTTCAGGACGATGCCCGCGCCGCCCGCGAGGGCCTGCACGAACAGCGCGTTGGGCCGCTTGAACGCGATCGTGACCTCGTGATCGCCGGTCTTGGTGACCGACTGCACGTCCTCGAACTCGTCGGACTCGTCCTTGCCCTCACCCGAGTGCCGCTTGAGGCTCCACACGACGTCGTCGGCGGTGACCGGCGAGCCGTCGTGGAAGGTGGCGTCCTGGCGCAGGGTGAGGACCATGGTCTTGGGGTCGGGCTGCTCGGCCTTCTCGGCCAGCCACGGCTTGACCGTCATGTCGGGCTGGGTCTGCATGAGGCGCTCGCAGACGTTGGCCAGAACGGTGCGGTTGTCGGTGCCGCCGTCGAGGTCGAGGTCGAGGGTGCCGGGCTCCTGGCCGAGCAGCCAGACGGCGTTGTCGAGCGGGCCTGCCGCCTTCGGCGTGCGGTCGACCAGCGTGAGCTTGGCCGGGTCCGGCGCCTTGGTGGTGGCCGCCGGTCCGCCGCAGGCCGCGGTGAGAGCGGCGAGACCGAGCAGGGCGAGGGTCTTCTTCACGGGGTCACTTCTCCATGCGGTCCGTCGTAGAGGTTCCAGGGCACGCGCTCGTACTCGTGGTCGCAGGGCGTGCCGGCCGCGATCAGGTAGTCGCCCGTGGTGAGGTCGACGCAGCTCGACAGCAGGGTCGCCCACCGTTTGACGGCGGGCTGGGTCTCGTCAGGGTGGGTGCAGAGGGACTCGGGGTAGCCCAGGTGGTCGGACATGGCGAGCCTGATGCGCTTGCGGGCCTCGTCGGTGCCGGACGCCTCGGCCACGGTACGCAGCCCGCCCTCGGCCCTGGGCACCCGGAACAGCGAGTCGGCCGAGCCGGGCCGGTAGGTCGCGGCCAGCTGCGGCGGCACGAACGCCTGGTAGTGGTTGCCGTGCACGAGCAGCCCGTCGGTCGGGTACATCCAGCCGATCGCGCCGGGCGTGGTCTCCAGATCGATGGCGAACCCGTCGCGATGGGTGACCAGCGCGTTGCTGGCGATGTGGGCCCGCGACTTGGTCAGCGCCTCGATCGCGGTGTTGAGGTTGCCGCTGTCGAGCACCTTGCGCCTGATCAGCGTCTGCGGCACGCCCACCGAGTCGTCGAAACGCCCGCCGAGCCCGTTGGCGTTGAGCGCGATGCCCGCCGAGTTGGCCCCCTGCCGCCCGACCTGCCCCGCCTCCACGTGCATGATGACCGTCGGCCGGCCGGGCTGCACCACCCTCAGCACCATCACCGTGTCGGAGACGCCGTCGCGCCAGTCCCAGTTCTGGCCGGCGTAGACGTGGCCGTCGCCGGAGGCCTCCGGCATCAGCGCGAACGACGTGCACCCGTCGGGCTCCATGGAGCCGAACGTGGTGTCGTAGATGATCTCGCCGCGGGCATTGAGCGCCAGGATGTCGAGGAAGCCGACGCCGGCGCCCTCGGCGATGCCCTCCATCTCCTCGACCAGCTCCGGCGCGAACTCCTTGCTGGGCTCGACCCAGCGCGCCGCACGCGCGCCGACCTGCTCCCACGACAGGCCGCTGGAGTGCGCGAACGCCTCGGCGTAGTAGGCCAGCGCGCGGTGCACGCGGTCGCGGGCCTGCTCGCCGTACTGGCGCCCGCGCTCACGCGGAGCGCCGGAGATCTCGACGAGGGGCAGGGATGTGAGGCTCAATGGTGCTCCTTGGACCGGCCGGCGTCCTGTAACGTTCATTTCAAGGGACGGCAAGTCTGTAGCGGTCGTTTCCAAAGACAGAGTAATGAGCGCTACACGGGAGTCAAGAGTCGTAATGGAAAATACACACAGCCCGATCGAGCAGCTCAGGGCCATGGTCAGGCAGCTGTGGGACGAGCTGTCACCGGCCGAGCGGGCCGTGTGCCACTATTTGACCTCGGCCTCGCCCGAGCAGATCCTCTTCGCCAGCGCCCAGGAGCTGGGCAGCGCGACCGGCACCAGCAACGCCACCGTGGTGCGCACCATGCAGCGGCTGGGCTTCGGCGGCCTGCCCGGGCTCAAGCGGGCGCTGGCGGCCGAGTTCACCTCGTCCGTGGCGCCCGACGTCCGGCTCAAGCGGCGCATCGGCCACGTGGGCCAGGACCTGTCGGCCATCTGGGAGCGGGTCTTCGACGAGGCCCGCGAACGAATCGACCACTGCCGCCGCCTGCTCGACCCCGAGGCGTACAAGAAGGCCGTGGAGCTGCTGGTCAACGCGCCAGGAGTGCTCGTCTACGGCGCCGGCGCGTCCGACCCGGCGGCCCGCCACCTGGCGCTCAAGCTGGGCCGCCGGGGCCACCGCGCCCGCGCCACCTCGGCCACCGGCTTCGCGCTCGCCGACGACCTGCTCTCGCTGGCCCACGACGAGGTGCTCGTCATCTTCCAGCCCGGCCGGCGGCTCAAGGAGATCACCGTGCTGATCGAGCGGGCCCACGCCGTGGGCGCGGGCATCGTGCTGATCTCCGACGAGCTCGGCGGCGAGTTCGCCGAACGCGTGGACGCGGTGCTGGCCGCGCCGCACACCCCCACCGGCATCACCGGCGAGCCCCTGGCCGGCATCCTCGTGGCCGACGCGCTGCTGCTGGCGCTCGACTCGCTCGACGAGCCGCGATCCGTCGAGCACTCCCACCAGCTCAACGCGCTGCGCGAGCAGCTGCTCGGCCCGCGTTTCCGCTAGTGAGGGCCGCCGCTCCGCTAGTGGGGGCCGCCGCGCAGCCGCTTGGGCAGACCCGTGACCCCCCACAGGCCGATGCGCCACAGCGCCTCGGACATGACCTTGCCGCTCATCTTGCTCTTGCCCACCGTACGCTCCACGAACGTGATGGGCACCTCCACCACCCGTAGCCCGTTCCTGGACGTGCGCAGCGTGAGGTCGACCTGGAAGCAGTAGCCCTGCGACTCCACGCCGGAAAGGCCCACCTTCTCCAGGGTGGCGGCGCGGTAGGCGCGGAACCCGGCGGTCGCGTCACGCACGGGCAGGCCGAGCATCACCCGGGTGTAGAGGTTGGCGCCCTTGGACAGCAGCTCGCGCCGGTGCGGCCAGTTGACGACCTTGCCGCCGGGCACGTAACGCGACCCGATCGCCAGGTCGGCGCCGTCGGCCAGCGCCTCGAGCAGCTTGGGCAGCTCCTCGGGCTGGTGGGAGCCGTCGGCGTCCATCTCGACCAGGACGTCGTAGCCCTCCCGCAGCCCCCAGCGGAACCCGGCGATGTACGCCGCGCCGAGGCCCTGCTTGGTCTCCCGGTGCAGGACGTGGACGTGGTCGTCGCCGTCGGCCAGCCCGTCGGCCACCTCGCCGGTGCCGTCGGGGCTGTTGTCGTCGGCCACGAGCACGTGGACCTCCGGCAGCGCCGCCCGGATCCGCTCCACGATCATGGGCAGGTTGTCGCGCTCGTTGTAGGTCGGTACGACGACGAGCACCCGGCCGAGAGTCTCCATCATCAGTCGTTCCTCATCCGATCGCCTCGCCGCCTGCCCCGCCACGCGGCGACTCCTGCCGCCGCCGCTCCCATCACCATCAATGCCCACTCAGGAACCGCGCCCACCGTGGTGGCGATCGTTTCCTGGGTGCGTACGGGCACCTTGACCACGTTCATGTCCGCGACCAGTTCGCGGGTCTGCCAGGAGACCTTACCGTCAGGTCGGATGTAGGCGGAGATCCCCGTGGTGGCGGCGGCCACGACCGCCCGGTTGTGCTCGACGGCGCGCAGCTTGTACATGGCCAGCTGCTGCGTCGGCAGATTCGACAGCGCGTACGTGGCGTTGTTGGCCTGCATCGCCAGGACCGTGCCCCCGGCGCGCACGGTGCCGCGCACGGTGTCGTCGTAGGCCACCTCGTAGCAGTTGACCGCGCCGATCGTGATCGGGCCCAGCTTCAGGTCGCCCGGCTTGTCCCCCGGGACCGACTGCCGTCCGACCAGGCTCGCCCGCTCCCACAGGGCCAGGACGAGGTCCTTGAACGGCGTGTACTCCCCGAACGGGACCAGATGCTGCTTGTCGTAATAGGCGCCGGGGCCGGTCACCGGGTCCCAGACGAGGCTGCGGGTGGCGCGGGAATCCTCGCCGATCGCGACCACCGCTCCGATCAGCGTCGGGACGCCGACGTCGCGGACGGAGTCCTGGATGATCTCGCGGGCGTACGGGTCCTGGTAGGGGTCGATGTCGGTGGAGTTCTCGGGGAGGACGACCGCGTCGGGTTTGGGGAGTTTTCCTTCGCGTACGGCCTGGGCCAGGCGTTTCGTCTCGTTGACATGATTTTTCAGGACAACGGCGGGTTCGTCCCCCAGGAAGCCCATGCCCCTTCCCGGGACGTTCCCCTGGACGATGCCGACGTTGACCGTCCGCCCCTCGTCGCCCGGCCTGGGGAGCGCCAGCGTCAGCACCGGCACGGCCAGCGCCAGGATCGCCGGCACGGCCCTGCGCCACCCACCCTCGACCTTGGGCCGGACCAGGACGGCGTAGGCCAGCAGGGCGCCGCACAAGGCCACGGCGAACGACACCAGGGGCGCGCCGCCCAGCGCGGCGTACTGCGTGAACAGGGACTCGCTCTGACTGAACGCCAGCCGCGCCCACGGGAACCCGCCGATGGGCACCTGGCTGCGGGCCCACTCCATGGCCACCCACAGCCCGCCGAACCACAGCGGCCACGCGCGCAGCCTGAACACCAGCGCGGCCAGGGCGGCCATGACGGCGTAGAACACGCTCTCCGTGGCGACCAGCATCAGCCAGACGTCGTCGCCGATGGGCCGCACCCAGGCGAGGGTGGGCAGCAGGAACACCAGGGCGATCACGAAGCCGAGCCAGGCGGCCCTCCTGGGCCGGGTGCCGTAGAGGGACGCGACGATCAGCCCGACGCCGATCGGGGCGGCGGGCCACCAGTTGAGCGACGGGAACGCGGTGTACAACGCCACCCCGCCGACCACACCCGCCACGACGCGGGCCAGCAGCACCCGCCCAGGCTCCCGACTTCCCGGACTCACCGTCTCGGACGCAGCCGGCTCCTTGGACGCGGGTGCGGCGTCAGGCTCAGCGGCGGGCACGGATGGCGACACAGGGCCAGCGGCGGCGGGCGACGCCCCCTCAGGCGCGTGCTCGGACACAGGCGTCGCGTCGGACCCGGACGCCCCTTCCGACGTGGTTGCAGCGTCGAGCGCAGGCGCGGCGTCGACGTCGGATGGCGTAGCGGGGTCGGGAGCGGAGGCGGTGGGTGATGCGGTGTCAGGCGAAGGCGCCTCTTCGGGCGAGCCTTCGCGGGCAGGGGCGGCGGTGGGCGGCGGCGTGGGCTCGGGTCCGGCCGCAGGCGCCGCGCCCGTGAGAGCTGCGTCCGTGAGAGCTGCGTCCACGAGGGCCGCGTCCGGGGCGTCGGCGCGAGCCGGCTCACGCCCGGGGGTGGGCGGTAGGCTCGTTCTCTCCTGAACCACTCCGGGGTCTCCTCCGCCGAATCGCACGCCTGCTTGCGAAAACGCTACCGCCCCACAGGGGCGGTCGAAGCCAGCGCAGCACCGGAAGATCGAAAGAATCGGCGTTTCACGCCGGGAGGCGGCAGGGTGATCCCGCGACCTACGGGACCACCCGGCGCACATGTCGGTCCTGCGCACGAGAGCGGGAAGAGGGCCCGGAAACCCTTCGGACCGGACCCGTCTCGTCGGCGGCGAGCTCGGAATTCCGTTGTCTACTGGGCTCCCGGACCCGTCCCGGGTCCAACCCCCCGCCCGGTTGGGGTGCCCCGACTCGACGGACCGACGGCCCTGCACCTGGCTGTGTGGACGGAGTCACACTCCGTCACGGACGCAGGATCCGACGATGTCAGAGACGGCCAACCGGCCAAGTCCCGTGCTGGACTGCGCAGCAAACTACCGACTCCACCTCAGATGTCAACCGTGTCCCGATCAGCAGAAACATCAAGTTTTCGCAGGTAGGACATGGGGGCGCAAGCCGGTCAAAGGTCATTGGCGGACGCCTGGGAGCGGCTCGGCAAGCCCCTCAGAGCCTGCGACAGCGGCCGCTCGTGCACCACTCCGAGCCTTTGCGTGGCGCGGGTGAGAGCAACATACAGGTCGCTCGGACCCCGTGGCGACTGGGCGGCGATGAGGTCGGGCTCGGCCACGATCACCGAGTCGAACTCCAGCCCCTTCGCGTCCGCCACCCCCATCACGGCCACCGGCGCGTCGAGGGCCGCCGCCCCGGCCCGCCCCACGCCCGTCGCCACCGCCCCGGCCGGCTCCGTGCCGGACCGCGCCGCCGCGCGTCCCGCCCCGGATCCCGGGTCCCCGGCGCGGCCCGGGCCGGGCGTCACCACCACCGCGCCCGTCACCGTGGCGGCCACCTCCGCCCCCAGCGACTCCAGCAGCGCGTCCGGCACCACCACGGCGACCTTGCCGCCCTCCCCCACCTCGGCCTTGACCAGCTCCGCCAGCGCCGGCAGCGGCGCCGACCACGGCTCCACGCCGAGCTCGCGCACGGACGTGGGCGCCTGCAGGGCGGGGTCGATGGTGGCCAGCACCCGGGCGGCCACCGCCATCAGCTCCACCGGCGTGCGGTAGTTGACGGTGAGCCTCTCCTGGCGCCACCGCCCGGCCACGTACGGGTCGAGGACCTCCTCCCACGACCGCGCCCCGGCCGCCGACCCGGTCTGCGCGATGTCCCCGACGATCGTCATCGACCGCGTCGGGCACCGCCGCATGACCGCCCGCCACGCCATGTGCGACAGCTCCTGCGCCTCGTCCACGATCACGTGCCCGTAGGCCCAGGTGCGGTCGGCCGCCGCACGCTCGGCGGTGGTGAGGTAGGGGCCCTGGCCGCGCTGGCGCTCGGCCAGGCGCTCGGCCTCCATGACGTCGGACAGCCCGGTCAGCTCCAGGACCTCGCGCGCGTAGGCGAGCTCGGCCTCGCGCTCGCTCTCCTCGGCCTGCCTGGCGGCGGCCAGCTCCTCCTCGGCCTGCATCGCGCTGGCCCGCAGCACCTGCTCGTCGATCTCGCCGAGCAGCTCGGCGGCCTCGTCCAGCAGCGGCACGTCCGACTCGGTCCACTCCCCGCCGTCGCGCCGCAGCAGGGCGCGTTCCTGCGGGCTCAGCTCGGAGGCGGCGTAGCCGAGGCGCTCCGGGGAGCCGTACAGGCCGAGCAGCAGCCGCTGCGGCGTCAGGTACGGCCACAGCCGGTTGAGCGCGGACTTGACCACCGGCTCGGTACGCAGCTCCTCACGCAGGTCGGCCAGCTCGTCGTCGTCGATGAGCCCCTTGCCGATCTTGCGGGCCTGCTGCCTGGCCAGGGCGTTCAGCAGCGACCGGACGAACACGGCGCGCGCCTGGTTGTGCGGCCGGCGCGAGCGGGTGGCCTTGTTGCGCGCGCCGTCGAGCATGGAACGGTCGATGGTGAGCGTGATGCGCCCGATGGTGAGCTCGACGGGCTTGCGCGGCACCCGCTGCCGGTCGCGTACGGCCTTGGCGATCACCTCGGCCATGCGCGCGTCGCCCTTGAGCGCGGCCACCTCGGGCCGCTCCCTGGCGGTGGCGGTCACGCCCGGGTACAGCTCCCCGACCGTGGACAGCAGCACGTCGGTCTCGCCGAGCGAGGGCAGCACCTGCTCGATGTAGCGCAGGAAGGTGAGGTTGGGCCCGAGGATGAGCACGCCGCGCCGCTCGAGCCGTTCGCGGTGGGTGTAGAGCAGGTACGCGGCGCGGTGCAGCGCGACGACCGTCTTGCCGGTGCCGGGCCCGCCCTGGACGACCAGCACGCCGTTCAGGTCGCTGCGGATGACGCGGTCCTGCTCGCCCTGGATGGTCGCCACGATGTCGCGCATGCGGCCGGTGCGCCGCTCGTCGAGCGCGGCCAGCAGGGCCGCCTCGCCGTTGAGCGTGGCGCGGTCGTCGTCGGTGAGCGAGTCGAGGTCGAGCAGGTCGTCGTCGACGCCGATCACGGCGCGGCCCTTGGTCTGCAGGTGGCGCCGCCTGGTCAGGCCCATCGGAGCGGCCGGGGTGGCACGGTAGAACGGCTGCGCGACCGGCGCGCGCCAGTCGATGAGCAGGCGCAGCTGCTCGTCGTCGGTCATGCCGAGCTTGCCGATGTACAGCCGGCCCTCGTCGACATGATCGAGGCGACCGAAAATCAGGCCGCGCTCGACCGCCCAGAGCCGGGCGAGCCTGGAGGCGTACATCTCGGCGAACGTGTCGCGCTCCGACCTGTTCTGCATCGTGCCGACGGCACCCGTGGCCAGCACCTCCTTGAGCTGCCGCTGGGTACGCTCGCGCAGCTCGTCGAGGCGGTCGTAGAGTCGGGTGACGTACGCCTGCTCCCTGGCGAGCTCTGTTTGACGAGTTGCCGCCTGACCGTTATTGTGGTTAATGAGACACTCCGGGCCATTCTGCTTGTTGTTACGACAAACGACGACATTAGCACGCCTGTTGAGGCACTCCCACTTGCTTTCTCTCTCCGATCTCTTTCCTTGTTACGGCTTGGTTTCACCTGCATCCGGCTCTTGACCCACGGGGCCGGACTCCCTATGTTCCGAGTTAGGAAAGTTTCCTAACTCGCAAGGAGTCCATCCGTGAGCGGTCCGGTACCGGGGACCCCCAGTCTGCTACGTGCCATCAATGATCGCGCCGCCCTGCAGGCACTCCTCGAACGCGGTCCGCTGACCCGCCCCGAGATCGGCACCCTCACCGGGCTGTCCAAGCCGACGGCGTCCCAGCTCCTCGCCCGGCTGCAGGAGGCCGGGCTGGTGGTGCTCGACGGCATCAGGGAGGGCCTGCCGGGGCGTACGGCGGAGGTCTACCGGATCAACCCGGCGGCGGCGTACGTGGCCGCGCTGGACGTCACGCCCGACCGGATCGAGGCCAAGGTGGCCGACATCACCGGCACGATCGTCGGCGAGCACACGCTCCCGACCCCGCGTCGGCCCCCCGGCGAGCTGGTGGACCGCCTGAACGCGGCCCTGGAGGGCGCGAGCCCGCCGGACAAGCTGCGCCGGGTCGTGATCGGCGTGCAGGCCGCGATCGACCCGTCCACGGGCAGGCTGGGGTACGCGGCCGCCAAGGACGTGCCCGGCTGGCAGCTCCCCGACCTGGTGCCGACCCTCAGCGCGGGCCTGGGCGTGCCGGTGGACGTGGAGAACAACGTCAACCTGGTCGCGGTGGCCGAGCAGGCGCACGGGGCGGCCCAGGGCCATCAGGACTTCGTGCTGTTGTGGGCCGACGAGGGCATCGGCTCGGCCATCGTGCTGGGCGGCCGGATACACCGGGGCGCCACGGGCGGCGCGGGCGAGGTGGGCTACATGCCGACCCCGGGCGCGCCGACGGCCCGCGAGGCGGGGCGCTACGCCAACCACGGCTACCAGGCGCTCACCGGCGGCCCAGCGGTGCTGAAGTTGCTGCGCTCGTACGGCGTGCGCGGCGGCGACTTCCCGCACGCGGTCGCCAACGCCGTGCGGGCGACCGAGGGGAAGGGCCAGAAGGCCGACGACGCCAGGGCGGGGCTGCGCGACATCGCCGCCCGGCTGGCCGTGGGCCTGGCCGCGATCACGTCCGTCGTGGACCCCGGGCTGATCGTGCTGACCGGCGGCGTCGTGCTGTCGGGCGGCGAGACCCTGCGCGAGCTGGTCGAACACGAGCTGCACGCGCTCACCATCCCGCAGCCCCGGGTCCGGCTGTCGAGCGTCGAGGGCAACCCCGTCCTCGCCGGCGCCCTCGATCTGGCTCTTGCCACCGTACGCGAAGAGGTTTTCAGCTCAACCGTTCCGACATGATCCACCACGGCAGGAGGCACCCCCCGTGCGCTTCGTCCCTCTGTCGGTCGCCGCGGCTCTCGCGCTGACCGCCTGCACTCTGAGCGGGTGCACCGCGAACAAACAGGCAGGGCCGTCGCTCGGCGCCCAGCCCAAACCTTCGGGCTCGGCCTCGCAGGCGCTCCCGGCGGCCACGCTGGAGCTGTGGCACGGGTTCAACACGGACGCCGAGGTCAAGGCGTTCGAGGAGGCCATCGCGGGCTTCAATAAGAAATTCCCGCAGATCACCGTCAAGGCCGTCAAGAACGTGCAGGACGACCAGATCACCCAGGCCATCCGGGGCGGGAACGCGCCCGACGTGGCGGCCTCGTTCACCACCGACAGCGTGGCCCAATGGTGTAAGTCGGGAGCGTTCCAGGATCTCACCCCGGTGATCAAGCAGGACGGGATCGACCTGTCGGTGCTGCCCGAGGTGGCGCGCTCGTACTCGGGCTTCGAGGGCAAGCAGTGCACGCTGCCGCTGCTGGCGGACGCGTACGGGCTCTACTTCAACAAGAAGCTGATGAAGGGCAATCAGCCGCCCAAGACCTTGAGCGAGCTGACCGCGCTGGCCAAGAAGCTGACCGTGCGCGACGCCGACGGCACGATCAAGGTGGCCGGGTTCATCCCGAGCGCCCAGTACTACGAGAACAGCCCCACCCACCTGGCCCCCATGGTGGGCGCCAAGTGGTACAACGACGACGGCACCTCGGCCATCGGCTCCGACCCGGCCTGGAAGCGGCTGCTGACCTGGCAGAAGGAGCTCGTCGACTGGTACGGCTACGCCAACCTGGAGAAGTTCCGCAAGAGCCTGGGCGACGAGTGGAGCGCCAAGCACCCGTTCTACCAGGGCAAGGTGGCCATGGTCCTGGACGGCGAGTGGCGTAACGCCATGATCGCCAACGAGGCGAAGGACCTCGACTACGGCACCGCTCCCCTGCCCGTCGCCGACGACCGGCCCGACCTGTACGGCAGCGGCTTCACCGCGGGCACCGTGATCGGCGTGCCGAAGGGGGCCAAGCATCCGCAGCAGGCGTGGGAGCTGGTCAAGCACCTCACCACGGACACCGCCTCGCTGGTGACGCTGTCGAACGCGCTGCGCAACGTGCCGACGACGAAGGCGTCGATGGAGTCACCCGAGCTGGCCAAGGACGCCAATTTCACGACGTTCCTGAACATCTTCGCCCACCCGAAGACCTCGACCATCCCCGCCGGCGTGAACAGCGTCTTCAACCAGGAGGTCATGAGCACGTTCGTGACCAAGTGGGAGAAGGGCGGCGTACCCGATCTGGACGCCGGGCTGAAAGGCGTGGACAAGCAGATCGACGACAAGCTGAAGCTGTCCGGGGGCTGAGGTGGCCGCGCTCGCTGACGTGTGGCGGCGCCGCGAGGGCCTGCGGGCCCTCGTGTGGCTGTCGCCGTGGCTCGCCGGGGTGTCGATCTTCTTCGTCTACCCGCTGCTGTCCACGGTGTACTTCTCCTTCCACCGCTACGACATGTACACCCTCGAGTTCGCCGGCCTGGACAACTACCGCTACCTGTTCGAGGACCCCCGGGTGCTGACCTCGGCGAAGAACACGCTGTGGCTGGTGCTCATCATGGTGCCGGCGACCGTGCTGTGCTCGCTGGCGCTGGCGCAGCTCGTGGTGCGGCTCAAGGCCGGCGTCGGGCTGTTCCGCACGATCTTCTACCTGCCGTCGCTGGTGCCGCTGGCGGCCGGCACGATCACGTTCGTCTTCCTGATGAACCCGGCGACCGGGCCGTGGAACCAGTTCCTGGCCCTGTTCGGGGTCCGGGGGCCCGACTGGTTCGGCGATCCGGCCTGGTCGAAGCCGAGCCTGACGCTGCTGTCGCTGTGGAGCTGCGGCCAGCTCGTCGTGATCTTCATGGCGGCGCTGCTGGACGTGCCCAGGCACCTGTACGAGGCCGCGGCCATCGACGGGGCGGGAGCGTGGCGGCAGTTCCGCAGCGTGACGCTGCCCGCGATCGCGCCCGTGCTGATGTTCTCCCTGGTCACGAACGTCATCTACGCCCTGCAGTACTTCACGCAGGCGATGATCGCCTCCCGGGTGGCCTCGGGCGAGACGGACTCGCCGGGCAGCTCGTTCTCGCCCGGCTATCCGGACGAGTCGCTGCTGACGCTGCCGCAGTGGCTGTTCCAGGTCGGCTTCCGCGACTACTCCATGGGGTACGCGTGCGTGCTCGCGCTGCTCCTCTTCGCCACCTCGATGATCTTCACGCTGATCCTGCTGCGGCAGTTCCGCAAGGCCGAGGAGGCGTCATGAGTGCCACGATCGTCGACCCGGGCACCGCGCCGCCCCGTCCGGTGGCCGCGCACGCCCGGCGGGACGGCGTCCGGGCCCGCAGGCGGCGGGTGCTGGTGTGGATCGCCACGCACGCGCTGGCCGTCGCGCTGGCGCTGATGTTCCTGGCGCCGGTGGTGTTCATCGCGCTGACCGCGCTGATGACCGACCAGCAGGCGCTGACCAGCGACCTGTGGCCGCACAGCTGGAACTGGGACAACTTCGCCGTGGTGTTCGAGAAGTCGATGCTGCTGCGGTGGGCGGCCAACACGCTCATGTACGCGGTGCTCGGGACGGTGTTCACGGTGGTGTCGTCGGTGCCGGTGGCGTACGCGCTGGCCAAGTTCCGCTTTCGCGGGCGGCGGCTGGCGTTCCTGCTGGTGATCACCGCGATGATGCTGCCGCCGCAGGTCATCGCGGTGCCGATCTACCTGGTGTGGGCGCGGCTGGGGCTGACGGACAGCCTGTGGCCGCTGATCCTGCCGATGCTGCTCGGGGACGCGTTCTCGATCTTCCTGCTGCGGCAGTTCCTGGTCACGATCCCGCGCGACTACACCGACGCGGCCAAGGTGGACGGCTGCTCCGACTTCACGACCCTCGTCAGGGTGGTCCTGCCGATGGCCCGCCCGGCCATCGCGGCGGTCGCCCTGTTCCAGTTCTTCTACTGCTGGAACGACTACTACGGGCCGCTGCTGTACGCCGGCGTCGAACAGGACCACCTGACGCTGTCGCTCGGCCTGGCCACGTTCAAGGCGTTCCACAGCGTGCAGTGGAACCTCACCATGGCCGCCACGCTGCTGGTGACCGCACCGGTGATCATCGTGTTCTTCTTCGCCCAGCGAGTGTTCATCGAGGGCGTGACTTTGACGGGAGTGAAGGGTTGAAACTGGCCGTGGTCGGGGGCGGCTCGACATATACGCCTGAGCTGGTCGACGGCTTCGCGCGGTTGCGCGACGAGCTGCCGGTGACGGAGATCGCCCTGATAGATCCCGACGCCGCGCGCCTGGAGCTGGTGGCGGGCGTGTCGCGGCGGATGCTGGCGCACGCGGGGCACCCGGCGCGCGTGCTGGCCACCTCCTCGGTGGAGGAGGGGGTCGCGGGGGCGCAGGTGGTGCTGTTCCAGCTCAGGGTGGGCGGGCAGGCGGCTCGGGAGGTGGACGAGACGCTGCCGCCGCGCTGCGGGTGCGTGGGGCAGGAGACGACGGGCGCGGGCGGGCTGGCCAAGGCGCTGCGCACGGTGCCGGTCGTGCTGGAGATCGCCTCGGTGGTACGCGCGCTGGCGCCGCAGGCGTGGATCGTGGACTTCACGAACCCCGTCGGCATCGTCACCCGGGCCCTCCTGGACGCCGGGCACCGGGCGATCGGGCTGTGCAACGTGGCGATCGGCTTCCAGCGCAGCTTCGCCGGGTGGCTGGGGGTGGAGCCCTCGCGGGTCTCGCTCGGCCACGTCGGGCTGAACCACCTGACCTGGGAGCGGTCCGTCCACCTGGACGGCGAGGACGTCCTGCCGGCCATCCTGCACTCGCACGGGCAGGAGATCGCCGACAGCCTCGGACTGCGGCCGGAGCTGCTGGAGCGGCTGCGCTCGGTCCCCTCCTACTACCTGCGCTACTTCTACGCGCACGACGCCGTGGTGCGCGAGCAGCGCGCCAAGCCGTCGCGGGCGGCCGAGGTGGCGGCGCTGGAGCGGCGGCTGCTGGAGATGTACGCCGACCCGGCCGTGGTGACCAAGCCGGAGCTGCTGTCGGAGCGCGGCGGGGCGTTCTACTCGGAGGCGGCGGTGGCGCTGATCGCGTCGCTGCTCGGGGACCGGGGGGACACTCAGGTGGTGAACGTGCGCAACGGCGGCACGCTGCCGTTCCTCGACGACGCGGCGGTGATCGAGGTGCCCGCGGCCGTCGGGGCCCGGGGCGCGGTGCCGCTGCCGGTGCCGCCGGTCGAGCCGCTGTACGCCGGGCTGATCGCGCACGTGTCCGCGTACGAGCGCCTGGCCCTGGACGCGGCGCTGCACGGCGGCGCGGACCGGGTGCGGGACGCCCTGCTCGCCCATCCGCTGGTCGGGCAGGACGAGATCGCCGAGGAGCTGACGGGCCTGCTCCTCGAGGCGAACCGCGCGCATCTGCCGTGGGCGGTGGGCTAGTGGGGCGCCCGCGGCTCGTGCTGGCGGTGGACGGCGGCAACAGCAAGACCGACGTGTCGGTGATCTCTGAGCACGGCGAGGTGCTCGCCACGGGCCGCTCGGGGCCGTTCGCGCCGCAGCGCGACGGGGTGGCGGCGGCGGTGGGCGTGGTCCGGGACGCGCTCGCCGCCCTGGGGCCGGAGGCAGGGCCTGAGGGCGGGCCTGAGGGTGGGTTCGACCACGTGTCGGCCTGCCTGGCGGGGGCGGACCTGCCGATCGAGGAGGAGGCGCTGGCACGGGAGTTCGCGGCCAGGGGGTTCGGCCCGGACGTGGTGGTGCGCAACGACACGTTCGCGCTCCTGCGGGCCGGGGCGTCGGCCGCGTGGGGGGTGGCGGTGGTGTGCGGGGCCGGCATCAACGCGGTCGGCGTCTCCCCCGCGGGCGCGGTGGCCCGCTTCCCCGCTCTCGGGCGGATCAGCGGCGACTGGGGCGGCGGCCAGGGCCTGGCGGAGGAGGCGCTGTGGCACGCGGTGCGCGCCGAGGACGGGCGCGGCGTGCCGACCGCGCTGACCGGGCTGATCACGTCCTACTTCGGCACGGCGACGGTCGAGGAGCTCGTGCTGGAGGTGCACTTCGGCCGGCTGAGCGAGGAACGCCTGCACGAGCTGTCGCCGGGCGTGCTCGCGGCGGCCGGGGACGGGGACGCGGTGGCCAGGTCGCTGGTGGAGCGGCAGGCGGAGGAGGTGACGGTGATGGCGGAGGTGTGCCTGCGCCGCCTCGGCCTGCTGGAGACGCCGACCGAGGTGGTGCTGGGCGGGGGCCTGCTGACGGCCCGGGATCCGCTCCTGACGTCGCTGCTGGACTCCTCCTTCGCGGTACGGACGCCGCGGGCGAAGCCGGTGCTGGCCGACGTGCCCCCGATCGTGGGCGCGGGGCTGCTCGGCCTGGAGCACCTCGGGGCGGCGGAGAGCGCCAAGGCCCGCCTGCGCGCCCGCTACGAGCCGCCTGGCCGGGGCTGAGCGCTCAAGGGTGGTCGAGCACCCCGGCGGCCGCTCCGGGGCGGGTGGTCAGGCGTCCGGGCCGGCGGGGAGCTCGCCGGCCACCTCGGGGGCCCGATGCTCGTACGGGGTGCTCAGCACGACCGTGGTGCGGGTCGAGACGTTGGCCGAGGCACGGATCTGCTGCAGCAGGTCCTCCAGCGCCGTCGGCGAGCCCACCCGGACCTTGAGGATGTAGCTCTCGTCGCCCGCCACGCTGTGGCACGCCTCGATGGCCGTCAGGTGGGCCAGCCGCTCGGGGGCGTCGTCGGGCGCGGCCGGGTCGATCGGCTTGATCGACACGAACGCGGTCAGCGGCAGCCCGACCGCCTCATGGTCGATGATCGCCGCGTATCCGCGCACGACCCCGCGCTTTTCCAGGCGGCGTACGCGCTGGTGCACCGCCGAGACCGAGAGCCCGGTCTCCCTGGCCAGGTCGGTGAAGCTCATGCGGCCGTCGCGGGCGAGCAGCGTGACGATCCGGCGGTCGATCTCCTCCATCGCCAAAAGGTTAGCCGGTCATGGTCACGACATGGTCCCGACGGGCGAGGCCCCCATGCGCATCGCGTGCTCGACGAGCGTGATGAGCACTTCCCGGCCCGAGTCCTTCTTGCGGGCGTCGCAGCGCACGATGGGGATGTCCGGCTCCAGGCCGATCGCCGAGCGCACCTCGCCGACCGTGAACGGCCTCGAGCCCTCGAAGCAGTTGAGCGCCACGATGAACGGCTGCTCGCGCTTCTCGAAGTAGTCGACGGCCGGGAAGCAGTCGTCGAGGCGGCGGGTGTCGGCCAGCACGACGGCGCCGAGGGCGCCCATGGCCAGCTCGTCCCACACGAACCAGAAGCGCTCCTGGCCGGGCGTCCCGAACAGGTAGAGCATGTAGTCGTTGGCGATGGTGATGCGGCCGAAATCCATGGCCACGGTGGTGGTGAGCTTCCTCTCGACGCCCGACAGGTCGTCGACGTGGGTCCCTACCTGGGTGAGCGCCTCTTCCGTACGCAATGGCCGGGTTTCGGACACGGCACCGACCATGGTGGTCTTGCCCGCACCGAAACCACCCGCGATCAGGATCTTGATCGCTGTCGGCAGCCGCCAACGGTCAGAGCGACCGAATTCCATCCAGCACCGCCTGTACCTCTCCCGCGCATGCACAACCCCGCCCCTGAGGTGCCGTGGTCAGTGGTACCTGTCAAGGTGCATTGAGAAGGTCGCTCCACATGCCTGGCATCCAGACACCCTAGCAACGCCACATTTTCCACTCAAGCCGCAATCTTTTACAAGAATCAAAATGTCACGGTTTGTCGTGCGACGGGCCTTATTCGCGGATCTGACGGTCAAGGTGTCAAGCCAATGTGTCAGGTAATCCGACAAGCACTTTAACGGCCGGCCCTCAGCCCGAAATACCGACGAAACCTGCGTTGAACCCGATCTGTCTGCGCAGGTAGGCGGCGGTGCGGGGGCTGCCGGCCCCAACCGGCTCGATGAGCCCGGCGGCCTCGCGGGCCAGGGCGGCCATCGCCCCGGTGACCTCGGCGCGGCTGACGCCGAGCGCCAGGACGTTCAGGTCGCCCCAGCTCATGTCCTTGCGGTAGGAGGCCATGTCGCCGAGCAGGTGCAGGTAGCGCTGGACCTGCCTGCTGACCGCCCGCAGGTCGTCCAGATGGGTCCTGGCCCAGTCGTCGGCGGTGTAGATCCAGTGCGAGACGTCCACGAAGCACGAGCCGCGGCTGTCGGCGTTGTCGAGAAAGCGCTCCAGCGTCAGGACGGCCCGCGTGTCCCGCCACACCCACGCCCTGCCCATGCCGATGAGCGTCTCGGCGAGCTGGTCGCGCCAGATCCACCGCAGGTCGTCGAACTCCTTGACGGTGCCCAGCTCGTCCCGCAGGTCGGCCAGGAACCGGGTCGCCGCCGAGCGGGGCACGGCGCCGTCGGCGACCGACAGACATTCGCGGATCAGCCGGTCGACCTGCTCGCGGGTGGTGGCGGTGTGGTCCACGAGACGGTCCACTGCCAGGACCCACAGGGCGGCCCGGTTGGCCACCTTCAGGTGCTCGGCGCTGGCCCAGGGTGCGCTGAAGGCCGTGGACAGGGTCAGGGCGGCGTAGAACTCCGCGCCGAAGGCCGCCGCGGGGAACAGCCCGCTGTACAGCTGGGCGCAGCGCCGCAGGTCCCTGCCGCATTCGGCGGCCAGCGCGCACGTCCTGCCGAGCTCGAACGCCTCGTCCAGCTCGTCGTCCGGCATCCTAAGGCCGCTCGATCAGCTCGCGGATCATGGGCGACCGTCCCCCAAACCCCGATATCCATCTGTTAGGGAATTGTTTCATGATCGCGCGCTTCCCATCAATGGCCCGTTCAGCCTGCCCCGATGGCGATGAACGACACGTCGTCGCCCCTGGCCCGGCAGAGCGCCTCGGCCAGGCCGAGCCCGCGGCGCAGGCCGTCGTGCAGGCCGAGCATGACGGGCACGGCGGTCTCGTCGTTCACGGGGACGACGCTGGCGACGATCCCGGCGGTGCCGAGGCGGAGCAGGGCGGTGGCCAGGCCCAGCAGCTCGTCGGCGCCGACGGCCGCCATCTGGCCGGAGTCGCAGCTCGACAGGACCAGGTGGTGGGGGGCGCGGCGCAGGCGTTCGAGGTCGTAGCCGGTCAGGGGGCCGTCGTCGAGGTGGAGCGAGGAGAACAGCGGGCTGTCGGCCCTGAACGTGCCGTGCGCGGCCAGGTGGGCGAGCAGGCTGCCGTCGATGGCCGCCAGCACCGCGGGCGCGGTGGACCGCCCCGCCTCGAGGAGGGACACGTCCCAGGGCACGTCCCAAGGCACGTCCCAGGGCACGTCACCGTCGGCCTGGGCGTACAGGCCGGCGATCTCGCGTACCTCGCGGTCGGCGTGGGCGACGCCCGGGCCGCGGACGAGGACGATGCGGCCGCCGTCGGGGCGCGGCGCCGACCTGGCGCGCAGCCACGCCCCGGCGGAGGGGGCGACGGTGAAGGGCCGGCGGCGCAGGGACGGCAGCAGGCCCCAGGGGGTGGTGTGCAGGGTGCTGGGGGGCACCACGACCAGCGGCCCCTCCTCGCCGAGCAGGCCCGCGACCGGGCCGAGCACCGCCCGCTCCAACCGGGCGCCCAGGTCGTGGAGCTCGTCCTGGTCGGGGTCGCGTTCGTAGGCGAGGCGGCGCAGCCTGGAGCGGGCGAACTCGACCTCCGCGACGGCCCGGTCCATGGGCCCGGCGGTGTGGCGGCGCACGGTCCCGCCGCCGCAGAGCAGGACGTGCAGCGTGCCGTCCACGGCGACCAGCTCGGCCAGCCGGCCTCCACCGAGAGCATCCAGGAGCCGCCCGGTCCGGTCGTCGTCGCGGTCGCGGCGCTCGTCTCCGCCGCGCGAACTCCCCTTGGCATGGAGCGTGGCGGAGCGTACGCGGGATTCCAGGCGGCTGCGGTCGCGTTCCAGGGCCGCTGCCGAGGCGGCGCCGTCCTGGCGGGCCTGGGCCAGCAGGTGCTCGGCCTGCCGCAGGGCGGCGAGCCTGGCCAGGAGCTCGCCGTCCTCGGGCGGGCTCACGGCGGGCACGGCGAGCGAGGTGGCCCGCCACCGCTCCGTCCAGGCCAGGAGCCGGCGGGGCCGACCTTCGCGCAGCAGGTGCCGCTGGGCGAGCGTGACCAGCTCCGCGCCCTGCGCGGTGGCCAGCGCGTGCAACTCGGACGAGCCGAACGTGAGCCGGTGCTCCTCGATGAGCGCCAGCCCGGCCCGGCAGGCGTGCAGCAGGCGGCGCGGCTCCCCGGCCGCCTCCGCCCGGAGCGCCTCGGCCAGCCAGCCGCCCGCCCGGGACGTGGCGGGCCCCTTGTGCCGGACGTCGGCGGCCCTGGCGAGGTGCCGCTCGGCCACGCCCGGTTCGCCCAGGGCGAGGGCGATCCGTCCCGCCACCAGGTGGGCCTGCCACACCTCCGGTGACCCCAGCCCGGCCAGCCGCGCGGCGAGCCGCCGGGCCTCGCCCAGCGCGGTCCGCCGCGCCGGGACGTCCGGGGTGGCGTGCTCGGCTTGCAGGACGATCAGGCGGGCGTGCTCGGACCACCACGCGCGGTGCTGGCGGGCGAACAGCCGCCGGGCCTCCCCCGCCCGTTCGCCGGCGGTGGCCGGGTCGCCGCTCTGGAGGGCGGCGCGGGCGGCGATGAGCAGCAGTTCGGCGCGCCGGGTCGCCTGGCCGCGCAGCCGGGCCAGCAGCCGCAGCCCTCCGTCCGCGTGCTCCAGCGCGTCCCGGGCCAGCCCGGCGGCCAGCAGGACCGCGCACCGGTCGCCGACCAGGTCGAACATCGGCGTGCCGAGTGAGTGGAAGCTCCGCTCCGCCTCGTCCAGCAGGGCGAGCGCCGCGGGCAGATCGCCCGTGCGGAACGCCGCCACCCCCCGGTTCTGCACGGCCACCGCCGAGTCGTGCTCCTGCCGGGTGGGGCCCAGCATGTCCTGCGCCGTGCGGAAGTCCGCGTCGGCGGCCTGGACGGCGCCCAGGGCGAGCTGGACGTGCCCGCGCAGGGTCAGCGCCCGCGCCGCCCACACCGTGTCGCGCGCCGCCAGCAGGGCGGGCACCGCGTCCCGCAGGTCGTCGAGGGCCGGCCCGTGCCGGCCCAGGATCCACCGGGCGCCCGCGCGGCGGAACAGCACCCGCGCCCGCGTCGTGCCATCCGCCCGGGTCGCGGCCTGGTCGAGCGCCGACAGGCCCGCCCGCGTACGTCCTGACTGCAGCAGCGCGATGCCCAGCGTGGCCAGCACGTCGGTCTCGCGGTCGGCCGAGCCGGAGCGCCGCGCCAGGCGCACGGCATGCCGCAGCTCCCCGATGGCCGCCTCGAGGTCGCCGAACTCACGGTGCAGGATCCCGAGCGCCTGCCTGGCGATCGAGGACTCGTACGGGCCCCTCCCGTCGGCCAGCAGCGCCCTGGCTGCCGCCAGGGCCTCCCGGGGTCTCGCGAAGACCATGGCCAGCAGGTCATGCGGATCTTCCCGGGACACGGAACGATCGTAGACCCCAGCTGTATCAGCGGCTCCGGTGATGGCTCCTACATACGTACATCGCAGGGAGGGACAGGGAGGGACGCAGAGAATGACCCCATCGGACAGCCGGTTCTGGGAGCAGCTGGAGATACTCAACGCGGCGCTGCCGGACGGCATGCGCGCGGTCGCGGGCCCCGAAGGGGCCGCGCCGGGATCCGCGGTGCAGCCGCGGTTCGCCCACCTCGCCGGGCACGTCCTGGTGCGCGACGCCGACGCGGGCCGGGCCGCCGCGACCGTCCAGCGCCTGCAGCCGGGCCCCGACACGGTCCGCGTGGCCGGGGCCAGGACCGTCGGCCGCACCTCCATGCGCCGGCTCTCCGTCGGCTCCAGGAACCTGCACCGGACCGTCGAGCACCTGGCCCGCGAGGACATCGCGTCGAGCCTGGTCCACTTCGTCACCGTCGCGGGCGTCAACCTGTGCCCCGGCGACGAGCCGGTCCCGAGCGCCGGGCCGCTCAACCCGCCCCTGTCCGGCCGCGACCGGGGCGCGGGGGTGAGCGTCGCCGTCCTCGACACCGGCCTCGTCCACGACTACCTCGACCACCAGTGGCTGGCCGAGAGCTCGGGCATCCCGAACATCCCCAAGGTGGACGGCGACGTCACCGCCCCGGGCGACGAGCTCGACCCCGACGGTCTGATCAAGCCGTACGTGGGCCACGGCACCTTCATCGCCGGCGTGCTGCGCTGCGTGGCGCCCGCCGCCGACGTGCGCGTCTACAACGCCTTCCCGTACGCGGGCGCCGCCCTGGAGGACGAGCTGGGCCAGACCCTGCTGCACATCCTGGACGAGCACGGCTGGCCGGACATCGTCTCCCTGTCGGCCGGCACCAGGACCGCCGACGCGAGCGCGCTGCTCGGCCTGGCCGACTTCGTGGACGAGCTGGCGGCCCACCCCGGCACGCTCCTGGTGGCCGCGGCCGGCAACGACGGCGAGACGCTGCCGTTCTGGCCGGCCGCGTTCGCCGCGGAGCCGGTCAACGCCTCCGGCGACGTGGTGCTGTCGGTGGGCGCGCTGCGCGAGGACGGGCTCGGCCGGGCCTGCTTCAGCAACCACGGCGACTGGGTCACGGTGTACGCGCCGGGCGAGCGCCTGGTCAACGCCTTCACCTCCGGCCCCTACCAGTACGGCTACCCGCACCGCACCACCTGCCGCTTCGCCGACCCGGCCCACTACCCCGGCTGCACCTGCATGGCCACGCTGCAGGAGGGCGACAAGGCCACTTTCACCGGTCTGGCGGCCTGGAGCGGCACGTCGTTCGCCACGCCGATCGTGGCCGGGATGATCGCGGCCCGCATGGCGCAGGAGCAGGTGTCGGCGCGGGAGGCCGCGGCGCAGCTTCTCGCGGGGCGGCTGGCCGTACCGGATCTGAGTGGTTTCCTCCGATGATGGCGAGTTACCCGCCCGGCGGCGGTATGCGAAATATATTGGGCTTCCCGCCCAGATATAGGGAGCCGCCGCAGTGGACGACACCGCAACCCTGGTCGCGGCTGCCGCGGACGGCGACGCTGGGGCGTGGAAGGAGCTCTACCAGCGCTACAGCGGGCTGGTGTGGGCCGTGGCGCGAGGCTACCTCGTGAACGACTCCGACGCCCAGGACGTGTGCCAGACGACGTGGTACCGCTTCGCCGAGCACCTGACCAGGCTCCGGGAGCCCGAGCGGGCCGGCTCCTGGCTGGCCAGCACCGCCAGGCACGAGGCGCTGCGGGTCCTGCGCACCAGCGGCAGGGCCCTGCCGGTCGGCGACCTGGAGCTGATGGGCCTCGACGCCGACGATCGCTCGCCCGAGTTCCTGCTGCTGGAGGCGGAGGAGGCGAACGAGCAGGCCGAGCGCGAGCAGGAGCTGTGGAGCGCGTTCGAGGAGCTGCCGGAGCGCTGCAGGCGGCTGCTGCGCGTCCTCATCGCCGAGCCGCGGCCGAGTTACCAGGAGATCGCGGACGGGCTGGACATGCCGGTCGGCAGCATCGGCCCGAACAGGGGGCGCTGCCTCAAACGGCTGGCCGCCCTGATGAACCGGCGAGGCGTGAACGGCATCAGGGGGTGAACGGCGTGGACGACGCGATGGACGACGCCATGGATGATGGGGACCTGGAGCTGGAGGAACGGCTGCGGGCGGCGGCCGAGCGGCTCGACCCGGTCCCGGCGGGGCTGTTCGAGGAGGCGATGCTGGCCTACGCGCTCAGGTCCCTGGACGCGGAGCTGGCCGAGCTGACGTTCGACTCGTGGGAGGAGCTGTCGGCCACCCGGGTGCGCGGCGGGGGGCGGGCGCGGCTGCTGTCGTTCGCCGCCGGGGAGGTCGTCGTGGAGCTGGAGGTGACCGGCCGGCGGCTGGTGGGGCGGGTGTCGGGCGGTACGCCCGCCGAGATCGTGGTGCAGCGGCGGGACGGTGGCACGCCGGTGTGCGCGGACGAGCTGGGCCGGTTCACCACGGGCGAGCTCGCGCCCGGCCCGCTGCGGCTGCGGGTCAGCCCCGACTGCGGCGGCCCGGTGGTGACCACCTGGATCCTCATCTGACCGTCGTCAGGTCGCCCAACTTGGCGGCCAGCGCCACCCGGGAGCCGATCCCGAGCTTGGCGTAGATCTTGCCGAGGTGGTACTCGACGGTCTTGACGCTGATGAGCAGCTCTCTGGCGATCTGCCGGTTCGTCAGCCCGCCGGCCACCAGGGTGGCGGTGCTGAGCTCCTGGGGCGTGAGCCCGAGCCGTACCGTCGCGGGCTGTTCCAGCCCGCACGCCGCCAGCTCCTGGGCGCAGCGGTCCACGAGCGGGCGCGCCCCCAGCCGATGGAAGATCGCGCGGGCCGCGCCGAGCCGGTCCGCGGCCGCTCGGCGCCGCCCGGTGCGGCGCAGCAGCCTGCCGAGGTCGAGCAGCACGCGCGCCTCCTCCAGCGGGCACACCCCTTCCACCAGCGCGAGCGCGCGGACGAAGCTCTGCTCGGCCTCGGTTGGAACGTTCCTGGCGGCGAGCAGCAGTCCCTCCAGCCTGAGCCGGGCTGCCTGCGGGCCGCTCCCGCCGAACGCCATCAGTGTCCGCTCCGCCTCCTCCAGCCGCCCGTCGGCCACCAGCGCCTCGATCCGCCCCGGCCGCGGGTCGGGCACGAACACGTCACCCGCCTCCTCCACCGTGCCGACGGGCTCGGCGCCGATGAGGGCCAGGGCCAGCTCCGCCTGCCGCTCCCCCATCGCGTGGCGCAGGCGGCGGGCGGTGGCGCGGGCGGCGCCGGCGTGCGCGAGCGCCCGCTCGTGCTCGCCCCGGGCCGCCAGCGGCGCCACGCACGCAACCTCCAGGCACGGCAGCAGCCACCGCTGCCCGAGCGCCCGCGCCTCGGCGAGCGCCTGTTCCGCGCGGGCGGCGGCCTCGTCCCAGCGCGCGCTGCGGTGCTCGGCGACGGCCAGCAGCGCGGCGGCCAGCAGGCGGTGGTGCGGCAGCCCGGCCTTCGCCGCGGCGCTCTCGACCCGCCTGAGCACCGCGCACGCCTGTTCGGGGGCGCCCTCCGCCAGGTGCGCGAGCGCCGCGGTGAGGCCGCCGGGCGGCGCGCCGGCGCCGGGTGCCCCTCCCAGCGCCAGCACGTCGTACGGCCTGGCGACCGCGCCCGCGATGGGCTGTTCGATCGCCAGGCCCGCCCAACTCACCGCCGCCTCCCGGTCTCCGTTGACCAGGTGCAGCCAGGCGAGTTGTTCGGCCACGTCGGCGGCGAACCCGGGCTCCCGGTGCCGCCACGCCTCGGCCAGCAGCTCGGCGGCCTCGTCGAAGCGTCCCGTGGCCAGCGCGAGCCGGCCCAGCACGTAGCGGCGCACCGGGCGCGGATCGGCGTTGCGGGTGGCGGCGAGCTCGGCGGCGCGGACCACGTCGCCTCCGACGAGGACGTGCTCCAGGACGGCCGTGGCCAGCTCGTCGCGGCGGGCGGCCGACTCGGTGAGCCCGGCGGCCAGGTCGAGATGGGCGGCGGCCTCCTGCCACTGCCCGTGCTGGGCGGCCTTGGCCGCGAAGCCGGCCAGTTCCTCGGCCAGCGCCTCGTCGGGTCCGCCGGCCGCCGCCGCCCGGTGGCGCAGGGCCGTACCGGTCTCCTCGGCCAGGCGGGCGGCGGCCAGGTGCAGCCGCGCCCGGACGCCGGCGCCGAGCCCGTCGTAGGCGGCCGCCCGCGCCAGCGGCTCGGTGAAGCCGATCAGGCGTCCGGGCAGCTCTCGTAGCAGCCCGGCGCTGACGGCCTCCTCCAGCGCGTCCAGCGGCTCGTCCACCCCGCCCGCGACGGACATCGCTACGTGAAGCGGGCATTTCTCGCCCAGGACGGCGCACGCGGCGACGAGCCGGCGGGCGGCGGGGGTGCAGGCGTGCAGGCGGCGGGCGAAGGAGCGCAGGTACGTGCCCGGGGCGGGCAGCCGCGTACCGGGGTCGGCCAGGACGTGGACGGGAAGGGCGGCCAGGAGCGCACGGGCGTGCAGCGGGTTGCCCAGCGTGTGGTCACGCAGCCGCGCGGCGGCCCGGCCCGCCGCTGCGCCCGTCTCGGTGTTCTCCGCTCCAGATGCCCGCCCGGATGCCGGCCCAGATACCAGCCCGGATACCGGCCCAGACGACGGCCCGGATGCCAGTTCGGTCAGGTCGGCGGCGCTCAGGCCGCCCAGCGTGATGCGGAGCGTGCCGTCGCCGGTCAGGAGCCGCCGCAGCCCTTCCGGCGGCCACGGCCCGGCGACGTCGCGGCAGGCGAGCAGCACGAGCACGCGCCCGGCCCGCGTCCGCCGCAGCACGTAGGACAGGGCCCGTAACGAGGGGCCGTCCGCCCACTGCGCGTCGTCGACCAGCACCACCAGGGGTCCCTGCGCCTGGAGCGCGTCGATCGCCTCGCAGAGCGCCTGCCCGGCGGCACACGGGTCCGGCCCCGCCGCCGCGGGCACCCCCAGATATGCCGCCTCGTCCAGGAGCTGGCGCACGACGCCGAGGTGGAGCTCCCGTTCGCTCTCCTCGCCGCTGGCCGCCAGCACCCGCGCGCCCCCGGACGCGACGAGCCGGTGGATGAGTGCCGTCTTGCCGATCCCCTCGGGCCCTTCGACGACCGCTCTCCGGGCGAATCCCCCGGCCGCCGCGCGCAGTTCCGCGCCCAGCAGGGCGAGCTCCGCTGTCCTGCCGACGAACATGAGCACTCCCTCCGCCGCCCTCGCATTCCCAGAGGGCGGGCGGCGGGCCCTGATACACCTCAGGGCCGGGCGCCGACCCGGGTCCAGGCGGCGGTGGCGTCGTCGTGCCGTTTCCCGTACACGGGCCCCCGGTCCCGCTCCAGCTCCCTGACCGCCGCGATCACCGCTTCGGGCCCCTGCCCGTCCAGCGCCGCCACGAGGTCGCGCCAGCTCCACCCGTACCAGTCGACGAGCCGCGACACCCCGTCGGTGAGCGCGCCCACGCCGCGCGCGTCGGCCACGACGCCGCACAGCCCCTGCCGGGCCGCCTCCGGGCGGCTGCCCGCCACCCAGAACCCGCCGGGCGCGTTGCGCATCCGCCGCACCAGCTCCACCGTGTACGGCCGCCCGCCCGGCAGGCCCTCGACCCGGTCGTCGCTCACCACCCGGACGCCGCCGTCCGCCAGCGAGAAGACGACGGGCGAATCGCCCAGCACGAGATATTCGACCCCGCTCCGGCCGGTCCGCACCATGGCCACCGTCGAGGACGGTGAGTCGGGATCGTCCAGGTCACAGGTGCCGGAGTGGGCGGCCATCGTCATCCCGATGGCCGCCTCCAGGATCTCCGCCAGCGGCGAGTCGCGATCGGCGCTCAGCCCCGCCGCCAGCGCGTCCCCGAGCCGCCGCACCAGCCACGGCACGTCGTGCGCGCACCCGCCGGCGACCCCGGGAAGGGCCCCAGGAGCGGCTGTCGCCCCGTCGAGCACGACGATCCACGACGGCCCCGCGATCACCAGGTCCTCGTTGGGCCGCCCGGACCCGGGCCTGCTGGCGCAGGCGACCTCCGCGAACACGGCCTCCTACACGATGACGAGGTCGCGCGGGGTGTTGTTGAGCCGCTCGGCGCCCGTGTCGGTGCAGACCACGATGTCCTCGATCCGCGCCCCGTGGCTGCCGGGCAGGTAGATCCCGGGCTCCACGGAGAACGCGAAGCCGGCCTCCATCGGCTCGCCGTTGCCGGAGACGATGTACGGCTCCTCGTGCGTCTCGATCCCGATGCCGTGGCCGGTGCGGTGGATGAAGTAGTCGCCGTATCCCGCCTCGGCGATGATGTCGCGGGCGGCGGCGTCGATCGACTCGCAGGAGACGCCCGGCCGCACCGCCGCGCAGGCCGCGTCCTGGGCCCGCCGCAGCACCTCGTAGTACGCGGCGAAGTCCGCGGGCGGCTCCCCGACGCTGTACGTGCGCGTCGAGTCGGAGCAGTAGCCGTTGTGCAGTTGCCCGCCGATGTCCACCACGACCGGCTCGCCGGCCTGGATCACCCGGTCGGAGACGTCGTGGTGGGGGCTGGCCCCGTTGGGCCCGGAGGCGACGATGACGAAGTCGACGGTCGCGTGGCCCGTCGCCAGGATCGCCTCCGCGATGTCCCGGCCCACCTCGCGCTCGGTGCGCCCGGCACGCAGGAACTCCGGCACCCGCCGGTGCACCGCGTCGATCGCCTCCCCCGCCTCGCGCAGCGCCGCCACCTCGGCGGCCGATTTGCGCATGCGCAGCTCCCGCAGCACGGTCCCGGCCAGCACCTGCTCCGCGCCCGGCAGCACCTCGCGGAAGCGCAGCGACGACATGGCCCACATCCGGTCGGCCAGGCCCACCTTCTCGACCTGGCCCAGCCGCGCCGCCGCGATGGCGTACGGGTCGTCGGTCTCGTCCCACGCCACGAACTCCAGCCCCAGCCGCGAGGCGGGCGACGCCTGCGCCGCGGGCAGCTCCAGCCGGGGCACCATCATGTACGGCTCGCCGGAGGCGGGCACCACGAGACACGTCAGCCGCTCCAGCGGCTTGGCCTCGTATCCGCTCACATAGCGCAAGTCGGGGCCGGGCGTCAGCAAAAGGGCGTCGAGACCGGCCTTGGCGGTGGCCTCCTGGACGGCGGTGAGACGGGACACGGGATACAGATCTGAGGACGTCACAGCCCATAATCTACTCGGACCGCGCCGCCTAAAATCCGCGAAAAGCTCTCACAACACGGCAAGCCACCGCTACACTCCGTTCAAGATTGATCACGTAGTGTAGGGTCAATTGTCCATCTTTGAAAGTGGGACCATGGTCGACGTCGCAGGCGCGGCCGAGCCGCTCGGTCACAAGAGCAACAAAGGCCACACTGACCACCCGGGCTCCGAGAACGACGCCGAGATGCTCGCCGTACGGCTGGCGCACGCCCAGCGGCTCGGCAACATGGGCTGGGCGGAATGGCACATGCACAGTGGCGAGACGATCTGGTCCGACCAGGTCTACCTGATCTTCGGCCGCGACCCGGCCGACGGCCCGATCGCCCTGCCCGACCTGGCCAAGCACGTCGAGCAGGCGGACATGGGCACGCTCGACCGGCTCCTGTGGTCGGCCGTCGAGAGCGTCGAGCCGGTCCAGGCCGAGTTCCGCATCCGCCGCCGCGGCGAGCTGCGCGACCTGCGCGTCGTCCTCGAACCCCTCATGGCCCCCGGCGGCCCCATCGGCCTGCACGGCGTCATCCAGGACATCACCGGCCGCCGCCGTGCCGAGCGCCTGATGTCGGAGTCGCGCCGCCAGCTCCTCGAGGCCCGCGAGCAGGCCGCCGAGGAGCTCCACGTCATGCTCGCCCTGCGCGAGGCCATCCTCCCCGAGCACCCCGGATGCCTCGACCTGCCGTACGCCACCATCGCGGTCCGGTACGTGCCCGCCGAGAAGACCGCGAGCCTGGGCGGCGACTGGTTCGAGGCCGCGCCCGCCCCCGACGGCCGGCTGCTGCTGGCCATCGGCGACGTCTCCGGCCACGGCCTGCCCGCCATCGCCCACATGGCCCAGCTCCGCCACGCCCTCGTCGGCCTGGCCATGACCGGCCAGCCCGCCCACCGGCTGCTCACCTGGCTGAACGACCTCGCCATGCACCAGCTCAAGGAGACCACCGCCACCGCGATCATCGGCCACCTGGATCCGGAGACCCGAGTGTTCGCCTGGGGCCAGGCGGGCAACCTGGCGCCCATCCTCGTGCGCGACGGCGTCGCCCGCCAGCTCGACCAGCCCCGCGGCGTGCTGCTCGGCGCCGCCTCGGGCCGCCCGTACGAGCTGGCCACCACCCGGCTGCTGCCCGGGGACCTGCTGCTGCTGTTCACCGACGGGCTGGTCGAGAGGCGCACCCGCGACATCGACGTCGGCCTCGACCTGGTCCTGGCCGCCGCCCGCGACGTGCCCGCCCGCGACCTGGACGCCGGGCTCGACCACCTCCTGGCCGACATCGGCGGCCCGAACCCCGAGGACGACGCCTGCCTGCTGGCGGTCTCCATACCGGCACAGAGCACGGAACCGCTCGTCAAGAGTGCGACCATAGACCCGTGCTGATGCTTCTCGACACCCCGTCGCTCTACTTCCGCGCCTTCTTCGGCATACCGGAGTCGATCAAGGGCCCGGACGGCTCTCCGGTCAACGCCGTGCGCGGACTCATCGACATGATCGCCACTCTTGTCCGCCAGCACTCCCCCACCGAGCTCGCGGCCACGATGGACGCCGACTGGCGGCCCGCCTTCCGCGTCCAGGCGATCCCGACGTACAAGGCCCACCGCGTCGCCCACGGCGACACCGAGGAGGTCCCCGAGGCGCTCGTCCCGCAGATCGCCGTCATCCAGGACGTGCTCGACGCGCTCGGCATCGCCCGCCTGGAGTCGGCCGGCTACGAGGCCGACGACGTCATCGGCACCCTCACCCACCGGGCCCCGGGCGCCGTGGACATCGTGACCGGTGACCGCGACCTGTTCCAGCTCGTCGACGATGCCCGTCCCGTACGCGTCCTCTACACCGCCCGCGGCATCCGCAACCTGCAGATCGTGGACGAGGCGTTCGTCACCGCCAAGTACGGCATCCCCGGGCGCGCCTACGCCGACTTCGCCACCCTGCGCGGCGACCCCAGCGACGGCCTGCCCGGCGTGTCCGGCGTCGGCGAGAAGACCGCCGCCGCCCTCATCACCCGCTTCGGCTCGCTCGACGCGCTGCTGCAGGCCCTCGACGCGGGCGTCACCGACGGCTTCCCCGCGGGCGCCCGCACCAAGCTGGGCGCCGCCCGCGACTACCTGAGCGCCGCCCCCGCCGTCGTCAAGGTGGCTCCCGACGCGCCGCTGCCCGACGCCGACCTCACCCTGCCCGCCAAGCCGCGCGACCCCGAGGCCCTCGTGGCCCTCGCCGACCGCCACGGCCTCGACGGCCCGCTCAACCGGCTGCTCGACGTGCTGAGCCGCTAGCTTTCCAGGTAGGAACGGAGGGCCTCCTGCGCGGCCTCGCGCAGGCGGGCGTGCATGACGACGTTCTGCTCGCGGTCGGTGCGCACCTCGACCACGCGCGGCCCCTCGCCGCGCATCGCCTTGGAAAGGTCGGAGATGTCCTCCACCAGCGTGTACGGCGTCCGCGTGGCCGCCGCCACGTAGGCGAGGTCCACCCCGTGCGGCGTGCCGAACACCCGCTCGAACGGATCGCGCACCGCCGCCTGGGGCAGCAGCGAGAAGATCCCGCCCCCGTCGTTGTTGACGACCACGAAGCACAGGTCGGGCCGGGGCTCGCGGGGCCCGAGGATCAGCCCGTTCTGGTCGTGCAGGAACGACAGGTCGCCGATCAGCGCGTAGGAGGGGCCGTTGTGCGCCAGCGCCGCCCCCATCGCCGCGGACACCACGCCGTCGATGCCGGAGGCGCCCCTGCTGGCCATCAACCTGATGCCGCGCCGCGGCCGCATCGCCTGGTCGAGGTCGCGGATCGGCATCGAGGAGCCGCAGAACAGCAGCGCGCCGTTGGGCAGCGCGTCCACCAGGTCCCTGGCCAGGCGCGGCTCGCTCGTGCCCGAGGCGTCCAGCACCGCGTCCGTGGCTGACCGGACCACCGCGTCCGCCTGCCGCCAGGCGTGCAGCCACGAGTCGTCGCCGGCCGCCACCGGGATCTCCACGGCCTGCGCCACCTGCGTGGCCGAGCGGGTGGGGTCGGGCCAGCGGCCCAGGTCGGGCGCCACCACGATGTGCTCGCCGGCCCGCTTCAGCCACGACAGCAGCGGCCTCGACAGCCCCGGCCGCCCCAGCGTCACGATCACGTCGGGCCGGTGGGTGTCCGCGAACTCCGGCATGCCCAGCAGGTAGTGGTAGGTGGAGATCGCGTGGTCGCCGTAGCGGCCGCCGCCGTTGGGCTCCGAGAGCACCGGCCAGCCCGCCATGCCCGCCGCCGCCACGTACCGGCGCACGTTGGCCGCGCCGTCGCCGACCACCAGCACGCCGCGCCTGGTCGGCGCGATGTGCAGGGCGACGGGCGGGGGCGCGACCCGGGCGCGCACCCACGGGCCGTTGCCGCCGCCGTCGAGCGGCTCGGACCAGGCGGTGTCGCCGTCGGGGATCAGCGGCTCCCTGAAGGCCAGGTTGAGGTGCACGGGACCGGGGTCGGACGGGCCCGACGCGCGCTGGTAGGCGCGGCAGGCCAGCGAGCGCCAGTAGGCGACCTGCCCGGGACGGTCCTCCGGCACCCCCACCTCGGCGAACCAGCGGGTCGACGAGCCGAACAGCTTGATCTGGTCGATCGTCTGGTTGGCGCCCGTGCCGCGCAGCTCGGGCGGCCGGTCGGCGGTCAGCAGCAGCAGCGGCACGCCCGACTCGCTCGCCTCGATCACGGCGGGGTGGAAGTTCGCGACGGCGGTGCCGGACGAGCAGATCAGCGCCACCGGCCGCTCGCCGCGCTTGGCCAGCCCCAGCGCCAGGTACGACGCCGACCGCTCGTCGATGCGCACGTGCAGGCGCACCCGCGACTCGGCGTGCAGCGCCAGCGCCAGCGGGGCGGAGCGCGAGCCGGGGGCCAGCACCACGTCGGTGAGGCCGCAGCGCACCAGCTCGTCGACCAGGACTGTGGCCAGTGCGGTAGCGGGGTTCAAAGTGACGCCTCCTGCATCCGGCGAAGCCACTGGGGAGATTCAATCTCAAAAGCCGACAAATGCTGAAAATCCACCGGGGGGCGCCGTACCGTCAGAGATCCCTCCACCGGCACCAGGGAGTCGTCCACCACGTCGCCCGCCAGCAACGCCATCGTGCCCAGCCCGCACGCGTACGGCAACGCCGACAGCGCCGCCGCCAGCGCCAGCCCCGCGGCCAGCCCGACGGACGTCTCCACGGCGCTGGAGACCACGGCGGGCAGCCCGCACGCCTCCACCACCTTGAGCGCCTCGCGCACCCCGCCGAGCGGCTGCACCTTGACCACCGCGATGTCGGCAGCCTCGGCGGCCCGCACCCGCAGCGGGTCCTCCGCCCTGCGGATGGACTCGTCGGCCGCGATCGGCACGTCGCAGGCCCGCCGCACCGCCGCCAGCTCCTCCAGCGTGGCGCACGGCTGCTCCGCGTATTCCAGGTCGAACCGGTCGAGCCGCTTCAGCCGCCGCACCGCCTCGTCCACGTCCCATGCGCCGTTGGCGTCGATCCGCAGCCGGCCGCCCGGCCCGAGCGCGTCGCGAACGGCCTCCACCCTGGCCACGTCGTCGTCGAAGGTCTGGCCCCGCTCGGCCACCTTGACCTTGGCCGTGCCGCAGCCCGAGCGCCGGACGATGTCATGGGCCTGCTCGGGCCCCACGGCGGGCACGGTCGCGTTGACGGGGACGCTGTCGCGCACCGGCTCCGGCCATCCCTCGAAGGCCGCCTCGCGGGCACACGCCAGCCAGCGGGCGCACTCGCGCGGGCCGTACTCGGGGAACGGGGAGAACTCCCCCCACCCGGCGGGACCGTGCAGCAGCACGCCTTCCCTGACGGTCTGTCCACGGAACCGGGTGCGCATGGGGATGCGGAAGACCACGGGAGAACGCGTCACGACCCTCCCTGCGCCTCTGTCCGACCTGTCGCCACTAACCTTACGAGCATGTGGAGGAACCCGTCGCATCCGGACCGTCCGCTGCATGCCATTGTGCAGCCTCCCGGACCCGCCCTGTACACGGCGATCCGCGACGCGCTGAGCGGCGAGGGCCCCGCCGTCCTCCCCCTGGCTCCGGGCCAGTCCGAGGCCGCGCTGGCCGCGCTGCGCCCCACGCACGCCGACGGCGCGCTCCAGAGCGACGGCGAGGGAGTCCCCTCCGACGTGGCGGTCGTGATCGCCACCAGCGGCAGCACCGGCGCCCCCAAGGGCGTGATGCTCTCGGCCGCCGCCCTGCGCGCCTCGGCCGCCGCCTCCCTGCGCCACGTGGCGGCCTCCAAGGGTGAGCGCTGGCTGTGCTGCCTGCCCGTCTCCCACATCGCCGGCCTCCAGGTCCTGGTACGCGCCCTGCTGTCGGAGAGCGAGCCGATCATCCACGCCCGGTTCGACCCGCACGAGGTGCTCGGCTCGGGGGCCGACCACGTCTCCCTCGTCCCCACCCAGCTGCACCGGCTGGTCGAGCTGGGGGCGGACCTGTCGGTGTTCCGCACGATCCTGCTCGGCGGCGCCGCGCCCCGGCCGGGGCTGCTGGAGCGGGCCCGGGGCCTCGGCGCCCGGATCGTGACGACGTACGGGATGAGCGAGACGTGCGGCGGCTGCGTCTACGACGGCCGGCCCCTTCACAACGTGGAGGTCAAGATCGGCGAGGACGGGCTGATCAGGATCGCCGGCGCGGTGCTGTTCTCCGGCTACCGCTTCGGCGCCGCCGACCCGTTCGACGGCGACTGGTTCCGCACCTCCGACCTGGGCGAAATGGCCGGCGGCCGGCTGCGCGTGCTGGGCCGGGCCGACGACGTGATCAACACCGGCGGCGAGAAGGTGGTGGCCGCCGCCGTGGCCCAGGTGCTCGGCACCCACCCGGAGGTGGCCGATGTGGCCGTGATCGGCACGCCCGACGCCGAGTGGGGCGAACTGGTCACCGCCATCGTGGTGCCCGCCAATCCCGACACGCCACTCACGCTTCCTCAATTGAGGGCGTTCTGCCGCGATAGGCTTCCCCCTCATGCCGCCCCGCGCAGCCTGCGCCTGGTGCCCCAGCTGCCGCTGCTGCCGAACGGGAAGACCGACTTCGTCCGGCTCCGGGCAGGAACCTGATGAGTTGCGGCTGCGTCTTAGTTGGGGAGAGGGAGGGAGCCTTCATGGATCAGACCCGCAAGATGTGGGCATCCGCGGCCGTCGTCGGCGCCATCGTCGTCGGAGGCGCCTCAGTCGCGGCGGCCGCCTCGGCGGGCAAGCTCGACCAGGTCGCGAAGGAGACCCGAGCCGTGGTGGAGAAGGCACCGCCGACTTCGAGCCCGACGCCCACGACCAGCGACGGCGGCATCGTGGTCTCCCGCGATGTCAACCCCGACCCCGGCGCGGTCGTCGACTACTGGACGGACCAGCGTCTGCAGGACGCCCAGCCGATGCCCATGCCCGAGGTGTCGCCCGGGGAGATCAAGATCCGGGAATAGGACTGACGGGAGGGGCGGTTCGTCTATCGGGCGATCCGCCCCTTTTTCGTCCCACCGGGAACAAATGACAGCGATTGGCGTTATTGATACTGGTGCGCCGTGCGGACCGAAGCCGCCCCACCACAACCTGCCTGATCGCTTCGACTCCGTACGGAGGAGGTGTCCTCATGCCCAGAACCGCCGTAGCGACCCCATCTGCGACTCTCGACCAACTCATTGAACGAGGGCGAGCCCAGGGTCACCTTTCTCTCGCGGAGCTGCGTGACGCGTTCGCCGACGCCGGCATCAGCCCCTCTGAAGGCCGCACGATCCTGCGCGAGCTCTCGGAGAGCGGTGTGAGCCTGGCCGCCGAGAACGAGCCGTCTCTCAGCAAGACCGCCCCGAAGAAGACCCCCAGGAAGCCCGCGCGTGCAAAGACTACCGGCCGCAAGGCGGCGGAGGCAAAAACCGCCCCGTCCAGGAACGGCACGGTGAAGAGCGCCCCGGCCAACGCCACCGAGGCGGCCGCCAAGGCCGTGACCCGCCCCGAGCCCAAGCCGGAGCACGAGGAGGACGTGCCGGAGGACCTCGAGCTGAGCGCCGAGGACTCCGAGATCGAGAACGAGCAGATCGACCTGGACGACACCCAGTCGGCCATGGGCGACTCCGTGCACACCTACCTCAAGTCCATCGGCCGCCGCACGCTGCTCACCGCGGCGCAGGAGGTCGAGCTGGCCCGGCGGATCGAGGCGGGCCTGTACGCCGAGTACAAGCTGGAGACCGAGCCCGACCTGTCCGTCTCCGCCCAAGATGACCTCCTCCTGGTGATCGAGGACGGCAAGCGGGCCAAGGACCACATGCTGGAGGCCAACCTCCGGCTCGTGGTGTCGGTCGCCAAGAAGTACACCGACCGCGGCATGTCGCTGCTGGACGTGGTCCAGGAGGGCAACCTGGGGCTGATCAGGGCCGTGGAGAAGTTCGACTACACCAAGGGCTTCAAGTTCTCCACGTACGCCATGTGGTGGATCAGGCAGGCCATCCAGCGTGGTTTCGCCGACTCGGCCCGTACGATCCGGCTGCCCGTGCACGTGCTGGAGATGCTGTCCAAGCTGTCGCGCGTCGAGCGTGACATGCACCAGCGCCTGGGGCGCGAGCCCACGCCCGAGGAGCTGGCCGTCGAGCTGGACAAGACGCCCGACCAGATCGAGGAGCTGCTGCGTACCAGCCGCCAGCCGATCTCGCTCAACGCCACGATCGGCGAGGACGGGGAGACCACGATCGGCGACCTCATCGAGGACGTGGACTCGCCCGAGGCTTCGGAGATCGTCGACCGTCAGCTGCTGGGTGACCAGCTGCGCGGCGTGCTCGAGAATCTCTCGCCCCGGGAGGCGAGGATCATGGCGCTCCGCTTCGGCCTGGTGGACGGCAAGCCCCACACGCTGGACGAGATCGGCAAGCACCTGGGGCTGACCCGGGAGCGGATCCGCCAGCTGGAGAAGGAGTCGCTCTCCAAGCTCCGCCACCCCAGCAACACCCGCCCGCTGCTGGACTGGGCGAGCTGAAAACCGAAGCCCCGGCACAACGAGGGAGGCTGTGCCGGGGCTTCTTCATGCCCGTGTTCATGCCCGTGGGTTTTATGCCCGTGGGTTTATGCCCGTGGGTTTATGCCCGTGGGTTTTATGCCCGTGGGTTTTATGCCCGTGGGTTTATGCCCGTGGGTTTTATGCCCGTGGGTTTATGCCCGTGGGTTTTATGCCCGTGGGACGGGCAGGGCGTCAGAGGGTCGCGGGCACCGGGCGCGGCACGCGCGGGATCCCCCACATCCGGTTGTCCTCGCGCAGCGTGCGCAGCCGGTCGACCTCGGCCGTCCACATCGACCCGGCGGGCGTCGCCTTGGCCTTGCGGCGCGCGATCCGGTCGTCGTAGGCCTTCACCCCGAACGTGGCCCGCTGCCCCGCCTCGGCGGCGCGCAGGGCGTCGGTCAGCGCGCGGTCGAAGGCCCGCCCTGCTGCCATCAGCTCGATCTCATCCGCCGCCGCGGCGCGCAGCACACGCAGCGTCTCCTCGGCTTCCCGGGCCTTGTCGAGCAACTCGGGGAAGCTCTTGGAGATCTCCTGGTCCGCGTGGTAGCGAACCTCGGCCTCACGGCTCACCCGCGGACGGAAAAACGCCATCGACCCTGCCCTTTCACACTGCCGGTACTCGTTCAACCGCCAAGGGTACGCCGTCGTACGACACAGCGGGAAATCGACCCGGCGCGACCGGCTTTACGAAGTAAGATGATCTCCATGCCCGCCAAGAGACCGCCCGTACCGCTCTCCCGCGAGCGCATCATCGAGGCCGCACTCCACATCGCCGACAGCCAGGGCCTGCGCCGGCTCACCATGCGCCGTCTGGGCGACGCCCTGGAGGTGGAGGCCATGGCCATCTACCACCACCTGCCCAGGGGCAAGGAGGCGCTGATGGACGCCCTGGCCGAGCACGTCACCGCGGTCCGCGTCGAGCAGGCGGCCACCTGGCAGGAGACGGCCAAGGCCTGGTGCCGGGCGGGGCGGGAGCTGCTGCGCGAGCATCCGGGCGTGCTGGCGCTGGCCCTGACCAAGCCCCCCAAGGGCGCCACGGCCATCGCCATCAGGGAGCAGACCGAGCAGCTCGCCGACGGCGGGCTGACCGACGCCGCGGAGGCCGTACGGGCGCTGAGAGCCTTCGTCTTCGGCAGCGTGGCCGTCGAGGTGCAGCAGTCGGGCTGGGCCGATCCTGAGGTTGATGAATGGGTCAGGCGGGACGAAAGGGCCGATATCGATTTCGAGCGCGGACTCGACGCTCTGCTCAAGGGATTGCAAACGTAGTGCGCGTGTCGCGCTTGGACCGTTATCCTGCATACGGCACGCTGTGTCGAAGGTCACACGAACGGGGATCCCTTCTGTAACAGTCCTGATGGACTATGTCCGGGAGTGTGACATCCGTCGCACACTTGCCAGAACAATTACCCGAGCCGGCTCCCGCCCCTCCCAACGGGAGCATCCCACGAGATATCGGAGGCACGCCGATGTGCCCGCACGACCCGGCCTGTCCGGATGCCGAGGCGCCCGACCGCGAGAAGGCACGCACTCTCGCCTGCCACCCCGAACAGGGGTGGAGCCTGCTCTGCAACGGTGTCGTCCTGTTCGAGGACACCGGGGAGCTGCTGCCCAGCGGCGCCGCCATCGCACCACACCGACCCGTGGTCGGCGCGGCGTGAACTAGGCGTAGTGGACTATCCACTCCGCCACGACCTCGCCCACTCGGGCGGGGTCCTTCTTGAGGTCGTGTCCCTCCCCCGGCAGCACCACCAGGCGTGCCGCGTCAGCGGCGTCCGGCACGCCGAACGGATCCCGGTCCCCGTTGACCACCAGCACGTCCACTCCGGCGCCGCGTAGCTCGTCGGCCCTGGAGCGTTCCGGCTTCCCGGGCGGGTGCAGCGGAAAGGCCAGCGCCACCACGGCCGCCGCGCCGACCGCCCCGGCCGTACGGCAGGCGACCCGCGCCCCGTTGCTCCGCCCTCCCTGCACCAGCGGCAGCCCCGGCCAGAGCGTACGCACCTCCTTGAGGACGATCTCCCACGCCTCGTCCTGTTTGACCGCCGACCCCGGTGCCCGCGCCCCCGCCACCCTGAACGCCTGCGTCACCCTGGCCACGACGGCCCCGGCCTCGATCGCGGCGTCCCGTACGGCGAGCAGGTCGGGAGCGTCCACTCCCCCGGCCGAACCGTGGGTGAGCACCAGCAGCAGCCGCGGGTCCGCCACCTCGTCCACCTGGACGAGCGCGGGCCCTCGCGGGGTCATGACCTCCATGCCAGCACCGTACCTGGGGAGGATCGCGCCTTAGCCCTCAGGTTGGATGACGGCGTGGCGCCGGCGATGGATGATTGCTGTCATGCCAGATAAGCGCCCCATCCGGGATGATCTCCAGGCGACCCTGGACGCCCGCCGGGACCTCGGTCCCGAGTACGAAGCCGCGCTCGTCGAGTCGTTCGTGGAGCGGCTCGACGCCACGATCTCCGCCCGCGTACGTTCCGAGCTGGACCACCACGGCGCCACGCCGCACCGGCAGAAGAGCCCTCCGGGCGCGGCGATGATCCCGATCGCGCTGGGCTCGCTGGGCATCGGCATCCCCTTGACGGCCATCGCGGCCGGCAACGCGGGGCTGGTGGGGCTGACGATCGCGTGGATCGCGATCGTGGTCATCAACGTGGCCTCGGCCGCGGCCATCATGCGCCGCAACTGACCCCGGCGGAAACGCGGCGGAAACCCGGCGGAGGCCTACGGGAGCGCCCCCGCCCTTTCCCCTGCCCGGACGCCTCTCTCCGGTCGGGGGCGCCGAACGGGCTCAGCAGTCGGGTGTGCGTCAGGCGGGCACAGCCGGCCGGCGCGTCAGGCGTCGCGGTGGTAGCGGAGGCGGACCTCGGCGGCGAGGGTCTCGTCCTCGTGCTCCAGCCCGTACGACCACACCCGCCCCGCGTCGTCGGCGCGCCCCCGCAGCGGCAGCGTCCGGGCCAGGAGCTCGATGGCCAGGGCGCTGGTCTGCGGGTCCGCCCCGTACTCGACGGTCTCCGCGAACTCCGCGCAGGCCAGCTCCAGATGCGTGATCCCGAGCTGGACCCGCAGCCCCGGCACCTCCTCGGCCGGTGCGTATTCCAGCGCGTCCAGGAGCACATCGGCCGCCGCCCCCGGCTCCCCGTGCTCCAGCAGCAGGTCGGCCAGCTCCTGGGCCGCCCGCGCGCCGACGCCCGGGTCGCCGCCCTCCATGGCGGCCCGCAGCTCCTTCTCGGCCTCGTCCAGGTCGCCGACGGCCGTCGCGAGCCGGGCCAGCGCGAGGTGGGCAAGCGGCACATATGCGGCCGTTCCGACCCCCAGGACGGCCTGCCAGGCGGCCCTGGCCTGCTCGGCGCGGCCCTCCCGTTCGAACCCCTGGGCCAGGTGACAGGCGGCCTGGGCGGCGTACTCGGGGTGCCCGGTGGCCAGTGCGGCCCTGGCGGCGGCCCTGGCGGCCTCCACGTCGCCGCGCTCCTCCAGCACCACGGCGAGCCCCACCGCGGCCTGGGCCCGATCCGGGCCGTGGGGGTCGGCGGCCAGCTCGGCGAGGATGGCGGCGGCGCCGTCGAGATCACCGCGTTCGGCCAGGCGGCGGGCGGCGTCGAGGGGCGGGGTCTCCAGCTCTGAGGACGTCAAGAGAGCTCCTTCTGGCGACGGTCGCACCGAGCCTAACCATTTCTGTCGATCATGTCTGCTCAGTTGACGCGGAAGGACTGACCGGCTTCGGACCCCTGCGCAGCAGCAGGCGGACGGTCCTGATCATGACCAGCCCGAACGCGAGCTGGAACACCGCCTGCCCCACCACCAGCGGCCCTTCGGCCAGCACGACCGACACGCCGGCGGCCACCCCGGCGGCCACCTGTAAGCCGACCAGCATCGCCCCGGTGGACGCCCACGACACCATGCGCACCGCCAGCACCAGCTCGTGCAGGAACAACGCCGCCCCGAACGACCTGTGAACCCAGTGCACGCCGCTCCCGAGGGTGTAAGGCGTGAGCAGGATCCCGACCAGCAGCACCGCGAACGAGTCCCCGGCCACCGCCACGAACCGCGGCGCGGGGAGGGCGGGCGCGGCGGCCCGCAGCGCTCTCCGGGTGTAGAGGGCCGCGCCGAGGAACCCGACGGCGTACGGGACGACCGTGCGCCAGTGGACGCCGAAGTCGCTCATCCCGCAGTTGAAGGAGAGGCACCCGGGCATGATCACCAGGCAGACGGTCAGCCCGGATAACAGGGACACCTGCCCCTTGACCAGGTCGCCCACCACGCCGTCGCCCATCACCGGCCTCCCAGCCGATGATCCCACGCCAACCCGACCCCCGCGATGCCCGCTTCCGGCGCCCGACGCGGGCATGCGACGCCGAGGGGCAACCGGACGGACGACGGACGCCCGCCCGGCAGAAGAGCCCGCGGGGAGCTCCTAGTCCTCGTAAGCCTCCAGCGGCGGGCAGGAGCAGACCAGGTTCCGGTCCCCGTAGGCCTGGTCGATCCGGCGCACCGGCACCCAGTACTTCCCGTCCCGCACCGACGGCAGCGGATAGGCGGCCTCGCCGCGCGTGTACGGGTGGGTCCACTCGTCGGCGCTGACCGACTCGGCCGTGTGGGGCGCGTTCCGCAGCGGGTTGTCCGCCGGGTCGTAGGCCCCCGACGCCACCTTGTCGATCTCGCCGCGGATGGCGATCAGCGCGTCCACGAACCGGTCGAGCTCCCCGAGGTCCTCGCTCTCGGTCGGCTCGATCATCAGCGTCCCCGCCACGGGGAACGACATGGTCGGCGCGTGGAAGCCGTAGTCGATGAGCCGCTTGGCGACGTCGTCCACGGTGACCCCGGTCTCCTTGGTGATCTGCCGCAGGTCGACGATGCACTCGTGGGCCACCAGCCCGCCGCGCCCCGTGTAGAGCACGGGGAAGTGCGGGGCGAGCCGCCTGGCCAGGTAGTTGGCCGACAGGATGGCCTGCTCGGTGGCCGCCGTGAGGCCCTCGGAGCCCATCATCCTGATGTACGCCCACGAGATCGGCAGGATCCCGGCCGAGCCGTACGGGGCCGCCGATACGGGGCCCACCGGCGTGCCGTCGTGCAGCGGGTGGCCGGGCAGGAAGGCCGCCAGGTGGCCGCGGACCGCGACGGGGCCGACGCCCGGTCCGCCGCCGCCGTGCGGGATGCAGAACGTCTTGTGCAGGTTGAGGTGGGACACGTCGGCCCCGAACTCGCCCGGCTTGGCCAGCCCGACCAGCGCGTTGAGGTTGGCCCCGTCCACGTAGACCTGGCCGCCGGCCTCGTGCACCTTGGCGCACACCTCGGTGATCGTCTCCTCGTACACGCCGTGCGTCGAGGGGTACGTCACCATGATCGCGGCCAGCGCGTCACGGTGCTTGTCGATCTTGGCGTCGAGGTCGGCCAGGTCCACGTTGCCGTCGGAGTCGCAGGCCACGACCACGACCCGCATGCCCGCCATGATCGCGCTGGCGGCGTTGGTGCCGTGGGCGGAGGACGGGATGAGGCAGACGTCGCGCTCGCCGTGGCCGTTGGCGCGGTGGTAGGCGCGGATGGCCAGCAGTCCGGCGAACTCGCCCTGCGAGCCGGCGTTCGGCTGGATGGAGACGCGGTCGTAGCCGGTCACCTCGGCCAGCCAGCCCTCCAGCGTGCCGATCAGCTCGCGGTAGCCCTCGACCTGGTCGTCCGGCGCGTACGGGTGGATCGCGGCGAACTCGGGCCAGGTGATCGGCTCCATCTCGGTGGTCGCGTTCAGCTTCATCGTGCAGGAGCCGAGCGGGATCATGGAGCGGTCGAGCGCGATGTCCTTGTCCTGCAGCTTGCGCAGGTAGCGCAGCATGGCGGTCTCGGAGCGGTGGCTGTGGAAGACCGGGTGGGTGAGGTAGCCGGACTCGCGCGCCAGCGAGGCGGGCAGCGCGTCCGCGTCCAGGGCCACGTCGGCCCGCTCGACGCCGAAGGCGGCCCACACCTTGGCGACCTCGGCGGCGCCGGTCTTCTCGTCGCAGGAGATCGACACGTGGTCGTCGTCGACCCGCCAGAGGTTCACGCCCTGCTCGACGGCGGCGGCGACCACCTCGGCGGCCCGGCCGGGCACGCGTACGAGCACGGTGTCGAAGAACTCGCGGTGCACGACCTCCAGGCCCGCCTGGCGCAGCCCGCCGGCCAGGGCCACGGCGTGGCGGTGCGCCCGGTGGGCGATCCGGCGCAGCCCCTCGGGGCCGTGGTAGACGGCGTACATGCTCGCGATGACGGCGAGCAGCACCTGCGCGGTGCAGATGTTGCTGGTGGCCTTCTCGCGGCGGATGTGCTGCTCGCGGGTCTGCAGGGCCAGCCGGTACGCGGGGTCGCCGTCGGCGTCCACCGAAACGCCCACCAGGCGGCCGGGGAGCTGGCGCTGCAGGCCCTCGCGTACGGACATGTAGGCCGCGTGCGGCCCGCCGAACCCGAACGGCACCCCGAACCGCTGCGAGGAGCCGATCGCGATGTCGGCGCCCAGCTCGCCGGGCGCGGCCACGAGGGTGAGGGCCAGCAGGTCGGCGGCGGCCACGACGAGCGCGCCCGCCTCGTGCGCGGCGGCGGCCACGACGCGGAAGTCGCGCAGCCGCCCGGACGCGCCCGGGTACTGGACGAGCACGCCGAAACACTCGGGCAGCCCGCCCTCGAGGGAGTGCTCCACCAGCGTGATGCCCAGGGGCTCGGCCCTGGTGGCGAGCACGGCCTTGGTCTGCGGCAGCGCGTCGGCGTCCACCACGAACACGCTGCTCTTGGACTTGCCCGAGCGGCGGGCCAGGGTCATCGCCTCGGCGGCGGCCGTGGCCTCGTCGAGGAGGGAGGCGCCCGCGACGGGCAGGCCCGTCAGGTCGGAGACGACGGTCTGGAAGTTCAGCAGCGCCTCGAGGCGGCCCTGCGAGATCTCCGGCTGGTACGGGGTGTAGGCGGTGTACCAGCCCGGGTTCTCCAGCAGGTTGCGCCGGATGACGGCGGGGGTGATCGTGTCGTGGTAGCCCAGGCCGATCATGGAGGTGAGCACGCGGTTGCGCCCGGCCAGGGCGCGCAGCTCGGCGATGGCCTCGGCCTCGCCGACGGCGGCGGGCAGCTGGAGCCGGTCCTTGGCCCTGATGGCCTCGGGGACGGCCACGGCCACCAGATCCGCCACGGACTCGAAGCCCACGGCCTCGAGCATGCGCTGCTGCTCGGTCGCGGATGGGCCGATGTGCCTGGACGAGAACGGCGGAGCTGACAGGTCGGTCATGGACAGTGCCTCCCGAGGCTATGGAGACCGGCGCCGTGGCGCGGGCGAGTGCCGGATCTCCCCCTCTGTCAGCGCGGCGACGCCGCGACCTGAGAGCTTCACCCCGGGAATGGGGCTTGCACCGTCGGTGAGGCGCGCCTGGCGGGCGCGCCTGCTTTCCAGAGTTGCCTCACCCGAGCGGTACAGGGTGCCTGAGAGATTCCGGGGAGGGTTGCTCCTTCGGCGCCCTGAGACCCGCGGGTCCCAGGGACTCTCCCGCACGGGGTCGTCAGCCTTGCTGTCCTAGATTACAACCCTCCGCGTTACGCATGAATTTCCCCGTCGATGCGTTATGTGCGGATTGCCCGGTGGGCCGCGTCCGGCGGCCCACGGCAGAAGGGGGTGTGCTAGCTGAGGCGCCGCGCGCGGCGACGGCGGGCGAGCTCGTCAGCGGGGTGGTCGGCCGGGACGCTGTCCTCGACCGCCGCTCGTTCCCCCGGCAGCTCCGCGAGGGAGCCCTCGACCTCTCGCCAGACCCGGCCGAGCGCGATGCCGAACACGCCCTGACCGCCTTGGAGCAGGTCTATCACCTCGTCGGCCGAGGTGCACTCGTAGACGCTGACGCCGTCGCTCATGAGCGTGATCTGCGCGAGGTCGGCGACCCCGCGGTCACGCAGATGCTGGACGGCCGTACGGATCTGCTGCAGCGACACCCCGGTGTCGAGGAGCCGCTTGACGACCTTGAGCACCAGGATGTCCCGGAAGCTGTAGAGCCGCTGTGAGCCCGAGCCCTGCGCGGCTCTTATCGTGGGCTCCACGAGGCCCGTGCGCGCCCAGTAGTCGAGCTGCCTGTAGGTGATGCCGGCCGCCGCGCAGGCCGTCGGCCCGCGGTAACCGATGTCCGCCGGCAGCGACGCCGGCTGTTCGTCGAAGAGCAGGCCCTGCTCTCCGGCACGCTGCCGCGCGCTCTCGCGCCGAACCGGATCTTCCTGGCCGGCCGTCTTTCCCTCGCCGCTGCTGACCGCCACGCGGACCTCCGGCTTTCTCTCATCCCGCGGCCTGATCTGGGGGTTCGTAAAGGGCGACCACGGGTTTCACTTGCACCGTAGGACCGTGACCATGCTCAGTCAACGATCCGGCTCGGCGCGTCGTGAAGCGTAAATGCACCGAAATACCTACCCCGCCCTGCCGAAGTCTTCGGGAGTGATCGTGTCAAGGAACTCTCTGAACTTCTCCACCTCGTCTTCCTGGTCGTCCGGGATGATCACCCCGGCCTCCTGGACGACCTCCTCGCTGGCGAAGATGCGTGCTCCGGTGCGCAGGGCGAGCGCGATCGAGTCGGACGGCCGCGCGCTCACCTCCACGCCGTTGGAGAAGACCAGGTCGGCGAAGAAGATGCCGTCGCGCAAGGCGACGATGTTGACCGCTCGCAGGCCGACGCCCAGAGCGCTCAGCACGTCTCGGAAGAGGTCGTGGGTGAGCGGACGCGGCGGTGGCTCCTCCGCTTGGGCCAGCGCGATGGCCGTCGCCTCGGTCATGCCAATCCATATAGGAAGGAACCGCTCCCCGTGTGCCTCCTTGAGCAAGACGATCGGCTGATTTGTGGGCATTTCAACTCGAACGCCCACGACCTCCATCTGCAACACGGGCTGCTCCGTATTCCTGACCGGTCACCCGGCACAGCTATTTGCGGGTCGCTACTGCTGACTGGCTACTGCAATTCAACGTAACACCCGGCGGGCATGGAATGCGCCTCCGCCTCCCAGCTCGCCAGGGTCTCAACGCCCCAGTACGGACCGGATCCCCGACCGCACAAGGGATGCGTGCAGGTCGAGCAGGAGTGTGGAAAGCTCCCTGGCGACCTCGTCGGCCTCCCCGATGGCGCCGGGGGCCCGCCGTTTGAGTATGGGCGCGACCGCCTGCTCGACGAGCCCGCACTCGCGCTCGGCCGCGGCCTTGACCGCCCGCAGGTGGCGGGCGCGCAGGCCGAAGCGGGCCAGCGCGCCGATGCTGCGGGCCACGTTGAGCGCCTCTTCGTCGTAGCGCCTGGCCACCGGGGCGAGCAGGCCGTAGTCCTCGAGCTCGGTGAGCGTCTCGTCGTCGATCTCCGCCGCCTCGAGCAGCTCGGCCCGGCTGAGCCGGACCTCCGTCTTCTCCTGTACGGCGCGCGGACGGCCGAAGCTCTCGGCCATCCTGTCCTTGATCACCCGCAGCGGCAGGTAATGGTCGCGCTGCTCGCGCAGGATGAAGCGCAGCTGCTCCACGTGCAGGTGAGTGAACTTGCGGTAGCCGGACGGGCTGCGCTCGGGCTCGATCAGCCCCTCACCCTCCAGGAAGCGGATCTTGGAGATCGTCACATCGGGGAACTCGCCCTGCAGGAGCGCGAGCACCTCCCCGATGCTCATGTGAGAGCGTGCCGCCTGGGAGGTCATATGACCTCCCGGGACGGCGCGTCCACGAGTCGCTCGCTCGGCTCGATCATGCGCCGGCGTGGGTCCGCATCAGGAAGACGAGGCGGAACTTGCCGATCTGCACCTCGTCTCCGGAGTGCAGGGGAACCTCCTCGATGCGTTCCCTGTTGACGTAGGTGCCGTTGAGGCTGCCCACGTCACGCACAGAGAACTGACCGCCGGGGTGGCGGTAGAACTCGACGTGGCGGCGGGAGACCGTGATGTCGTCGAGGAAGATGTCGCTCTCCGGGTGGCGCCCGGTCGTGGTGAGGTTCTTGTCCAGCCGGAAACGGCTCCCCTGGTTGGGGCCCCTGGTCACCGTGAGCAGCGCCGTGCCGGGCGGCAGCTGCTCGACCAGAGCCCGCTCCGCCAGGAGCATGTCGCCTGCCTCAGCCTCGTATGCCTCGATTCCCGCGATGGAGATCGTCGACGTGGTGTCCCCGGAGACCTCGGGTCTGGTCAGCGGTGACCCACAGCGGGAACAGAAACGGGCATCCTCGGGGTTGGCGTGCCCGCACTGCGTGCAGTAGACGCTCGGCATCGATCGGCTCGGCCTCCTACCGCGAAGACGCGGCGACGGTGCTCAAAGACGCGCCTCGCTTCGCTTTTTCAAGTTTGCGAATGCCGCAAGATACGCTGATCAGCGGCAAAGGTCAAGGCGGGGCACTGGACTGTGGTTTGGACGCAGACAAAGTTACCGCCGCTTCCGCCCCGTGGTCCATGCCGCCGCGCGTTTCTACATTACGATCTTGCGGCACTGTCTGGGCACGTCAACCCTAATGGCTTTTTTCCTCACCCTCCGCGACGATTGTTCACATGGCGGCCTGCTCCACGATGCGGGCCCACCGTTCGAGCAGGGCCTGGGCGCCGTCCATGTCACCCGCCTCGGCCCACAAATCGGTCACGGGCTCGGTGGCCGCGGGCAGCACGAGCACCCAGCTCCCGTCGTCGTGGGCCACCCGCACGCCGTCGGTGGTGTCGACGCGCCGGCCCTCGTGCTCGGCCTCCGCCGTCTCGATGACCGAGCGCATGACGGCCCCCTTGGCCGCCCACGGCGTGGGGATCGTGCGCTTGAGCATCTTGACCTCGGGGATCCTGGCGTCGATCTGGCTGAGCGACAGGCGGGTGCGGGCCACCAGCCCGAGCAGGCGCATGAACGAGGCCAGCCCGTCGATGGCAGGGCTGAACTCCGGCACCACGAAGCCGCCGCGCCCGTCCGCCGCGAAGATCATGTCGGGGCCGGCGGCGGCCGAGGTGAGGGCGTCGAGCGCGGTGGAGGTCCACTGCACCTGTACGCCGTGGAAGCGGCAGACCTGCTCGGCGACCCTGGTCGTGGTGACCGGCAGGGCCACCTGACCGCCCCTGCGCTCGGCGGCGACGAGGTCGAGGACGACGAGCAGGGAGCGTTCGTCGTTGATGAGCTGGCCCATCTCGTCCACGAGGGCGATGCGCTCGCCCACCGGGTCGAAGCGGACCCCGAACGCCGCCCGTGACGAGCTGACCAGCTCCGACAGGCGCTGCAGGTCGCGGCGGCGCTCGGCGAGCGTCTCGGTGGGCGAGATGTCGTCGAGGCGGGCGTTGACGGTGAGCACCTCGACCCCGACGCGGCCGAGCAGCGTGGGCAGCACCAGCGAGGAGGTGCCCCCCGCGCAGTCCACGACGACCTTCATGTCCCTGACGTCGCCCACGTCCACGTGCCGCAGGAGCTCGTGGGTGTAGTCCTCGACGGCCCTGGCCGGATACGTGAGCTCGGCGATCTCCCCCGGGAACGCGCGCCGGAACTCCTGCCGGGAGAAGACCCGCTCCAGCTTGCGCTGCGCGGCCGGGGGCAGGTCGGCGCCGCGGCCGTCCATGATCACGATGTCCACGCTCTGCGGGTCGCCCGGGGTGGTGCGCAGGGTGATGCCGCCCGCGGCCGACTCGCGGGCCGTGTGGAAGCGCGTGACCGGCAGCGGGGCGGCCTCCAGGTCCAGGACGTTGATCGCGCCCGCGGTGAGCGCGCCGATGACGGCCCGCTTGAGCGCCCTGGCGGCCAGGGAGCAGTCGCGGGAGGTGACGACGTACTCGCCCTTCTTGAGCGTGGTGGCGTACGCGCTGGCCAGCCGGACGCACAGCTCGGCGGTGATCTCGACGTTGACCAGGCCGCTGACGCCCCTCGGGCCGAACAGGTTGCGCTGGCCGCGCGACTCCCAGATGACGCTGGTGTTGACGACCGCGCCGGCCTCGATGGTCTTGAACGGGTAGACCTTGACGCCGCTGGAGACGTACGCCTCGGGCTCGATGACGCACTCGTCGCCGATGACGGCGTTCTCCTCGATGCGGGCGCCGGCCATGATGTCGGTGCTCTTGCCGATGACGCAGCCGCGCAGGTGGGCGCCGGGGCCGAGGTAGACGTTGTCGTGGACGACCGCGCGGTGCAGGAAGGCGCCCTCGCGGACGACGGCGTTGTTGCCGAGCACGGTGTACTCGCGCAGCTCGGCGCCCGCCTCGACCTTGGCGTAGTCGCCGATGAGCAGCGGGCCCTTGAGCACGGCGTCGGGGTCGACCGAGGCCGAGTCGGCGACCCAGACGCCCGGCGAGAGCTCGAAACCGCCGATCTCCAGGTCGACCCGGCCGGACAGGGCGTCGGCCTGGGCCTTGAGGTAGCTGTCGTGGGTGCCGACGTCCTCCCAGTAGCCGTCGGCCACGTAGCCGTAGATGGCGGCGCCGCTGTCGAGGAGGGCGGGGAAGACGTCGGAGGACCAGTCGACGGGCTCGCCCGCGGCGACGGCGGCGAGGACCTCGGGCTCCATGATGTAGATGCCGGTGTTGACGGTGTCGGAGAAGACCTGGCCCCAGGTGGGCTTCTCGAGAAAGCGCTGAACGCGTCCCCCGTCGTCCACGATGATGATCCCGAATTCGAGAGGGTTCGGGACGCGCTTGAGGCCGATTGTCACAAGTGCCGAATTTTCACGATGAAACCGGATCATGTCGGTTAAATCGATATCCGTCAGGGCGTCGCCGGAGATCACCAGGAAACGGTCGTCGCGGAGCCGGTCCTCGGCGTTCTTGACGCTGCCCGCCGTGCCGAGGGGCACGTCCTCGGTGGCGTACTGGAGGCTCATGCCGAGCTCGTCGCCGTCGCCGAAGTAGTTGCGGACGAGCGCCGCCAGGAACTGGAGCGTGACCACCGTCTCGGTGATGCCGTGGCGCTTCAGCAGGCGCAGCACGTGCTCCATGATCGGGCGATTGACCACGGGCAGCAGGGGCTTGGGCTGGTTGGCGGTCATGGGACGCAGCCGAGTTCCCTCTCCGCCTGCCATGACGACCGCCTTCACCCGATCACTCCTTTTTGGCCGAGGTTACGAGTTGCAGCACCTGTACCACATACAACACGCCTGCCCACCAGTACAGGCCCGTTCCCCAAAGCGCGAATGCCCACCCGACAATTCGTGCTATATCGGCATACCACCCCGTATGGGAGGCAAGGAAGAGGAGAGGGAAGGCGTACATGAGGTTGAACATGGCAGCCTTGCCCAGGTAATGCACCTGAAGTGCCTTGTAGCCATGTTTGCGAAGTACGGGGATGAAACAGGCGACGAAGAGTTCGCGCCCCAGGATGACCACGACCAGCCACCACGGGATCACGTCGCGTAGCAGCAGACCGATGATGGTGGCGAAGACGTAGAGCTTGTCGGCGGCGGGGTCGATGATCCGGCCGAGCCTGCTGGTCTGGTTGAAGGCGCGCGCGATCTTTCCGTCGAGCCAGTCCGTGAAACCGGCCACCGCGAGGACCGCGATGGCCCATCCGTCCGCCTTGGGCCCGAGAACCAGCCAGAGGAAGACGGGGACGCCGAGGAGTCGCAGGAAGCTCAGCAGGTTGGGAACCGTCCAGATACGGTCCTCGGCGGAAGTTTCGCTCACGAGCAGACCCTACTGCGTGGAACTCTGACACAGCGGTCCCGCATGGGGCGCTCACATTTCCGCCCTTCCCGCCCACCCCGGAGTGAGGTCAGGTGCGCAAGAAGGCGTGGGTGCGGCCCAGCGCCTCGAAGCCGAGCTTGGCGTAGAAGTCCTTCGGCCAGTCGGCCGCGTCGGCCACCAGGAAGATCAGCTCGGCCTCCGCCGCCTTGGCGAGCAGCGCGGTCATGAGGGCGCGCGCGTGCCCCTTGCCCCGATGATCCGCGCCGGTGAAGACGCTCTCGATCTGGGCCACGCCGCCGTGCTCGTACAGGTCGGCCCTGGCGGCGACCTCCCCGTCCGGGGCGCGTACCCCCCAGAAGCTCACCGCGTCGGCGCCGCGCAGCCGGCCCTCCACCCGCAGGGCGAGCCTGTCGATCACCTCGTCCGGCGCCTGCGGCAGCGTGTGGCGCCAGTCGCGCCGCAGCACCGGCAGCAGCTCGGCCAGGGAGAGCTGCCCGGCCGGCGCGGAGCCGGGCGGGGTCGCGCCGCGGAAGGCCATGATCAGGTTCGTCTCGTGCTCGTAGCCGGCGGCGAGGAACGCGGGCGCGAGCGCCGTACCGAGCCGGTCGTCGTCCACGCACACCAGCCGGTGCTCCCGCTCCGCGAGCACCTCGTCGGCCGCCCGCAGCAGCCGCTCCGCCGCCTCCCGGGCCTCCTCCGGCGTCTCCGGGACCGGCCCGGGGCCGACGATGAGCTTGTTGTCGTCGTGGGAGCCGGGATAGCGCCCGTCGATCACCGCGAACCCGCCCGGGACGGTCACCTCCCGCGGCGCCCTGCGACGCGCGAAGGCGTGCTGGAAACCCACCGCGCGAGCCAGGTCCGCGGCGCCGGTGTCCAGGTCCGCGTCCAGGTCCGCGGCGGGCTCAGCCGGCACGCCGCGCCGCTTCGAGGAACGCCCGGATGAGCGCCGAGTCCTTCACCCCGGGCGAGGTCTCCACGCCGCTGGACACGTCGACGCCCCACGGGGCGGCCGCCGCGATCGCCTCCGCCACGTTCGACGGGGCGAGCCCGCCGGCCAGCAGCCACTGCCCCGACGCGCGGCCGCGGACGGCCGCCCAGTCCCACGCCTGCCCGGATCCGGCGTGCGGCGCGTCCACGAGGAGCAGGTCCTCGTCGTAGGCCCCGCAGCGCAGGTCGGCCTCCGCGTCGACGGCCCTGATCAGCCGGAGGCCGAGGTCCTTGAGCGCGGTGAAGTCGCCGTGCGGGTGCTTGCCGTGCAGCTGGATGGCTCGTACGCCGGACGCCAGCGCCGCCGCGCGCACCGTGTCAGGGTCCTCGCCGCGGAACACCCCCACGGTCAGCACATGGGCGGGCACCAGCGCGGCCAGCTCCGCGGCCCGCTCGGGCGCGATCCTGCGCGGGCTCCGGGTCATGACGAACCCGATCGCGTCCGCGCCCGCCTCGACGGCGGTGGTCACATGCTCGGGCTCGCTCAACCCGCAGATCTTCACATACACCACACCCCCGACCCTAGCGGCGGCGGGGGCCACCGGTGACCATGCCCACGCCGGTCCACCCGGAGGATGAGCGGCCGTCCCCCGTCCGGCGGACGAGCGGGGCGGGGTCAGGGGCGGGGTCAGGGGCGCGGCAGGCGTACCGGGCGGAAGGAGGCGTCCACGAGGCCGGTGCGGTGGGCCACGACGGCGGCCTGGATGCGGTTGCGCAGCCCCAGCTTCTCCATGGCCGCCGCGATGTGGGTCTTGACCGTAGTCACGCCCACGTGCAGTTCCTCCGCGATCTCCGCGTTGGACAGCCCGGTGCCGACCAGGGCGAGCACCTCCAGCTCGCGTTCGGTCAGCCCGGCGGGCGGGGGTGCGGCGGCCTGCTCCTCGGCGTCCAGGAACCGCTCCACGACCCGGCGCAGCACTGACGGCGCCAGGAGCTGCTCCCCCGCCGCCGCCCGGCGCACGGCGTCCACCATGCGCTCCGGTTCGTCGTCCTTGACCAGGAATCCGACCGCGCCTGCCCGCAGCGCCGCGTACACGTTGGCGTCCTCCGCGAACGTCGTCAGCACCACGATCCGGGCGCCCGGCCGGGCGGCGAGCACGCGTTTGATCGCCTCCAGCCCGTCGACCCTGGGCATGCGCAGGTCCATGAGGATCACGTCCGGCAGGTGGCGCTCGGCCAGGCGGACCGCCTCGGCCCCGTCCACGGCCTCCCCCACGACCTCCATGTCGCCCGTGGCCTGCAGCAGCATCCGCACGCCCGCCCGTACGAGCGCCTGGTCGTCGGCCACCAGCACACGGATCATGCGACGCTCCTGGCCGGGAGGCTGGCGGCCAGGAGCCAGCCGCCCTCGCCGTCGGGCCCGGCGGAGAGGGTGCCGCCGAGGGTGCGGACGCGTTCGCGCATGCCGGCCAGGCCGCGCCCGGACGAGGGCAGGCGCTCGACGACGGTGGGCGGGCGGCCGTTGCGGATCCGTACGGACAGGCCCTCCGCCGAGGGGGTGACGCTGACCCGGACCTCGGTGCCGGGGCCGGCGTGTTTGAGCACGTTCGTGAGTCCTTCCTGGACGATGCGGGCGGCGGAGGCCCTGGCGATGAGGGGCGCCCGGTCGGTGGCGGGGTCGAGTTCGAGGTCGACGACGAGCCCGGCGGCGGCCATGCGTTCGGCGGACTCGCGGACCACGTCGGCGGGGTTGGCCAGCAGGTCGGGCTGGCGTTCGGGGTCGCGCAGCAGGTCGAGCAGGTCGCGCAGGTCCTGCAGCACCTGGTGTCCCGTCTCGCGGATGTCGGTGAGCGCGTCGGCGACGGGGCCGTCGGGGGCGGTGTAGCGGGCGGCGCTGGCCCGCAGGACCATGGCGCCCACGTGGTGGGCCACGATGTCGTGCACGTCGCGGGCGATGCGCTCGCGTTCGGCGAGCTGGTCGGCGCGCACCTGGGCGACGGCCGCGCGGGCCGCCTCCTCCGCGCGCAGCCGCTCGGCGGCCGCCGCGGCCTGCCGCATGCCGAGGTAGCGGCCGATGGCGATCGGCGTGGCCACCAGCGTCATGAGGATCCCGACGCGGAACGGCGTGGTCTGGGTCTCCTGTCCGACGACGGCGATCGCGGTCAGCATGCAGCCGGCGGCGTAGGCGATGATCGTCCACGCCCAGGAGGTCACCCGCATCGCGAACACGCCGATCGCGATGAGCGTGAGGATCACGCAGGTGTTGACGACCTGGTTCAGATAGGTGTCGGCGGAGACGAGCAGCGCGCCCTGCAGCAGGAGCACCACTCCGGGCAGCCGCCGGGCGATGCCCAGCGACAGGCCGCCGACCACGGCGAGCAGGCCGACCACCCAGACGGGCTGGGTGCCCGCGTGCCAGGAGGTCCAGGTGCTGAGCACGGTGATCGCCACCCCGCCCGCCGCCAGCAGCGCGTCGGGGGTGACGTCCCGCTCCTCCAGCGGCCCCGCCGAGCCGCGCAGGTAGGCCCCGAGCACGGCCGGGAAGACCGCCAGGAAGACCGAGTACACCCAGGTGTTCATGACGACCGGGATGCCGGGGTCGACGATGTTCAACGCGGTCGCGACCATCGCGGCGGCCACGGCGAGCACGGTGCCCCGCCAGCCGGAGCGGTATCCCACGACTCCGAGCGCCACGCAGACCAGGATCTGCGCCGTGTTGGATGTGAACGACCCGAGCTGGTCGGTCACCACCAGGAGCCCGGCCAGGTAGAGCGCGACGGGCACCGGCCGGCGCCGGACGAGCCCCATGGGCAGGCCCACCAGCAGCGCCATCGGGATGTTCATCTCGGCGGGCAGGTATCTGGTGTCGCCCGCGTGCGCCGTCGTCAACAGGTCCAGGCCCACACCTGAGACCGCGAGCAGGACATCCAGCGGCAAACCACGCCAACGCATGGACTCACGGTATCCGTGGAGCTTGTCGGCGGGGGTCCTCCTTGCGGAGGACCCCGTCTCCTCCAAGTGGCCGGAGGTCCGCCCGGAGGGCGGAGCGTCCACCCGCGATCTTGCCTTAGGTTCGGGGCATGCCCAACGACTCCGCACTTTTTCTCGGCCAGTTCTTCCGGGCGCCGACCACGATCGGGGCGGTCGCCCCCAGTTCGCGGTGGCTGGCCTCGGCTGTCTGCGCCCCGATCCCCGAGCGCGGCGAACCGACCGTGGTCGAGCTCGGCCCGGGCACCGGCCCGTTCACGGCGGAGATCCAGCAGCGGCTGGGCGGGCGTGGCCACCACCTGGCCGTGGAGGTCAACGAGACCATGGCGCGGCTCCTGGCGGCCCGGTTTCCGGCCGTCGACGTGGTGAACGCCGATGCGGCGCGGCTGGGTGAGTTGCTGGCCGAGCGCGGGTTGCAGCAGGCGGACGTGGTGGTGAGCGGGTTGCCGTGGGCGGCGTTCCCGCAGGAGTTGCAGCATGCGCTGCTGAGTACGGTGACGTCGGTGATGAGCCCTGGTGCGGCGTTCACGACGTTCTCCTACATTCACGCCATCCCGCTGAGCTCGGCGCGCCGGTTCCGGGCGCTGCTGGCCGAGCGGTTCGAGGAGGTCGTGCCGGGGCGTACGGTGTGGCGCAACACTCCGCCCGCCTTCGTCTTCCACGCGCGCCGGCCCCGCCCATAAGAGGGCCCGTAAATCTCCGGCAAAGCTTCGGCGGAGGCGGCCGTGGTGCGCGCAGGCCGGGGTGAGTCTCTGCCTCGTCCCCGGAGCAACGTTCTCGGCCTCGGTGAACAAGCCCTCGACATCCGCGCGGCGACCAGGCCGTCCCCGTCCACCCCCCGCTACCCGGACGCGGGGGAAGCACACCCGCGGATCAGCCGAACGACGGCGGCCGCTTCTCCCGCACCGCGCGCACGCCCTCGACCACGTCGGGGCCGGTGAAACCGAGGAACTCCATGGCCAGTGAGGCGTCGAACGAGGGCCCGGCCAGGCGCAGCCAGTTGTTGAGCGAGTATTTGGTCAGCCTGATCGCCTCCTGAGAGCCGGAGGCGAGCCTGACCGCGATCTCCATGGCCTTGTCGTGCACCTGGTCGTCGTCCACGCACAGGCTGACCAGCCCCATCCGCTCGGCCTGCTCGCCCGTGACGGGCTCGCACAGCAGCAGGTGGTATTTCGCCTTGGCCAGGCCGCACAGCAGCGGCCACACGATGGCCGCGTGGTCGCCGGCCGCGACGCCGAGCCTGGTGTGCCCGTCGATGATCCGCGCCGTACGGCCCGCGACGGAGATGTCGGCCAGCAGGGCCACGGCGAGCCCCGCGCCGACCGCCGGCCCCTGGATCGCCGAGACGATCGGCTTGGAGCAGTTGAGGACGTTGTAGACGATGTCGCGGGCCTCGGCGAACACGCGCAGCCTGGTCGCGTGGTCGCGGGTCATCTCCTCGATCATGGACAGGTCGCCGCCCGCGGAGAACGCCTCACCCTCTCCCCTGACGACGACGGCCCTGACGCTGTCGTCCCGGTCGGCGTCGCGCCAGATCTCGCCCAGCTCGCGGTGGGCGGTCGCGTCCACGGCGTTGAGCCGGCCCGGCTCGCTGATCGTGACCCGCAGGACGCCGTCGGCCGGAGTGTCGATCTTGAGCTTGTCGTACGTCACCATGACCCCCGCAGCCGCTCCGCGACGTACTCGCGGGCCTCGACCGCCTGGTCGAACAGGCCCGGCAGGCCGAAGAAGCCGTGCACGGCGCCGTCCCACCTGCGGCTCTGCGCCGGCACGCCCGACTCCGCCAGGCGCCGGGCGTAGTGCTCGCCCTCGTCTCTCAGCACGTCGTACTCGGCCGTCACCACGGTCGCGGGCGCCAGGCCGGCGACGTCGGGCAGCCGCAGCGGCGACAGCCGCGGGCCGGCGGGGTCGGCGTCACCGGCGTACTGCCGGGCGTACCACGCCAGCTCGGCGGCCCCGAGCGCGTAGCCCTTGGCGTATTCGGCGTGGCTGGGCGTGTCCATGGCCAGGTCGAGCACCGGGCAGACGAGCGCCTGGTGCGTGAGGCCCAGCCCGGCGTCGCGGGCCTGCCAGGCGGCGACGGCGGCCAGGTTGCCGCCCGCGCCCTCGCCGACGACCGCGACGCCGCCGTTGCCCTGGTAGAAGGCCGGCCGGGTGAACAGGTCGCGCACGACGGTCCACGCGTCGTCGGCGGCGGCCGGGAACGGGTGCTCGGGGGCGAGCCGGTAGTCCACGGACACCACCACCGCGCCCGTGCGGATCGCCAGGTCACGGCAGAGCCGGTCGCTCCGCTTGACGCCGCCGTAGACCCAGCCGCCGCCGTGGAAGAAGACCACGACGGGCAGCGCGCCGTCGCCGGGGTCGGCGCGGTAGATCCTGATGGGCACGCCCTCGGCCTGCTCGTCACGGACGAAGGGGAGCTTGGTGAGCGGGCCGCGGTGGATCGCCACCCGGTCGGGCTGCGCGCGCGTCTCCCGGATCTCTTCCGGGCCGAACGCGTCGTAGTCGGTGCCCGCGTCCGGCACGTAACGGGCGAGATAATCCCGCGCCTGAGGATGCAGCGGCATGATCGCAGCCTATCGGGCCGCCTCGATGAACGCATCGAAGATCCGCGCATCTCCGTCACTCTCCGGATGCCATTGGACACCCACACCGAACCGGTGCCCCTGCAACTCGATCCCCTCCACGATCTGGTCCTCGGCCCAGGCCACGGCCAGCAGGCCGGTGCCGAGGCGGCGTACCGACTGGTGGTGGGGGGCGCTGACCTCGACCCGGTCGCCCACCGCCTTGCCGAGCTTGCTGGAGACGCTGACCTGGATCGTGTGGGTCGCGCCCGGCTCGCCGTGGCGGTCGCTGTCGAGCACCTCGGGCAGCCAGGGGATCAGCGTGCCGCCCTGGGCGACGTTGAGCACGTGCATGCCCCTGGCGATGGCCAGGATCGGCAGGTCGGCGCGGACGGCGGCCCTGGCCAGGGCCAGCTCGAACCGGTCGCGGTGCTGCTGCGGCTCGGCCACCCGCTCGTCGGGCTCGCCGCCGTAGTTGCCCGCGCCGAGCTCCACACCGTCGGCCAGGACGATGCCCTGCAGGCCGCTGATGTAGTCCTCGATGGCGGGGGTGCCGATCGGCGGGAGCATCACGGGAGCGCCCCCGGCCCGCCCGACCGCCCTGGCGTAGGAGGGGGGCGACAGTACGGCCTCGCGTACGTAGTCGCTCCAGCGGGCGGCTTCGAAGTAGGCGGTGATACCGATGAGCGGTCGGGACATGCGATCTCCAGGGGGCAAGGTGGAGTCCGTGCCGCCATCAGCCTGTCAAGATGACGGCCGCACGCCCCATCATGGCGCAAGGTCTTTCCGATATGTCAGGTCTCCCAAAGATCTACCACTTCTGTCCCCACCCCGACGCCCCGCCCCCTCCACTCGCACGACGCAACGGGCGGGGCGGGCGCGGGGAGGTGGGGCGCCCAGGTGCCCGAGGGACGCGCGTGGGTGGGGTCCGGGCGGGGCGCTGAGGGGCCGAGGACGGCGCGCGCGGGTTGACCTGGGTGGGGGTCGGGCCAGGGCGGGTGCGGGTGAGGCATGGGGTGTCGAGGTGCGGGGGTGGCGGACCTGGGTGAGTCCAGGGTGGGCGTGGGGTTGGGGTGGGTTAGGTGAGGGTGGGGGTTACGTAGATCTCGGCGCCCGGGGGGAGGGCGCAGTCGAGGTAGCCGAGTCCGTGGGCGTTCTCGCCGCACACGATCATGTTGATGTGCCGGCGGATCCGCCCGTATTCGTCGCGTAGCCGCTCCTCCAGCAGCGGATGCGTACGCCGGAGCATGTCGAGGGCCGCTCCCAGGGTGGGCGGTGAGTCGCGGTCGGCGGCGACGGCGAAGACCTTGACCTCCGAGCGCCCGCTCACCCAGCGCCGCAGCATGCCCGGGAGCACGAAGACGACCATCGTGACCATCGGCTAGAGCACCGCCGCCCGCACGGTGAGCACGTCGGGCAGGTGGCGGACGACCGGTGACCAGGTCTCGCCGCCGTCGCGCGAGCCGTGGACCTCGCCATCGCGCGTGCCGAAGAACACCCCCGCCTCCGAGGCCGTCATCGCGTCACGCAGCACGGCCGCGTGCACGGGGCCCTCGGGCAGGCCCGAGGCGAACGGCTGCCAGGTCGCGCCCGCGTCGTCGCTGCGGAAGACGCGGTAGCGGTGGCCGACCGGGGTGCGGTCGATGTCGGCCGTCAGGGGCAGCACGAAGACCGTGTCGGGCCGCGACGGGTGCACCGCGATCGGGAAGCCGAAGTCGGACGGCAGGCCGGCGCCGATGTCGTGCCAGGCCTCGCCGAAGTCGTCGCTGCGGTAGACGCCGAAGTGGTGCTGGAGGTAGAGCCGCTCGGGCCGGGAGGGGTGCATGGCGACCTTGTGCACGCACTGCCCGAACTCCGGATATTGCGCCCCCTCGGGCAGGAACGCGGCCCGGATGTTGCGGTTGGCGGCCTCCCACGACAGCCCGCCGTCGAAGGAGCGGTAGAAGCCGCCGGTGGAGATCGCGACGCCCACGATCCGCGGGTCGGTCGGGTGCGGGACGATGGTGTGCAGGCACAGGCCGCCGCCGCCCGGCTGCCACTGCGGCCGGTGCGGGTGCTCCCACAGGCCCTCGACCAGCTGGTACGTGACGCCGCCGTCCTCCGAGCGGAACAGCGCGCCCGGCTCGACCCCGGCCCACACCACCCCCGGCTCGGACGGCGAGGGCGCGAGCTGCCACACCCTGGTCAGGGTCGCCTCGGTCTTCTCCGGGAAGGCGATGGGCGGCTGCTCCGCCTCCTTCCACGTCTTCCCGAGGTCATCCGAATACATGACGGACGGACCGAAATGGCCGTATTCGATCCCGGCCAGGAGCCGGGGCGAGGGGCCTCTCGTGTCGATCGCCACCGAGTGCACCCCGACCGTCGAGAACTGGATCGGCTCGACGTCGAACGGACCGCCGCCGGTGGAGCGGGCGAGGAAGAGGCCCTTGCGGGTGCCGATCGCGAGCAGTGTGTCACTCATGGCGTGCTCCCTTGTTGGTCTGCGGCCATCGTGCCACGCAGGGCCGACAGTCTCAGAGGACTGGGAGTTTTCCACCTGCGAAGCCGCATTACCTGGCGGGTAATCGTGACGCTTCCCTCCAGCGGCTACTGTGCCGGGCATGGGAGCAGTAGCCGTAAAAGAAGAGACATTTGGTGAGTTGTTGCGTTCGTGGCGGCAGCGGCGACGGGTGAGCCAGCTGGACCTGGCCATCGAGGCCGACGTTTCGGCCCGCCACATCAGTTTTCTGGAGACCGGGCGCGCCCGGCCGAGCCGCGAGATGGTGATGAAGCTGGCCGAGGAGCTGGATGTGCCGCTACGGCAGCGCAACAGGCTGCTGATGTCCGCCGGGTTCGCTCCGGTCTATCCGGAACGCGAGGTCCGCGCCCCGGAGATGGAGGTCGTACGGCAGGCGCTGGACAAGATCCTGGCTGGGCACGAGCCGTACCCGGCAGTCGTGGTGGACGCGGCCTGGAACCTGGTGGCGGCCAACTCGGCGGCCGCGATGTTCATGGACGGGGTGCCCGCCGAGCTGCTGAAGGAGCCGATCAACGTGATGCGGCTCTCGCTGCACCCCGACGCGATGGGCGGCCGGCTGCTGAACCTGGCCGAGGTCCGGGCGCACCTGCTCTACCAGCTGCGCAGGCAGGCCGAGGGGTCGGGCGACGCGCGGCTGGCCGCGCTGTACGACGAACTGGCCTCGTACGAGTATCCGGGGGTGGACCTGAACGTGGCGCACGTGCCGGGCCCCGCCGACATCCTGGTGCCGCTGCGGATCGCGGCCGGTGACCGGGTGCTGTCGATGTTCACGACGATCGCGACGTTCGGGACGCCGGTGGACGTGACGGTCTCCGAGCTGGCCATCGAGACGTTCTGGCCGAACGACGAGGAGACCGCCGCCGCGTTCCACCAGGGCCTGCGGGGTTAGCGGGCGGGCAGCTCAGCGGGCGGGGGCGGGCGGGCCGGGCAGTTCCTCGCCGGCCGCGATCGGCGCCTCGATGGCGAGTGTGGGGCGGCCTCCGCCGGTGATCGGCAGCCCGCCCGTGACGGTGTAGGTACGCATGTCGAACGCCCCGCCCGCCGGCGCCGCCGCAGCCGTGAAGGCCACGTGGGCGTTGCCGCCGGGGACGACCGAGGTGGAGATGTAGTCGCCCGCCATGCGGCCGTGCGCGGAGTCGGCGAGCCAGTCGAGCTCCATCGGCCCGTGCAGCTCTGCGGGGGCCGACCAGCTCGCCCCGCCGTTGGCGGAGGAGGTGTAGCCGACCGTGAGGCGGCAGGTGGCGGCCGTGCAGGCGGCGGACGGGTAGCGGTAGTAGGCGAGCGCCAGCCTGGCCGTCTCGCCCGCGCCGGCGGGGTCGACGCCGAGGCCGGGGATGAAGTGGTCGCCGCCGTCGTCCGTGACGCGCAGGATGTGGCTCCATTCCGCGCCGGTGGCCGAGGTGCTCATGACGATGTCGTTGCCGCCGCAGCTGAGCTGGAAGCGGCAGTCGGACCAGGCGACGTACACGGTGCCGGCGGCGTCCACCTCGGCCGAGGGCAGGGGCGCGGCCCGCAGCCCGCCCGCGACCTTGTGCCGCTGCACGGTGGCGACGAGCACGCTGCGGCCCCAGCTCTCGCCGCCGTCGCGGGAGCGCAGGGAGCGGATCTGGCCCTCGTCGCTCAGGTACGGGACGACGAGGGCGCCGTTCGGCCGCACGACCGGCTGGCCGCCCAGCCCGGTCGCGGATGTGCCGGTCTCGGCCCAGGTCAGGCCGCCGTCGGAGGAGCGGGCCACCTTGATCGCGTTGCCCGCGGCGACGTCGTCGTAGACCGCGTAACAGCGCCCGTAGTACGGGCTGCGGGCGCCGTTGTCGCAGGCGACCCAGCTCTTGTCCAGGTCGCCCCCGCCCGCGACGGCGGTCGTGACGGGATCGCCCCAGGTCAGGCCGCCGTCGGCGGAGCGGCTGGTGAGCACCGCCGCCCCGGTGACTCCGTCCTGGTCGGTGAGCGCCAGCGAGGAGATCAGCCAGACGCCGTGCCGGGCGTCGTAGGCCACCGACGGGTCGCTGGCCCGCCCGTACCCGCCGCCGGACGTGGTGATCCCCGGCAGCACGCCTCTGGCCCAGGTGGCGCCGTTGTCGGCCGAGGTCGCGTACGCGATGCCGGACGCCCCGCCGTCGAAGAACCTGCCGATCTGCTGGGCGGTCACGATCGTCGTGCCCGCCTGGAACGTGTCGGGCCCCGCCTGGGTTCCTGGCTGGCCTGTGGCGGCGGCCTGCGGGGCGGTCCCCAGCTCCGTCAGCGGGAGGACCTCCGACGACGCCAGGGCGGGCAGCGGGACCAGGAGGAGCACCAGGGTCAGCAGCCCGCCGATTCCTCGGCGCCGGGCGGGGGATGGCACAGTCCACCTCCACGTTGGCGTGTCATCCTCCACCTCGCACCTTTCGACCCGAAGTGTCAAGATCTGTCAGCGTTCGGCCTGGACGATGTCCCGGTGAATGCGCGACAGAGGCACGCCGTCGATCTGGAGGCGGCGTACGGTCTCGTTGACCATGCCGGGCGGGCCGCACACGTACACGTCGTGCTCGGCCCAGGAGTGGAAGCGCTGCACGACCTCGGGCAGGTGGCCGCGCATCCCGCCGTACCCCGGCTGGCCGGACACCACGGGCAGCACCCGCAGCCAGGGGAACGACGACTCCATCCTGATCAGGTCGGGCAGGTCGTAGAGCTCCTCGACCGTGCGCGTGCCGTACAGCAGGTGGATGTTGGGCCGGCGGCCGGAGGCGATGATGTGCTCGATGATCGCCTTCAGCGGGGCCAGGCCTGTGCCGCCCGCCACGCACAGGACGTCGCGCAGGCTGCTCTCGCACGGCCCCATCGTGCCCATCGGCGGGCCCAGCAGCAGCGTGTCCCCGATGCGGGTGTGCCTGATGAGCGTGCTGGACACCCAGCCGCCGGGGACCGCGCGGACGTGCAGCCTGAGCGTGTTGTCGGCGCGCGGCGCGTTCGCGATGGAGAACGTGCGCCAGACGCGCGGCCAGCGCGGGGTCTGCACGTTGAGGTACTGGCCCGGCGTGTACGGCAGCCGCTCGGCCGGCCGCAGCGTGAGGACCGCGATGTCGAGGTGGCGCCGCTCATGGTCGATCACCTCCGCCGGCCACCAGGCGGGCGAGACCCCGGAGTCGGACGCGGCCGACTCGATCATGAGCTTGGCGGCCGCCGTGTAGGCGGCGACCCAGGCGGCCTCGATCTCGTGGTTCCAGATCTCGGCGGCGAAGCGGCGGATGGTGGCGAGCAGGGCGTTGCCGACGGCCGTGTAGTGCTCGGCGATCACGCCGTACTTGCGGTGGTCCCTCCCCAGCTGGCCCAGGTACGTCGCGAGGCTGCCCGGGCTGTCCAGGCTCCACACGATGCGGGTCAACGCTCTGAACAGGCGGTCCCGCTGGACGTCCATGGCGGGCGGGAACATGCCCCGCAGATGCGGGCTCTCGGCGAACAGCCGGCCGTAGAAGTAGGCCGTCGCCTTGTCGGCCACCGGTTCGATGACGGAGAAACTCTCTTTTACCAGGCGCGGATTCAACGACATTTACCAACCCCACCTATGGACCGGAATCGGGTTCCGGTCGTGTCGTTCACCTCCCTGACGGCTCCGGGTCTTGAGCGCGCGGCCCCTCCCCGGTACAACCGATGCGCTCAAAATTGAGTGTTACACCACTGATGACGCGTCACAACCGTTTCTCCTCAATACGGTGCGAAGCCAACCATCTGTAGTTACCTCGTTATGTCTCGCATACGAATTTCGGACGGAAAATGCGAGGAAAAATCGTATTTCCCGGTGGGGTTGGCGCTGGGAGTCATTCCCGTCCCAGCGCGAGGGGCGTACCATCCGGCCATGGCAGCCCTCCATCCCAGGCGCGTGGCCTGGGAAGGCGCCCGGACCTTCGTCTCCGCCGCGAACACGGACGCCTACTGGTGGCTCAGCGACACGGTCGGCCACCGCCTGGGGCCCATGTACCAGTCGCAGCTGTGCGAGACGCGGCTGCGGCTGCGGGCGCGGGCGGACGCGATCTACGCGGAGGCGGGCGCGTGGCGGGCCCGCCTGGACGAACTCCTCGACACCCACCCCGCGACCGCGTCGATCCTCACTCAGATGATCAGCGAGACCACGTCCCGCCTGCCGTGAGGCGAGGTCAGGGGCAGACCCGCCCGTTGGCCTCGAACGCCGCGTGGGTCAGAGGCATGAGCTCCGCCCACAAGGCCTCCATCTTCTCGGCGACCATCTCGATCTCACGCTGCGGGAACGACGGGAACGTGGAGTCCTCGCGCTTGACCCGCAGCGACAGGAAGTTCATCAGGGCGCGGGCGTTGCAGGTGGCGTACATCGAGGAGTAGAGGCCCACCGGCAGCACCGTACGGGCCACCTCGCGCGCCACCCCCGCCTCGAGCATTTCCAGATAGGCCCGATAGGACTGCCGGTAGCTCTCCTGGGTCGCCTCGGTCACCAGTTTGTGCTGCTCGGCGGTGCCGTCCAGGAACACGTACTTGCCGGGCTTTCCTTCCTGCACCAGCTTCCGCTCGGGCCCGGGCACATAGAAAACCGGCGTCAACTTCCGATACCTGCCGGACTCCTCGTTATAGGAAAAGGTCCGGTGCCTCATGAATTCCCGGAAAACGAAGATCGGCGCACTGACGTAGAAGGTCATGGAAGAGTGCTCGAACGGCGTGCCGTGCCGGTCGCGCATCAGGTAGTTGATGAGGCCCTTGGAACGCTGGGGATCGGCCTCGATCTCCTCCAGAGAGCTCTCACCCTTCGTGGAGACGCGCGCGGCCCACAGCACGTCGGCGTCCGACGCGGCGGCCTTGACCAGCTCCACGTCCACGTCGCTGCGGAACGTGATCTCGGCCTCGGGTTCGACAGTGCCCACGAAGAGCCCCCCTGCTCAGGTCGGGTGTTGTGACGGCCCCCAGCAAACCAGGTCAGGGCCGCCCGGCGCGAGTCGGCCCCCCGGGACTCACAGGCGGTAGACGCGTCGGGCGTTCCCCGAGCCGATCATGTGGGCGATCCGGGCGGCGTCCGCGGCGCTCCACTCCCCCGCCGCCAGCCGCGACCCGAGCGCCGCGCCGAGCGCCTGCCGGTAGTAGAGCGCGCCCAGGTAGCAGGTCTCGGCCACCCCGTGGCAGCCGGAGCTGAACAGCAGTTTGTGGAACGGGGCCAGCTCCAGCAGCTCGTCCACGACCCTGGCCGAGGCGGCGGCGGTGTGCGGGAGTGCGAGGCCGACGTCCACGTAGACGTGCGGGTGGACGCCGGCGAGGTAGGCGGCCTGGCGGTGGAACGGGTAGCAGTGCAGCAGGATGAGCGGCACGCCGACCGGCTGCAGCATCCTGGCGAACGCGCCCAGCCGGCCCGGGTCGGTGCGGTGCAGGTCGGGCCCCGAGCCGCCGAAACCGGTGTGGAACTGCACGGGCAGCCCCCGTTCCCTGGCCACGTCGACCGCGCTCCAGAGCAGGTGGCGCAGCAGGACCTCGTCCGTCAGCGGCTGCTTCGGGTCCGACAGCCGCCGGTTGGCCGCCGCGATCACCGCTCCCCTGGTGGGCCTGGCCGGGTCGAAGTCGAGGCCGTACAGCGACGCGACGACGGTCTTCAGCCCGACCGCCCGGGCGGCCCTGGCGGTCAGCTCCTCGCCGACGCCGTCGAGGTAGTCCACGGCCAGCGGCGCGTCCTCGGCCACATCCCGCTCGATCTGCTCGATCCGTACGAGCTCGTCGGCGGCGGCCCCGCCGTGGCGGCCCATCTCGGTGGCGGTCAGCAGGTCGACGTCCCCCGGGCCGATGTCAGCGGGCGCGGTGTCCACCAGGAACGCCACCACCCCGGCCCCGGCCAGCAGCCGCCGGTTGACCTCGGCCGCGCCCAGCTCCTCCCGGCGCGAGACGTAGACGGCCGGCGGGGCGTGCGGTTCCAGGTCGAGCAGCGGCGCGCACCAGCGGCGCACGGCCACCCCGAGCGGCGCGTCGAAGTGGGTGGTGCCGGGCGGAGCCGGGCTGCCGCCCTCGTTGATGAGCAGCTCGAACTCGGCTCTGCTCAGATCGTCCCGCCGCACCCCGTGACAGTGGTGGTCGACGAGCGGGGCCAGCAGCGCGTCACGCACCGTGCCGGGCAGGTCTACGGGGAGCATGCGGAGACTCTAGGGGAGCTCCGCACGCTCCCGCGGCGGTTTTACCGTAGTTATCTGCGGGACAGACGCAGCACGTTCGCGATGACCTTCGCGCCCGCGCCGCCCTCCTGCGTGAGGATCGACTCGGGGTGGAACTGCACGGCGAAGCGCCGCCGTTCGACGTCCTCGATCGCCATGACGTTGCCGTCGGGCGTGAGCGCGGTCGCGGCGAAGCCGACGACGCCGGGTTGCTTGGCGTGCAGCGAGTGGTAGCGGGCCGCGGTGAACTCGTCGGGCAGCCCCTCCAGCAGCGCGCTGTCGGCGATCCGCGAGACCTGGCCGCGCTTGCCGTGCTCGGGGTAGCCGAGCAGCTCCAGCGTGCCCCCGGCCTGCTCGACCATGGCCTGCAGGCCCAGGCAGACGCCGAAGACCGGCAGGTCGCGGGCGTAGATCTGGTCGATCAGCGCCGACATGCCGAAGTCGGACGGCCAGCCGGGCCCAGGCGAGAGCACCACCAGGTCGGGCGCGATCTCGTCGATCATGTGGGCCGGGAAGCCGTGGCGCAGCGTCACCACGTCGGCCCCTTCCTGGCGGAAGTAGTCGGCCAGCGTGTTGACGAAGGAGTCCTCGTGGTCGACGAGCAGCACCTTCATGCCCTGGCCCGGCTGCGGCCTGGGCTCGGGGACCGGGACGGTGCCCGGCCGGTTCACCGCGGCCAGGGCGCCGAGCAGGGCGCTGGCCTTGAGCTCGGTCTCGCGCTCCTCCGCTTCGGGGTCGGAGTCGAACAGCAGCGTCGCCCCGGCCCTGACCGTCGCCACGCCGTTCTTGATCTGGGCGGTACGCAGGGTCAGGCCGGTGTTCATGGAGCCGTCGAAGCCGATGAAGCCGATGGCGCCGCCGTACCACCTGCGGGTCGTGGCCTCGTGGTCCTCGATGAACTGCATGGCCCACGTCTTGGGCGCGCCGGTGACCGTCACGGCCCACATGTGGGTGAGGAACGCGTCGAGCGCGTCGAACTCCGGCCGCAGCCGCCCCTCGATGTGGTCGACCGTGTGGATCAGGCGGGAGTAGAGCTCGATCTGGCGGCGCCCGATGACCTTGACCGTGCCGGGCACGCAGATGCGCGACTTGTCGTTGCGGTCGACGTCGGTGCACATGGTCAGCTCCGACTCCTCCTTGACGCTGGACAGGAGGGTGCGGATGGCCTCGGCGTCCTCGACCGGGTTGCTGCCGCGGGCGATGGTGCCGGAGATGGGGCAGGTCTCGACGCGGTCGCCGCTGACCCGGACGTACATCTCGGGCGAGGCGCCGACCAGGTGCTCGCCCTCGCCGAGGCTGATGATGAACTCGTACGGCGCCGGGTTGCTCTGCCGCAGGCCGCGGTAGAAGGCCGACGGGTCGGCGCAGACGGAGTGGAAGACCTGCCCGGGCACGACCTCGAACAGGTCGCCGCGCTTGAACCTCTCCTTCGCGGCCGCCACGACCTTGGCGTACGTGCCCCTCTCCGGGTTCTCGGGCAGCTCGCCGGGGGTGACGGGCTCTGCGGTGGCGCCGGTGCGCTCCAGGCCGCGGGTGGTGGCGCCGTCGACGGTGAACTCGTAGCGGAACTCGACGCTGGACTCGCGCTGCCGGTCGATCACGATGATGCGGTCGGGCAGGTGGAGGACGAGGTCTCGCTGGTCGTCGGGGCGGACGAGCTCCTGCCTGATGGGCTCGAACTGGAAGGCCAGGTCGTAGCCGAACGCGCCGTACAGGCCGAGGTGCGGGTCGTCGCCCTTGAAGGCGGCGATGACCTCGCGGATCGCGGTGAACACCGTGGGCCGGCGGCTGCGCATCTCCTCCGGCAGCAGGTCCGCCGGATCATTACCGGGTTCGGGGACGTACACCTCGACGCGGTCCGGCGTCGGCTCGGCGACCGGCTTCCCGGCGGCCAGCAGGCAGGAGGCGACGGCGGGCAGCACGACCCTGCCGCGCTCGTTCAGCGCGGTCGCCGAGATGACGCGGCCCTTGGCGACCAGCTCCAGGCACGGGTCGACGTAGCCGAAGGCCCATCGGCTGTAACGGCCCGGGTAGTCCATGCCCGAGGAGAACGCGCCGCCGCGCCTGTGCCCGAGCGAGGTCACGATCTCTTCGAGTGCGGCCTCGTCCACCTCGCGCGCCTCGCGCTCGACACCGATGCCCCCGGCGGTGGTATATCCGCTCGTCTCCACTTCCTGCCCCTTTACCACGTCAAATGATCGAGCCCCGGGGGCGGACACGCGAAAGGCCGCCATCCGGGGCGGCCGTCCGTTGAGGAATGCGAAACACGCGCCGCCTAGGAGCGGCGCCACCACTGGAGCTGAGCGTGACTTCGCATGCGAACAGGTTAACCGGCGGACCATGATCGCGCAACGCCGACCCGCCCCCTGCCGGCGTACGGCGCGCGGACCCCCTCGCGCCCGGTGAGCGGCCGAGGGTGGGGCGGGTGCGCGAGTTTGAATACAGAGCTGTACTGTATTCATGGATCGAGAGGAGAACCACGATGTCCGAGACCGAGGCGATCACCCTCCCCACCCTGCGGCCGAACCCGTTCGACCCTCCCGACGGCCTCGCCGAGCTGCGCGCGACCGCCCCCATCACCCGCCTCGCCTACCCCGACGGCCACCTGGGCTGGCTGGTCACCAGCCACGCGCTCGTGCGCGAGGTGCTGGCCGACCGGCGCTTCAGCACCCGCACCGAGCTGCGGCACGTCCCCATCGAGAGCACCACCACGGGCCGGCCGAGCCCGCCCGGGATGTTCATCGGGATGGACCCGCCCGATCACACCCGGTACCGCCAGTTGCTCACCGGCGAGTTCACGGTGCGCAGGATGCGCATGCTCACCGAGCGCATCGAGGAGGTCACCGAGCGGCAGCTCGACCTCATGGAGCGGCAGGGCCCGCCGGCCGACCTGGTGGAGGCGTTCGCGGCGCCGGTGCCGGCGGTGGTGATCTGCGAGCTGCTCGGCGTGCCCGACGGGGAGCGGGCGGGCTTCATGGCCGAGGCCACCGAGCTGGTGCGCCCGGACGCCCCGCAGGAGCGGAAGGTCTCCACGTTCCTGACGATGCAGGCGCGCATCCGCGACCTGGTCGTGGCCAAGCGGGCCGAGCCCACCGACGACATGCTCAGCGGCCTGACCAGGAGCGACCTCACCGACGAGGAGCTGGCCAACATCGGGTTCCTGCTCCTGGGCTCCGGCCTCGACACCACCGCCAACATGCTCGCCCTGGGCACGTTCGCGCTGCTGCGCCACCCCGGCCAGGCGGCCGTCCTGCGCGACGAGCCCGGCCGGGTGGACCAGATGGTGGAGGAGCTGCTGCGTTACCTCACGATCGTCCCCTTCCTCGTCCGTACGGCGCTGGAGGACGTCGAGCTGGGCGGCGAGCTGGTCAGGGCCGGTGAGACGGTCACCGTCTCGATGCCGTCCGCCAACCGCGACCCGGGCCGATTCCCCGACCCGGACGTCCTCGACCTGCGCCGGGACACCGGCGGGCATGTGGGCTTCGGCCACGGCGTGCACCAGTGCCTGGGCCAGCAGTTGGCCAGGGTGGAGATGCGGGCCGGCTATCCGGCGCTGTTCAGGCGGTTCCCGTCGCTGCGGCTGGCGGTCGAGCCGGAGCAGGTGCCGCTCCGTACCGACATGCTCATCTACGGGGTCCACAGCCTCCCGGTGACCTGGGACGTCCGGGGATGAGCGGCGTCAAGGGCAGGGTCTGCCTCGTCACGGGCGCGTCGTCCGGCATCGGCCGCGCCACCGCGCTGGAGCTGCTGCGCGCCGGCCACACCGTGTACGGCCTGGCGCGCCGCGTGGAGCGGATGGACGCGCTCCGCGACGCCGGCGGCCACGCGATCGGCGCGGACGTGACCAGCGACGCCGACCTGGAGCGGGCCGTGCGGACGGTCCTCGACGAGCAGGGGCGCATCGACGTCCTGGTGAACAACGCGGGCACCTCCGTGTACGGCGCCACCGAGGAGGTGCCGATGGAGCGGGCGCGGCAGGTGTTCGAGGTCAACCTGTTCGGCCTGGCCCGGCTGACCCAGCTCGTCCTGCCGCACATGCGCGAGCGCCGCTCCGGCACGATCGTCAACATCTCCTCGATCGGCGGCGAGATCGCCCTGCCGCTGGGCGCCTGGTACCACGCCTCCAAGCACGCGCTGGAAGGGTATTCCGACTCGCTCCGCGAGGAGGTGGGGCGGTTCGGGGTGCGGGTCGTGGTGGTGCAGCCCGGGATCATCAAGACGGAGTTCGGCGACGACACGCCGCGCGAGCTGCGGGAGATCTCGGGGCACGGGGCATACGCGGACGACGCGGAGTGGATGGCGCGGCGGACCGAGGCGGGGTTCGGGCCGGGCAGCAAGGCGTCGGACCCGAGCGTGGTGGGCCGGGCCGTCGTGCGGATCGTGGCCGCGCGCGACCCGAAACCCCGCTACGCCGTCGGCTACCTGGCCGGGCTGCTGCTGTGGGTCAATAGACTCCTGCCGGACCGCCTCTACGACAAGATGGTGACCCGCCGCGCATGATGACCACCGACGACCTCGGCACGACCGGCACGCAAGCCGCGCGACCGGCCGGGCGGCCGCGCAACCAGGAGGCCGACACGGCCATCCTGGCGGCCGCGCTCGACCTGCTCATCGAGTACGGCGCCCAGCAGACCAGCATCGAGCAGGTCGCCAAGCGGGCCGGCGTGACGAGGGCGACGGTCTACCGCAGGTACACCGACAAGACGGCGCTGCTGGTGCGCACCCTGAAGTGGGCTTTGCACGACAACGACCCGGCGCTCACCGGCTGGCGCGACCTGGACCACATGTTCGAAGAATGGGCGCTGCATCTCGCCGATCCGCGTAACCGGGTCCTGCTCCGGCGGGTCTTCGGCACGGTCGACGACTATCCCGAGCTGGTGCGGACGTACCGGGAGAGCAACGGCGGGCGGCGGGCGGCGGTGGTGCGCGAGGCGCTGACCGCGGCCCGCGAGCGCGGGGAGCTCCCGCCCGACCTCGACGTGGACGTGGTGCAGGAGCTGCTGACCAGCGCGGTGACGGGCCATCTGGTCGGCCGTCCCGACGACGAGGGCGCCGAGGAGATCAAGGCGTACTTCCTTACGATCATGCGGCAGGTCGGTTACCGGCGATATATCAGCTGACCAGATTACATTTCAGGCAGTCACGTTACATTTCGCGACACCTCTTGCTTTCCCGACACGATCTCTTCACGCTTCTCGACAGAAGCGTAAAGATCACCTCTTGTCTCGAGGGACTCGAAGGAGAGTCGCGTGCCCAACACCCCCCGCTGGCGTGCGGTCCTGGCCGGGATCGCCGTCATCGCAGGCTTATGCGTGCCGCAGGCCCCGGCGCTGGCCGCGCCGGAGCCCGCGAAGATCGACGCCGCCGTCCAGGCGCAGCTCGACAAGGACGACAAGGCCACCTTCTGGGTCCGGCTGAAAGGGGCGGCCGACCTGAGCGGCGCCCGCCGGGCCGTCGCCAAGGACACGAAGGCCGAGCTGGTCTTCGAGGCCAAGACCGAGCGGGCCGCCGCCTCCCAGGCGGGCCTGCGCAAGCTGCTCGACTCCCGCCGCACCGACTACACCCCGTACTGGATCGTCAACGCCGTACGGGTGACCGCCGACGCGAAGCTCGCGGGCGAGATCGCCAAGCTGGCCGAGGTCGAGAGCATCCAGCCGGTCCGCACCGTCAAGCTGCCGGACCCCACTCCCGGCAAGGCCGAGGCCAAGGTGAACGCGGTCGAGTGGAACATCGACCGGGTCAACGCCCCTCGTGTCTGGAGCGAGCTGGGCAACCGCGGCGAGGGCATCGTGATCGCCCACATCGACTCCGGCGCCCAGTTCGACCACCCCGAGCTGGTGCAGAGCTACCGGGGCAGGAACCAGGACGGCACGTTCACGCACGACTACAACTGGTTCGACCCGGCGCGCGTCTGCCCGACCGCCGCGCCGTGCGACAACAACGGCCACGGCACGCACACCATGGGCACGATGGTCGGCGCGAACGGCATCGGCGTCGCGCCCGGCGCCAAGTGGATCGCCGCCAAGGGCTGCGAGGTCAACACCTGCACCGACGCCTCCCTGCTGGCGGCCGGGCAGTGGGTGCTGGCGCCGACCGACCTGAACGGCCAGAACCCGCGCCCCGACCTGGCCCCCGACATCGTCAACAACTCCTGGGGCGGCGACGGGTACGACCCCTGGTACAAGGAGACGGTCGAGGCGTGGGTCGCGGCCGGGATCTTCCCGGCGTTCGCCAACGGCAACGAGGGCCCCGCCTGCCGCACCAGCGGCTCGCCCGGCCAGTACGTGGAGAGCTACAGCGCGGGCGGCTTCGACATCAACAACACGCTGTACAACCGCTCCAGCAAGGGTGAGGGCGAGAACGGCGAGATCAAGCCGAACATCGCGGCCCCGGCCGTCAACGTGCGCTCCTCGACCCCGGGCAACTCCTACGAAAGCTTCACCGGCACCTCGATGGCCTCGCCGCACGTGGCGGCCACGGTCGCGCTGATCTGGTCCGGCTCGCCCGGCCTGCAGGGCAAGGTGGCGGCCACCCGGCCGCTGCTCGACAGCACTGCCGTCGACGTCAGCGACACCAGCTGCGGCGGCACCGCGGCCGACAACAACGTCTGGGGCGAGGGCCGGCTCGACACGTACGCTGCCGTGCAGGCCGCGCCGCACGAGGACCTCGGCGACCTGCGCGGCACCGTCACCTCGGCCGGCTCGCCCGTGGCGGGCGTGACGATCACGCTCTCGGGGCCGCTGAGCCGTACCGTGACGACCGGCCAGGACGGCACGTACGCCGTGCCGCGCCTGCTGCCGGGCGAATACCAGGTCAGCGCGGAGAAGTTCGGCTACGAGAAGGCGGGCGCGACGGCCACGATCGCGGCCGGGCAGTCCGCGACCGCGGACGTGGCCCTGACCAGGCTGCAGTCCGGCGTGGTGTCCGGCACGGTCAGCACCGCGGGCACGCCGGAGGCGGGCGCGACGGTGGAGGCCACCGGCACGCCGGTGAGCGCCGTGACCGACGCCTCGGGCCGCTACAGCCTGACGCTGCCGCGGGGCGACTACGAGCTGCGGATCACGCCGGTGTCCCGCTGCTCCAGCGGCACGACGGCGTCCGTCTCGGTGGCCGGTGACGTGACCAAGGACATCGAGCTGCCGCTGCGCGGCGACAACTTCGGCTACACCTGCAGGAGCGGCGCGCAGGCGTACGTGGCGGGCACCGAGAAGCTGGCGCTGAGCGGCGACGACGAGGCCGTGCAGGTGACGCTGCCGTTCCCGATCCCGTACTACGGCACGGGGTACGGGAAGGCGTGGATCGGCACGAACGGGTACGTCTCGTTCGCCACCGACCGGGTCACCACCGGCAGCAACGGCCGGCTGCCGACCACGACCACGCCCAACAACGCGGTCTACCCGTACTGGGACGACCTCATCATGGACGCCCAGGCCGGGGTCTACACCGGGGTGACGGGCACGGCGCCGCACCGGACGTTCGTCGTGGAGTGGCGCAACGCCGGCTTCTACAACGCCGCCGACCTGCGGGTGTCGTTCTCGGCGCTGCTGGGTGAGGACGGCTCGATCGCCTTCCGGTACAAGGACATCGACAGCGAGCGCGAGCAGGGCTCCAGCGCCACCATCGGCATCGAGAACGCGGGCGGCACCGACGCCATGCTCTACTCCTACGAGGAGCCGGTGGTGTCCACCGGGCAGGGCCTGACGTTCACGGCCAGCCGGCACGGCCTGGTCACCGGCGCGGTCACCGACGCCAACGACGGCAAGCCGCTGGCCGGGGCGACGGTGAAGGTGGGCGACGTGGCCACGTTCACGACCGCCGAGGACGGCTCGTTCTACGGGCAGGTGCTGGCCGGCGACTACGAGGTCGTGGTGTCCAAGGAGCACTACGGCACCTTCACCAAGGCCGTCACGGTCGCGCCCACCACGGTGACGCGGATCGACACGGCGCTGGTCACCGGCCAGGTGAGCGCGTCGGCGGGCGAGCTGACCGTGGTGATGCCGGCCGGGTCCACCCGCACCAGGACGCTGGAGCTGACGAACCTGGGCGCGCCGACGCCGTACACGGTGGCCTCGGAGCCGTGGTTCGCCACGACGCCGGCCTCCGGCGAGCTGGCCAAGGGGCAGAAGGTGACCCTGAAGGCCACGCTGTCCAGCGCGGGCGTCGCGCCCGGCACGGTCAAGACCGGCACGCTCCTCGTCCGGTCGGCCAGCGGCCGGCAGCCGACCATCGAGATCAAGGTGTCGGTCGTGGTGCCGAAGCTGCAGGTCGCCATCGACACGGGCGCCACGAAGAACGTGGTCGACGGCGCCGGTGACACCTGGACGCCGGACAAGAAGTACGCGGCGGGGAGCTACGGCTACGTGGCCACCTCGACCAGCACGTCGAGCACGTCCAAGACCATCGCGGGCACCGCCGACCAGGCGCTGTTCAGGACCGCGAGGGAGAAGATGCTGGAGTACCGCTTCGACAACGTGCCCGCCGGCACGTACACGGTCGAGCTGGACTTCGCCGATCTGAAGAGCACGCAGCCGGGCAAGCGGGTCTTCGACGTCCTCGTCGAGGGGCAGCTGGCGATCCCGGCGCTCGACCTGGCCCTGGAGGCGGGCACGTACACGGCGGTGAGCAGGCAGTACACGGTGAAGGTCACCGACGGCCAGCTCAACGTGCGCTTCGCCACCCGGCAGGGCGCCACGATCGTGAACGCCGTCCGCATCTCGGAGCGCCCCGACCGGGCGACCCCGTAGCGGCCCACGGGTGCCCCCGGGCTGTCACGGCCCGGGGGCATCTGTTACTGGTTAGTACATGAGACGCGTGCGGCTCCAGCGGGATCTTCCCGTTCCGATGCCCGACGGCGTGACACTCCTGGCCGACCACTACGCCCCGGCCGGAGGCGAACGGGCACCCGTCATCCTGATGCGCTCCCCGTACGGCCGGCGCGGCCTGTTCGGCTGGTACTACGGCCGCGGCTTCGCACGGCACGGCTTCCACGTCGTCATCCAGAGCTGCCGCGGCGGCTTCGGCTCCGGCGGGCTGCTCGATCCGCTCGGCGACGAGCACGACGACGGCCTGGCCACCATCGCCTGGCTGCGCAAGCAGCCCTGGTACGGCGGCTCGTTCGCGATGTTCGGCCCCTCCTACCTCGGCTACACGCAGTGGGCCGTCGCGCCCTACGCCGGGCCCGAGCTGAAGGCCATGGCCACGCAGATCACCGCCTCCCAGTTCAGGGACGCGGCGTACGTGGGCGGCGCGTTCGCCCTGGAGTCGACGCTGAGCTGGACCACGCTCACCGACGGCATGTCGCGCCGGTTCGGCGGCGCCGCCCTGCTGACCGCGCCCCGGCTGACCCGCAGGGCGGTCCTGTCCGGCCGCCCCGTGGCCGAGCTGGACCTGGCCTCGGCCGGGCGGCCGCTCCGGTTCTACCAGGACCTGCTCATGCACCACGCCCACCCGGACGTCCCCTACTGGGACAAGCGTGACTTCTCACCGCAGGTGGGCGAGGTGGAGGCGGCCGTCACCATGCTGGGCGGCTGGTACGACGTCTTCCTGCCGTGGCAGCTCAAGGACTACACGGCGATGCGGGCCGCGGGGCGGCGGCCGTACCTGACGATCGGGCCCTGGTACCACATCGACACCCGGCACGGGCGGCCCGCCATGGCCGAGTCGCTGGCCTGGTTCCGCGCGCACCTGCTGGGCGACCGCTCCGGGCTGCGGCCCGACCCCGTGCGCCTGTACGTGACGGGGGCCGAGGAGTGGCGTGACCTCCCCGACTGGCCGCCGCCGGGGACGCGGGAGCAGCGCTGGCACCTGCAGCACGGCTTCGGGCTGGGGACGGACGGGCCCCTGGACGCCTCGCCCGACCGGTTCCGGTACCACCCCTCCCATCCGACGCCGGTGATCGGCGGGCCGGTCCTGCTCGGCGACTCCCGGCCGCGTGATCAGCGGCGGCTGGAACAGCGGCGCGACGTGCTGGTGTACAGTTCGGCGGCACTGGAGTCGGACGTGGAGATGATCGGGCCGGTGCGGGGCGAGCTGTTCGTGCGGTCGAGCACGCCGTACGTGGACGTGGTGGTGCGGGTGTGCGACGTGCACCCGGACGGGCACTCGTTCAACGTGTGCGAGGGCGTGCGCCGCCTTTCGGCGTCGGACTCCCTCGACGGGGTACGGCGGGTCTCCGTGGACCTGTGGCCGATCGCGCACCGGTTCGGGCGCGACCACCGGATCAGGGTGCACGTGGCGGCCGGGGCGTACCCGACGATCGCCCGCAACCCCGGCAACGGCGACCCGCTCGGCGGGGGCGACGGCGCGATGGTGCCCGCCGACGTCGAGGTGTTCCACTCCCCCGACCGTCCCTCCGGCGTGGTGCTGCCGCTGTGCGCGCCTCGCGGTTGATGTCGCTGGTCCTGCTGCTGCAGGGCCGGGGCGGGATGACGGCGGCCGAGCTGGCCAAGGAGCTGGAGGTCTCCGAGCGGACCGTGCACCGGGACGTGCTCGCGCTGTCGGAGGCGGGCGTGCCCGTCTACGCCGACCGGGGACGCGGCGGCGGCTACCGGCTGCTGGACGGGTACCGGACGCGGCTGACCGGGCTGGACCGGGCCGAGGCGGAGGCGCTGTTCCTGTCGGGGGTGCCGGCGGCGCTGCGGGAGATGGGGCTGGAGGAGGTGGCGGCCACGGCCCGGCTGAAGGCCGCCGCCGCGCTCTCCCCCGCGTTGCGGGACGCGCCGGCCGTCGCGGCGCAGCGCTTCCACCTGGACGCGCCCGGCTGGTTCGTCGGCGACGACCCGCCGCCGGAGGCGCTCGCGCCGCTGGCCAGGGCCGTGTGGAACGACCGTCGCGTCTCCGCCGTCTACAAGGGGAAGGTGCGCACGCTGGAGCCGTACGGGCTGGTGCTCAAGGCGGGCGCCTGGTACCTGGCCGCGCGGCTCGGGACCCGGTTCCTGATCTTCCGGGTGCACCGGTTCGGCGCGGTGTCCGTGCTCGCCGAGCCGTTCGGCCGGGAGCCCTCCTTCGACCTGGCCGCCTTCTGGGCGGAGCAGTCGGCGGAGTTCAGCCGGTCGCTGCTGCGGGACGTGGTCACGCTGCGGCTCAGCGAGCACGGGGTGCGGATGCTGCGGCACATCGCCGACCCGGCCGCGCTCGACGACGCGCTCGCCTCGCTCCAGCCGGACGGGACGGTGCGGCTGGCGGTGGAGTCGGTGCCGGTGGCGTACTCGCAGGTGCTGCGGTTCGGGCCGGAGGCGGAGGTGCTGGACCCGCCCGAGCTGCGGGAGCTGGTCGCCGACGCCGCCGCCCGCACGTCCGCCCTCTACCGGCCCTGACCGGCATTCAGCGGTACTCGGCCGGGTCGGTGTCCTTGCCCGGCTCCCGTACCTCCGTGATGAAGCTCCACACCCGCGGGCGGCTGCCGTCCACGTCCGTGAAGCCGTACGCGCCGGCCAGGTCCTCGCTGGAGACCGACCTGCCCGACCAGCGCTGCCGGTCGGGGTCGGTGGCGAGGGCGGCGACGCCTCTGCCGACGTACGCGGGGGTCTCGGAGACCATCCAGGTGACGTCCACCTTCGCCTCGCGCCAGTTGTCCTCGGTGACGCCGAAGTTGTCGAGCATGGCCTCCGAGCGCAGGAACCCCGGCGTCACCGCCACCGCGGTCCCCCCGTACGGGCGCAGCTCGCGCGACCAGGCGAAGGCCAGCCGGTTCACCGAGACCTTGGCCAGGTCGTAGTAGACGTTCTCGCGGTAGCGGGTCTCGTTGAAGGCCCAGGTGCCGTCGGTGACCTCGACGACCAGGCCGCCCTCGTTCCTGATCAGCAGCGGGAGCAGGTGGCGGCTGCTGATGATGTGCGTGTCGACCGCCAGCCTGAGCAGCCGGAAGCCCTTGTCCATGTCGTGCTTCCAGACCGGGGTGTCCCAGGCCCAGAGGTGGTCGCTGCCCCACACGTCGTTGACCAGCACGTCGAGCCTGCCCTGCTCGCGCTCCACCCGCCCGGCCAGCGCCTCGACCTGATCAGGGTCCAGGTGGTCGACCTGGACCGCGATGCCCGTCCCGCCGGCCGCGGTCACCAGCTCCGCCGTCTCCTCGATGGTCTCCGGCCGGTTCATCTCCGAACGCCGCTCCCGCGTGCTCCTGCCCGTGCAGTAGACCGTCGCGCCGGCCGCGCCCAGCGCCACCGCGATGCCCCGTCCCGTTCCGCGGGTCGCCCCCGCCACCAAAGCAATCATGTGGCCGATCGTTCCCCGAATACCCGACACCTCGTGTCATGTTTTTTCGTATAACCCTGTGATAAGTACGGAGTTACTATGAACAGCGAATTCGAGCTCCGCGGGGTCAACCATGTCGCGCTGGTCTGCTCGGACATGAAGCAGACCGTCGACTTCTACTCGGGCGTGCTGGGCATGCCGCTGATCAAGACGATCGAGCTGCCCATGGGCTGGGGCCAGCACTTCTTCTTCGACTGCGGGGGCGGGAACGCGCTGGCGTTCTTCTGGTTCCCGGACGCGCCGGAGGGCGTGCCGGGGGTGTCGGCGCCGAAGAACCTGCCGGATCGGGGGGAACTGCTGTCGGCGGTCGGGTCGATGAACCACATCGCCTTCGACGTGCCGCCGGAGCGGATCGAGGAGTACCGGGAACGGCTCGTGGCCAAGGGGGTGGACGTGGGGGTGCTGCTCAACCACGACGACAGCGAGTTCGGGGTGGCGCCGGAGATGCATGAGGGAGTGTTCGTCAGGTCGATCTACTTCAAGGATCCCGATGGGGTGCTGGTGGAGTTCGCGGCCTGGACGCGCCGGGTGGGGCAGCCGGGGGACGTCCACCACGACCCCAAAACCGCCGCCGACCGCACCGTCTGACCCACGAACGCGGGCACCTCGCGCCCGTGGAGGGCTGGGCACCGACGACAGCGCCGAGCTCCACCGCACCCCGACCTGCCGACGCGGCGCTCCGAAGCGCCGGCACCCCACAACGGCCCTACGCCAAGCTGACACGCCACGCGCCGCCCGGTGATGGCCCCACGCCGCCGCCCAAGCACCGCCCCCACGGCGGCCCGCCCCTCCGGTCCCGTTATCCGGGGTCTCGCCGGTGCGGTGGCTTGGTGGGGGTGCGGGACCGTTCGTCGCGGGGAAGGGACCATTCGGCGATCAGGGGGAGGCGTGCGGCAGGTGAGTGTTTATGGTTTCTGTGGCGACGCGTGTGGCCCCCTGTCAAGGGCCAAAGATTTAGGCCAAACCGTAATATTGCCGACATTTGGATTAATACCGCCGCAAAGCTACTCTCCCTCCATTGACTACCCGTCAGGAACCGGTCACAGCCGGCTCCAGATCCACTCATCGGAGGGTTGATGACTACCGGGGAACCCGGGCAGCCACGCACCGACCGCAGCCCCTGGAATTGGCTGCTGATCCTGCCCATCGTGCTGCCGCTGCTGACGTTCCTGTTCAACGCCGACGAGCCCCGCCTGCTGGGCTTCCCGCTCTTCTACTGGCTCCAGCTGGCCTTCATCGTGGTCGGCGTCGTGTCCACGACCATCGTCTACAGGATGACCAAGTGAGCGCGCACACGACCGAGCTGGTCGTCTTCGTGCTGCTGTTCCTCCTGGTCACCGTCATGGGGTTCGTGGCCGCGCGGTGGCGGCGGCCGAACGACCTGGCCAGCCTCAACGAGTGGGGGCTCGGCGGGCGCAGCTTCGGCTCCTGGATCACGTGGTTCCTGGTGGGCGGCGACCTCTACACCGCCTACACGTTCGTGGCGGTGCCGGCGCTGGTGTTCGGCTCCGGCGCGATCGGGTTCTACGCGCTGCCGTACACGGTCGTGGTGTACCCGCTGGTGTTCCTGGTGCTGGCGCGGATGTGGTCGGTGTCGCACGTGCACGGGTTCGTCACCCCTGCCGACTTCGTCCGGGCCCGCTTCGGGTCGCCGACGCTGGCGCTGGTGATCGCGATCACCGGGCTGGTGGCGACGATGCCGTACATCGCGCTCCAGCTCATCGGCATCGAGGCGGTGCTGAAGTCGATGGGCATCACCGGGCACCTGCCGATCGTGATCGCGTTCGCGATCCTGGCCGCGTACACCTACCAGTCGGGCCTGCGAGCGCCCGCGCTGATCGCGTTCGTGAAGGACGCGCTGATCTACATCGTGATCCTGGCGGCCGTCATCTACATCCCGGCCAAGCTGGGCGGCTGGGACTCGATCTTCGACGCGGCCAAGGCCAAGTTCGACGCCACCCCGGCGCCGGGCGACGGCATCCTGCTGAACGCCAACAACCAGCTCCAGTACGTGACGCTGGCCTTCGGCTCGGCGCTGGCGCTGTTCCTCTACCCGCACAGCCTCACCGGCGTGCTGGCCTCGAAGAACCGCAACGTCATCAAGCGCAACATGTCGGCGCTGCCCGCCTACAGCTTCGTGCTCGGCCTGATCGCGCTGCTCGGCTTCATGGCCATCTCGGCCGGTATCAAGCCGGTGGTGAACGAGGCGGGCACGGCCGACACCAACACGATCGTGCCCCTGCTGTTCGACAAGATGTTCCCCGACTGGTTCACGGGCGTCGCGTACGCGGCCATCGGCATCGGCGCGCTCGTCCCGGCGGCGATCATGTCGATCGCGGCGGCGAACCTGTTCACCCGCAACATCTACCGCGAGTACTTCAACAAGAACGCCAGCGACGCCCAGGAGGCCAACGTCTCCAAGGTCGTGTCGCTGGTGGTCAAGGTGGGCGCGGTGCTGTGCATCCTGCTGCTCGACCCGCAGTTCTCGATCGACCTGCAGCTCATCGGCGGCGTGATCATCCTGCAGACGCTGCCGTCGGTGGCGCTGGGCCTGTACACGCGCTGGTTCCACAAGGGCGGCCTGATCGCCGGCTGGGCGGCCGGCCTGGCGACGGGCATGTGGATGCTGTACCTCACCCCGAACCCGGCCAAGCACCAGGAGCACTTCGGCGGCTCGGCGTTCGCGCTGTCGAACCTGGGCTTCGACACCAAGATGACGATCTACACCGGGTTCCTGGCGCTGGCCGTGAACCTGGTGGTGGCGGCGCTCGGCACGCTCCTGTTCCGGGCGACCAAGGTGGCGGACGGCGAGGACGCGACGGCCCGCGACGACTACTTCGCCGACGAGGGCGATCCGAAGGTCAAGGACCTGGACCTGACCGGTTCGCACTGATCCCCCGGGTGACGGCCCGTCCCGCTACGAGCGGGGCGGGCCGTCAGTCTTGCGGGTAGGCGGGGTTGGCGACCGCCAGCTTCGCCCGTACGGCCTGCTCCAGGGCGGTGACGAGCGCGTGGTCGTCCTCGATCCGGCCCTCGCGGATGGCGGCGGCCAGCTCGGCGTCGTCGGCCATGCCGAGCGCGGCCAGCCGCGCCGCGTGCTCGCGGGCCTGCTCCGGGCCGAGCGTGATCTCCCGTTCCACCATGCCGAGCACGTTGATCGCCACCCGCGCGTGGAAGCGCACCCGCCCGTCCACGGCCGGGAGCACGTCGCTCTGGAGGAAGTCGCGGACGGCGGCCACGAGCTGGGCCGCCGTGGGCACGTCGTGCGGAGCAGATGTCATCTGATTTCTCCTCAAGGCACTATTTATTCGCGTCCGATCGATGAACGACTAGCCTGCGGCCATGCGCACAGAGTCTCCCACCGCCTCCCCCCTGGGACCGCCCCCGGCGCTCGGGCCCCGGCTCATCCGGGCCGAGCTGTTCGTCGTGTTCTCGGTCTCCCTCGGCGCCAGCGGCCTGCTGGCGCTGCTGCGGCTGATCGGCTCGCTCACGGCGCCCGAGCAGCTGAAGGGCCAGCAGGCCGTGCTGGTCCGGTCGATGGCGCCCGGGCGGCCGTGGCTCGACCTGGCGTTGCAGCTCGCCGACATCGCCGTCAGCGTGGCGCCGGTCGCGCTGGTGGCGTACCTGATGGTGCGCTCCGGGGAGTCGCTGCGCACGATCGGCGTGGACTTCCGGGAGAAGGGCCGCGACACGGTGCGCGGGGCGGTGCTGGCGGCCGCGATCGGCGGCACGGGGCTGGCGTTCTACCTCGTCGTGTGGGCCACGGGCGTGAACCTGACCGTCGTCGCCGGCCAGCTCCCCCAGGTGTGGTGGCAGGTCCCGGTGCTGCTGCTCGCGGCGGCGCAGAACGGGGTGCTGGAGGAGGTGCTCGTCGCCGGGTACCTGCTGCACCGGCTCGGGCAGGCCGGGTGGTCGCCGTGGAAGGCCGTCGCGGTGTCGGCGCTGCTGCGGGGGTCGTACCACCTGTATCAGGGGTTCGGCGGGTTCGTCGGGAACGTCGTGATGGGTCTGGTGTTCGGGCGGCTCTACCAGCGCTGGGGGCGCGCGATGCCGCTGGTGGTGGCGCACACGCTGATCGACGCCGTCGCCTTCGTCGGGTACGCCTTCCTGCACGGCCGCGTGAGCTGGCTGCCCTGAAACCGTCCCGAAACCGTTGACCTGACAACTGGTTTCGGGTGAGATCCGGAACATGAGCTTCGCCGTTCCCGACGGTGTCCGGCCGGTCCGCGACGCCGTCCACGCGTTCATGACCGAGCGGGTGGAGCCGGCCGAGCCGGTGCTGCACGCGGGCGGGCCCGAGGCCGCGGCGGCCCTGGAGGAGCTGCGGGCCGAGGCCAGGAAGGAGGGCCTGTGGGCGCTCGGCCACCCGCGTGAGCTGGGCGGCGGCGGCCTGCCGTTCCTCGACTACGTCTACGTCAACGAGGTGCAGGGCCGCAGCGAGTACGGGCAGCTCGCGCTGGGCACGTTCACGCTGCAGGACTCGCTGATGCTGCACGAGCACGCCTCCCCCGAGCAGCGCGAGCGCTACCTCGAACCGCTGGTGCGGGGTGACATCTGGCCCAGCTTCGCCATGACCGAGCCGTCGATCTCCAGCAGCGACCCCACCCAGATCAGGACCGCCGCGGTGCTCGACGGGGACGAATGGGTGATCAACGGGCACAAGTGGTTCACGACCGGGGCCTCGCGGGCCGCGTACACGACCGTCATGTGCCGGACCGAGCAGGACGCGCCGCCCCACCTGGCCTTCTCCATGATCCTCGTGCCGACGGACACGCCCGGCTACCGCATCGTCCGCGAGACGCCCGTGCTGGGGCTCGACGGGGCGCACTGCGAGGTCCGGTACGAGGACGTCCGCGTCCCCGCCGCCAACCTGCTCGGCCCGCGCGGCCACGGGTTCGTCATCGCGCAGCAGCGGCTCGGCCCCGGCCGGATCTTCCACTGCATGCGCTGGCTCGGACAGGCGCAGCGCGCTTTCGACCTGATGTGCCGCAGGTTGCAGGTGCGGACCGCGTTCGGCGAGCCGCTGGCCGGGAAGCAGCTCATGCGCCAGCACGTGTTCGACTCCTACGCCGAGATCCAGGCCGCCCGGCTGCTCACGCTCCACGCCGCCGAGGCCATCGACGCGGGCTCCCAGGCCCGGGTGGAGATCGGCGCGATCAAGGTGGTCGGGGCGCGCACGCTGCACAACGTGATCGACCGGGCCATCCAGGTGTACGGCGCCGCCGGGCTCACCCCCGACACGCCGCTGGACCGGATGTACCGGCACGCGCGGGCCGGACGGATCTACGACGGGCCCGACGAGGTGCACATCGACGCGGTGGGACGGCGCATCCTGGGCGAGTACGCGGCGGGCGGCAACTGGGAGTTCGGCCTGCGATGACCCGGCTCCACGAGATCGTCGGCGAGGTGTTCGGGGCAGCCGCGTCGGTGCCCTTCAGCGCCCGGCTGCCCGGCGGGGCGTCCCGGGAGACCTGGGCCCTCGACGTCGTCACGGGCTCCGAGCGGCACGAGCTGATCCTGCGGCTCGACTCCCCCGGGACCGCGCCGGAGGCGGGAGCCCCGCTCGCGTCGGAGGCCACGCTCATGCGGGCCGCGTCCGGCGCCGGGGTGCCGGTGCCCGCGATCGTCGCCGCCGGGGAGTCGTACATCCTCATGACCCGCGTGGCCGGCGAGACCATCCCGCGCAGGATCCTGCGCGACGACGCCTACGCGGCGGCCCGGCCCCTGCTGGCCGGGCAGTGCGGGCGGGCCCTGGCCGCGATCCACCGCATGCCGCCCTCCTGCCTGGGGCAGGAGGCGCCGGAGGATCCGCTGCGGCGCTGGCGGGACGTGCTGGACCTGCTGGGCGAGCCGCACCCGGTGTTCGAGCTGGCGCTGCGCCGGCTGGCCGCCGACCGCCCTGCCGGCCACTCTGGCGGCACGCGGCGCACGGTCGTGCACGGCGACTTCCGCAACGGCAACCTCATCGTCGGTCCCGACGGCATCAGGGCGGTGCTCGACTGGGAGCTCGCCCACCTCGGCGACCCCCTCGAAGACCTCGGCTGGCTCTGCGTGAAGGCGTGGCGGTTCGGCTCGCCGCTGCCGGTGGGCGGCTTCGGCGCCTACGACGAGCTGATCGACGCGTACGAGGCCGCCGGCGGGGACCCGGTGGACCGGGACGCGCTGCGCTGGTGGGAGACGTTCGGCGTGCTCAAGTGGGGGATCATCTGCGTCATGCAGACCATGCGGCACCTGCGCGGCGGCGCCCGGTCGGTGGAGCTGGCCGCGATCGGCCGGCGCGTGTGCGAGAACGAGTGGGACCTGCTGCGCATGCTCCGGGGAAAACCCGTTGCCCCGGCGTGACCCCGGACCGCACGCTTGACCGGTGGCCATCCTGGAAGCGTCCCATCTGGTCAAGCGGTTCGGCGGGGTCACCGCCGTGCGCGACCTCAGCCTCACCGTGGGCGAGGGCGAGGTCGTCGGCCTGCTGGGCCCCAACGGCGCGGGCAAGTCGACCACCCTCCACATGCTGCTCGGCCTGATCACCCCCGACGCGGGCACGATCCGGCTGTTCGGCCTCGAGCTGGCCCGGCACCGCACCGAGACGCTCAGCCAGGTCAACTTCGCCGCCAGCTACGTGGACCTGCCCGGCGTCCTGCACGTGCACGAAGTGCTCGACGCGTTCGCCCGGCTCTACGCGCTGCGCCACCCGCGCCGCCGGGTGGAGGAGATGATCGAGCTGTTCGAGCTGGGCCCGCTGCGCAGGCGGAAGGTGATGGACCTGTCGTCGGGCCAGCGCACCCGCGTGCACCTCGCCAAGGCGCTGCTCAACGCGCCCAGGCTGCTGGTGCTCGACGAGCCCACGGCCAACCTCGACCCCGACGCCGGCGACCGGGTCCGCAGCCTGCTGTCCCGTCTGGCCGGGGAGGAGGGCAGTGCCATGTTGATCACCTCGCACAACATGCGCGAGGTCGAGCGCATGTGCGACCGGATCCACTTCATGTCGGACGGCGTCGTCGTGGCCGCCGGCAGCGCCAAGGAGCTGGCCGGCCGCTACGGGGCCGAGGACCTGGAAGAGGTGTTCCTGAAGGTGGCACGCGGATGACCACGCCGATGACCACGCCGATGACCACGGTGACTCTGCCCCCGTTGAGCCTGGCCGCCCGGCGCACGCGCGTCATGGGCGTGGTCCGGCGCGACTTCGCGGCGCTGCGGCGCAGCCCGGTCAGGATGTTCGAGATCCTGTTCTGGCCGACGATCGAGCTGGTGTTGTGGGGCTTCGTGACGCTGTTCCTGCAGGCGCAGCGGGTGCCGTTCGTGGTGGCGTTCCTGCTCGGGGCGGTGCTGCTCTGGCAGGTGCTGCAGAAGGCCAGCAACGAGATCTCGATCGCGTTCCTGGAGGACATCTGGTCGCGCAACCTGCTCAACGTGCAGGTCAGCCCGCTGTCGAGCGTCGAATACCTGGCGGGGCTCGTCCTGTTCTCGCTGGGCAAGGTGGCGTTCGCGGTCGCGGTGATGGCCGGGCTGGCCCTCGGCCTGTACGGGTTCGGGCTGTCGAGCATGGGCGTGGGGCTGGTGCCGTTCATGGGGATCCTGCTCGTCCTCGGCTGGTCGCTGGGCCTGGTCGGCATCGCGGCGGTGCTCCGCTTCGGCGAGAACGCGCAGGTGATCGCCTGGTCGCTGGTGTTCGTGGTGCAGCCGCTGGCCGGGATCTTCTACCCGATCTCGGTGCTGCCCGAGCCGCTGCGGACGATCTCGTGGCTGCTGCCGGCCTCGCACGTGTTCGAGGGCATGCGCACGGTCATGGGCGGCGGCGCGGTGCCGTGGGACCGGCTGGCCTGGGCGGGCGGGCTCAACGTGGTCTACCTGGCCGGCACGGTGGGGCTGTTCGCCTGGGCGCTCAGGTATGCCCGGCGGCATGGGAAGCTCTCCCGTTTCGGGGACTGACGGCGGCGGGCTGCCGGACGAGGGCCGCGGCGATCACGTCCACCAGGCCCTCGACCACCTGTACGCGGTCCACCTCGGGGTGCTCCAGCCACCAGTCGCCGGTCGTCTGCACCATGCCGACGAACGCGTGCCCCAGCACCTGCGCCCGCACCGGGTCGGGCACCGCGCGCTCGCCGGCCAGCAGGCCGCCGAGCTCCTCGCCCAGCCCCCGCACGAGCGCGGTCATGTGGGAGCGGAACCGGGAGTCCTCGGCGCTGGCCCGGTGGAACAGGAACCGGTAGAGGTTGCGGTTGGCCGAGATCAGGTCGAGGTAGACGCCGATGGTCGCCCGCGCCCGGCCCCGCAGGTCGGCGCCAGGGGCGACGAGCTCGGGGCGCAGCTGGGCGATGACCGTGCGCACGTGGCGGTCGGCCAGAGCCTGGTAGAGGCCGCTCTTGTCGCCGAAGTGGCGGTAGAGGATGGGCTTGGTGATGCCGGCCTCGGCGGCGATGGCCGCCATCGAGACCTCGGGGCCCTGGGTCAGGATGACCCGGTCGGCTGCGTCGAGCAGCGCTCTGCGCCGGTCGGGGTCCCGTCCACTCACTCGCCCAGGATAGGCCGCCCCGGAATCCGCCCTTCACCTGCCCAGGACGGACCGCAACCGGCCGGGCAGCAGCGCCGAGAGCACCAGGAGCGCGCCGATGATCGTGTAGAGGCCGGTCATCCCGGCCATCGTGCCGGGCGGCTCGGTCAGCTCGGCCCAGGGGACGCCGTTCGGCTGCGACCACGGCAGGCCGCCCTCCCTCGCCCAGGGCAGGCTGCCCGCCACGCCGAGCGCGGCGTTCAGGTCGAGGGCGAACACGGCCCCCGCCGCCGCCAGCGGGATGCCGCAGCCGAGGGCCGCCGCGGGCCAGGCGGTCAGGAGGGTGACGATGACGGCCACCGCGACCAGGTAGCCGAGCGCCGCGGGCGACGGCCCGAACGTGGCACTGCTCGTACGCAGGGCTCTGGCGGCCGCCTCGGTCAGGTAGTAGACGGGCACCAGGGCGGCCACGCCTGCGGCGGCTCCCACCAGATGTCGATTCTCACGGGTCACACCGCCTTCGTCCCCGCCTCGTACGCCGATTACGCACGTCAGCCCGCTGTCCACGGGCAGCGCGGCCGCCTTTACGTCGTAGATCACGCGTTCGCCTCGAAATCGCGAAATTACTGGAAAATACTGGGACTGTTGGTACGCTCGCGCCATGAGTGACCGGCTGGACGATCTCGAACGGCGGATCGACGAGCTCCGGGCGGGCGTGCGCAAGGCGATGCGGGTCAGGGACGGCGCCACGGCCCGCGCCCTGCGCGCCGAGCTGCGTACCGCGGAGCGCGAATGGGACGCCCTCGTGAGCGGCGAGCCGGCTCAGGCCAAGCCGGAGCCACCGCGCCTGGTGACCGTGCGCGAGCAGGTGAACCAGGGGCTGCGGCTGCTCGGCGCGGCCGCCCAGCCGCGGCTCGTCGTGGCCGTCAGCGACGTGTTCTTCGGCGGCACGATCCGCAGCGCCCAGCTCACCAGCCTGCGCAGGGACGAGGAGCGCTCGTTCCGGTCGTCGCCGCACGGGCGGCCGTACTACCTGTGCGCCGCGCTGACCGACCGCCTCTCCCCCGCCCGGGGGCTGCTCACGCTCAGCACCTGGCCGCTGGAGCGGCGGGTGGTCGGTCCGCTCAGCCCTCGCGTCGACTTCCTGACCTGCGCCATCGCGGTGGCCTCGCACGAGTCGGCCGACGGGCGGGCCGACCGGTTACTCCTGCGGATGGCCAGGAACATCCCCGGCGCCACTGACGGCACGCTGGGCCCGTCCGACCCGGATCGGGTGATCGAGGCGGCCCGCGCCGAGCTGCGCGTGCACGGCGACCGCGACACGCGGGATCGCGCCGAGCTGGCAGAACGCGCCGCGGCGCAGCTCGGTGACGCCGCCCGCCTGTTCGGCGCCGCTACGCTGAGCACGATCAAGAAGGAGAACGCGAAGTGAGCGGCTTGAAGCGCGAGGGCGAACACATCCAGCGGCTTGACGCGTTGCGCGGCACGACGCCGCCCCGCCCGCACGACGCCCGCGCCATCGCGGCCCTGGCCGCCAATCCCGGCTGCACCCGCCGGGCCCTGCTCGACGGCGCCGGCATCGACAAGGACGCCGCCGCCCGCCACCTCGGCTTCCCGGCGCCGTTCGGCCAGTCGCCGTTCGCGATCACGCGCGGCAACATGTTCGAGGCGCTGGTCAAGGCCGACGGGTGCGCGGAGCTGCTGCGGATGCTGCGCGAGCTGCTGCGCCTGCCGGTCGCCGAGGTCGCCTACCACGACGTCGAGAACGTCGGCGCCCACCTGCGCCACGCCCACACCCGCGCGCTGATCGACCGCGCGGCCCGCGACGGCCAGGACGCGGGCACGCTGTACGACCACCCGCTGCTCACCCTGGAGATCGCCGGCCACACCGCCTACCTGGAGCCCGACGTGGTGGCCTTCCAGCTCGGCGGCCGGTTCCACATCGTGGAGATCAAGTCGTTCGCGGTGATCGACGGTCAGGCCGACCCGGCGGCGGTGGCCGCGGCCGCGCGGCAGGCGGCGGTGTACGTGCTGGCGCTGCGCACGCTCCTGGAGGAGCTGGGCCACGACCCGGCGAAGGTCTCGCACGACGTGGTCCTGGTCTGCCCCGAGAACTTCGCCAACCGGCCCGTCGCGACCCTCGTCGACGTGCGCAAGCAGATGGCCGTGCTGCGCCGCCAGCTCACCCGGATGACCACGCTCGACCGGCTGCTCGAAGGGCTGCCCGACGACCTCACGTTCGACCTGCGGCCCGGCGAGGACGGGCGGCCCACCCGGCCCGTCGCCGAGCTGGGCGACGCGCTGCGCAGGGCGACCGCCCGCTACGCGCCCGACTGCATGTCCGCGTGCGACCTGTGCTTCTTCTGCCGCGACGAGGCCCGCCAGGAGGGCGCCTCCGACCTGCTCGGCCGGCAGGTGCGCGACGAGCTGGGCGGGGTGGCCTCGGTGGCGGAGGCGCTCGGGCTGGCCGACGGCGCCCACGACCCCGCCGAGGGCCAGGAGGAGATCGCCCGGCTGCTCCGCAACGCCGAACGCCTGCGCAGGGAGTGCCTCACGTGAGCATGCTGACCTCGCTCGCGCGGCTGCGGGCCCTGGAGGAGGGCATCGCGCAGCCCGTCGCGACCGTCAGGCACTGCCATCTGTCGGAGCGGCCGATGGTGTTCATCCCGCTCAAGCTCTCGGGCGAGGCCGCCGCGCCGCTGGCCGCCATGCTCGGCACCGACCGGGAACGGCCGCGCCTGCTCGTGGTGACCCAGCCGCGCAACCGCGACCTGCGCTTCGCCTGGGCCGCCGAGCTGGCCGGGGTGCTGCTGCCGTACGTCGAGGGCTTCATGGCCGACACCGAGACGGTGGAGCGCAAGAACGCCGACCCCTACGAGCGGGTGCTGGACGCGCCGCAGCTCATCGTGCCCAACCAGACCGGGGTGGCCTTCACCAGGCTGCTCGGCCGCTCCACGCGCTTCCGCCGGGCCGACGGGCCCTATCCGGTGCCCGAGGCGGTGCCGCTGCTGGGGCGGTGGCTGACGTACTTCGCGGAGCGGGCCGCGTACCCGGGCTCGTCGATGATGCTGGCCGCGACCGAGGAGCTGGGCCGGCACTGGGCGAGCGGGCAGAGCTCGCTGGAGGACGCCAACCTGGCCGCGCTGCTGGCCTGGATCACCAGGGGGCCGGACGACGAGGCCGAGGACCCGCTGATCTGGCCGCCCGCCGGGCCCGCGACCGATCCGGGGTTCGACGCGGAGGTGCTGTCGCCGGCGATGGACAGCGAGTCGCCCGAGCGCATCACCGAGGCGCTGCGCACCCAGCTCGAGCCCACGTGGCGGCTCATGTGGCAGGCCGTCGAGCTGCTGGCCGGGCTGGAGGAGGGTTCGAGCGCCGCGCAGCGGTGGGAGCAGGACCGCGGCTCGTTCAGCGGCATGGCGGTGCACATCGCCGAGGGCGCGCCGCCGCAGGCCAGGCGCGACGGGGCGGTGGCCGCCGCGGCCAAGCTGGCCCGCATGGAGCGGGCCCAGGCCGCGTACGACGTGCAGCGCGCCTATGACGACCCCCTGGTCATGGCCGAGTACCGGCTGACCGGGGAGGCGTTCGCGGGCGAGGTGATCGAGACCGTCCCCGACAACACCGAGGGCGAGGGCCGCTCCCGCAAGCTCCGCCCGCTGGTGGTGATCAAGACCGACGACCCGGTACGCCTGGCGCCCGGCACCTCGCTGGGCACCCCGCAGCGCCGCGGCCAGGGCGCCGAGCTCGTGGAGGCCGGCCAGGGCCTGGTCACCCTGAAGATCACCAAAGGCATGGGCCGGGGCAAGACGGCCGCGCCGGGAGCGGTGCCCGAGGTCGGCGAGCGGGTCTGCTACACCTCGCTGACCGACGACTTCCAGGGCTCCCCCCACCTGCCCGACTCCGAGGCCACGCCGTGGACGCACGGCGGGCCGCCACAGGAGTACGTGCCCGACGACGAGGACGCCCAGGAGGAGTGGTCGTGACCGACAGCCCGGAGCAGGTCATCAGGAACGTCCTCGCCGACCTGCCCCGGCACCGCGGCGTCGTGGTCGACTCGCCGCCCGGCGCGGGCAAGTCCACGCTGGTGGTGCGGGCGGCGGCGCACATCGCGGCGACCGGCGAGCCCCTGATGATCGTCGCCCAGACGAACGAGCAGGTCGACGACCTGGTGACGCGCATCTCCGAGAAGCACCCGCACCTGACGGTGGGACGGCTGTCGGCCGGTGGCTACGTGCCGCCGCTGCGGCTGCTGGAGCTGGCCGGCGTCCGGGTCGGCACCCGGATCCAGGATCTCGGCGACCCGGACATCGTCATCGCGACCGCCGACAAGTGGGCCTGGATCGGCGGCCGGGTGTGGCCGTGGGCGATCGTGGACGAGGCGTACCAGATGCGCTCGGACAAGCTGCTGCGGATCGCGGGGCTGTTCGAGCGGGCGCTGTTCGTGGGCGATCCGGGGCAGCTCGACCCGTTCTCGATCGTGGACGGGGACCGGTGGTCGGGGCTGTCGTGGGATCCGCTGCAGAGCGCGGTGTCGGTGCTGCTGCGCCACAATCCGGACATCCCGGTGCACCGGCTGCCGGTGTCGTGGCGCCTGCCGGCCTCGGCCGCGCCGGTGGTGTCGCAGGCGTTCTACCCGTTCACCGGGTTCCGGTCGGGGACGTCGCACGGCGATCGGCGGCTGGAGCTGGTGACCGGCGGCATGGGGACCGTGCACGACCGGGCGCTGGAGGAGGCCGCCCGGTCGGGGTGGGCGCTGCTGGAGCTGCCCAACCGGCACACCGTGCGTACCGACGGGGAGGCCGTGCAGGCGGTGGCCCTGCTGGCCGAGCGCCTGCTGCAGCGCGGCGCCGTGTCCTCCTCCGAGCAGGGCGAGCGGCCGGTGACGGCGGACCGCATCGCGGTCGGGGCCGCCCACCGCGACCAGGTGGCCGCCATCCGGGCGGCCGGGGTGCCGCCGGAGATCACCGTGGACACCGCGAACCGCCTGCAGGGGCGCGAGTACGACGTGACCGTCGTCCTGCACCCGCTGTCCGGCCGCCGCGACGCCACGGCCTTCCACCTGGAGTCGGGGAGGCTGTGCGTGCTGGCGTCGCGGCACCGGCACGCCTGCGTCGTGGTGGCCCGGGCGGGCATCGCCGAGCTCCTGGACGCCCATCCGTCGGCGGAGCCGGTGCAGCTGGGGGTGCCGGTCAAGTTCCCCGACGGCTGGGAGGCCAACCAGTCGATCCTCGACCACCTGTCCCGCCACCGCGTCTGAGAACGCCGGTCCTCAGACGCGGTGCTGCCAGACGTCGATGACCAGGACGGGGCGCATGCCCGCCGACTCGTAGAGCCCGAGCGCCGGGGTGGTGTTGTTGGAGTCGACGTGCAGGATCGTGCCCTTGCGGCCGCGCGCCGCGTCGGCGGCGAAGGCGTGGCGGAGCAGGAAGCGCCCCAGGCCCCGGCCGCGGAACTCCGGGACGACCGCGAGCGTGGCCACGTAGCCGCAGCCCTCGTCCGGGACGAACTGGTTGTTGGCGATCAGCACCCCCGCGGGGCGGCCGTCGAGGCGGGCCAGGGTGAGCTGGGCCCAGTCCGTCGTCGACTGTGCCTGCCGGCGCGAATACCACACGTCGTAGTCGACCGGCACGAACCCGAAGTGCTCGGCGAAGCCCTCCTGGTGCACCCGGTGCGCCGCGCGCCGCGCGTCGTCGCTCTCCCCCGTGTGCAGGGTCAGCCCGGCGGGCGGAGCGGGCGGCGCCACGGGCGTGTCGTGGTCGATGCGCATGCGGTGGAAGCTGGTGCCGGGCGAAAAGCCGCGTGCCTCGGCCGTGGCCCGCTTGGCGGTGTCGGCGCGGTAGATGCCGATGTGCAGGGTGGCGCCGTCGTGGCCGGCCTCGGCGGCCAGCTCACCGGCCCGTCCGATCACCAGGGGCCAGAGCCGGTCGTCCAGGCCCGCCCGCCCCAGATCAGGGCCGGGCCGTACGATCACCTCGACGTCCACCGTGTCGCTGTCGCCGACGCGGCACGCCCAGGCCCACCCGTCGAGCCGGCCGTCGCCGTCGCGGGCGAGCCAGCCGTCCGTGTCGCGGTCGAAGCCGGGCTCGGCCAGCTCGTCGGCGACGTCGTCGAGCGTCATGTCGGGAGAGCCGATCACCGCGGTGTCGTAGGCCGCGATCAGCTCATGGATGGCCGCGGCGTCTTCCACGCGCGGGCGGCCGAGGGTGTGGTGCATAGCGGGGATTGTCCACAAAACACGGGCCGCGCGCCTCCCATTTTCCACCGGCTTTGACCAGGAGGCGCGCTCGGCCGGGTGCTCAGCCCGCCGCGGGGCTGACGGCCTGCTCGTCCTTGGCGGGCGCCGGGGCGCCGCCGCGCAGCGGGATCTCCTTGACGAACGCGGCCAGCACGGGCACGACGACCGCGAACAGGATGGCCCACCAGAAGACGCCGGAGATGGAGGTCGCCAGCGACTCCAGCAGCCCTGTGCGCATCTGCGCGGGCATCTGGGCGACCGCGCCGGGGTCCATCCTGCCGCCGCTCTTGGCCACCCGCTCGGCCGCCTGCTCGCCGAAGCGGGAGGTCAGCTCCGACAGGAAGTGGTTGTTGAAGATCGCCCCGAACAGCGAGACGCCGAACGAGCCTCCGATCGACCTGAAGAACGTGGTGGCGCTGCTGGAGACGCCCAGGTCCTTCTGCTCGACGCTGTTCTGCGCGATGAGCATCGTGGTCTGCATGAGGAAGCCCATGCCGAGGCCGAGCACGGCGATGTAGACGCCGGTGACCCAGGAGGCCGTGTGGACGTCCATCGTGGACAGCAGCCACATGCCCACCGCCATGCCGATCCCGCCGAGCACCGGGTAGATCTTGTACTTGCCCGTGACGGTGATCGCCTTGCCCACGAACAGCGACACGACCATCGCGGCGCCCATCATCGGCAGCATCAGCAGGCCGGAGTTGGTGGCCGTGGAGCCCTGCACCATCTGCTGGAACAGCGGCAGGAAGTTGATCGCGCCGAACATGGCGAAGCCCAGCAGGAAGCCGATGATCGAGATCAGCGTGAAGTTGCGGTTGGCGAAGAGCTGCAGCGGCATGATCGGCTCCTCGACCTTCCGCTCGACCGCGACGAACAGCGCCAGCGTGACCACGGCGATCGCGACGAGGGAGAGGATCTGCCAGGAGCCCCAGGCGTACTCGTTGCCGCCCCAGGTCGTGATGAGCACCAGGGCGGTGATGCCGACGGACAGCAGGCCCGCGCCCGCCCAGTCGATGCGCACCTTGTTGCGCAGCTTCGGCAGGTGCAGCTGCGTCACGATCATGGCCAGCGCGATCGCGCCGATCGGCAGGTTGACGTAGAAGGCCCAGCGCCAGTCGATGTTGTCGGTGATGAAGCCGCCGACCAGCGGGCCCGCGATCATCGCCAGCGACATGACACCGGCCATGATGCCCTGGTACTCGCCGCGCTCGCGGGGCGGCACCAGGTCGCCGATGATCGCCATGACGTTCACGATGAGGCCGCCCGCGCCGAGCCCCTGGATCGCGCGGAACGCGATCAGCTCGGCCATGCCGCCGTCCGGCCCGCCGAGCAGCGACGAGCCCGCCATACCGCAGAGCGCGGAGCCGACCATGAAGATGACGATCGAGATGATGAAGATGGTCTTGCGACCGTACAGGTCGCCGATCTTGCCCCAGATCGGCGTCGAGACGGTCGTGCCCAGCACGTACGCCGTGACGACCCACGACAGATGCGTCAGACCGCCGAGCTCCCCGACGATGCGCGGCATGGCCGTGCCCACGATCATGTTGTCGAGCATCGCCAGGACCATGGCTAACATCAGTCCCGGCAGAACGACCATGACCTCACGGCGTCGTCCGACTGCCTCCGCCACCAGACACCCCCCATGTGCATTTTGGATCTTGCTTACTTGCCGCCCGGCAAGCATAGAATAAGGTAGATACTTACTTGCCGGCCGTCAAGTCGAAAAGGTGTGAAGTGCGGGAAGACACTCGGACCCGGATTCAGGAGATCGCGCTCCGGCTGTTCACCGAGCAGGGATACGAGGCGACGTCACTGCGGGAGATCGCCGAGGAGCTCGGAGTGACGAAGGCCGCCCTGTACTACCACTTCAAGACGAAGGACGACATCGTCACGAGCCTGGTCGGCAACCGGCTGGTCGAGCTCGAGGAGCTCCTGGAGTGGGCCCGGAGCCGGCCGAAGACGCCGGAGACGCGGCGCGAGCTGGTCGAGCGCTACGCCGCGGGGATCAGGCGGACCCAGCACATCGGGGTGGCCAGGTTCCTGGAGCGCAACCAGACCGCTCTGCGTGACCATCCGACGCTCACCAAGACCCGCGAGCTGATGATGGAGCTCGTGGCCGAGCTGAACGAGCCCGGCGCCACGCCCGTCGAGCGCGTCAGCCGGGCGACGGCGCTGTTCGCGATACACGCGGGGAAATGGATGATCGAGGAGGGCCGGCTGTCCGAGGACGAGGTCGACAAGGCCTCCCTGGAGGTCGCCATGCGCCTGCTGGAGCCATAGCTTCCGGACCCCGAACCTCTTACGGGACGATTGACGCACCGTAACGGGGGAAGGGGACTGAGCACGCATCCGGACGGAAGGAGGAGGCCCCGAATGGAGGCCACGATAGCGCTCCGACTGCCCAGGGATGCGGCGAGCGTCCCCCTGATAAGGAAGATGCTGGACGGCACGCTGCGTTCCCTCGGCGTCGATCCGCAGATCCGTGACGACATCGAACTCATGCTCACCGAGGCGTGTTCCAACGTGATCAGGCACGCGGAGCCAAGCGACGACTACACGGTCAGCGCGTCCGTGCTCGATGACCGGTGCATCATCAAGGTCATCGACAACGGAGAAGGCTTCGACCCGAACAAGATCATCAACCCCGAGCCGGGCTCCGAGCACGGGCGCGGACTGCTGATCATGCGCGCGCTCGCCGACGACATCCGGTTCGTCAACAGGCACGAGCACGGCGCGGTGGTCTGCCTGGAGAAGCGGCTGCGGTACGCGCCGGGGGCGGCCGGGCTCCACCTCATGGCCCTGTGAGCCGGCCCGCCCCATCCTTCAAAGGCGTGTGTGCCGATCCACCGGCCGATGCCCGCGCATCCGCGGACCGCGCGGGTGCCCGTGTCCCCCGGAGCGGGCGGCGCCGAGCAGGAAGCGGCGGCGCGTCCCTGACGTGCTCCCGCTCAGCTCCGCCCGCAATCGGGCGGGAACGGCGTCGCCGCTGCGTTTGAGCGTCAGCCTCGGCCCGCGCCGGGCCAGCCTGGCCAGCCGCCGCCACAGGCCGCGCCAGTCGGCCACCATCGAGCCGGCCAGGCACCCGAGGACGACCAGCGCGACCACGGAGATGGCCAGCACGGCAAGGACGATGAGCAGGAGCACGACGGCGAGGGAGCCGATCGTGCCGAGCACCTCCATCATTCGGCGGAGAATGCCCAGCACCCAGCGCTTTATGCCAATTTTTCGGGATAGATCGTCCTTACTCCAGCGCGCTGTCGCTGCGCAGGTCGAACCGCCCCGGCAGGATGTCGAGCCGGCGCAGTATCACGCCCTCGCGCAACGCCCACGGGCACACCTCCAGCCGGTCCACCTCGAACAGGTCCATGGCCGCGTCGGCGACCAGCGCCCCGGCCGCGAGCTGCGCCGCCCGCCCCTCGGACACGCCGGGCAGCTGCGCCCGCTCGGCGCCGCCCATGGTGGTCAGCTTGACCGCCCAGTCGGCCATGGCCTGCCTGGACAACGGGCGGGAGACGTACGGGCCATCGCTGGAGGGTGCCGCGCCGGCGATCCTGGCGAGCTGCTTGAACGTCTTGGAGGTGGCCACCGCGCGGTCGGCCTCGCCGTTCCTGACGACGTCACCGACCGTGCGGGCGATCTCGGTACGTACGTGCTTGCGCAGCTTGCGCACCTCCTCGGCGGACGGCGGGTCGGCGGTGAACCAGTCACGCGTCAGCCGCCCGGCGCCCAGCGGCAGCGAGACCGCCACGTCAGGCTCCTCGTCCACACCGGAGGCGATCTCCAGCGAGCCGCCGCCGATGTCGAAGACCAGCAACCGCCCCGACGACCACCCGTACCACCGCCGCACCGCCAGGAACGTCAGCCTGGCCTCGTCACGCCCGGACAGCACCTCGATGTGCACACCGCTGCGCTCCTCGACCTGTGCCAGGACCTCCACGCCGTTGGCCGCCTCGCGCACGGCCGAGGTGGCGAAGGCCAGCAGGTCCTCGACCCCCTTGTCCTCCGCCAGGTGCACGGCCTCCTCGACGAAGGCGCCGAGCCGCTCGACGCCCTCGTCAACGAGCCGGTTGTCCTCCCCCAGATATTCCGTGAGGCGGAGCCCCTCCTTGTGGGAGTAGGCGGGCATGGGCCGGGCGCCCCTGTGGGCGTCGACGACCAGTAAATGGACAGTGTTCGAGCCGATGTCCAGCACGCCGAGTCGCATGGGAAAACGCTACCGTTATGCGGCTTTTACAGCGAAGTTGAGTCGGAAGTGGTTGAGCATGGCCGGCAGCGCCCCCTCCAAGCGTACGGACGGTCTGACTGAGCGCTCGCGCAGGACGGCGTCCAGGAGGGCCGCGGCGGTGAACAGCACGAGGTCCTCCCCCGCGCAGCTCGCGAACCCGGCGCTGAACGGCACGCCCGCCCACTCGCCACTGCCGTCGCGCCACAGCTCGGGGCGGTAGGAGTCGCCGGGCTCGGCCCTGTTCACGTACGGGCTGTAGATCGCCGCGGTGGTGCCCTCGGGGACGTCCCATTCGGTCGGGCCGACGGCCTCGCGCACGATGGTGACCGTGATGGGCCAGAGCCGCACGGACTCCAGCACGGTGGCCCTCAGGTCGGCGGACCCCTGATGGGCGGGCTCCTGGTGGGCGGCCAGCGCGAGCGCCCGGTAGGCCGCGGCGGCGGCCCCGTCGAAGGCGAACAGCCAGTGCGGCACCTGCCCCTCGGGGTGCACGTCGGCCGCGGCGTGCGCACGGGCCAGCTCGGCCGCCAGGCTGCCCGGCTCGGCCCGGGCCAGGTGCCCGGCCAGCCGGCGCCGGAAGGCGTTGAACACGTCGGTGCGGAGCCCGCGCAGATCCGACCAGTTGGCGTCGGCGCGCAGCCGGTCGAGCTGCCGGGTGAGGATCACGTCGTCCCGCGCCCCGTCGCCGAGCACGATGCGCCGCACGATCCGCCAGTGCGTGGCGTGGAAACGCGGCCAGGTCAGCAGCCCGTGGCGGGGCAGCGTGGCGGCCTCCTCCTCGATGACCCGGGCGAAGGGGGCGAAACCGGAGCAGAGCACCTGGTCGTTCAGGGCGCGCCGGCGCTCGCGCAGGCCGGGGTCGCGGGTGATCAGCAGGCCGTCGGGCTGGAAGTGGCCGAGCGCGCCGCGTTTCGCCCTGGTCGCCGGGGTGAAGTCCCGGTCGTCGAGCACCGCGCGCACGTCGCGCGCGGCCAGCGGCAGCATCACCCAGCCGCGTCCGGGCACCCGTACGAGCAGCGGGCCCTCGCCGTGCTCGGCGCGCAGCCGGGCGAGCAGCCGGATCGCCCGGCCGTCGGCGTCGGCGAGCTCCGCCAGCCGCACCGCGTACGGGCGGCGCGCGACGAGGCCCTGCGCGATCGACGGCAGCGCCACCGCGGCGGCCAGGGCCAGGGTCTCTTCGGCCGTGACCCGGGGCAGCCGTGTGATCGTGGACATGTTCCAGGGACTACCCTTCCTTGGTGTCGTGGACACGTTTGGGGGACTTTTGAGCACTTGCTGTGGGCCGGGCAGAGACGACGCAGCCGCGCAACCGTACGCGGAGCCCTACGCGCAGCCGGTGATCGCCGTGCGGCGGGAGGCGCCGCGCGGGATGGTGCGCGTGCCCGGCGGAACGTTCCTCATGGGCGGCGACGACCCCGACGGGCGGCCCGAGGACGGCGAGGGGCCGGTGCGCGAGGTGCGGCTGGACCCGTTCATGATCGATCCGACGTGCGTGACGAACGCGCAGTTCGCCACGTTCGTGAAGGAGACCGGCTACGTCACGGAGGCCGAGCGGATCGGCTGGTCGTTCGTGTTCGCCCAGTTCGCCATGGGCGGGGTGATGGACGCCAGTGTGCCCGGCGCGCCCTGGTGGGCGGGCGTCGAGGGCGCCTCGTGGCGCTCGCCGGAGGGCCCGGGGTCGTCGGCCGGCGATCGGCAGAACCACCCCGTCGTGCACGTGTCCTGGAACGACGCGACCGCGTACGCCACGTGGGCGGGCAAGCGGCTGCCCACGGAGGCGGAGTGGGAGATGGCCGCCCGCGGCGGCCTGGAGCGCAAGCGCTACCCGTGGGGCGACGAACTGGCTCCCAAGGGGCGGCAGCGGTGCAACATCTGGCAGGGCCGCTTCCCGGTGGCGCCGAGCAAGGGGACGGTGCCGGTCAAGTCGTTCCAACCCAACGGGTACGGCCTCTACAACGTCTCCGGCAACGTCTGGGAGTGGACGGCCGACTGGTGGGGTACGGCCTGGGAGGCGTTCGCCGACAACCCGGCCGGTCCCGCGCAGGGCGCGGCGAAGGTGATCCGCGGCGGCTCGTACATGTGCCACGACTCCTACTGCAACCGCTACCGCGTGGCCGCCCGCACCTCCAACACGCCTGACTCCTCCACCGGGCACACGGGTTTCCGCTGTGCGGCCCTAGTCTGATCGCATGTCACGAACCCTGCGACTGTTGATCACCGGCGGCGGCACCGGTGGTCACACCTATCCGGCTCTGACCACCCTGTCGGCCGTCCAGCGGCGTCAGGTGCCCCACGACGTGCTCTGGGTGGGCACGGCCAACGGCCTGGAGGCCCGGATCACGTCCGAGCACGGCATCCCGTTCAAGGCGATCACCACGGGCAAGCTGCGCCGCCGTCCGAACCTCAAGGAGCTGGGCACCAACATCGCCGACGTCTTCCGCATCCCGATCGGGGTGCTGCAGGCGGTGGGGCACGCGGCCCGCTACCTGCCGGACGTGGTGTTGTCGACCGGGGGCTACGTGGCGGTGCCCATCGGGGTCGCGGCCAAGCTGATCCGCCGGCCGCTGGTGATGCACGAGCAGACGACCGTCGTGGGGCTGGCCAACCGCATCCTGGCCAGACTGGCGACCAGGATCGCGCTGTCGCACGAGTCGTCGCTGGACTATTTGCCCGCCTCCGCCCGCTCGAGGGCCGTGGTGACCGGAAACCCGATCAGGCCCGAGCTGCTGCAGGGCAACCGGGCGGCGGCGTACGACCTGTTCGGGCTGACGTTCGAGGTGCCGCTGATCTACGTGACGGGCGGCGCGCAGGGCAGCAAGCAGGTCAACACCCTGATCGCGGAGATCCTGCCGCGGCTGCTGCCGCACGCGCAGGTCGTGCACCAGTGCGGGCCGGCGTGGATCGACCAGATGCGGGCCGTGGCGCTGCCCGTGGACCTGGCCGATCGCTACCATCCGGTGCCGTACGTGGGCGGGGAGCTGGCCGACCTGTTCGCCGCCGCCGACGTGGTGATCTCCCGCAGCGGGGCGGGGACGGTGTCGGAGCTGACCGCCATCGGCAAGCCCTCCGTGCTGGTGCCCCTGATCCCCACCGGGGGTGACGAGCAGCGCAAGAACGCCGCGTACCTGGTGTCGGCGGGGGCGGCCCGGGCCCTGCTGGAGCCGCATCCGACGGCTGAGCAGCTGCTGGCCGAGCTGATGCCGTTGCTGGCCGACCCGGGGCTGCGCCATTCGATGGGGCAGGCGTCGGCCAAGCTCGGCCGCGTGGACGCCGCCGACGCCTTGTGCGACCTCCTCCTGGAAACCGCCCGGCCCACCTGACCAGGCGCCCCCTCGTCCGAAGTGCGGACCGTACTCCGGCTGAGGTCCCTTCGAGCGGGGTGGTGCTGCCCCGGAGGTCGGCGCGCGGGGCCGCGCCTCCTGCGGCCCCGAGGACACCGGCCGGGGTACGGCGCGTCGGGGCCGGAGGGACGGCCGCGTCACCGGGCGGCGGAGGGGTCAGGGGTCGAGGTAGCGGAAGGCTTCGTGGGCGGAGGTGACGCTTCGCCGCAGCGCCTGCTCCAGCCGGTCCGCGTCCTGCGCCAGCCGCTCCAGCTCCGGCACCGCGAACCCGTCGGCCCCCGTCTCGGCCACCAGTTCCTCGTACTGGTGCAGCCGCCCCCGCAGCTCCTCGATCTGGTGGTGGGCCTGGTACGCGCGCTCGGCGTCCGCGACGTTGGACGCGTAACGTTCCAGCGCCTCGACGCGGGCCAGCACGGCCGCCTCGCTGCTGTCGAGGGCCCGCGCGAGGGGTTCGGCCACGGCCTCCACCTCGGGGGTGAGCCCCTTGGACACGGTCTCCCTGTGCTTGGTGCGCAGCGCGGACAGCTTGGCCAGCAGGCGGGCGATCTCCCACTCCTGGGCGGGCAGCATCACCGCGTTGCTCACGTCGTCGAGCAGGCCCTCGGCGTTGACCCGGGACTCGGTCACGACGGCGATGGCGCGCTGGGCGCGGGCGAGCAGGCGGGCGGAGGCCTCGTCGAGGTCCTCGGTGAGCACGTAGCGGCCCTCGTACCAGCGCAGCTGCTCGTAGACCTCCCGCTCGTACTCCTCCTCGTCGTCGTCGGGCAGGTCGTTGCGGATGAACAGCACGATCATCATGGGGATGCCCAGCAGGACGAGCATCAGCAGGCCGAGGCCCCGGCCGACCAGCCCGCTGACGGCCATCATCCCGAAGAGCGCCACCGATCCGAACGCCGCGACTATCCGGTACTGCGCGCTCGACAGGGCCCGCCTCGACTCGGGGGCCCAGCCCTGGCGCATCTTGAGCAGCACCAGCCGGCTCTCCCTGAGCAGCTGCGCGTCATCCGGCGGCACCTCGGGGTCTACCACCACATCCGCCACGAAATCGGATCCTAAGGGAATTCACCCCCTCAGGTGGCGAAAAGCTTCGTGCGCGGAGCTGACGCTGTCACGAAGCGCTTGTTCAAGGCGGTCGGCGTCGTCGGACAACCGGCTCAGCTCCGGTACGGACGACCCGTCGGCGCCCGACTCGGCGAGGAGTTCCTCGTAGCGGGGCAGCTTGGCGCTGAGGCGTTCGATCTGGTGCCGGGCGCGGTAGGCGCGCTCGGCGTCGCCGACGTGGCCGGCGTAACGTTCCAGCGCCTCGACGCGGGCGATCACGGCCTGCTGGCTGCTGTCGAGCGCCTGGGCGAGGGGTTCGGCGACGGCGGCCACCTCGGGGGTGAGGCCTTCGGAGACGACCTCCTCGTGCTCGGCCCGCAGCTCCGACAGCTTGGCCAGCAGGCGGGCGATCTCCCACTCCTGGGCGGGCAGCATCACCGCGTTGCGCACGTCGTCCAGGAGGCCCTCGGCGTGGACGCTGGAGCCCATGACCTGGTCGATGGCGGTCTGGGCGCGGATCATGAGGGCCTTGGCGGGCTCGTCGAGCTGTTCGCGTACGACGTAACGGCCCTCGTGCCTGCGGGAGCTGTCGTAGACGGCCAGCTCCAGCGCGTGCGCGCGCTCCACCTCGGCGTCGGGCCTGGGCCTGAGCAGGACGCTGACGACGAGCAGGGCGGCGCCGGTCATGATCACGGCGAAGGGGGTGTAGCGTCCGGCGACGAAGAGGGCCAGGCCGTAGACGGCCGCGACGGCGGCGGTCCCGGTGGCGGCCAGCCTGGTCACGACGCCGACCAGCGGGCGATGGCGCTTGTGCGCGGGCACCCAGCCGGCGTGGATGCGTACGAGGAGCTTGCGGTTGTCACGTAAGAGGGCCGCGACGTCGTCGGCCACCGCCGGATCGACTATCACCTTCGCATGACGTCCGGGCACGTTGTCGATCCTATGTCCGGGCGTCATCCTTCGAGATAGCGGAACGCCTCGTGGGCGGACCGGACGCTGCGTCGTAAGGTGCGTTCGAGCACGTCGGCGTCCTCGGTCAGGCGCTCGATCTCGGGCACGGCGAGCTTGTCCGCGCCCGACTCCGCCAGCAGTTCCTCGTAGCGCGGCAGCCGGGCGCGCAGCTCCTCGATCTGGCCGCGGGCGTGGTAGGCGCGCTCGGCCTCGGCCACGTGGCCGGCGTAACGTTCCAGCGCCTCCACGCGGGCGACGACGGCGGCCTCGCTGTTGACCAGGGCCCGTTCGAGCGGCTCGATCACCGCGGCCACCTCCGGCGCGATGCCCCTGGCCAGCAGCTCCCGGTGTTCCAGGCGCAGCGCCGACAGCTTGGCGAGCAGGCGGGCGATCTCCCACTCCTGGGCGGGCAGCATCACGGCGTTGCGGGCGTCGTCGAGCAGTCCTTCGGCGTTGACGTGGGAGCGCAGCACCGACCCGATGGCCCGCTGCGCCCTGACCAGGACGGCTCGCGCCTCCGGGTCGAAGTCCTCGAGCAGCAGGTAGCGGCCGTCGTACCAGCGGGCCTGCTCGTACACGGCGCGCTCCTGCGGCCGGTCGTCCTCGGGCACCTCGCTCATGGAGGCGATCTTGACCAGGACGATGAAGACGTACGTGCCGAGCAGCACGAACCCGGCCGGCGCGAACGGCGAGGCGAGCAGGAGGCCCATGAGCGCGACCACGAAGGGGGTCGCGGCCAGGAGCATGGCGCTGGACGGGCTCTTGCGGCTGGACGGGGGCGTCTCGGCGGGCGGCACCCATCCGGCTCTGATCCTGGACAGCAGCGGGGCGTTGGCACGCAGCAGTCCGGCTACTTCCGGAGGCACTCCGGGATCGACGACCACACCCACGCTCTGTCCTGGCACCCTGGCGCCCCCAACGCTCGTGATGTACGGATATTACGTAACATTCCGGTGGAGTGTCAGCCTCAAAAGGGTCAGCCGGGGGAATCGGCGGGGGCGATCCCGGGGCGCGTCCATGGCCGGCCGGGGCCATGAGGGCGCCTCGACCAGCGGCGCGGCGGGCCGCCGGGCCCTTCAGGACGCGCGAGACCCGTTCGCCGATGCTCTCGGACGCGCAACATGATCGTAGCCACGGGGGTAACCACCCGCCCGGCGCGGCGCCGGCCGCCGCACGGCCAGGGCGGCGGCCACGCAGGCGACGGGGATGGCGGGCAGGACATAGCGGTGGTCGAAGTCGAGCGCGGCCACCGGCGCCACGAGCAGGAACACCGCGAACGACCACGGGAGCAGCGCCGTGCGCGGGCGCAGCACGGCGCCGGCCCCGCCGGCCAGCAGCAGGACGCCGAACAGCGTGCCGTGCAGGAACCACGGGTACGGGTAGGCGGCCAGGATCGAGGCGAACGGCTCGACGGACCGCATGCCCCGGATGTCCGGGTCGTACTCCTTTCTGACCTGGTCCACGAGGGGCTGGCCGGACGGCAGCGGCCAGGAGCCCCGCTGGAAGGCCGTGGTCGGGCTCATGCGCTTCGGGTGGGCGACGGGCTCCCACGTGAAGGCGAGCGAGGTGTCCCGGACGACCTCGCGCAGGTAGTCCAGGGGCTGCGCGGCAATGGCCCGGAGCGCGAACGCCCTGGCCAGGTCGTTGTGGGTGAACCGGTCGCCGGGCAGGCGGTTGAGCGAGGCCCGCGGGTCCCAGACGTACTCGGAGGCGGCGTCCAGGACGGTGCCGTTCGGGCAGAGCGCGGCCTGGTCCGCGGGCGGCCTGATGATCGAGCAGTCGGCGAAGGTCATGGTGCGGGCCCACAGGGCGACGCCGTCCGAGCCGCTCAGCGCGAACCTGCCGTGGTGCTGGGCGTACCAGCCGGCGTAGGCGGCCAGCGGCAGCGCCCCCGCCACCACCAGGGCGAGGGTCGCACGCCACCGTGCCTGCCACGCGGTCCGCCGCAGCAGGAGGTAGAGGGCGGCCAGGCCGAGCAGCGGCACGGTGGCGGTACGGGTCAGACCGGCCAGCGCGAGGAGCACCCCGGCCACCGCCGCCGCCCGAGTGGACACCTCCCCGCGCCACATGAGCACCAGCAGCGCGGCCACGATGAGGAAGATCACCTGCGTGTCCGACAGCACGGCGTGCTCCAGGCGCACGAACGCCGGGTCGAACAGCACCGGCACCGCCGCCAGCACCGCTCCCCAGGCGGGCAGCGACCGGCGGCGCAGCAGCAGGTAGATCATCACCCCGACGGCCAGCCCCATCGCGTGCTGCACCCCCGCGACGAGCTCCACGCTCTGGAAGGGCCGCAGCGCCCACAGGAACCAGGAGTAGCCCGCCGGGTGGAACGCGCCCTGCGGCCGCAGGCGCACGGCCGTGTCCAGGTAGGTGAACGAGTCGTACCAATAGAGCCGCGCCGTGTCGTACCCCAGCATGACCAGCACGCGCAGCGCGGCGGCGAGCGCGAGCACGCACCCGAACAACCCGTGGTCACGTGGCCCCGCGAGCGTGGGCGCCATGGTCTTCTCCCCCGAGACCGCCAGGCGGATCCCGGCTTCAGGGGGGCCAGTCCAGCGCGCCGCCTATAACCTGAACGTCACCGAATCTGGTTATGCGCGCGTTATGCCGGCCAGAGCAGACTGGCGGGCATTTAACATCTTTTGGGGGCAAGGTGCGCGTTTTGGTCGCTGAGGATGAGCGGATGCTCGCCGACTCGATCGCCGAGGGGTTACGCGGAGAGGCACTGGCCGTCGACGTCGCCTACGACGGGGACGCGGCGCTCGAACGGCTCGGCGTGCACGACTACGACGTGCTGATCCTCGACCGCGACCTGCCGCAGGTGCACGGGGACGAGGTGTGCAAGGCCGTGGTCGAGCGCGGCTGGCTGGTGCGGGTGCTCATGCTGACCGCCGCGAGTGACGTGCGTTCCCGGGTGGTGGGGTTGTCGCTGGGGGCCGACGACTACCTGCCCAAGCCGTTCGCGTTCGAGGAGCTGGTGGCGCGGGTGCACGCGCTCGGGCGGCGGGCCAGGAGGGCCGACCCGCCCATGCTGGAGCGGGCCGGAGTGCGGCTGGACTGGGCGCACCGGCAGGTGTTCAGGGAGGGCCGGTACGTGCCGCTGGCCCGCAAGGAGTTCGGCGTGCTGGCCGAGCTGCTGCGGGCCCAGGGAGCGGTGGTCTCGGCGGAGACGTTGCTGGAGAAGGTGTGGGACGAGCACATCGACCCGTTCACGAACACGGTCCGCACCACGATGATGAAGCTGCGCAAGAAGCTCGGCGAGCCGCAGGTCATCGAGACCGTGCCGGGATCGGGGTATCGCATCCCATGAGCATGCGCCTGCGTTTCGCCCTGGTCAGCGGGGGCGTGTTCTTCGTGGTCGCCGCCCTCGCGGTGGCCGCCGTCTACTTCGTCGTCCAGACGAGCCTCCAGTACCGGGCCTCCGTGTTCACCCCCGACGAGATCCGGGTGGATCGGGACGGCTACAGCCTCTACGCCCCGCGCTACCAGGACGGGTATGAGATAGCCAGGGGGTTCGCGCTCAAGACGCACCTCACCTACCAGACCAGCGTCCTCTCCAACCTGCGCACCGCCGGCGGGCTCGCGGTGCTCGCCGGCACCGGGGTGGCGTTCGGGATCGGCTGGCGGACGGCGGGCATGGTGGTGCGCCCGCTCAGGAACGTCACCGACACCGCCCGCCGGGTCGCCCAGAGCCACAACCTGAGCGAGCGGATCGGCTACGACGGCCCCCAGGACGAGATCAAGGAGCTGACCGACGTCTACGACACCATGCTCGCCCGGCTGGCGCGCTCGTTCGACGGCCAGCGCAGGTTCGTCGCGAACGCCTCGCACGAGCTGCGCACCCCGCTCACGATCAACAGGACGCTCGTGGACGTGGCCGTGCGGCGGCCGGACGCGACCGAGGACGTCAAGCGGCTCGGCGAGTCGCTGCTGCTGGTCAACGCCCGCCACGAGCGCCTGATCGACGGCCTGCTGGCGCTGGCCGAGGGCGAGCAGGCGGTGCTGGACCGGCGGCCGTTCGACCTGGCGGACGTGGCCGAGCACGTGCTCGACCAGGCGGCGGCCGAGGCGGCCGAGCGTGAGGTGACCATGCACCGGCTGCTCGACCCCGCGCCGACGGCGGGCGAGGCGGTGCTGGTGGAGCGGCTGGTGCAGAACCTCGTGGAGAACGCCATCCGGCACAACCACGCCAAGGGCGAGGTGTGGGTGACGACGCGGCGGCGGGCCGATCGGGTCGAGCTGGTCGTGGCCAACTCGGGGCTGCAGGTGCCGTCGTACGAGATCGAGACGATCTTCGAGCCGTTCCGGCGGCTGCACGGCGACCGGCTGCGCTCGGACCGGGGCAGCGGGCTGGGGCTGTCGATCGTACGGGTGATCACCGAGGCGCACGACGGCACGGTCACGGCCACGCCCAGGGACGAGGGCGGTCTGACGATCAGCGTGGAGCTGCCGGTCGGCTCCGAGCCGGCCTGATCAGTCCAGGCCCTGGATCTCCCAGAGCGCCGTCTCCGGGACGCCCGCCTTGACGAGCTGCTCCCAGGTGCCCACCCGGTCGGCCGGGTCGGCGAGCATGGCGCGCAGGAGCGGCCGCAGCTCCGTGTGGTCGGCGCCGTCCTCGGTCCACATCGCGCCCAGGGCCCGGTGCATGGCCGGCGACCGGACGGCCACGGTCCGCACCAGCTCGTCCAGGATGGCCAGGCGGTCCCGGTACGGCAGGAAGCGGCCCTCCCCCAGCGCCGCGACCAGCAGGTCGAGCAGGCGCCGGTGCCGGGCCGAGTGGCCGGTGGCGACCGCGACGACGACGTCGCCCATGCCGCCGGTCTCCGCGCCGCCGAGCACGACGTCCTCCTTGCCGTCCTCGAGCACGCGGTGCGCCGACAGGGCGGTCACCAGCCCGGTCCAGCCCTCCTGCCCGAGCTGCCCCTTCCACAGGTGGCTGAGCGAGGACCACTGCTCCAGGTGGTCGGGCCCGGACAGGATCGACGACACGCGGACCGGCTGCTCGGACGCGCAGACGATGAGCAGGGTGAGGTTGGCCGAGTAGGCGGCCAGGCGGCGGGTCATCGTGTGGCGTACCGGCCGGAATCCGATGAAGTGGCGGCGGGGCCGCTCGTGCAGCGACCGGCGCAGCAGCCCGGCCAGCAGCTCCACGCAGCGCTCGCGTACGGCGGAGGGCACCTCGTCCAGCAGCTCCAGGATGAACCCGACGGTCGGCCCACGCTCGGCCAGGCACGAGTGGGACGTGACCGCGTACAGCAGGTCGTCGTCCACGGCCTGCACCAGCGCGAGCGGCTCGTCGCCGGCCAGGCGGCGGCGGCGGTCGAGGTCGCGCAGCGCGTACATGGTCAGCCAGGCCACCAGGAACTCGCCGAACGTGGCGTGCAGGAAGGCGTGCCCGTTCCTGCGCACGAAGAAGAACCGCTCGGTGGCCTTGCGCGCCCAGTCGACGCGGGCCTCCCCTGGTTGATCGGGGTCGCCGGGGTCCTCCTCGCCGCCCTGGCACAGGGCGGGCAGGTCGCGGTTGAGCGCCTCGTCGGTGATGACCTGGCGGCCGCCGGCCAGCATGGACAGGGCCACCGCGCCGAGCAGGACCAGCTCCTGGTCGATGGCCACCCGGCGCACGCCGCCGGTCTCGCGTTCGGTGTAGTCGCGCAGCAGCACCTCGTACAGGCGGGCGCGCCCGAGCGGGCCGTGGTCGCGCTGCAGCGCGTTGCTGCCCGCGTCGTAGAGGGCCAGCAGCAGCAGGAGCAGCGGCTGCCTGGCCATCTCGCCGTGGACGAGCGCCGCCTCGGCGGGCAGGGGCTTCAGGTCGCGGCGGGCGAGCAGGCCGCGGTTGCGGCGGTCCCAGATGGTCAGCCACTGCCGCACCTGGTCGTCGTCGAACGGCTGGAGCTGCAGCCCCAGCAGTCCCTTGGGGAACCTGATCCGGTCGGCCACCACCGTGCGGCCGGTCACGATCACCGCCACCGGGCGGCCCAGCTCCGCCTCCCTGGTCTGGAACTCCTGCACCCGTTCGAGGTAGTCGTGGCGGTCGACCCCGCCCTGCACCAGCTCGTCGAACCCGTCGAGGAGGATCACCGGCATCGCCCCGTCGGCGGCCGTCACCAGCCCGGCGTAGTCCACCTCCGTCCCCAGCACCGTTCCGAGGGCCTGCTCGACCTGCGCGGTGACGCCCGCCCGCGCGGACACGCCGGCCAGCTCGACCCGGATCGGCAGGAACTCCGACCTGGCCAGCCGCGCGGCGAGCACCTCGGTGAGCTTGGTCTTGCCCGAGCCGGGCTCGCCCAGCACGAGCAGGGGCGCCTGGGTGGCGCGCAGCGAGGTCAGATGGCCCACCAGGAACGCCTCGGTGTCGGGCACCGGCCGCCGGTCCTCCCACCAGTCCAGCTGCGCGGGAGTGGCGTCCCGGGTCAGCTCGGCGACCCGGAAGCGGGGGCTGAGGTAGCCCTCGCCGAGCAGCGGGAGCCAGACGTCCTCGGGCAGCTTGCCGGCGTGCAGGAGGGGCTGGTCGAGCGCGTTGGCGGCCATCCTGGCCTGGTGGATCACCGGGCGGTCGCCCACCCGGGGCGGGGCCAGCTCGGCCAGCAGCCAGGCCACCCGCGACAGCGCCGTGGCGGGCGCCGGCTTCTCGGTGACGAGGCTGCGCACCCCGAACTCGTGGCTGTCGAGCGCCAGCGACCGGTAGTCCTCGTCGTAGATGCGCAGCGCGCGGGCGGGCGGGCCCTCGGCCAGTATGCGGGGCAGCAGGAGCTGGTCGTCGACCGTCAGGTCGTCCCAGACGCTCAGCCCGCCCACGTATCCGGCCATGGCCTCCGACATGCGCTGGTAGGCACGTTCCACGGCGAGGCGGGTCTCGGAGTAGGGCAGATGCGGCTCGGGCGTGGGCAGCCGCTCCAGCAGCAGGCTCGCCACCAGCCGGGCGAAGCGCTCGGCGGTCGGCACGCCGTGCGAGATCTTGCCGCCGCGGTCGAGCTGGTCGAGCGTGAACGGCAGCTTCGCCTCGCCGAGCGCCTCGAAGTAGGCCGAGATGACGATCACCGCGTGCGCGGAGGCCAGCCGCTGGGTGCGGGTGTACCGGTCGACGCCGCTCTTCAGCTCGGGCATGCGCCGCACGACGTCCTCGCCGTAGCCGACGATGCTGTTGCGCATGTCTGTCAGGCCCGTCGCGAGCTGCCCCGCCCCGGCCAGCGCCCAGCCGGTACGCGCCGCCGCCGCGGCGAACCCGACCACCTTGACGAGCCGGGCGTCCTTGCACCCGAGGATCCTCAGGGCATCGGCGTAGCTCGGGGTCTCGATCATGTGCCTTCTCCCGGGGACTGGGAGTCCCATCATGCGCTGTGCGGCCGGGCCTTTTGGCGGAAGTTACCGGGCCGTCATGTTCGCTTCATGGCCTCCTCGATCTCCGGCAGCGCCGCGGGATCCTCGATCGTGGAGGGCGTGGTGTACGGGTTGCCGTCGGCGATGTCCCGCATGGTCGCGCGCAGGATCTTGCCCGAGCGCGTCTTCGGCAGCCGGGCCACCACGACGGCGCGGCGGAAGGCGGCGACGGGGCCGATGCGCTCGCGTACCAGGGCGGTCAGCTCGCGCTCGATCTCCGCCGGGTCGCGGTCGGCGCCCGCCTTGAGCACCACGAACCCGACGGGCAGCTGGCCCTTCAGCTCGTCGGCCACGCCGATCACCGCGCACTCGGCGACGTCGGGGTGGGCGGCGATGACCTCCTCCATCGCGCCGGTCGACAGGCGGTGCCCGGCGACGTTGATCACGTCGTCGATGCGGCCCATGACGTAGAGGTAGCCGTCGGCGTCCACGTGCCCGCCGTCGCCGGTGAGGTAGTGGCCGGGGTAGCGCTCCAGGTAGGAGCGGGCGAAGCGGGCCTCGTCGCGGTAGAGGGTGGGCAGCGCGCCGGGCGGGAGCGGCAGCCTGACGGTGACGGCGCCGTCCACGCCCGGCGGGCACTCGTCGCCGCCGGGGTCGAGGATGCGCACGTCCCAGCCGGGGACGGGCTTGGTGGGCGAGCCGGGCTTGAGCGGCAGCGGCTCGATGCCGACGCAGTTGGCGGCGATGGGCCAGCCGGTCTCGGTCTGCCACCAGTGGTCGATGACGGGGATGCCGAGCAGGTCGGAGGCCCAGTGATAGGTATCGGGGTCGAGGCGTTCGCCGGCGAGGAAGAGGTAACGCAGCCCCGACAGGTCCCACTTTTTCGGGAAAAGGCCGGATGGGTCCTCTTTTTTGATGGCCCTGATCGCGGTCGGCGCGGTGAACAGCGTGCGCACCCCGTATGTGGACACCACCCGCCAGAACGCGCCCGGGTCGGGGGTGCCGACCGGTTTGCCCTCGTACAGCACGGTCGTGCAGCCGGCCAGCAGCGGCCCGTACACGATGTAGGAGTGCCCGACCACCCAGCCCACGTCGGAGGCCGCCCAGTAGACCTCGCCCGGGGCGGCGCCGTACACGTGGGACATGCTCCAGTGGAGCGCGACCGCGTGCCCGCCGTTGTCGCGCACCACGCCCTTGGGCAGGCCGGTGGTGCCGGAGGTGTAGAGGATGTAGAGCGGGTCGGTGGCGGCCACGCTGACGCAATCGGCCGGCTCGGCGTCGCGCACCGCCCGCGCCCAGTCGAGGTCGCGGCCCTCGTCGAGCTCGGCCACGGCCTGCGGCCGCTGCAGGATCACGCACCTGGCGGGCCGGTGCTCGGCCTGCTCCAGCGCGGCGTCCAGCAGCGGCTTGTACGCCACCACCCGCGACGGCTCGATGCCACAGGACGCCGAGAGCACCACCTTGGGCCTGGCGTGGTCGATCCGCACGGCCAGCTCCCTGGCCGCGAACCCGCCGAACACCACCGAGTGCACCGCCCCGAGCCGCGCGCAGGCCAGCATCGCGATCACGGCCTCCGGCACCATGGGCATGTAGATCACCACGGTGTCGCCCGCCGTCACGCCGAGGTCGCGCAGCATGCCGGCCGTCCTGGCCACCTGGTCGAGCAGCTCGGCGTACGTGTACGTGCGGGCCGTCCCGGTCACCGGGCTGTCGTATATCAGCGCCGCCTGGTCGCCGCGTCCGGCCGCCACGTGGCGGTCGACCGCGTTGAAGCAGGTGTTGAGCCGCCCGTCGGGGAACCACCGGCCGCCGGCCGTCACGGTCGCCGGCGCCACGTCCCAGGAGATCCCCAGTGCCGCCTCGGACCAGAACTCGTCGGGTTGCTCGATGCTGCGCCGGTAAGCCTGCCGGTAAGCCTCGCCATAACCGCTCACTTATCGATCAGACCAGTCCACGGGCCCATGGCGCAAGATATCCGGGTGACCGATGACATGATCCTTACCGTCGTCATGGGGTCGAGGGCGTACGGACTCGAGACGGAAGCCTCCGACACCGACCGGCGGGGCGTCTTCGTGGCGCCGACGGCCGCGTTCTGGCGGTTGGAGAAACCGGCGACGCACCGGGACGGGCCGCTGCCCGAGCAGTTCTCGTGGGAGGTCGAGCGCTTCTGCGTCCTCGCCCTCGAGGCGAACCCCACCGCGCTGGAGTGCCTGTGGTCCCCCATGGTGGAGGTGATCACGCCTGCCGGGCGGCGGCTGCGCGAGCTGCGCCGGGCCTTCCTGTCGGAACGGGCGCGGCACTCGTTCGCCGGGTACGCCGACTCGCAGTTCCGCCGGCTCGACCCGGCCGCGCCGAAGTGGAAGCAGGCCATGCACATGATCCGGCTGCTGCTCAGCGGCCTGCACCTGATCCGCCACGGAGAGCCGCTGGTCCAGGTGGGACCCTATCGGGAGCGGCTGCTGGCGATCCGGCGCGGCGAGGTGCCGTGGGCGGAGGTGGACGCCTGGCGGATCGAACTGGCCGCCGAGGTGGGCGCCGCCGGCAGCGTGCTGCCGGAGCGGCCGGACCGGGAGCGGGTGGAGGAGTTCCTGGTCGGCGTGCGAAAGGAGAACTTGTGAAGCTGCCCGATTGGCTGGCCGAGATCCCCGGCGAGCAGCCGTACCCGCTGATGTTCGCGACGGTGAGCGGGGCGCACCTGTACGGGTTCCCCTCGGTGGACTCCGACGTGGACCTGCGCGGCGTGCACGTGCTGCCGGTGGAGGAGGTGGCGGGGCTGCGGCACGGGCCGCAGACGCTGGAGCGGATGTGGACGCGCGACGGCGTGGAGGTGGACCTGGTGACGCACGACCTGGCCAAGTTCTGCCGATTACTGCTGGGGCGCAACGGCTATGTGCTGGAGCAGCTGCTGTCGCCGCTCGTCGTGACGTCGTCGCCGGTGCACGAGGAGCTGGTGGCGCTGGCCCCCGGCTGCCTGACGCGGCACCACGCCCACCACTACCTGGGGTTCGCGCGGACGCAGTGGCGGCTGTTCACCAAGCGCCTGGAGCTGAAGCCGCTGCTCTACACCTTCCGCGTGCTGGCCACCGGGACGCACCTCATGCGCACCGGCGAGCTGGAGGCCGACCTGACGCGCCTGTACGCGTACGGGCCCGCGTACCTGCCGAACCTGGTCGCCCGCAAGGTGGAGGCCGAGCACGTGCGCGCGCCCTCCACGCTCGGCCTGGAGGCGGACGTGGAGCGGATGACGGCCGCGCTGGAGGCGGCGCGTGACTCCTCCGTCCTGCCCGAGCGGGCCACGGCGGAGGCGGCGCTGCACGACCTGGTGGTGCGGGCGCGCGTGCGCGGGTGGAGCTCCCTGACGTGACGCCGACAGGCGCGGAGCCGGCAGACGCGCTCGGCGTCGTCGGCGGGGAGCTGGTGGGCAGGACGGACGCGCTCGGGGTCGTCGGCGGGGTCCTGGCGGCGGGGTCGGGGTGCGTGGTGGTGGAGGGACCGGCGGGCATCGGCAAGAGCCGCCTGCTGGAGGAGGCCGCGGCGCGGGCGCGGGTGCGCGGGACGGCGGTGGTGCTCGGCCGCGCCACCGAGCTGGACCGGGTGGCTCCCCTGTCTACCCTCCTCCGCCCGCTCGCCTCCGGTGGCGGGCCGCTGGGCCCGGGGTTCGGGGGTGACGGGTTCCGGGTGATCGAGCGGGTCGGTGAGGTGGTCGAGCGCTTCACGCGCTCCCGGCCGCTGGCGATCGTCCTGGACGACGTGCAATGGGCGGACGAGCTGAGCTTCCTGGCGCTGCGGCAGCTCGTACCGGGGCTGGCCGGGTCCCCCGTGGTATGGCTGCTGGGGCGGCGGCCGCTGCCCCAGCAGGAGGCGGTGGACCGGCTCATCGAGGAGGGTGCCCGGCGCTTGCCGCTGCCTCCGCTCGGCCCGGAGGAGGCGGCCGAGCTGAGCGCGCGCCTGCTCGGCTCCGCACCCGGCCCGTCGGTGCTGGAGCTGGTGCGGGGCAGCGGCGGCAACCCGTTCCTGCTGGAGGAGGTGCTGACGGGGCTGCGCGCCGAGGGCCGGATCTCGGTGCGCGATGGCGTGGCCGAGGTCGTGGCGGGCGGCGCGCACCCGGTCACGGGCCCAGCGGGTGGCAGGGCGAGTGGCGGGGCGGGCCGCGGGGCGGGCCGCGGGGCGGATGGCGGGGTGGGTGGCGCGGCGGGTGGCGGGGTGGCGTTGCCCGCCGGGTTCGTGGCGGCGGTCGAGATGCGGCTGCGCGACCTGTCCGCCGAGGCGCGGCGGCTGCTGGAGGCGGCCTCCGTGCTGCGGCGGCCGTTCTCGGTGCACGAGGCGGCGGGGGTGCTGGGGGTGACGGCGGGGGCGCTGTTCGGGCGCGTGGAGGAGGCCGTGAGGGCGGGCGCGCTCGTCGGTGAGGGGGATCGGCTGGCGTTCCGGCACGACCTCATCCGGGAGGCCGTCTACGGCGGGCTCGGCGCGCCCATCAGGACGGCGCTGCACCGGGAGGCGGCGTCCGTGCTGCGGGCCGAAGGCCGGCCGCCCGCCGAGCTGGCCGAGCACCTGAGGCATGGCGCCCGACGGGGGGACGCGGCGGCGGTCCGGGAGCTGCGGGCGGCTGCCGAGGAGATGACGGCCGCCGCCCCTTCGGCCGCCGCCGACCTGATGCTGCGCGCCCTCGAACTGGCCCACCCCCGCGACATCGCACCGGAGGCGACGCAAGGCACCACGCCGGAGGTCACACGCCGCACCACGCCAGAGGCCACGCGAGGCACCACGCCGGAGGCCACGCGCCACATCGCCCCGCTGCTGGCCGGGGCCGTGCGGTTGCTGGCTTCGGCGGGGCGGCTGGGTGAGGCCAGGGAGCTCGCCGACCGCCTCGGCGTACCGCTCACGGCGGCCGAGGAGGCGGGGGTCGCGCTCGGGCTGGCCGAGGCGCTCAAGCACATCGGCGACGACCGGGGCGTCATCCGGCGGACCGGACAGGTGCTGGGCCGCTCGGGCGTGCCGGGTCGGGAGCGGGCGCGGCTGCTGGCCGTACGGGCCCACGCGCTGATGATGACCGGCGAGATCGACGCGGCCGCCGAGGCGGCGGCCGGCGCGGTCGCGGAGGGCGAGGTGTTCGCCCAGGTGGTGGGGTTACAGGCGCGATCCACCGTGGCGCTGTTCCGGGGCGACCTCGACGGCGCGCTGCGGCACGCCGAACGGTCGGTGGAGCTGGCCGACGCGGCGGGCGGTGAGGCGGCCCACCGGCATCCGCGGTTGTGGCTGGGCGCGGCGATGGTGGCGCTGGACCGGTTCGAGGAGGCCGAGGGCCTGTACGCGGTGGTCGAACGGGAGGCCGGGCGGCTGGGCACGGCGTGGGCGCTGCCGCTGCTGCACCGGTTCAGGGCCGAGCTGCTGCTGGCCTGGGGGCGGCTCGACGACGCGGCGGCCGAGGCCGAGGCGGGGCTGCGGGTGGCCGGGCAGCTCTCGGCGATGGCGCTGGCCCCGGCGCTGCTCGGCGTGCTCGGCCATGTGGCGCTCCTCCGGGACGAGACGGAGGCGGCGCGTGGATACCTGGATCGGGGTCGCGAGCTGGCCGGGGAGGGGCCCGGCCTGGTGTCCGAGGAGCTGCGGTGGCGGCGCGAGCTCCTCGGCGAGGTGACGGGCATGGGCGCCTCCGATGGAGGCCCGTCCTATGGCGGGGCCCTGGCGTACCTGATCGTGCAGGAGCCGTGGACGGCGGCGCGGTGGCGGGCGGATCCGCGCGTGGTCGCGTGCGTGCGGGACCTCGCCCGCCGCAACCCCGGCGTCACGTCCCTCGCGGCCGGGCTCGCGCACGCGGAGGGCAGGCTGGACGAGGCCGTCGAGCTGTACCGGAGCGCCCCGCGGCCGCTCGGGCTGGCGGCGGCTCTGGAGGAGGCGGGGCGGCGGGAGGAGGCCTTCGAGGTCTACCGGTCGTGCGGAGCCGCGGCGGGAAGAGCGCGGCGGGGGGCGACAGGGCGCGGGTGGGCGGCGCTGACGGCCTCCGAGCTGCGCGTCGTCCGGCTCGTCGCCCAGGGCATGACGAACCGGGAAGCGGCGGCCGCCCTGTTCCTGTCGCCGCACACGGTCGACAGCCACCTCCGCCACGCGTTCGCCAAGCTGGAGGTGAACAGCCGGGTGGAGCTGACGAGGCAGGTGCTGGCGCACGAGCCCGGCCAATGAGTCAGCCCGTGCGGTCGGCCTGGAGCACGGGCAGCAACTCGCGGGCGTCCTCCTCGGTGATCTCGATCCCGAGGCGCTCGCGCAGCCCTTCGGCCAGCTCCGCGGGCGTGCTCGCCGCCAGGTCCTCGGCGCGGACGCGGGCGTCGGCCGTGGTGCGCTGGGCCAGCACGTGGTGGACGAACGGCGAGCGGGGGCTGTTGGCGACGTAGAAGTTGGCCACCTCGAAGTCGCTCGGATAGTGCGGCTCGTCCGGGCGGAACGCGTACAGCTCGGCCGGGCCCGCGTGCAGCACCCGGAAGTCGCCGTCCCGGCCCAGCCGCCACTCCCACGGGCCGGACCGCGCCGTCGCCCCGTCCTCGAAGGCGATCGGCACCACCAGCCCTTCACCTCCGAAGCCCACGTCGGCCAGCCACGTGCGGCCGTCCGCCTCGACGGTGAGCGTGGCGTGCGAGCGCGGCAGGTGGCGGCGGCCCAGCCGGATCCTGGCCAGGTGCCGGGTCAGGACGAAGCCGAGGCGTTCGAGCGCGGCGGCGAACAGCAGGTTCTGCTCGTGGCAGTAGCCGCCGCGCCCGCCCGTGACGAGCTTGTCCTGGAGGCTGCCCACGTCGAGGGCGATGCCCCGGCCGAGGACCACGTCGAGGTTCTCAAAGGGGATGGAGCGCACGTGCGCGAGGTGCAGCGCGCGCAGCGTCTCATATGTCGGCGCGAGCGGGCCGCCGTGTCCGATCCTGGCCAGGTACGCCTCAAGATCGAGCTTGTCGATGTCCCATGTCATGAGATCGACGATCTCGTACGCGACGGCCCGCCCGCATCACGCGTTCACGGGATTCGCCGACAGGACGAGCCTGATGGCGAAGTTGTGATAGCCGGCGCGTTCGAACGCCCTGGCCATCGGCATGTTGCCGGAGTCCGTGTCGGCCAGGATCCGCTGGACCCCGCGCTCGGCGTGGACGCGGGTGATCTCGCCGAGCAGGTCGTCCACGTACCCGTGGCCCCGGTGCTCGGGCACCACGCCGAGGTAGCCGACCACGGGCCCGCCGTCGTTGGCCGACGGCAGGGCGACCCCGACGAGGTCCCCGCTCTTGTCGTACGCCAGCCGCCACCACGACCGGTCGCCCCGCATGGACCGGTTGTCGCGGACGTCCTCGCGCGCCTGCTCCAGGGGGTCCATGGTGACCAGGGCCTGCCGGGTGTGGAAGTCGAGCGTCCCGACGGCCACCCGGCGGAACGCCTCCACGAACACCTCGTCGTCGTCATCCCCACGGAAGACGAGCCGGTCGGACGGCTCGGGGACGGGCCCGGCCGTCCATTCGTACCGGAGCCGTTCCAGCTCCTCGGTCAGCCCGGCGCGACCGGCCGCCTCCCAGCGCCAGGCGATGGCCGCCGATGCCTTCGGGTGGTCGCGCCAGCCGCGGGTGACGAACACGTGGTACTCGATCGCCCGCCCGTACGCGTCGTGGGCGCGGCGCAGCAGCTCTGCGGCCAGCCCCACGCGATCGTCCACCGACGGATGGACGTACACGCAGTCGAGCGCGAGGGGCCTGTCGCCGTCGGGGAAGCCCCACCAGACGGCGCGGGCCAGGATCTCGCCGTCGTCGGCGACGGCGAGCCAGATGCGGTCGTATCGGTAGTTGCCGCTCTCCAGGAACGAGAGCAGGCGTTCGGGATGCGCCCAGCTGATGGACTCGTCGACGACGCAGCCGAGCAGGCGGTCTAGATCGTCCTCGACCGCGGGACGGAAAAGCACAATTCCTCCGAGAAGTAGAAGCGGGCACCGTGAGTGCCCGAAGTAGTGCCGAACATCTCAGCGCCTCCTTTCTTCCGACTTTTCGGCGTCACGGGGCACTGTAGCGGAAATATCGCGACAGGATGGGCTCGTGAGGTCCTACGACGACACCCTGCCCCTGCAGCCCCCGATCCGGCTGCCCGAGGAGGCCACGCTCGCGGCGGCCGTCCGCGCCGCTCCCCTGGCCGAGGAGCTGAAGCCGGAGGGCTCCGACGCGGAGGTCCTGACCTTCTGGGCGGGCCACTGCCGCGAACGGCTGGCCGCCGACCAGGGGCTGCTGCTGGAGCTCATCAGGATGTTCCTGTCGCGTGAGCCGCATCCGGGCGCTGTGCCCGAGGTGCTGACCGGGCTGGGCCTGGTACGCCAGGCGGAGCCGTACACGCTGAGCTGGCTCGGCCTGTGGGCGGCGCGGCTGATCATCGCGGAGACCACGGGGCAGGAGGTGCCGGTCATCGGGTCGCTCGCGGACGCCGACGCCACCAAGCTGCTGCACGGCCTGCGCTCCTACCCGGAGACGGAACGCGGCGAGGAGCTGGCCGGGTGGCTCAAGGGCCGGGACCCGGACGCGGCGGTGGCCGAGATCGCCTCGGCGCTGGCCCCGGTGAGCCCGCTCAGCCGAGCGGTCGGCGTGGAGCTGCTGTCGTCGGACTTCGGCGAGGAGGGGAAGCGGGCGCTGGCCGGGCTGCTGGAGGAGCCCGGGCTCGGGGCGGTGATCGCCACCAGGACGGAGCGCGACGACCGCCCGGCCGCCCCGGAGGAGATCGCCTGGGTGTTCGTGGACATGGCGGCGGCGCTGCTGGAGTTCGGGGGCGAGGCGGGCGAGGTGATCGAGTCGATCGCCATGGGGATGGACGCGGAGGAGCAGGCGGGGACGGTCGCGATCCTGGCGTTCGGGGACCATCCGTGGACGGGGCAGGTGCTGCGGGTGCTCATCGACCACCACCCCGACGAGCGCGTCGCCGCCGCGGCCCGCAAAGCCTTGCGCCGGCTGCACGGGCTCGCGGACCTGCGCGGCTGACGTGCGGCGGCCCGGCGCTCGTACCTGGCGCTCGTGGCGGCTGGGCGCCGCCGACGTGCGCGGCAGGCGGTCCGGGGGTGGCCCGGGGTGCGCCGGGTGCCCGGGACGGCGGCGGGCGGCGGTAGAGTCGGCCCGGTGACGACGCATGCGATCTCCCCGCAGACCGGCATCCTGGGTGACGGGTTCGCCTGTGAGTGCGGCGCCGTGCTCGCCGGGCGGATGACGGCCGAGCTGCACGCCGCCGAGAACGGCCTGTGCTCGGTCTGCCTCGGATCCGGCCAGGAGGAGATGGCGCCCGGGCTGACGCACGGCTGCACGGCCTGCGCGGCCACCGGGGGCCGCAAGGAGCAGGTCATCTGGCAGCTCGCCTACGCCGAGGCCGAGCACCTCATCACGATCGCCGTCGTACGCGGGATCGTGGCGAACTTCGACGGGCCGTTCCACCTGTCGGAGGCCGCCGACGCGGTGCGGACCGGGATGGGGCTGCCCGCCGGACGGCTGCCGGTCGGCCCGCGGGTACGCGACCTGCTGCTGGAGATGCAGGCCGCGGGCGAGATCACCATGCTGTCGGCGCCGGACGAGATGATCGGCTCGGACATGGTCCTCTACCGCGACCCCCAATGGCAGCGGGCCCACACCCTGGGCCTGTGACCCACCCGGCGCGTGCCGGGGACGCGCGGCCGGGGAGGCTGCCGCGCCCGCTGACGCGCACCCAGGGGCTCCACAGCCGGGGACGCTGACCGCGCGCCGCGGCGCCGGGCGTCGTCAGGCGCGGCAGATGATCTCACCGTGGACGATGGAGATCCAGCCGTCCTCGGCCCCCGCCCACTTCAGCCACCCCTGCGAGATCCGCCGCAGGTCGGCCTCCGTGGCCGCGCCGGTCGACAGGGCCTGCTCGGCCATGGCGGAGCCCAGGATGCGGTCCGCCCACATCCCGCCCCACCAGGCCCGGTCCTCCGGCGTGGCGAAGCACCACGTCGATGAGGTGGCGGTGACGTCGGTGAAGCCCGCCGCCCTGGCCCACGACAGCAGCCGCCGCCCCGCGTCCGGCTCGCCGCCGTTCGCCCGCGCGAGCTTCTGGTACAGCGCCATCCACTCGTCCAGTTCCGGCAGCAGCGGATACCAGGCGAACGCCGCGTAGTCGCTGTCGCGCGCCGCCACGTACCCGGTCGGCTTGGTCACCCGGCCCATCTCCCGCAGCGCCCGCACCGGGTCGCCGACGTGCTGCAGCACCTGGTGCGCGTGGACCACGCAGAACGTGTCGTCGGGGAAGTCGAGGGCGTGCGCGTCCGCGACGGCGAAGTCGACGTTGTCCAGCCCCCTGGCGGTGATCTCGGTCCTGGACAGCTCGAGCGCCTCCTCGGTCACCTCCGACGCCGTCAGGTGGCCGACCAGGCCCGCCAGGTCGGCGGCGATCGTGCCGGGGCCGCTGCCCACGTCCAGGACCTTCATGTGCGGCTTGAGGTGGGGCAGCAGGTACGCGGCCGAGTTCTCGGCGGTGCGCCAGCGGTGCGAGCGCAGCACGGACTCATGGTGGCCATGCGTGTACACGGCGTTCATCGGCAAACTCCTTCGTTTCCGCTCCGACGCCGATCACTCTAGCGCTCGTCTCATCATCCAAGAAGAAACGTCTTGAATATCGAGACAGCGAAGAGACCGTAAACTTTGTTGCGAAACGTTCGCAAATTCGGAGAGAGGCGTTGGTCGTGGGAGAGGTCCGGCCGATCGTGCACGTCGGAGACCCGGTGCTGCATCACCCGTGCGAGCCGGTCACCCGGTTCGACGACGCGCTGGCGGCGCTGGTGGAGGACATGTTCGCGAGCATGTACGCGGCGGAGGGCGTGGGCCTGGCCGCCAACCAGATCGGCGTGGCCCTGCGCGTGTTCATCTACGACTGCCCGGACGCGGACGGGGAGCACCACAAGGGCGTCGTCGTCAACCCCACCCTGGAGCTCCCCGAGGTGGGCGAGCGCCATCTCGACGCGGACGACGAGGGCTGCCTGTCGGTGCCCGGCCAGTACGCGCCGCTCCCCCGCCCCGACCACGCCACCGTGCACGGGTTCGACGCCGCCGGGGAGCCCGTCACGGTCGAGGGGACGGGGCTGCTGGCCCGCTGTCTCCAGCACGAGACCGACCACCTCGACGGCTACCTGTACATCGACCGCCTTCCCGCCAAACGCCGCAAGCGGGTGCTGGCCGCCTATGAGGAGGCCCGTTCCACTATCGCGGACAAAGCACCGCTATAGTGGAGGAATGGAAGGCGAAGGGGTCCTGTCGAGCGGCCTGTCAATGGCCGAGCTCGGGCTGCGGATCCGCACGGAGCGGCGGGCGCGCGGGCTGACCGTCGAGCGGCTGGCCACGCTGAGCGGCATCAGCCGGAGCATGGTCTCGGAGGTCGAGCGGGGCGCCAAGACCCCGACGGTGCTGGTGCTCGACCGGCTGGCCACGGCGCTCGGCACGTCGATCGCCCGGCTGCTCGACGAGCCGGCGCACTCGGCGATGCGCGTGCTGCGCCACGCCGGGCAGCGGGTCCTGCGCGACCCGTCCGGCTGGGAGCGCCGCGTGTTGTCGCCGGTGCTCGGGGACGTGGAGTTCGAGTTCATGCGGACGACCCTCGGGCCCGGCGTGGACGCGGGCGAGTTCGCGCCGCACGCGCCGGGGTCGCGGGAGTACCTCGCGGTCGAGCGCGGCAGCCTGCGGCTGACGATCAACGGCAGGCCGTACGAGCTGGCGACCGGCGACTCGGCCTACTACCCCGGCGACTGCCGCCACGCCTTCGCCAACGACGGCGCCGACGAATGCGTCTACTACCTCGCCATGGAGCTGGGCGGCGCCGGACAGCACGACCCCTGGAAGGAGCCCTCCGATGGCTGATCTCCACCCGACCGACGTGGCCGCGGCGGCGGCGATCGCCGCCGAGCACCTGGCGGGCCTCGGCGAGCGGCCCGTGTGGCGGCCCGTGCCGGAGGCCGAGCGGGCCTGGCTGAGCGGTCAGGAGCTGCCCGAGCGCGGGCGGCCCCTCGGCGAGCTGCTCGAGGACGCCCGTACGCATGTGCTGCCGTACCCCATGGGCAACGGCCACCCCCGCTTCTTCGGCTGGGTGAACTCCCCGCCCAATCCCGCGGGCGTGCTCGTCGAGCCGCTGGCCGCCGCCTTCAACCCGAGCTGCGCCGGCGGCGACCACGCGGGCCCGCACCTGGAGCGCGCGGTGGTGCGGTGGCTGGCCGAGCTGGTCGGCTTCCCGCACCCGCCGGGTGGCGGCCTGCTGACCAGCGGCGCCTCCATGGCCACCGTGATCTGCCTGGCCACCGCCCGCCAGCGGGCCGCGCTCGCCGACGGCTGGGACGCCCGCGAGGAGGGCCTGTCCGGGCGGCCGCCCATGGTCATGTACGTCACCGAGGAGGGCCACAGCTGCCTGCACAAGGCCGCCCAGCTCCTCGGCCTCGGATCGCGGCAGGTCCGCGTGGTCCCGGTGGACGGCACGTACCGGATGGACGTGGGCGCGCTCCGCACCATGGTCGAGGAGGACCTGCGGGCGGGCCTGCGGCCGTTCTGCGTGGCGGGCAGCGCGGGCACCGTCAACTCCGGCGCGGTCGACCCGCTCGACGAGATCGCCGACGTGGCCGCCGAGCACGGGCTCTGGTTCCACGTGGACGGCGCGTACGGCGCGCTCGGCGTCCTGGCCGACGGCGCCGCGCCGCATTACGCGGGCCTGCAGCGGGCCGACTCGCTGGCCCTCGACCCGCACAAGTGGCTCGGCGTCCCGGTGGGCTGCGGCTGCGCCCTGCTGCGCGACCCGGGGGCGGCGCGGGCCGCGTTCAGCCTGGTGCCGTCGTACCTGATCGACGACAACGCGGGCGATCTGGGGTGGTTCTCCGAGTACGGGCCCGAGCAGACCCGCCCGTTCCGCGCGCTGAAGACCTGGGCCACGCTGTCGCACCTGGGCCGCTCCGGCGTCGAGCGCCTGGTGAACCACACGACCGGGCTGGCCCGCACGCTCGCCGCCATGGTCGAGGAGGCCGCCGACTTCGAGCTGCTGGCGCCGGTCACCACCTCGATCACCGCCTTCCGTTACCGATCCGGCCCGGACAGGTCGGACGCTGATGACCTGGATGCCCTCAACCGGGCGATCCCGGGCGCGGTTCAGGCGCGCGGGAACGCGTTCATCACCGGCACCCGGCTGGGCGGCCGCGACGCGCTGCGCGCCTGCTTCCTGCACCCGGACACCACCGAGCGGGACCTGACCGTCCTGCTGGAGGAGATCCGCCTGGCGGCCAAGACGTTCTAGCCGAACGCAGAGACCCGGCAAAGGCCGGTGAGCCGCGCATCCGCCCGGGTAGGGGGTCGGGGACCGATCAGGCAGGAGGATCCCCATGGCCGACACCGTGGCAGAGGTCATGACGTCCCACCCGGCGGCGGTCGAGGCCGACCAGCCGGTGTCCGTCGCGGCCGCGCTGATGCGCGATCACGACACCGGCGCCGTGATCGTCAACGAGAACGGCCGGATCCAGGGCATCATCACCGACCGCGACATCGCCGTGCGCGTCGTCGCGGCCGAGAAGTCCTCCCAGACGCCGGTACGCGAGGCGTGCAGCCCGTACGTCGAGGCCATCGACCCCGACACCACCATCGACCAGGCGGTGCGGATCATGCGCTCGCACGCCGTCCGCCGCCTGCCGGTGCTGGAGGACGGCCGCGCGGTCGGCATCGTCAGCCTCGGCGACCTGGCCCTGGAGCGCGACCCGCACTCCGCGCTCGCCGACATTTCGGCCGCGGAGGGCAACCAGTAACGTTTGCCCCGTGTTCACAGTCGACGATGTACGGCAGTTCGCCCGCACGCTCCCCCGCTCGTCGGAGCACCTCATCCGGGACCGGGTCAAGTTCCGCGTAGGCAAGATCGTCTACGTGGCGTTCTCGCGCGACGAGACTCTGATGGGCTTCGGGTTCCCGAAGGAGGAGCGCGCCGCCCTGGTGGCGGCCGAGCCGGACAAGTTCCTCATGCCCGGAGAGTCCGACCTGCGCTTCAACTGGGTGGTGGCGCGCATGGACGCCCTCGACCCGGCCGAGATGCGGGAGCTGGTCCTGGAGGCGTGGCGGATGTGCGTGCCGAAGAAGGTGCGCCTGGAACAGCAGGCCCAGGCCCTGTGACACGCCCGCGGCAGCTCATCGGGGTCGCAGGCCCGCGGCCATCGCCTTCACCTCGGCGGTCGTCACCGGCTTCCCGCCGACGCCCCAGTCGCCGCTCTTGACCTCCTCCACGATGACCAGGGTCAGTGGGCGCATGTTCTCGCCCTCGATGGCGACCATCACGTCGGTCAGCTTCTCCACCATCTCGGCCTTCTGAGCGGCGCTGAACACGCCCTCGATGACCTTCACGTTGATGAGCGGCATGGCTTCCCCCCTCCAGCGGACCTGCCCCCGCGCCTAAGGGGCAAACCCGGTCAGCCGCCGTCGCAGCCAGTGCAGCGACGCCTTGCCCAGCGCGGTGGCCATGTCGATCAGGTGGCGATCGGCGCCCGGCCCGGCGCCGGCCGCCAGCCGCAGCAGGAAGCCTGCGTGCACGGTGAGGAAGGCGTCGATCGCCTCCGGGGGAAGGTCGCGGGTCAGCGGATGCTCCTGGGCGAGCGGCTGCGGGTCCACCCCGCTCAGCGAGGCGCTCGACAGCAGGGTGAGCACGTCGCAGTGCGCGGCCCCGACCCACGCGTGGGGCCAGTCGACGACGAGGACGCGGTCCGGGGTGAGCATGATGTTGAACGGATAGAGATCTCCGTGCAGGAGCGTCTCACCCGCCAGGGACGGAGCGGCCGCCTCCTCCAGCGCGACCAGTTCGTCCAGATGATCGCCGGCCCACCGCGACGGCATGGCGCCGCCCTCGTCCGCCAGCGCGCGCCACCCGCCGAGCCGTGGCCGGGCGAGCATGGCCGGGTCGATCGGCGACGGGGTCAGCACCCGCGCCAGCCCGGTCGCGGCGGCGAGCACCCGGTCGAGCTCGTCGCGTACCCACGGCTGGGCCGGCAGCCGTCCCTCGACGTCCTCGAACACCAGGGCCACCCACGTGCCGTCGTCATGGGCGTGGAGCAGCCGCGGCGCCGGCACCCCGGCGGGGAGCCGCCGGGAGACCCCGATCTCCCGGCGGTGGAACTGCGCCACCCCCGGCGCCACGAGCGAGCTCGCCGCCTTGACGAACGCCCGCCCGCCGTCGGCGAGGCGCAGCCGGGCGGCCACGCCTTCGGAGAAGCCGCCCGGCTGGCCGGCCGCGCCGACCACCTTGCTTCCGAGCAGCTTCTCGATCGCCGTCCGCACCTCGGCGGGCACCTCGGCCCAGGTGATGCGCCGGCCGCCGGTGGCGTGCGGCATGCCCGTCATCAGGAAAGGCCGCGATACAGGTCGCCCGTCAGCTTGGTGACGCGGGTGACCGAGGAGGCCCACGTGCCGCCCGCCGGGTGCGCCGTCAGCACCGCCATGACGTACCGCTCGTTCTTGCCCACCAGTCCCGTCGTGTGCAGCACCGGGCGGCCGTAGTCGGGCACGCCCGAGCCGGTGGCGCGCTGGGCGATCCACGAGATGGGCGCCCCGACCGCCCGGGCGCCGGAGCACCGCGTGGGCGGCGTGTCGCCGAACCCCGACCAGCCCTGCTTGACCGCCCACGGCCGTGGCACCGCGCCGGGGATCCCGAACGTCTGGTCGAAGCCGTCGGTCCCGCACGGCGTGGACTGCCGCAGGTGCCCCAGGATCGTGTCGCGGACCCTGGGCTCGGCCCTGTCGAGCAGGTAGCGGTACGTGCGCACGATGTCGTACGCGCTCAGCGAGGTGTAGCCCCAGAAGCCGGGCTTGGAGGCGGGCGGCGGCGCGGTGTCGGACAGGCCGAGCTTGCGCGCCATCCGCACGATGATCTGCCCCTTTCCGGCGCGGTCCCAGAACGCCGAGGCCGCGTCGTCGTCGCTGGAGCGCAGCATGATCTTCAGCAGCCGCGCGTCGGCGGCCGGCACGCTCTTGCGCCGCTCCAGGTAGTCGATCGCGATGAGGATCTTGACGACCGAGGCCGAGCGGAACTTCCGGTGCGCGTTGCGCGTGGCCACGAACTTGCCCGCCTGCCGGTCGAACACCAGCCACGACGCCGTGGTGCCCGCGGGCACCCGCGGGGCCGCCTGGGCGGGCGTGGCGAGCCCGACGACAAGGGGGACGGCCGCCATCGCGGCGGCCAGGGGCTTGCTTCGCATTCGCCTATACCTACCAAGCCTTGACCCGGCCAACAAAGCGGGTATAAACAAAGATGAAACCAACCCGAAACGGCGGTGAACCAACATCATGTACGCCGAGGAGCGGCACCAGGAGATCCTGCGGAGGGCGCGCGCCGCGGGCCGCGTCGACGTGGTGACGCTGGCCGCCGAGCTCGACGTGACCACCGAGACGATCCGCCGCGACCTGACGTCGCTGGAGCGGGCGGGCGTGCTGCGCCGGGTGCACGGGGGCGCGATCCCCGTCGAGCGCCTCGGGTTCGAGCCCGCGCTGGCCGCCCGCGACGAGGTGATGACGGCCGAGAAGGAGCGCATCGCCAAGGCCGCGCTGGCCGAGCTGCCCGAGGACGGTTCCGTGATCATCGACGCGGGCACCACGACGGGCCGGCTGGTCAAGGTGCTGCCCGCCGACCGCGAGCTCACCGTCGTGGTGAACTCGCCGCCGCTGGCCACCGCCCTGGCCGCCCGCCCCAACCTGCACGTGATCATGCTGGGCGGCCGGGTGCGCGGCAAGACGCTCGCCACGGTCGACGACTGGGCGCTGCGCCCGCTGGCCGACCTCAACGTGGACGTGGCCTTCATGGCGGCCAACGGCTGCTCGCTCGCCAGGGGCCTGACCACGCCCGACCCGGCCGAGGCGGCGATCAAGCGGGCCATGGTCAAGGCCGCCCAGCGCAGCGTCCTGCTGGCCGACCACACGAAGTTCACGAACACGTACCTGGCCAGGTTCGCCGGCCTGGACGAGATCGACGTGCTCATCACCGACACCGGGCTGGACGTCGCGCTCGCCGCCGACCTGGCGGCGGCGGGCCCGGAGGTGATCCGGGCATGATCCTCACCCTGACCCTGAACCCCAGCCTCGACCGCACCATCGAGATCGCCGCGCTCGACCGGGGCGCCGTCATCCGGGCCGCCGCCGCGCACCTCGACCCGGGCGGCAAGGGCGTCAACGTCTCACGTGCCCTGCTGGCCAACGCCGTGGCGAGCCGGGCTGTGGTGCCGTTCGGCGGCGACGAGGGCAGGCAGCTCGTACGGCTCCTCGCGGCCGAGGGGCTCGACATGGTCACCGTCCCGGTGGCCGGCCCGACCAGGTCGAACGTCACCCTGGCCGAACCCGACGGCACCATCACCAAGATCAACGAGCCCGGCACGGCGCTGTCGGCCGAGGAGCTGGACACGATCGCCGACGCCGTGCTCGACGCCGCCCACGAGGCCGACTGGGTGGTCGCCTCGGGCAGCCTGCCGCCCGAGGTCCCGGCCGACGTCTACGCCCGGCTGTGCCGCAGGTTCGCCGGGGCGGGCATCCACATGGCCGTCGACACCAGCGGCCCGGCGCTCGCGTGCGCGCTCGGCGCCGCCCCCGCGCTGGTCAAGCCGAACCTCGAGGAGCTGTCCGCCGCCACCGGCATGCTCATCCGCCACCTGGGCGACGTGGTCGAGGCGGCCGGCAAGCTGCGGGCCGCGGGCGCGCGTACCGTGCTGGCCAGCCTGGGCGCCGACGGCGCGGTGCTCGTCGAGGAGCAGGGCATCTGGTACGGCGAGGCCGCCGTCACCGAGCCGCGCAGCTCCGTCGGCGCCGGGGACGCCATGCTGGCCGGTTTCCTGGCCGGCGGCGGGCGCGGCCCCGACGCGCTGGCGCGGGCGCTGGCCTGGGGCGCCGCGGCGGTCCGCCTGCCCGGCAGCCGCATGCCCGGCCCCGCCGACATCGACCCCGTCGTCGTCGCCGTCCACCCGCCCGACCCGTCCCGCCCCCTCACCTCCCCCCTTGTCCCGCACAGCGGCTGATCAACTGCTCATCCCCCCGAAGGAGCAAGTCCATGGCCGACAGTTACACTCCCCCGGTCACCGGAACCGGTGTCAAGGCCACCATCCAGCGCATCGGCGGCCACCTGGCCGGCATGATCATGCCGAACATCGGCGCGTTCATCGCCTGGGGCCTGATCACCGCGCTGTTCATCCCGACCGGCTGGCTGCCCAACGAGACGCTCGCGAAGATGGTCGGCCCGATCATCTCGACCCTGCTGCCGATCCTCATCGCCTACACCGGTGGCCGGATGGTGCACGGGCAGCGCGGCGCGGTCGTGGGCGCGGTGGCGGTGATGGGCGTCGTGGTGGGCACGGACTCTCCGATGTTCCTCGGCGCCATGATCATCGGTCCGCTCACCGCCTTGATCCTGAAATATGTGGACAAGTTCACGGAGCAGCGGACCAAGGCCGGCTTCGAGATGCTCGTGGACAACTTCTCCGCCGGCATCGTGGGCGGCGCGATGGCCGTGGTCGGGATGTTCGGCATCGGCCCGATCGTCCAGACGGTCACCACGGCCGCGGGCAACGCGGTGAGCTGGCTCATCGGCCACAACCTGCTCCCCGTCGCCTCCGTGCTGATCGAGCCGGCCAAGGTCCTGTTCCTGAACAACGCCATCAACCACGGCGTGCTCGGCCCGCTCGGCGTCGCCCAGGCGGCGGAGACGGGCAAGTCGATCCTGTTCATGCTGGAGTCGAACCCGGGACCCGGCCTCGGGCTGCTGCTGGCGTACCTGCTGTTCGGCCCGCGCGAGCTGCGCCCGAGCACGCCCGCCGCCATGATCATCCACTTCTTCGGCGGCATCCACGAGATCTACTTCCCGTACGTGCTCATGAAGCCCCGCCTCATCCTCGCGGTCATCGCGGGCGGCGCGGCCGGCGTGTTCACGTTCATGGTCACCGGGGCGGGCCTGGTCGCCACGCCGTCGCCGGGCAGCATCTTCGCCTACATCGCGGTCACGCCGAAGGGCGGTTGGCTCGGCTCCAGCCTGGGGATCCTCGTGGCCACGGGCGTGTCGTTCGCCGTCGCCGCGATCCTGCTCGGCTTCGGCCGCGGCGAGAAGAAGGACGAGTCCCCGGACTCGCAGGAAACCGTCACCGAACCCGCCACCAAGGAGGCGTGAGCCATGGCCGGCATCGACAGCAAGGACATCCACAAGATCATCGTGGCCTGCGACGCGGGCATGGGCAGCAGCGTGATGCTCGCGTCCACGCTGCGCAAGCAGCTCAAGGACACCGGCGTCAGCGTCGAGCACACGCCCGTCAACTCCATCCCCGACGACGCCGACGTGGTCCTGTGCCACGCCGGGCTGGCCGCCCGCGCCAGGGCCGCCGCCCCGGGGAAGGTCCTGGTCTCGTTCCAGATCTTCCTCGGTGACCCGGCGGTGACCCGGCTGGTCAACACCATCAAGAACGGCGGCACGGTCGATGCGTGACGGCCTGCTCGACCCGCGGGCCGTGCTGCTGCACGAGAGCGCCCCCGACCGCACCGCGGCCATCCGCCGGTGCGGGCGGGCGCTGGTCGAGGTGGGGGCGGTCGCGGAGCCGTACATCGAGGCGATGCTCGAACGGGAGCGGACGATCTCCACGTACGTCGGCGAGGGCGTGGCCATCCCCCACGGGACCAACGCCTCCAAGGAGGACGTCAAGCGCGACGCGATCTGCGTGGTGCGCTTCCCCGGCGGCATCGACTGGGACGGCGAGCAGGTCACGCTCTGCGTCGGCATCGCGGCCAAGGACGACGGGCACGTGCCGCTGCTGGCGGCGCTGGCCGAGATCCTGCTCGACCCCGACCGCGCCAGGACGCTGCGCGAGGCCACCGAAGTCTCACAAGTGATGAAGGAGCTCACAGCGTGAAAGTCGCCAGATTCCATGCTCCCGGCGACATCCGGATCGAGGACGCGCCGGAGCCCGTCGCCGGGCCCGGCGAGCTGAAGATCCGCGTACGGAACTGCTCGACGTGCGGCACGGACGCCAAGATCCTCAAGTTCGGGCACCACCACATCAGGCCGCCGCGCGTGATGGGCCACGAGATCGCCGGCGAGGTCGTGGACACGGGCGAGCGGGTGCAGGTGATCGCCGCGATCCCGTGCGGCGCCTGCCCGGAGTGCCTGCGCGGCCGCCTGACCGTCTGCCCGAACCAGGAGTCGATGGGCTACCACTACGACGGCGGCTTCGCCGAGTACATGGTGATCCCGGCCAAGGTGCTGGCCGTGAACGGCGTCAACGCCATCCCGCCGGGCGTCGGCTTCGCCGAGGCGTCGGTGGCCGAGCCCCTCGCCTGCGTGCTCAACGGGCAGTCGCTGGCGCGCGTGGGGGCGGGCGACGACGTGGTGGTGATGGGCGCGGGCCCGATCGGCTGCCTGCACGTACGCCTCGCGCGGGCCCGCGGCGCCGCCCGCGTCTTCCTCGTGGACGTCAACCCGCAGCGCCTGGCGATGGCCGCCGAGCTGGTGCGCCCGGACGCGGCGATCGACGCGGACCCGGTCGAGCAGGTGTTCAAGCTGACCGGCGGGCGCGGCGCCGACGTGGTGATCACGGCGGCGGCCTCGGGGGCGGCGCAGGAGCAGGCGGTACGGATGGCGGCCCGGCAGGGGCGCATCAGCTTCTTCGGCGGCCTGCCCAAGGACGACCCGCTCGTCACCCTGGACTCCAACCTCGTGCACTACCGCGAGCTGACCATCGTCGGCGCGAACGGCTCCAGCCCGGCCCACAACGCCGAGGCGCTGCGGCTCGTAGCCTCGGGGGACGTGGTGGTGTCCGACCTCATCACCCACCGGCTGCCGCTGCCCCGGGTGCTCGACGGGATCGACCTCGTCAGCAGGGGCGCGGCCATCAAGGTCACTATTGAGCCCTAGGAGGTTCGGGATGGCACAGCGAACGGTGATCGTGGCCTCTGCCAGCGGCCTGCACGCCCGGCCCGCCAAGCTGTTCGTGCAGGCGGCGGCGCGGCTGGGGGTGCCGGTGACGGTGCGGCTCGGGGAGAAGGCGGTCCCGGCGAAGAGCATGCTCGGCGTGCTGTCGCTGGGGGCCGTGCGCGGCACGGAGGTGACGCTGGAGGCGGACGGGCCGGGGGCGGAGGAGGCACTGGACTCGCTGGCGGCGCTGCTCTCGCGCGACCTCGACGCGGAGGAGGCCCTCGATGCCTGACCGGCCCGCCTTCTCCGGTTCGGGCGGGCTGCTGACCGGCCTCGGGGTCAGCCAGGGGCGGGCGGCGGGGCCGACGATGCGGATGGCCGCCCCTCCGACGCTGCCCCCGCCGCGCCCGGTCGCCGACCCCGCCGCCGACCCCGCCGCCGAGTCGGCCGCCGTCGCCGCCGCCCTGGAGGCGGTCGCCGCGGACCTCACCCGGCGCGCCGCCGGCGCCTCAGGGGAGGCGGCGGACATCCTCGAGGCACTGGCCATGATCGCCCACGACCCGATGCTGCTGGAGGACGCCCAGGGCCGGGCCCAGGAGGGCATGGACGCCGCCCACGCGCTGGACGCGGCCTTCGCGCAGCACCGGGACACTCTGGCCGCGCTCGGCGGCTACCTGGCCGAGCGGGCCGCCGACCTCGACGACCTCAAGCACCGGGCCGTGGCGTTCGCGCTCGGCCTCCCCATGCCGGGGCTCCCCTCCCCCGGCCACCCGTACGTGCTGGTGGCCGAGGACCTCTCCCCCGCCGACACCGCGGGCCTGGGCCCGGACGTGCTGGCGCTGGTGACCGAGCGGGGCGGGCCGACGAGCCACACCGCGATCCTGGCCCGCGGCCGGGGCCTGCCCGCCGTGGTGGCCTGCAAGGGGATCATGGACGTCCCGGACGGCACCGTGGTCGGCGTGGACGGCCGCACCGGCGAGCTCGCCGTCGGCCTCACCGAGCGGGAGGCGGCCGAGGTCCAGGAGGCCGACCGCGCGGAGCGGGCCAGACTGGCGGCCGGCCGGGGCCCGGGCCGGACGTCGGACGGCCACCCGGTGAAGCTGCTGCTCAACATCGGCTCGGCCGGGGACCTGCGGCCGGGCGCCGAGGGGGTCGGGCTGTTCAGGACGGAGTTCCTGTTCCTGGACCGTACGACGGCGCCGTCGTTCGAGGAGCAGGTGGCCGCGTACGCCGAGGTGTTCGCCCAGGCGGAGAGCGTGATCGTGCGGACGCTCGACGCGGGCACCGACAAGCCCCTGCCCTTCCTCGGCCTGCCCGGCGAGCCGAACCCTGCCCTCGGCGTGCGCGGCCTGCGCGTCGACCGGCTGCTGCCGGACGTCCTGGACACCCAGCTCGACGCCATCGCCGAGGCCGCCCGCAAGACGGGCGCCGAGGCGTGGGTGATGGCGCCCATGGTCACCACGACGGCGGAGGCGACCGGGTTCGCGCGGCGCGCCCGCGCCAGGGGCATCACCAGGGTGGGCGCGATGATCGAGGTCCCGGCGGCGGCGCTGCGGGCCGGGCGGCTGCTGCGGGAGATGGACTTCCTCAGCATCGGCACCAACGACCTGGCCCAGTACACCTTCGCCGCCGACCGCCAGCACTCCGCCCTCGCCGACCTGCTCGACCCGCGCCAGCCCGCGCTGCTGGAGCTGATCGCCATGTGCGCCGCCGCGGGGCGGGAGGCGGGCAAGCCGGTCGGGGTGTGCGGGGAGGCGGCCGGAGACCCGCTGCTCGCACCCCTGCTGGTGGGGCTCGGCGTGACCAGCCTCTCCATGGCCCCGGTGTGCGTCCCCGCCGTACGCGAGGCCCTGGCGGACCTCACGCTGGCCGACTGCCGCGAACGCGCCGCGGCCGCCCTCGCCTGACCGCGCCCCCGCCGCGCCCCACCGCGTCCCCGCCGCGGGAGGCCGGGAGCGGCGGTCAGGTGGCGGGCTGCGCGGCGGTGGCGCGGAAGGCGAGGTGGTCACCCTCGACGTCCGCCGTCACCCGGCCCCCCTCCTCGACCTCCCCGGTCAGCAGCATCGTGGCCAGCCGGTTGTCCACCTCCCGCTGCACCGTGCGGCGCAGCGGCCGGGCCCCGAACTCCGGCTGGTAGCCGCGCTCGGCCAGCCAGTCCTTGGCCGCGTCCGTGACCTCCAGCGCGACGCCCTGCCCGCGCAGCCGCTGCCGGGTGCGCTCCAGCATCAGGTCCACGATCTGGCGCAGCTGTTCCTTCTCCAGCCGCTTGAAGATGATCGTCTCGTCGATGCGGTTGAGCAGCTCCGGCCGGAGCGAGTGCCGCAGCAGGTCCATGAGCCGGTCCTCGAGCTCCTTGACGTCGCCCGGCGAGTCCAGGATGAGCTGGGCGCCGATGTTGCTGGTCATGATGACGATCGTGTTGGTGAAGTCCACCGTGCGGCCCTGGCCGTCGGTGAGGCGGCCGTCGTCGAGCATCTGCAGCAGGATGTTCATGACGTCCGGGTGGGCCTTCTCGATCTCGTCCAGCAGGATCACGCCGTGCGGGCGGCGGCGGACGGCCTCGGTGAGCTGACCCGCCTCCTCGTACCCGACGTATCCGGGCGGCGCGCCGATGAGGCGGGAGACCGTGTGCCGCTCCTGGAACTCGCTCATGTCGACGCGCACCATGTGGTCCTCGCCGCCGAACAGCGCCGCGGCGAGCGCCCTGGCCAGCTCCGTCTTGCCGACCCCCGTCGGGCCGAGGAACAGGAAGCTGCCGATCGGGCGGTTCGGGTCCTTCAGGCCCGCCCGCGCCCGGCGTACGGCCTCGGCGATGGCGGTGACGGCCTCCTCCTGGCCGATCACGCGCTCGTGCAGGTGCTCCTCCAGGCGCATCAGGCGCTCGCGCTCCTGCTGGGTGAGCTGGGTGACCGGGATGCCGGTGCGGCGGGAGACGATCTCGGCGATGTCCTCGACCGTGACCAGGGGCACGCTGTCCGTGCCGTGCCTGGCACGTTCGACCTCCGGTCTGATCTTGTCGATCTGCGTGGTGAGGTCCTTGGCGCGGTCGAAGTCCTCGGCCGAGACGGCCTGGTCCTTGTCCCGGCGCAGCGCGTCGAGCCGTTCCTCCAGCTCCCGTACGTCGGCGCCGGGCGTGCGCGAGCGCAGCCGCACCCGGGCGGAAGCCTGGTCCATGAGGTCGATGGCCTTGTCGGGCAGGAACCGGTCGGAGACGTAGCGGTCGGACAGGGTCGCGGCCGCGTCGAGCGCCTCGTCGGTGATGCGGACCTGGTGGTGCGCCTCGTACGCGTCCCGCAGCCCGGCCAGGATCTCGACCGTCTCCTCCACACTCGGCTCGGCGACCAGGATGGGCTGGAAGCGGCGTTCGAGCGCGGCGTCCTTCTCGATGTTCTTGCGGTACTCGTCGATCGTGGTGGCCGCGATGACGTGCAGCTCGCCGCGGGCCAGGGCGGGCTTGAGGATGTTGGCCGCGTCCATGGCGCCTTCGGCGGCGCCCGCGCCGACCAGGTTGTGGACCTCGTCGATGAAGACGATGATCTCGTCGGAGTGCGCGCGCACCTCGTCGATGACCTTCTTGATGCGCTCCTCGAACTCGCCGCGGTACTTCGTCCCGGCCACCATGCCGGTCAGGTCGAGGCCGACGACGCGCCGGTCCTTCAGGGTGTCGGGAACGCTGTTGTTCACGATGCGCTGGGCGATGCCCTCGACGATCGCGGTCTTGCCGACGCCCGGCTCGCCGATCAGGCACGGGTTGTTCTTGGTGCGGCGCGAGAGCACCTCGATGGCCTGCTCGATCTCCTCCTCACGGCCGACGACCGGGTCGAGCCTGCCCTGCCTGGCCTCCTCGGTCATGTCCCTGCCGTACTCGTCGAGCGTCGGCGTGTCGCTCTGGCGGCGCGGCTCGCCGTCGGTCCGGCGCGGGACGGCCGTCATGGCCTCCTGCAGCTCGTTAGCGGAGACGCCCTGGTCCTGGAGGATCCGGGCGGCGCCGGAGTCGGGGCGCGCGGCGATCGCGAGCAGCAGGTGCTCGGGCCCGATGTACGACGACCGCAGCGCACGCGAGATCCGCTGGGCGTCGAGGATGGCCCTCTTGGCGGCCGGTGAGAGCGTGGCGGGCGGCTCGCCGGCCTCGCCCGGCCCGGCCACCTCGTCGATGCGGTCGCGCACCCGGCCCACGTCCACCCCGGCCGTGCGCAGCGTGTTGCGGATGGCGTCGTCCTCCGTCAGGGCGTCGAGGATGTCGAGTACGTCCAGGTCGGGGGCGCCGCGCTGACCGGCGGCGTCCATGGCCCGCGCCAGGACCTCCCTCGCCGAGGCGGACAGCAGCCGGCCGACGTCCACCCGCTGCACGCCGGGCCGGGTCGGCGGCCAGGATTCCATGCCGCCGAACACCCGGCCCGTGAGCTCTTCGAACCCTCTGAACGGGTCCCCACCGAAAAACGACATCGCATGTCCCCCCTCGATTCGGGGGACCCCTACCGCGTACGCCGAACGTCACACCCAGCGTCAGGCAAAGCCTCGGACCAGGTCAGGGACGTCGGCGCAGGCCCGCGTCGCCCAGCTCCGGCGGCTGCCAGCCCCGGTCGGCGGGGTTGAGCGTGACGCCCGGCGGCACGATCTCGTCGATCCTGTCGAGCACGTCGTCCGTCAGGCGCACGTCGGCGGCCGTGAGCTGGCCCTCCAGGTGTTCCATGGTGCGCGGCCCGATGATGGCCGACGTCACCGCCCGGTGCCTGATCGTGAACGCGATCGCCAGCTCGACCAGCGTGACGCCCGCCTCCTCGGCCAGCACGGCGAGCTGCTCGACGGCGTCCAGCTTGCGCTGGTTGACCTCCTTGGTCAGGTCGTACCGCTCGGGCAGCCGGGACGCCCTGCGCGTCTGCGGCTGCTCCTGCCCCTTGCGGTAGCGGCCGCTCAGCCAGCCGCCGGCCAGCGGGCTCCACACGATGACGCCCATGCCGTACTTCTCGGCCACGGGCAGCATGTCGGCCTCGATGCCGCGGGCGAGCAGCGAGTACGGCGGCTGCTCGCACACGAACCGTTCGAGCGAGCGCCGCTCCGCCGCCCACTGGGCCTCGACGATCTGGTGGGCGGGGAAGGTGGAGCTGCCGATGTAGCGGACCTTGCCCTGCCGTACGAGGTCGGTGAGCGCGCCGAGGGTCTCCTCGATGTCGGTGGCCGGGTCGGGCCGGTGGATCTGGTAGAGGTCGATCCAGTCGGTGCCGAGGCGGCGCAGGCTGTTCTCGACCTCCTGGATGATCCAGCGGCGGGAGTTGCCCCGCTGGTTGGGGCCCTCGCCCATGGCGCCGTGGACCTTGGTGGCCAGCACCACGTCGTCGCGTCTGCCCGACTTGGCGAGCGCCTGGCCGACGAACTCCTCCGACTGGCCCTGGGCGTAGACGTCGGCGGTGTCGATGAAGTTGATCCCCGAGTCGAGCGCGCGGTCGATGATCCTGGCGCACTCCGCGGGGTCGGATTCACCCCACCCGCCGAACATCATCGCTCCCAGGCAGAGCGGGCTTACCTTGAGTCCAGTACGTCCAAGTACGCGATATTCAGTCACAGAAGTCACTCTGTCCCAATAGCGGCCTTGATGGGAGTGTCCCCGGAGACGAGTTCCAGGGTCCTGCGGGCCGTACCGGGGGCTTCGAGCAGGGCCGCGATGACGGCGGCCACGTCGTCGCGGGGCACCGCCCCCGGCGGGACCTCGGGGGCCAGCCGCACCAGGCCCGTGCCGGGCTCGTCGGTCAGCCGTCCGGGCCGCAGGATCGTCCAGTCGAGGTCGCGGGCGCGCAGGTCCTCCTCGGCCTCGGTCTTGGCCGTGATGTACGCGGCCCAGACCTCGTCGCCACCCTGCGGCGCTCTGCCCGCGCCCATGGAGGAGACCTGGATGAACCGCCGCACACCCGCGCGCTCGGCGGCGTCGGCCAGCAGCACGGACGCGGCCCGGTCCACGGTGTCCTTGCGGGCCGCGCCGCTGCCGGGACCGGCTCCGGCCGCGAAGACCACCGCGTCGGCGCCCTCGGCGATCGCCGCCACCTCTTCGACGGTCGCCCGCTCCAGGTCGCACACCACGGCCTCGGCTCCGGCGGCCTCGATGTCGGCGACATGCGCGGGATTGCGCACGATGCCGACCGCGCCGGACTTGAGCCGCTCCTCCAGAAGCAGGGCGATCTTCCCGTGACCACCCGCGATGATGATCCGCATAATCCCTCATGGTGTCATGGACCCATGAGCGAGTTTCCGGAGGCCCCGACGCCAGCGTTCCTGTTCGACCTGGACGGCACCCTGATAGACAGCGTTTACCAGCACGTCATCGCATGGCGGCAGGCGTTGTCGAGCATGGGGATCGACCTGTCGGTGTGGCGGATCCACCGGCGCATCGGCATGAGCGGCGGGCTGTTCGTCAGCGCCCTGCTGCGCGAGACCGGGCTGAAGCTGACGCGGGAGCAGATCGAACAGTTGCAGACCACGCACATGGAGGCGTACGAGCAGCAGGTCCACTCCGTCCGGCCGTTGCCCGGCGCGGCGGAGCTGCTGTCGGAGCTCTCCTCGCGCGGCGTGCCGTGGGCGATCGCCACCAGCGGGTACGCCCGCACGGCGCGGCTCGCGCTGGGCATGCTGGGCCTGCCGGACGACACCCCGATGATCACGCGCGACATGGTGCGCCGGGCGAAGCCGGACCCCGACCTGTTCCTGGCCGGTGCGGCACTGGTCCGGGTGGACCCCGCGCATGCCATGGTGGTGGGCGACAGCGTCTGGGACCTGCTCGCCGCCCGCCGGGCCGGCGCGCTGGGCATCGGGCTGCAGTCCGGTGGGTACGGCAGGGACGAGCTCGAACGCGCGGGCGCCTTCAGGGTCTACGCCGATCCGGCTGACATGCTGGACAGGCTCGACGAGCTGGGCGTCCGACAGTCCGACTGATGCTGGAATATCCCCTGGAACCACCGAGCTGGATCATGCGTATCCCCCACAAAGGAGCTTGAGATGGACTTGGCAGACATCGGCGTCACCGGCCTGGCCACCATGGGGCGCAACCTGGCCCGTAACCTGGCCAGGCACGGATACGCGGTAGCCGTGCACAACCGCACATATGGGCGCACGCAGCAGCTGGTCAAGGAGTTCGGCGGGGAGGGCACGTTCGTCCCGTCCGAGGACCTGGCCGCCTTCGTGGCCTCGCTGAAGCGGCCACGCCGGGCGATCATCATGGTGAAGGCGGGGGCGGGCACCGACGCGGTGATCGACCAGCTCGCCGACCTGATGGAGCCCGGCGACATGATCGTCGACGGCGGCAACGCGCACTTCGACGACACCCGCCGGCGCGAGGCGGCGCTGCGCGAGCGCGGCCTGCACTTCGTCGGCACCGGCATCTCGGGCGGCGAGGAAGGCGCGCTGAACGGGCCCAGCATCATGCCGGGCGGCTCGAAGGAGTCGTGGGAGGCGCTCGGCCCGATCCTGCAGGACATCTCGGCCAAGGTGGACGGGGTGCCGTGCTGCGTCCACGTCGGCCCCGACGGTGCCGGACATTTCGTGAAAATGGTCCACAACGGCATCGAGTACTCGGACATGCAGCTCATCGCCGAGTCGTACGACCTGCTGCGCCAGGCCCTGGGCGCGACTCCGGCCGAGCTGGCCACGGTGTTCCGCGAGTGGAACCGGGGTGAGCTCGACTCGTACCTGATCGAGATCACCGCCGAGGTGCTCGACCAGGTGGACGCCGAGACGGGCCGGCCGTTCGTGGACGTCGTGGTGGACCAGGCCGAGCAGAAGGGCACCGGCCGGTGGACCGTGCAGAGCGCGCTCGACCTGGGCGTGCCGGTGACGGGCATCGCCGAGGCGACCTTCGCCCGCGCCCTGTCCGGCCACCCGGAGCAGCGCTCCGCCGCCGCGTCCCTGCAGGGTCCCGGCCTTTCCGGGGTCGGGGGGAGCGAGCTGGTGGAGGACGTGCGGCAGGCCCTGTACGCGTCCAAGATCGTCGCGTACGCGCAGGGCTTCGACCAGATGGCCGCCGCCTCCCGTGAGTACGGCTGGGACCTCGACCTGGGGGCCATGGCCACGATCTGGCGCGGCGGGTGCATCATCCGGGCCAAGTTCCTGGACCGGATCCGAGCCGCGTACGACGCCAACCCGGCCCTGCCGACGCTCCTGGCCGACCCGACCTTCGCGGCCGCGCTGGACGCGGGGCAGGAGGCCTGGCGGCGCGTGGTGACGACGGCGGTGCAGATCGGCGTGCCCACGCCCGGCTTCTCGTCGGCGCTGGCCTACTACGACGGCCTGCGGCGCGACCGGCTCCCGGCCGCGCTGATCCAGGGGCTGCGCGACTTCTTCGGCGCGCACACCTACCGCCGGGTGGACAAGGAGGGCTCCTTCCACACGGACTGGTCCGGCGACCGCACCGAACACCCGGCCTGACCCGCACCCACCACCGCCGCCACCCACGCCGGACCGCCGCCCCGGAGCCCCGGCGGCCACGCCACCCGCCGGCCCAACGATCCGCCCTCCGGCCGCACCGCCACCGACACGCGGCGACCGTGCCGGTGGGCGGCGGCCGTCTCGGGGGGTGTGGTGGTCGTCTCAGGGGTGTGGTGGTCGTGTCGGGGCGGTCGATGTGCGGGTGGCGGTGGTGGGCGGTGGTGCAAGGATGTTCAAGACCCGGCCGCCCGGTCCCCGGGAGGCTGGGCGCATGACAGCGACACTTACCTCCATCGTCATCGACAGCGCCGACCCCGCCGCCCTGGCGTCCTTCTACGCGCAGGCCACCGGCTGGCGGATCAGCCCGGGTGACCCCGACTTCGTCAGCCTCGAGGGCGGCCCGGTCTCGGTCGGTTTCCAGCGGATCGACGGCTACCGGGGCCCGGCCTGGCCGGACAGCGGCAAGCACGCGCACCTCGACTTCACGGTCCCCGACGTCGAGGCCGCCATGAAGGAACTGGCCGATCTCGGCGCCACCGTGCCCGACTTCCAGCCGGGCGGCGGCGACTGGACCGTGCTCCTCGACCCCGAAGGCCACCCCTTCTGCGTCATGGGCGGCTGACTCGTCAGGTGTCCCTCGCGCTCTCGTTCAGGGAGTGCGGGGGGCGAGCAGGCGGCGCAGGGCGGTCGGGGTGTGGCCGACGTGGTGGCGGATCGTACGGGTGAGGTGGGCCTGGTCGGCGAACCCGAGGTCGGCGGCCAGCCCGGCCAGGCTCGGCTCGCCGTCCTCCAGCCGGTCGAGCGCCCGGCCCACGCGCACGCGGTTGCGGTAGTGGGTCAGGGAGACGCCCAGCTCCCGGGTGAACGCCCGGCTGAGCTGGTACGGCGAGACGGCCAGGAGCTCGGCCAGCGACATCAGCCCACCCGCCGCCGGATGATCGGCGGCGATGGCCTCCCGGGCGGCGTCGGCGATCACCGCACCGGGCCTCGGCCCACCGCCGCCCCGGGGGGCGCCCCCCTTGGCTGCACACGCCTTCGCGACACCCCGCCCCCTGGTGTCGGCTCCTCCCACGCCACCAACCCCGGCGTCGTCCGTCCGAGAGGCGGCGGCGTCGGTACCCAGCCGAGGGCCGGGCATCACGCCGGCGGTTGCCTCGGTGCCGCGCGACCCAAGAGCCGGCGCTTCGATGCTTTCCGGCCCAAGGGCAGGCGCCGTGGTCTGGGTGACGGACGTCTCGGTGGTGCTCGTTCCGGGGCGGGGCGCATCCATGGCGCCCGAACCGGAAGAGGCCGGTGTTGGGGTTGGGGTCAGTTGGGCGAGGCTGGTGGCGATGAGGGAGAGCAGGGACTCGGCCAGCTCGAAAGCCGTGTCCCCGCCCCGCGCCGCCACCAGGAACCGCCGGTGGGCGAGGTCGAGGCGGGCGTCCACATACAGGGTCGGCCGGCCTGGCGGGCCCTCCCCCGCGAGCGTGTGCCACAGCTCCGGGGTCAGGGACACCGAGGTGCACACGTCGCCGCCCGCCGGGTGGGCGAAGTGCTCCTCCTCGCCGGGCACCCCGAGGTAGGCCATCGTCGGGTCGATCACGGCGGCCCTGCCGTCCGCCTTGCGCCGGAACAGGCCGCGGCGCACCAGCACCAGGCGGTGCGCGGAGCCCAGCTCCGCCGCCGACCACCCGCGATGGTCGTCGGCGCAGGTCACGGCATCGAGGTGGAACCCGTCCCCGGCGGCGAGACGCGCAGCTGAACGCACCCGCGGAACGTTACGCCGCGGGTACGACATTCTCCTGCGGCACTAGCGGCCGCCGATGCCGATCGTGTTGGCGACCGCCGTCACCACGCAGAACCCGAACGGCCCGCTCGCGTCATGCATGGTGACCTGCCCCGTGGCGACCCCGGCGGCGGACAGGTGGCCGGTGGCCTCGACCCCGATCAGCTCCGCGGACGGGAGCCGGGCGAGCGTCAGCGTGTAGTCGGCGTTGATGAAGCGCAGCCCCTCCACCCCGGAGTTGCTCAGCGGGCTGGCGAAGTCGGCGGCCAGCGCCGCGCGTACGAACGGCGTCAAAGGCTCCTCGTCCACCAGCGGATGCGACTCCCGCATCCACACCCGCCCCGGCCCGGGCGCCGCCCACTCGGTCACGCGCCACAGGTCGAACGGCGGCTTCCACGTGGCCTGCCCATCCACTGGCGGCTCGGAGGGCGCGGGCGTGTCCCACGGGGGCGTGACGAACGTCTGCTCCCCCTCCGGCTGCTCCCCCTGCCGCAGCAGCACCGCGCCGGCCCTCCCGATCACCCCCTGCTCGGTGATGATCACCGCGTCGGCCACGAGGATCCTGCGCCCGGCCCTGACCAGCGAGGTCTCCACCGTGACCGGCACCATCGGGCTGTTGCGGAACAGGTCGACCGTCAGGCGGGCGAAGTGCAGCCCCGGCTGGGCGTAGCGGCGCTCGATGGCGCGGGCGGCGAGCCCGCCGAGCAGGCGGCCGTGGAGCATGTCGGGGGACCAGGGACCTCGGGCGTGCGGCGCGGGGACCAGCTCGCCCTTCTTCTGGGTGAAGAACGCTGACACAGAATCAGATTCTAGAGGAGAGCAGCCGTTCTCCGAGAGCACGCAGGTGTTCCTTCAGCTCCAGGGGCTCCAGCACCTCGAAGTCCACGTCCAGGAAGGCCACCACCATGGCCATCATGCGCAGGTCGTCGCCGCGCAGGGTGAGCAGGCAGGTGTGCTCGTCCACCGGCTCGACGGCGCCCGCCGTCCGGCCCTCGATCCGCTCGGCGGGCGCGCGCAGCAGGAAGCGGCTCTCGTACGGCCACATCTCGTGCGCCAGGCGGTGCTGCACCCAGGCGGCGACGTCGGGGGCGGGCGGCTCGCGCGGCGTGAAGCGCGGGCCGTTCGGGGTCCGAAGACGCATCCGGTCGGCCCGGTACGTGCGCCAGTCGCCGCGGTCGGCGTCCCAGCCGACCAGGTACCAGCGGTTGCCCTTGGTGACGAGGCTGTGCGGCTCGGCCCTCCTGAGCGCGCTCTCGCCCCGGTGGCCGGTGTAGTCGAAGCGGAGCTGCTCGTGGTCGCGGCAGGCGGCGGCCACGTGGGTCAGCACGTCGGGGTCCACGGTGGGGCCCGCGCGATCGATGCGTACGGTGTGCCGCTGCAGCGTGTTGACCCGCTGCCGCAGGCGGGCGGGCAGGACCTGTTCGAGCTTGGCCAGCGCGCGCAGGGAGGTCTCCTCGATGCCGGTCACGGTGCCGTTCGCGGCGGTGCGCAGGCCGACCGCGACCGCCACGGCCTCCTCGTCGTCGAGCAGCAGCGGCGGCAGCTGCGCGCCCGCGCCAAGCCGGTAGCCGCCGGAGACGCCGGGCGTCGAATGGACCGGGTAGCCGAGGCTGCGCAGCCGGTCGACGTCGCGGCGCATCGTCCGGGGGGCGACGCCGAGCCGCTCCGCCAGGTCGGCGCCGGGCCACTCGCGCCGGGCCTGCAGGAGGGCCAGCAGGCGCAGCAATCTCGCCGAGGTGTCCAACACGGACACCATTGTGGCCCGAATCTGGCCGCAATAGCTCCTAGCGTTGCGGGCATGGACGAATTCGTCATCGACATATCCCAGGACCGGCTCGACGACCTGCGTGAGCGGCTGGAGCGCACCCGCCGGCCCGACGCCCTCGACGGGGTCGGCTGGTCGTACGGGGTGCCGCCCGAAGCCGTCGGCGAGCTGGCCGCGTACTGGCTCGACGGCTACTCCTGGCGCGCGCACGAGGCCAGGCTCAACGCGTTCCCGCAGTACACGACCGTGATCGACGGGCAGCGCGTGCACTTCGCGCACGTGCGCTCGCCCCGGCCCGACGCGCTGCCGCTGCTGCTGACGCACGGCTGGCCCAGCACGTTCGCGGACTTCTCGCGCGTCGCCGGGCCGCTCAGCCGGGACTTCCACCTGGTCATCCCGTCCATCCCGGGGTTCGCGTTCTCGGGCCCCACGACGGAGCCGGGCTGGGGCGTGCGGCGGGTCGCCGCCGCCTGGGTGGAGCTGATGGCGCGGCTCGGTTACGAGCGCTACGGCACGCAGGGCGGCGACTTCGGCGCCCTGGTCTCCCCCGCCGTGGCGCGGCTGGCCCCCGAACGGGTGGTCGGCGTGCACGTGAACGCGCTCACCGCGTTCGTCACCGACGACATGTCGGGCCTGACCGAGGCCGAGACGGAGCGGGCCCGGGGCGTCGAACGGTGGCGGAAGGAGTTCTCCGGGTACGCCGCCATCCAGGGCACCAGGCCGCAGACGCTCGCGTACGCCCTGGCGGACTCGCCGGCCGGGCTGCTCGGCTGGACCCTCGACGCGTTCGCCTCCTGGGGGCGGGACGTGGGCGGGGTGCCCGCCGACGACGTCCTCACCGACGTCTCCATCCTCTGGCTCACCGGCACCGCCGGATCCTCCACCCGCATCTACCGGGAGAGCGGCGGCGACTGGGCGGTGCCGGACGCGCCGGGCAAGACCCCGACGGGCGTGGCGGTCTTCCCCGGCGACAGCACGGTCCGGCGGTACGCCGAGCAGGCGCACAACGTGGTCCACTGGTCGGAGTTCGCGACGGGCGGCCACTACGCCGCCCTGGAGGCCCCCGACCTGCTGGCCGCCGACATCAGGACCTTCTTCGCAGGGCTGTGAACGCCCCCGGAGGTCAGTGGAACTGCGGGACGATCAGGTAGATGCCGTACAGCACGACCGCGGCGCAGGCGGTGAAGCACAGGACGGCCGCGGCCAGGCCGCCCGCGCCGGTGCCGGTCCCCCGCTCCTGCGCCGACTGACGGGCCGACTGACGGGCCGCGAGCGCCAGCGCGCCGAGCGAGAAGACCGCGACGACGATCACGCTGACGGCAAGGCTGATGACGAAGACCTGTCCGAGGGCGTCCCATTTGATGTCCATCGGCGTCCGCCCTTCAGACGTGGGCGGGCACGTCGTTGACGTTGCCCGCGTGAACGGGTTCGCGGCGACTGGCCGCGTACAGGCCGCCCGCCGCCGCGATCGCCACCAGCGCGGTGACGGCGACGCCGAGGGTGCCGGTGGTGGCCACGGCCGCCACGACCGCGCCCACCGCGGCGGCGGACGGCAGGGTCAGCAGCCAGGCCAGCGCCATCCGGCCCGCCACGCTCCAGCGCACCTTGGCCAGCCGGCGGCCCAGCCCGGTGCCGAGGATCGCGCCGGACACCACCTGCGTGGTCGACAGCGCGAACCCCAGGTGGGAGGAGGCGAGGATGACCGTGGTCGCGCTCGCCTCGGCGGCGAAGCCCTGCGGCGACTCGATCTCGGTGAGGCCCTTGCCCATGGTGCGGATGATCCGCCAGCCCCCGAGGTACGTGCCCAGCCCGATGGCCAGCCCGGCGGTGGCGATCACCCACAGCGGCGGGTTCGAGCCGGAGGCCAGCGCCCCGGACGAGATCAGCGTGAGCGTGATGACGCCCATGGTCTTCTGGGCGTCGTTGGTGCCGTGCGCCAGCGACACCAGCGAGGCCGAGACGATCTGCCCGAACCGGAACGTGCCCGTCACCGACTCGTGCCGGGCCCTGGCGGTGAGCGAGTACGCCAGGAAGGTGGCGATCATCGCGACGAACCCGGCGATCAGCGGCGAGGCCACCGCCGGGATGAGGATCTTCTGCACCACCGTGCCGAAGTTCACGCCCTGGATGCCGGCGCCCACCCACACCGCGCCGATGAGCCCTCCGAACATGGCGTGCGAGGAGCTGGACGGCAGCCCCAGGAGCCAGGTGAGCAGGTTCCACAGGATCGCGCCGATCAGCCCGGCGAACACCATCGGCGGGGTCACCAGGGTGTCGTCCACGATCCCGCCCGAGATCGTCCTGGCCACCTCGACCGACAGGAACGCGCCCACCACGTTCAGCACGCCCGAGATCGCCACCGCCACCCGCGGCCGCAGCGCGCCGGTCGCGATCGAGGTGGCCATCGCGTTGGCCGTGTCGTGGAAGCCGTTCGTGAAGTCGAACACCAGCGCCGTGATGATCACCACGACGACCAGGAACGTCACATGCTCCATGAGGGTTTCCCCATCGTCTCGACGTCACCAGGACGGTAGACCGGGGCGATGAACCGGCCGTGAACTCCTGTCGGCCATCATGCATACCCGCGGCACCGCCAAATACCGGCCAAGGAGGGTTACGGAGTGGTTCATGGTTAATTAGCCGATTAGGACAGATCTCCGGCCATCATCCAGACGTGCGTATCGTTCGGTTAGCGAACTTCGTCACTCCCACGTCGGGCGGGCTGCGTACCGCCCTGCACGAGCTCGGCGCCGGCTACGCGGCGGCGGGACACGAGCCCGTCCTGGTCGTCCCCGGCGTGGCGGCCCGCGACGAGCGGACCCCGGCCGGACGGGTCGTCACCCTGCCGGGCCCGGTGGTCCCCGGTCTCGGCGGCTACCGGGTCATCGCCGCCCGCGGCACGCTGAGACGCCTCCTGGAGGAGCTGGCACCCGACCGGATCGAGGTGTCGGACCGCACCACCCTGCGCTGGCTCGGCCCCTGGGCCAGGACCGCGGGCGTCCGCTCGGTCATGGTCTCGCACGAGAGCCTGTCGGCGCTGCTGCGCCTGTACGGTCCCCTCGGCCGGCTGGCCGACCCCGTCAACCGCGCCACCGCGGCCCGGTTCGACACCGTGGTGTGCACGACCGCCTGGGCCGCGGCCGAGTTCGCCAGGCTGGGCGTGCCGAACCTGGTCCGGGTGCCGCTCGGGGTGGACCTCGCCACGTTCTCCCCCGAGCGCTTCGACCCCGGCCTGCGCTCCCGCCTGGCCGCGCGGGGCGAGGCGCTGCTGGTGCACTGCGGCCGCCTGTCTCCCGAGAAGCGGCCCGACCGCTCCATCCGCGCCCTCGCCGAGCTGCGCCGCAGGGGTGTCCCGGCCGTGCTGGTGGTGGCCGGCGACGGGCCGCTGCGGCCCAGGCTCACCCGGCTGGCGGACGGACTGCCGGTCCGCTTCCTCGGCCACCTCGCCGACCGGAACGCGCTGGCCGCGCTGCTCGCCACCGCGGACGTGGCCCTCGCCCCCGGCCCGGTGGAGACGTTCGGCCTGGCGGCGCTGGAGGCGCTGGCCAGCGGCACCCCGGTCGTGGCCACGCGCGACAGCGCCCTGCCCGAGGTCATCGGCCCGGCGGGGGCGGCGGTGGCCGACGACCCCGCGGCCTACGCCGGCGCGATCGAGGAGCTGCTGTCCGACCCCGGGCGCCGGGAGCGGGCCCGGGCCAGGGCCGAGCGGTACGGCTGGCCCGCCGCGGTCCGGGGCTTCCTGGACGCGCACGGCCTGATCGGCACGCCCGCGAGGCCGCGATGACGCGGATGGTCTCCCTGGGCGACTCGGTCACGGTCGGACTGGGCGATCCGGTGCCGGGGCGCGGCTGGGCCGGGCTCCTGGCCGAGGCGCTGGCGCCCACCGAGCTGAGCAACCTCGCCGTCTGCGGCGCCCGCGTCGCCGACGTCGTACGCGACCAGCTCCCCCGGGCGCTGGCCCTGCGCCCGTCCCTCGCCACCGTGCTCGTCGGCGTGAACGACACCCTGCGCGGCGACTTCGCCCCCCGCCAGATCCACGCGGACCTGGAACGCCTGATCACCCGGCTGCGCGCGGACCAGGTCACCGTGCTCACCGCCACGCTGCCCGACCCCGGCCTCATGCTGCGGATCCCGGAGCTGCTGCGCCGCCCTCTCGCCCGGCGCGTCCACGTGGTCAACACGATCGTGACCGGCCTCGCGCACCGCCACGGAACCATCCACCTCGATCTCGCCCGGCAACCCGCCCTGTATGAGCGGCGCATGTGGGGCGCCGACCGCCTGCACCCCAGCGAACGCGGGCACCGCCACCTGGCCCGGCTCTTCGCCGCCGAACTGCGCGAGCGCGGCGTCCCCGCGCGGCTGCCCAACCCGGAGCCCGCGAACGCCGAGCCCACCGCCTGGGCCAGCGCCTTCTGGCTGGCCACCGCGGGCACCGCCTGGCTGGTCCGGCGGTCCCGCGACTTCCTGCCCGCCTTCGCGAGGCTCGTCGCCCAGGAGATCTGGCACGAGAAATTCGCCGTACGGGCGACTGCCGGTGAACCGGACGTCGCCCCCAACCGGGATGAAACATCACATGAGGGTCGCCATTGTGGCCGAGTCGTTCCTGCCCCAGGTCAACGGGGTCACCAACTCGGTCTGCCGCGTTCTTGACCACCTGGCCGCCACCGGGCACGACGCCATGGTGGTCGCCCCGGCCCCCGCTCCCCCGTCCTACGCGGGCTTCCCGGTCCACCCGGTCCGCAGCCTCGCCCTGCCGTTCTACCGCTCCGTCACGGTGGGCCTGCCCGGCATGCGCCTGTCCCGTACGCTCGCCGGCTTCAAGCCCGACGTCGTCCATCTCGCCTCCCCCGCCCTGCTGGGCGCGGCCGGGATGGCCGCCGCCCGGCGGCTCGGCCTGCCCACCGTGGCCGTGTTCCAGACCGACCTGGCCGGATTCGCCCGCCAGTACGGCGTCCGCGGCGACCCGGTCATCTGGTCGTGGCTGCGGCGGGTGCACCGGCACGCCACCCGTACCCTCGCCCCCTCCACGCCGACCCTGCGCGAGCTGGCCGGCCACGGCATACCCCGCCTGTCGTTGTGGGGCCGCGGCGTCGACCTCGACCTGTTCCATCCCCGGCACCGCAGCGAGGAGCTGCGCCGCCGGCTCGCCCCGGACGGCCAGACCATCGTCGGATACGCCGGTCGCCTGGCCGCCGAGAAACAGCCTCAGCTGCTCGCCGCGCTCGCCGACGTCCCCGGGGTGCGGCTGGCCGTCGTGGGGACGGGCCCCATGGAGCGGCGGTTGCGCGGGCTGCTGCCCGGGGCGGAGTTCTTCGGCCTGCGCACCGGCCCCGACCTGGCCCGCGTCCTCGCCTCTCTGGACGTGTTCGTCCACACCGGCAGCAACGAGACCTTCTGCCAGGCCGTCCAGGAGGCCCTCGCCTCCGGCGTGCCGGTCGTCGCCCCGGCCGCGGGCGGCCCCCTCGACCTGGTCCGGCCGGGGGCCAACGGCCTGCTCTACGCCGGCGGCGACCCGCCGGCGCTGCGCGCGGCCGTCGCCGCCCTCGCCGGGGACCCCGATCGCCGCGCCCGCATGGCCCGGCAGGCCAGGGAGTCGGTGCGCGACCGCGACTGGGCCTCGGTGTGCGAGGAGCTGGTCGGCCACTATCACGGCGTCGTGACGGGCGAGCCGGCCTCTCCGGGCCCGGCTGGATTTCGGCGGCGCGCCGCCGTAGGCTCCCCCAATGCGCGATCTAGGTGAGGACCCCCGGCCCGTCCGGGGCGCGGTACGCGAGATCCACTCCCTCGGCGACTCGGCCACCCTGTCCTACTCCCCCGACCTCGACGGCCTGGCCGACCCGGGGGAGATCGTCTGGGCCTGGGTTCCTTACGAGGAGGACCCGTCCCGCGGCAAGGACCGCCCCCTGCTGGTCGTGGGCCGGACCGGACGCAGGCTCCTCGGCGTGATGCTCTCCAGCAAGGGCGACGACGGGCCCGACTGGGTGGAGCTGGGTGCCTGGGGCCGGGACGAGCGGGTGTCGTACGTACGGCTGGACCGGGTGTTCGTGCTGGACGAGGACGACATCCGGCGCGAGGGCGCGGTGCTCGACGGCGACCGCTTCGCTCGGGTGGCGGCCCGGCTCATGAAGACCTACGGCTGGGACGCCGGCCGGTAGCCCCCGTCACGGCGCGTCAGCCCAGGAAACCCGCCTGGCCGAGCCAGTCGAGATACCGGTCCGTCCACGAGCTGCTCGGCGGGCCGGGCGGGGCCCCGGCGAACCTGTGGCCGCCCGTGGCGTAGACGTGCATCTCGGCCGGGTGGCCGGCGGCGTGCCAGGCCGCGTACAGCGCGAGACCGGACGACACGACCCCCTCGCCCACGTCGTCACCGGCGAACGCGATGAACAGCGGCGGCGCGTCCGGCGGCACGGTGTACGGGTCGAAGGAGGTGCCGTAGATCGCCGCGGCGAAGCCGGGCCGGGTGGCCGCGTCGTACCCCGTCGCGGTGACGGTCGTGAGCAGGCCGCCCGCGGAGAAGCCCATGATCCCGATGCGCCGCGGGTCGACGCCCCAGGCGGCGGCCCGCTCGCGGACGACGCGCATGGCCAGGAGGGCATCGTCCTTGGCGACGCGGGCGTGCGTCTTGATGGCGCCCGTGATGCCGTTCGACGCCATCCGTACGAATGCGCGGTCGTCGCGCGGCGTCGGCATCAGGTGATATCTGAGGACGAACACGGTCAGGCCCGGCTCGGTGAGCCGGCGCACGATGCCGTCGATCTCGGGGTCGTCCCAGTGCGGGAGGGTGGCGAAGCTGCCGCCGGGGCACAGGATCACCCCGGTGCACGTCGCCACGGACGGATCGGGGGTGTGGACGGTCAGCGAAGGGGCCTGGACATTGCGGATCAGCCGGAGTTCCCCGGCCGTCGTGATCTCGGGGAGGAAGGTCTCGTGACCGAGCATCGCCTCCTGCGAGGCGCCCTCCCATAAGGGGATGAGTTCCATGGCGGTGCCTGCTCTCGTCGATGTCAGGAGTGGACGGGGGTGACGGTTCCCGCGTCGCCGTCGACGGCGACCCGCCGGCCGTCGGCAAGGCGCCCGGTGGCCGCGTGCGGGCCGCACTCCGGCTTAGGTCCCGCGGAGGGGAAGGGGGCGACGGGACTGGGACATGCGCCGCCCACGGCACGCCGCGATGCGGCGGCGGTGGTGGTCGTAGTCACCCGTGAAACGACGAGCAGGCGGCAGCCGCCGATCCCGCGCACGGCCCCGCTGACGGGCGAACCGCCGGGCCGATCACGCGCGCAAGGGGCACCCGCCGGCTGCGACGCCTTCGGAGGGCGGTGCGCACTGCGGCGCGGTGAGGCTACCTGGTGGAGGCGCGTGCCACCAGATCGGGCTGGAAGATCACCTGGCGGTGCTCGTGACCGACCGGCCGGTTGGCCTCCTCCAGCAGCATCACGGCCGCCGTGTGGCCGAGCTGCTCGCGCGGCTGCCGGATGGACGACAGCGGCACGGCGGCCGCCGCGGCGAAGTCGATGTCGTCGTACCCGAGGATGGCCAGGTCGCCCGGGACCCGCAGCCCGCGCTGCGTCATCTCCTGCAGCACCCCGATGGCCACCAGGTCGTTGGCGCAGAAGACCGCGGTGGGACGCTCGGACGGCGGCCGGGTGGCGATCTCCTCGCCGGCCAGCCGCCCGGTGGCGATGGTGAGGTCGGGCAGGGGGATGACAGTGAGCCGGTCGTCCGGCGAGAGCACGGCGGACAGGCCCTCGTGCCGCTCCCGCACCTGGCGGACGGTGAACGGCCCGCCGGCGAAGGCGATGTGGCGGTGCCCCCGCTCGCGCAGGTGCCGGCCGGCCAGCCGCCCGCCGAGCACGTCGTCGACCGCGACCGCGCAGCCGTGGCTGTGCGGGGCCGAGCTGTCGAAGCGCACCACCGGGATGCCGCGCGAGACGAGCCGGCGCAGCCGCTCCTCCTCGGCGCTGTCGTTGACCGGCGTGATCAGCACGCCCAGCGGACGCTGCTCCTCGAACGTCTCCAGCAGCCCCGCCTCGCGGCCGGCGTCCTTGTTGCTGTTGAAGACCATCACGGTGAGCTCGGCCCGCTGCGCGGCGGTCTCGACGCCGCGCAGCACGTCGATGAAGAACGGGTTGGCCAGGTCGAGCGCGACCACGCCGATGGTCCGGCTGTGGCCGGCCCGCAGTTGCCGGGCGGAGCCGTTGCGGACGTAGCCGAGGCGGGCGATCGCGGCCCGCACCCGCAGCCGGGTGTCGGGGGCCACCATGTCGGGCCGGTTGAGCACATTGCTCACCGTGCCGACGGAGACCCCGGCGAGCCGGGCGACCTCTTTGATGCTCGACATCGTTCCTCGTCGCAGGCGTAATGTCGCTTTGATCATAACGCCTTCGACCAGGGGTTCGACACCAGGTGTGACAACCTCCGTCCGAGGCCGCGGCCGGGTCGGTCGAAGAAGCCGGTGCACGGAGCCGGCACCTTGCCGTCACTGCCGTTCGACATCAACCAGGTCGTCGTCTGGCCCGGTGTCGCAGGCAGATCGAGATCGCTTCCGGCACAATGGGCGTGGTCCTGTCCGGGGGCTAGATCTCCTGGACCACGCTCCGGTCGCCGGTCGGCCGCGCAACCGCTGTTGGGAGAGATGGTGGGGTGTCCGGCCTGCACGCCCGGAGCGGGCAGCAGTCAGCAGGCAGTTCATGAGGGTGTCACCCTGTACACCCAGTACATGAGCACAGATCGGATCGGCGCCATCGTCTACGACGGAGCCGATCCCGCCGACGATCCACGATGGCGCCTTTCGGGAGCGCACACCCAGGCGGAGTACGGCCGCTGGTGCCGGCACTGCTGCGGGATGGCCTGCCTGCACATGGCCCTTGATCATCGCGATGGCCATGCGCCGCCCCTTCTGGAGCTTCTGCGCGGCTGCCGCGACTACGGCGGTTATGTCGAGGACGACGACGGCCAGATCAAGGGCCTGATCTACGCCCCGTTCGCCGACTACGTGCGCGCCGAGCACGGCATGCCCGCTGACGTGCACCCGCATCTCGCCGCGGCCGAACTGCCCGACCTGCTCGCGGACGGGCGCCTGGTGATCGCCTCCGTCCACAAGGAGATCCGCCGGCCCGAGGCGCCCGCACCCGGCCGCGGCGGGCACCTGGTCCTCATCACCGGCCACGACCACGGGCTGCTGCATCTGCACAACCCATCGGGACACACCCCCGACGCCCGCCGGGCGAGGCTCCCCATCGAGGTGTTCGCGTCCTTCTTCGCCGGCCGGGGCATCGCCTTGAGCATGCGGCGCGTCTAGCCAGATCGCGTCGCCCGGCAAGGAGCGTTCTGCCAAGCCGGCCGCACCGCTCCGAAAAGGCGCAGTGCGGCCGCGCGGCTATGACAGCGGTGGTCAGGTCATCGCCTCGAAGGAGTAGTGCAGGCCGTATTGGGTTCTGTCGTAGGCGTGCACGAGCATGGGCTCCCCCTCACAAGCATGGTCGGAGTAGACCAAGATCGGGCCGTCGGTCTCGTTGATCACGGCATGGTAGCCCGGGCCGAGGTCGTGGCAATCGCCGGGCCGTGGGTCCCCGATCCCCCACGCAGGCTCGCCGAGGTTGCTGATGATCACGGCTCCCGAGGCGGCGGTGGCCGGGGTGGCGGTGAGCGTGACGGCCGTGGCGGCCACGGTCAGCAGGGCGAGGATGGAACGCATAGCGGATCCCTTCTGAGAAGACAACCCCCTAATCATGCACAGTCAGTAGTTGATTAGTCACTTAAGGCGAGCGACACGGCGACACGCCCAGCAAGATCATTCTGCGAGCCACGGCACTCGCGGGCACCGACCGGCACACCGTCGCCCGCACACCGTGGCCTGCGCCGAACGGCGGCGACGGCCCGTACCCACCTGCGAAAGCCCCCGTCACCTGCGGCGGGCGCGAGGGGCGGTCGCGGGGTTGCGGTCGAAGCAGCCGGCGGGCCCGAGCGTGAAGCCGGCGTACTCCACGGGCATTACCAGGACGTGAGGTCGGCGACCAGCTCGGCGAACTGACGGTCACGCTCCGTGGCGGTGGTGCCGCCGCTCCAGTGGTGCGACTGCACGCCTTATGGCTCGGACCCGGACATTGGGGTCCCAGCCATAAGGCGGAGCGGGTCACCTTCCCTGGCGGGCGGCCTTGCCACCGGCACCGAAGAACAGGATGGTCGCGGCCACACCCAGCACAGCGACGAGCGCGTCGGCGACCAGCGTGAGGGTGGGCAGGGTGATGAACAGGCTCACCACCTTGAACAGGACGGAGAAGATGACGATGATGGTGGCGAAGATCCGGACGGCGGTGCCGCCACGCAGCGCCAGCCAGGCGAGCAGTACGAGCACGAGCGACCAGAAGATCGTGTTGTAGGCGAGCCCGGAGTAGATCATCTGGAGCCCCTCGAACCGGTCGCTCTGGATGTCGACCTCGTCGAGGCTCACGGGGGCAGAGCCCATGTCCGAATTCGCGGCGATCTGTTCTTTGATCGCCTCTGTGCCGGAGACGATGATTCCGACGGCGCTGATCACGTTGAGCGCCGCTGTGGCGATGGCCGCGTACACCGCTCGGGTTAAGTTCGCCGGCCTCTGGGGGGCCATGGCGGCGCGCCGGTCTTCGAATTGGGTGGGGGCTTGCCGTTCGTACATGGACATGCGGATCCCTTTCCGGAACGTTGTGTGTCTCGACGACGCGGTGATTACCGACCTGTGTCAGGCACTCCGCGACCGTTAATGCCACGCACATTTCGCGCGGCCTTGAGAGGTATAGCAGATTCGCCCGACATCTGCGGGCGGCGGCGAATTCTGGAACCGCTCCGATAGCAATCCCCTTCGTTCGACCGGCGGAGGAAAGCGGCTTCCCAGACGGGAATTCCATCGCTCACCTGCGACGGAAGACGGACGGAAGAAAAACGGAAGAGCGGCACTCTAATGTCCTGCGACGTCAGCCGGGCTCACCCCAACGCCTCTTTGGAGCCGAATTTTTCGTGGCATCTCCGCTGAGTCGAGCTCACGGATGAATGACACGCAATAAATGTCTCTTAGGGCGTTCTGTCGAGGGCCTTGCAATCACGGGCAACGGCAAGAGCTATGACGCGACGGCGAAGGGGAGACCCGCGCAGCCCCTGGCCGGCACCGACCTCACGAGTCGGCGCCTCGTGCCGCACATGCCGTCGGCCTGGCAGTGGGGGCGGTGCGTGTGGCCCGGTGTACGTACGCGATGACGCCGCCCTTGGAGACCACCCGGGCGCGGCGGAACTCCGGATGCAGTCCGGTCGCCGCGGCGGGCCGGGCCCACCTGATCCGCCCGCCGGGATAACGGGCGGATCAGCAGGCGAGCGTCATGCCCGTCAGGGTCGGCCGACGCTGAGGTAGTGGTAGCCGGCGGCCCGCATCGTCGCCGGGTCCAGCAGGTTCCGGCCGTCGAACAGCAGCGGCTGGCGCATCGTCGCGACGGCCTGCGCCCAGTCGACCTGGGTGAGCTGCGGCCACTCGGTGACGATGATCGCCGCGTCCGCGCCCTCCAGCGCCTGCTCCACGCTCGCATGGCGCGTTGTCGACGTCCAGGGCTCGGCCGCGGCCGGGCGGGCCATCGGATCCCAGCAGTGCACCTCGGCCCCCTCGGCGAGCAGCCGGGCCGCCAGGACGGTGCTGGGCGCCTCGCGCATGTCGTCCGTCCCCGGCTTGAACGTCAGGCCGAGCAGTGCCACCCGCGCACCCGCCAGCGTGCCGAGCTCGTCCTTGAGCTTCTGGATCGCCCGCCGCTTCTGCAGATTGTTGACCTCGATCACCGCTGACAGCAGCTGCAGGTGGTAGCCGGTGTTGTTGGCCAGCTGCCGCAGCGCCTCGCTGTCCTTGGGGAAGCACGAGCCGCCCCAGCCGATGCCGGGCCGCAGGAAGTGCGGTCCCAGGCGATGATCCAGTCCGACGGCGTGAGCCACCTCCTCGACGTCGGCCCCGGTCTTCTCGCACAAGGTGGCGATCTCATTGATAAAGCTGATCTTGGTGGCGAGCAGTGCGTTCGCCGCGAGCTTCACCATCTCCGCCGAGCGCACGCTCATCACCGCGACCGGCCCGTCCACGCCCTCGTGCAGCTCGGTGAGCAGGCGGGCGGTCGCTTCGTCGGACGTCCCGATGACGATGCGGTCGGGATGCATGAAGTCGCTGACCGCGCGGCCCTCAGCGGTGAACTCCGGGTTCGCGGCATAGCCGACGTGGCCGAGCCCGGCGGCATCCAGCGCGGCTCGCACCCGGCCGCCGGTGCCCACCGGCACGGTGGATTTGACCACCACGGCTCGCAGGTGAGCGGCGTCCTTCAGGGCCGTCACCACCGACCAGACCCGTGACAGGTCCGCGTCACCGGAAGCCGACGGCGGCGTGTCCACGCAGACATAGGCGATCTCGGCACCGGTGACGGCCTCATCCAGGTCCAGCGTGAAGCTCAGCCGCTCCTTGTTCCGGGCGATCATGTCGCCCAGGCCCGGCTCGTAGATCGGCACATCGCCGGCCTGCAACAGCCTGATCTTCTCCGGGTCGATGTCCCGGACCACCACCCGGTGGCCGAGGTCGGCGAGGCAGGCACCGGTCACCAGACCGATGTATCCCGCCCCGAACACAACAACACGCCGGTAGTGCGGCTTTCCCACCATGCGGCAGCCCGTCCCCTTTCTCCGCAACGCGTGGCCGAGCAGAGCCGAGCGGCTCGGGACCTGCGTGCCGGTGTCCCTTCACAAGCTTCACAAGGAGGTCCCACCATAGCCGCCACCTCCTTCATGGCCCGGGCTGGCCCGTGGCTTCGCGGGACTCGGCGAAGCGGCGCGGCGCGGGTGGGCCTGGCGCTCCATGTCGTCTTCATCGCCGGGTCGGCGGCGGAGGCGTCGGGAGGGTGGCCAGATGGTCTTGGAGTTCGGCGTGCCGGAATTGGTAGATCGGGCCGACCGTGCGGAGCAGTCCGAGCCGGTGAGCGTCGTCCAGGAAGGACATCAGCGCGCGGGGAAGGATGCCGGCCAGGGCCAGGCGGGCGGTGGCGATCTGGTAGGCCATCCAGGCGTGGTGATGTCCGGCCGCGAGCCCGGCGGTGACGCCGAAGGTGAGCGCGTAGGTCAGCCCGACGGCGACTCCGAAGGCGGGGGTGTCGACGAGCCCGGCGGCGAGCCCGCCCGCCAGGCCGCCGGTCAGGGCGGCGGTGGCGCCGACGGTGGCGGCCCGGACGAGGTTGAGCGTGCGGTCCGCACGCCAACTGGTCAGGGGGGTGCTGGCCCTTCCGGCCGGGGACGGGGCCTCGGCCCATGCGGCGAATCCGGCCGCGAAACCGTGGACGAGGCCGACCGCCAGGCCGGAGGTGACCCCGGCGACGAGCGCGGCGGCGAGGGAATCGACGGTGAGCCACATCATGACCACCATCGCCAGCCCGGTGGCGAGGCCGAGAAGCAGCCCCCGTACCGGCCTGAACCTGGGTCTGAACCGGCGCCCGCGTAGCCGCAGGTCGGCGAAACCTGGTCTCTGCCGCGCCCAGGAGCGCGCCGCGAACGCGATGACGAGGCCCGCGGTGAGTCCGAACGCCAGCCCGTAGACCAGGCCGAGCGTCGGGAACGGTGCGAAGCCCTCGGCGAGCCCGGTCGCGACCGTGGCGACGGTCGCGATCATGAGCGCGACGATGAGCCCCAGGGCGAGCCGGATCACGGGGGTGACGCTACGGGTGCTGCCGGCCAGTCGCCACCAGGCCAGATCCCGCGTACGAGGGGTGCCGTCCGGGTTGCGGGGATGGGTGAGATGGTGGGCGAGGTAGCCGAGCACGTGCCGGACCTGGGCGGGGTCGTGGCGGCGCCGAGGCCGGAACAGGTCGGTCGGATGGGCACTGGGCGGGCGGGTGTCGATCAGCGCCGTGATGAGCCGGTCGAACAGGTGGGCACGCAGCGTGGCAGGTTCGGGGAACCGGGCGGCGTCGAGCAGGGCGGCCGGGTCGGCGTGCGGGGCGATGTAGACGGCTCGGAGCAGCCACAACCCGAGCGGGGTGGCGGTGACCCCGGCCAGCGTGCCGATGGAGCCCGCGGTGTCGGCGGGGGCGCCGGCCAGCGTGCTGATGGCGTCCGCCGGGTCGGCGGGGGCGCCGGCCAGCGTGCTGATGGGGTCCGCCGGGTCGGCGGGGGTGCCGGCCAGGCCGGTGAGAATGTGCTCCCACGCCGGGTGCGGCCGGCCCGGCAGGCAGCGCCGCAGGTATCCGGCGGCCACGGCGGGGTCCAGCGGGTCGGGCTCGATGACCACCGCCGAAGTGAGCACGTCACCGGCGCCCTCGACGGCGCTGCGGTAGTCGCGGGTGCGGCCGGTCACGATGAGCTGGTCGGTTGCCCCGAGTGAACGGTTGAGCGTGGTGATGACCGCCGCCCGGGCCGCAGCGGGGAGCTCGTCCAGGCCGTCCAGCACCGGCAGGATGTGCCCGCGTGCCGCCAGAACCGCGGACGCTTCGGAGCCCAGGCCCGTGGCGCGCAGCGCCGGGTAGTCCTGCGCGAGCCGCGCCGCCAGCCAGTCGTGCATCAGCGGGAAGACCGCGGTGTCCCAGTCGGCGACCGGCAACAGCACCGGCACCGGCTCTTCCTCATGATCGTGGCGGGTGGCCAGGAGTTCCAGCAGCAGCTGAACGGCCAGCGTGGTCTTGCCCGTGCCCGGGCCGCCCAGGATCACCAGGCGTTGGCGGCGCATCGCGCGTAACCGGTCGGCCAGTGCGGAGACGTCGTCGCTCGAGGCGGTCAGCGGCAACGAGGCGGGGGTGAGGTTGGCCGGATGGTCCATCAGCCGTAGGTCGTCGGTCAGCCGCCAGCGCACCGGGATGGGGTCGGGGTCGTCCAGCGACCGCAGCGTCGCCTCCACGCGCCATTGCTGCCCGACCAGCCCGGCCAGCACCTCCTTGGCGGCCGCTATCGCCTGCGCCGTCACCGGCGCGGGGCCCGTCCTGCGCCGGACGTGGAACGGCGCCGAGGGCGCGGGCCACCACGCCGCCTCGGCCGCCGCGCGAACGGAGGCCGGACCGGCTGAACCGTGGCCGTGCCGGATCCGCTGCCCTGTGCCGTCGCCGGCCGGTTCGCCGGCGGGCCGCGCGGGTGCCTCCGGCATGGAACGCAGCCGCTTGGCGGCCTCGTCGGCCAGCCGCCTGCCGCTGCGGGTTTCGGCCAGTCGCACCAGCAGCTCCCGGTAGGCCGCGTCCCAAGCCTGGGGCTCGCTCAGCTCGGCGGGCAGGCTCCGGCCGGATTGCCGGGCGAGGCGCAGGCAGGTGTCGACGAAGACCTCGACATGCGCCTGCTCCGGCCGAACGGGGCGGGTCTGGCTGATCATTCCGGCGATCGTGCTGCGTTTCAGCGTCAACGGCGGCTGCCCGGCACGACGGCGCGGCGTTCGGCCGCTGGCCGCCTCCAGCTCGCGGACCGAGACCGCGGCGGCGTCCTTCAACGCCCGCAGCCGCCGCGCGAACGGCAGCCGGGGATCCGAATCGTCGAGCACCCGAGCACCTCGCCCCAGCCGACCGCCGACCCCACCAGGTGTCCGGCGGCACCGGACACCCCTCGTGCCTTGAAGCGTAGGCCATCACCTGCGGCTCCACTGCTCGCTCGGACGAACTGTCCGCGTCCGTTGCCGGACAACCTTCCGGACGCCGAATGTCACTTCACACCCCGGTCGCGGCCGTCGGGCGATCCCGCGGCCCCCACGGAAGGAACAACGCCATGAAGCACCCCGCTCCCTGGCTCATCATCGGCGGCCTGCTGCAGGCTGCGGCCGCCTTCGTCGCGGTCTTGGTCTCTCCGCTCGGTTTCGACAGCCGTTCACCCGCCTGGTGGACGGTGTGCCTGGCCGTCATGCACGTGCCCCAGGCGGCCGGGTTCTTCCTGCTGGCACGATCGGCATCCGGCCTGGTCGCCAGGGTCGGCTTCCGGACGACCGCCGTGGCCGTGACCGTGTTCGTTCCGGCCGAGCTCGCGGCCCTCGTCTCGGCAGACGCGGCAGGCATGATCTTCGCGATCGCCTCCCCGCTGTCCGGTCTCGGCCTGCTGGTGGCGAGCGTGGCCACCGTGCGCCGCGGCGTCTGGCCGGGCATCGGGCGCTTCACCCCGCTGATCACCGGCCTGTACGTCTTCGTCGTCCTCACACCATCCCTGGCGATGCTCGGACCGATCGCCGCCGTGCTCGCCATCGGCGGCTGGGGCGTGTGTTTCGCCCTGCTCGGCGCTGCCACCCGCCGGCGACTCCTGGCGGACCGCCTTTGCGCGGACCCGTCCGACTCGCCTCAGTCAATTGCTCGACCGGCCACGGAAAGCGAGTGATCTCTCATGCTTCTCTCCGGCAAGGCGCTCGCCGTCCTCGCGTCCCTCACTCTGATCTTGACACTCCACAGCCCCCGGTTTCCCGCGGCGACCGCCCGGGACGCGGCCGCCTCCGTGGGGCTGCAGTGCCGGGATCTCTCCTGCCGGTATTACTTCAGCCGGGCACAGACCGCGAAGATCAAGACCACCCTGGATGCCAGGGAGTGGCGCAGGCACCAGCGAGATCAAGCGTGAGCTGGGTGCCGGGGATGCTCTTGCCCGGACAAATCCGTACTCTCCCGAAATGCCAGTCGATGCGGCACGCACACCTCGTGTGCCTTGTCCGTCCCGCCGCTCAGCCGCTCGGCCAGCAGGTCCACCGCCGACTGTGCGATCAGCGCCTTGTCGGGCGCCACGGTCGACAGCGTGGGCGTGGCGAACCGGCCGTCCTGGATGTCGTCGAACCCCATCACCAGCACGTCGCCCGGCACCTCGTATCCCCGCTTAAGCAGCGTCCGCAGGGCGCCCAGCGCGAGCGTGTCGTTGAAGCAGAAGACCGCGTCCGGCGCGCCGGAGTCGAGCAGGCGGCTCATGGCCTCGGCGCCGTCGGCGCGCCCCCAGCGTGCGACCGGCGCGACCAGTGACGGGTCGGCGGGGAGGCCGGCCTCGGCGAGCGCCTGCCGGTAGCCCTTCAGCCGCAGGCGGCCCGTCGCGGCGACGGCCGTGCGCTGCACGCCGATGGCGGCGATCCTGCGCCTGCCGCGCTCGGCCAGGTGCAGGGTGGCCGCCCGCGCGGCGGCCACGTTGTCGATGCCGACGTGATCGTACGGCGAGCGGCCCATCCCGATGCGCTCCCCGAGCAGCACCATCGGCGTACGCTCGTCGCGCCCGGCCAGGTCCTTGCCCGTGAGCGCGAGTGGGCTGAACAGCAGCCCGTCGATGAGGTGGTCGCGGATCCCGGAGATCACCACGCGTTCCTTGGCCCGGTCGCCCTGGGTCTGGTCGATGAGCACGGTCCAGCCCCGCCGGTCGGCCGCCTCGATGACGTTCGTGGCCAGTTCGGCGAAGTAGGGGTTGTCCAGGTCGGGCACCGCCAGCGCGACCACGCCGGAGCGGCCCGCGCGCAGGCTGCGCGCCGACAGGTTCGGCCGGTAGGAGAGCTCGGCTATCGCCGCCTCCACCCGGGCCCGCGTCTCGCCACTGACATGGGGATAGTCGTTGACCACGTTGGACACGGTCTTGATCGACACCCCGGCCAGCTCGGCGACGTCCTTCAGCCTCGGCCGCACCATGCCCCCTTCGCCACCGGAACCCTACCTGGTTTACAACGATGTAACGAACTGGCGCCAGGCAATTTACAACGTTGGAACCAACGATGTAAAACGTCCGTAACCTCACGGTCAGGAGTGATCTGGCATGTCCCAAAACGACCTTTCCAGGCGGCGCGCGCTGGGCCTGGGCCTCGGCGCGCTGGCCATCGGCGCCGCGGGCTGCGGCGGAGGCGGCGGTCCCAAGCAGGCGCAGGCGCCGGCCACCGCGCCGGCCACCACGGCGGCGCCCACCGAATACACCGGTCCCTCGGTCTCGCTGGCGTTCTGGAACGGCTTCACCGGCGGCGACGGCCCGGTCATGAAGAAGCTGGTGGACCAGTTCAACACCGAGCACCCGAACATCAAGGTGTCGATGAACGTCTACAAGTGGGAGGACTACTACGCGAAGGTCCCCGCGGCCGTCTCCGCGGGTCAAGGCCCTGACCTCGGCATCATGCACGTCGACAGCGTCGCCACCAACGCGGCCCGCCAGGTGGTCCTGCCCCTCGACGACGTGGCCAACGCGCTCAACCTCACCGAGGCGGACTTCTCCCCGCCGGTCTGGAAGGCCGGCGTCTACAAGGGCGCGCGCTACTCGATCCCGCTCGACGTGCACCCCCTCGGCATGTTCTACAACAAGGCGGTCATGAAGAAGGCCGGGCTCGACCCGGAGCAGCCGCCCAAGACCGGCGAGGAGTACATGGCGGCGCTGGAGGCGCTGAAGAAGGCGGGCATCCAGGGGCACTGGGCCACGCCGTTCCCGTTCACCGGAAGCATGCAGTTCGGAACGCTGCTCTACCAGAACGGCGGCCAGCTCTTCGCCGACGACGCCAGCGTCTCGCGCTTCGCCGAGGACCCCGGCGTGCAGGCCCTGACCTGGCTCGTCGACCTCGTCAACAAGGGCTACAGCCCCAAGAACGTCGGCCAGGACGCCGACTTCATCGCCCTGCAGAACGGCAAGGCCGCCTTCAACTGGAACGGCATCTGGTCCATCAACACCCTCAAGGAGATCAAGGACCTGGAGTGGGGCGTCGCACCGCTCCCGCAGATCGGGTCGAAGCCGGCGGCGTGGGCGGGCTCGCACCAGTTCGTGGTGTTCAAGCAGCGTACGCCCGACCAGAACAAGCTGACCGCGGCCAAGGTGTTCATCAACTGGATCAGCGGCCACTCGCTGGAGTGGGCCAAGGGCGGCCAGGTGCCGGCACGCAAGTCGATCCGCGACGGCGCGGAGTTCGCGGCGCTGAAGGAGCAGGCCACGATCGGCACCCAGATCGACTACCTGTACTTCCTGCCGTCGGTGGCGGGCATCGGGGACGCCTCCGCGGTCGTCGACCAGGCGATCAACGCGGCGATCCTGCTCAAGAAGAGCCCCAAGGACGCGCTCACGGAGGCCGCCGCCAAGGCCGACAAGATCCTTGAGGCCAACCGGAAGAAGTACGGCGCCTGATGGTCGCGATCTCAGCGGAAGAGACGCTGGGGCGGGAGGTGCGCGTTCCCCGATCGGGCAAGGCGACGCCGTACCTGTTCCTGGCGCCGTACCTGATCCTGTTCTCCGTGTTCGTGCTGGCCCCGGCCCTGTTCGGGATCTGGGTGAGCCTGCACGACTGGGACTACCTGCTCGAGGGCAAGCCGTTCGTCGGCCTGGACAACTACACGGCGCTGTTCGACGACCAGTCGCCTGTCTACGGCGACTTCTGGATGTCGATGCGGGCGACCGGGATCTTCACCGTGTTCAGCGTGCCGTTCCTGGTCGTGCTGCCGCTCGGGGTGGCGTTACTGCTCAACCGGCCCTTCCGGGGCAGGACGCTGTTCCGGGGGCTGTTCTTCGCGCCGTTCGTGCTGGGCGTGGCGGTGGTGTGCCTGATGTGGCGGCTGCTGCTCGACCCGAACCTCGGCCTGGTCGACTGGATACTCGGCACGCCGATCCCCTGGACCACCGCGACGCCGTGGGCCTGGATCGCGCTGGTCGGGGTGACGGTCTGGTGGACGCTCGGGTTCAACGCGGTGATCTACCTGGCCGGGATGCAGGACATCCCGCGCGAGCTGTACGACGCGGCGAAGGTGGACGGCGCGGGACGGTGGGGCGAGTTCGTCCACGTCACGCTGCCGGGGCTGCGGCCCGTCGCGCTGTTCGTGGTGACGACGACGATCCTGGCCTCGGCGAACATGTTCGGGCAGTCGTACCTGCTGACCCAGGGGGCGCCGGGCGGGGACACGCGGACCGCGATCATGTACATGCTCCAGCAGGGGCTCAGGGAGTACAAGATGGGCAGCGCCTCGGCCATGAGCTACCTGCTCACGCTACTGCTGATCCTGGTCAGCGTGGCCAACTTCCGGCTGTTCAGGACCCGGTCATGAAGCGCTACACGGGCCTGGTGGCCCTCGCCGTGCTGTTCGTGGGGCCGCTGGTGTGGGCCCTGGGCGTGTCGTTCAAGACGCAGACCGAGGCCACCCGGGTGCCGCCCACGCTGCTGCCCGCCGAGCCGACGACGTCCGCGTACGGGACGGTCTTCCAGGGCACCACGGACACGCCGGTGCTGCGCTGGTTCGCCAACAGTCTCATCGCCGCCACCGGGCACATGCTGCTGGTGCTCGCGGTGTCGTCGCTGGCCGCGTACGCGCTGGCCAGGCTGGAGTTCCGCGGCAAGAAGCTGATGTTCGGGATGATCGTCGGCACGCTGCTGGTGCCGGGGTTCGTCTTCCTCATCCCGCAGTTCCTGATCGTCGACCAGCTCGGCTGGCTGGACAGCCTGACGGCGCTCATCGTGCCGGGGGCTGCGGGCGCGTTCGGGGTGTTCTTCCTGCGGCAGTTCTTCCTCGGGCTGCCGCGTGAGCTGGACGAGGCCGCGCTGATGGAGGGCGCCAACCACTGGCACATCTTCTGGCGGGTCACGCTGCCGCTGTCGCGGCCCGCGCTGGCCACGCTGGCCGTGCTGAGCTTCCTGTCCAACTGGAACGACTTCATCTGGCCGATCTACGTGATCTTCAGTCCCGAGTACTTCACGCTGCCGCCGGGCCTGTCGATCCTGCAGGGGGCGTACACGATCCACTATCCGGTGATCATGGCGGGCGCGGTGCTGGCCAGCATCCCCGTCCTGATCCTCTTCAGTCTGACCCAGCGGTACGTCATCGAAGGCATCTCTCGTAGTGGCCTGAAGGGCTGACACATGCACTTGGCTGTCATCGCCACACTGATCCTCTCCCTCTTCACCAATCCGGTGTCCGGCTCCTTCTCCGACACGTTCGCCGACCCGTCGGTGATCCGCGGGCAGGACGGCTACTGGTACTCCTACGGCACGTCGGACCCGCTGCGCGAGGGCGAGAAGGTCCTGCACAGGCTGCCGATCGCCCGCTCCAGTGACCTGGTCAACTGGACCTACGTGGGCGACGCGTTCGGGCCGGACAACCTGCCGTCGTACGCGGCGCCGGGCAGCCTGTTCTGGGCGCCGGACATCCGGTACCTCGACGGCCGGTACGTCATGTACTTCACCGTCACCGACACCGCCACCACGCCCGCCAACTGGGACTACTCGATCGGCGCCGCCACGGCCCCCACGCCGACCGGGCCGTGGACGCACATCGACGCCCCGGTCGTCGCCCCGCGTCCCTCGGGCAACTCGTACTGGAACACGATCGACCCCTCGCAGTTCACCGACGTGGACGGGCGCAAGTATCTGTACTTCGGCGGGTTCTTCGGCGGCCTGTGGGTGACCGAGCTGTCCGCCGACGGGCTGCGCGCCACCGGGCAGCCGCAGCAGGTCGCGATCGACAACAAGTTCGAGGGCGCGTACGTGGTGCGCCACGACGGCTACTACTACCTGCTCGGCTCCTCGGCGAACTGCTGCGCCGGGCCGACCACCGGCTACTCGGTGCTGGCCGGGCGCTCGACCAGCCCGCGCGGGCCGTTCGTCGACCGCGAGGGCGTGCCGCTGCTGGCCTCACGCGCCGGTGGCACCCCTGTCCTGGACCAGAACGGCAACCGCTTCATCGGCACCGGCCACCACGCCCAGCTCACCGACCTTTCCGGTCAGGACTGGATGCTCTACCACGCCATCGATCGAAGCGACCCGTTCCTGGACGAGCCGTACGGGATCAACGAGCGACCCATGCTGCTGGACCGGCTGGACTGGATCGACGGCTGGCCGGCCGTGCGTGCGGGGGCCGGGCCTTCCGAGCAGTCGCGGGAGACGCCGGTGACCCGCGGGGTCGTGGACGATCGGTTCGCGGGCGATCTGTCGGGCTGGCGGAACACGGCCGGCTGGACCGTACAGGATGGATATGTCCGTGGCCAGGGCACGCTCATCAGCCGCAAGTCGCTCGGCGGGGACGTCCGCGTCGAGACCGACCTCAAGACGGACAAGTCCGCCGGGATCCGCATCGGCGGCACGACCGCGGTCGTTTCGCCCGACGGGCTGACGCTCACCTCGGGCGGCGCGTCCCGTACGGTGACGCTGCCCGGAGGGGCCGCGACCTGGCACAACCTGGCCGTCACCGTCAAGGGACGGACGATCACCGCCGAGGTGACCGAGGCCCGGCTCCGTGACCCGCAGGCGAGCGTCACCGTCACGGGCAGCGCGAACGGCCCGATCGGGCTGGTCTCCGACGGGGGCGCCGACTTCGACAACGTCTCCGCCGCCCCGCTGTTCAAGGCCGTCACCAAGGCGGTGCCGACGCCGCGCACGGGCAGGCTGCTGGACGCCGACGAGTTCGACGGGCCGCTCGACTCCCGCTGGACCTGGGTCCGGCAGGACGCCGCGGCCAAGAACGAGAAGGGCGTGCTGCGCTGGCCCGTCCAGGGCGCCGACCTGGTCGGGACCGGCAACAAGGCGTCGGTGCTGCTGCGCGAGGCCCCCAAGGGCGACTACGTCGTGGAGACCAAGGTCACGCTCGACCTGGGCGAGGACGCCGTACGCAACTACCAGCAGGCCGGGCTGGTCGCCTACGCCTCCGACGACGACTTCGCCCGCCTGTCCCAGGTCGCCATCTGGAACACCCGCCAGGTCGAGTACGGCCGCGAGCTGACCTTCGCCGGCCGCCTGTCCTACGGCGGCAACATCGTCGGCCCGCCCGCGAAGACCACCTGGCTGCGGCTGGCGCACCACGTGGACCCGGCCAACGGGGAGCACGAGTTCCGCGCCGGATCCAGCCGCGACGGCAAGACCTGGACCTGGGGCGGCGTCTGGACCTTCCCCAAGGACACGGCCGTGCGCATCGGCCTGGTCGCCCACGGCGGGGCCCAGCCGGCCGTCAACGCCGACTTCGACTACGTACGCGTCTACCGAGGAGCCTGACCTGTGCCACAAGCACACCTGACCCTTGACCCCTCTTTCCGCATCGCGCCCGTCAACCGGCGCCTGTTCGGCTCGTTCGTCGAGCACATGGGCCGGTGCGTCTACACCGGCATCTACGAACCGGGCCACCCGGCGGCGGACGACAACGGCTTCCGCACCGACGTGCTGGAGCTGACCCGCGAGATGGGCGTGAGCGTGGTCCGCTACCCGGGAGGCAACTTCGTCTCCGGCTACCGCTGGGAGGACGGCGTCGGCCCCGACCGGCCCTCCCGGCTGGACCTGGCCTGGCGGCAGATCGAGACGAACGCGTTCGGGCTCAACGAGTTCATGACCTGGACCCGTGCCGCCGGGGTGGAGCCGATGATGGCCGTCAACCTCGGCACCCGGGGCATCCAGGAGGCCTGTGACCTGCTCGAATACGCCAACCACCCCTCGGGTACGCGATGGTCGGACCTGCGGGTCAAACACGGAGTGACCGACCCGTACGGGATCAAGCTCTGGTGTCTCGGCAACGAGATGGACGGACCCTGGCAGATCGGCCACAAGACCGCGCACGAGTACGGACGGCTCGCGAACGAGACCGCCAAGGCCATGCGGCTCGTCGACCCCGACATCGAGCTGGTGCTGTGCGGCAGCTCCAACAGCGGGATGCCGACGTTCGGCGCGTGGGAGGCCACCGTGCTCGAGCACGCCTACGACGCGGTCGACTACCTGTCGCTGCACAACTACTACGAGGAGAACGGCGACCTGCCCGGCTTCCTCTGCAGCGCCGTGGACATGGACCGCTACATCTCGGCCATCGTGGCCACGGCCGACCACATCGGGGCGAAGCTCCGGCGCAAGAAGAAGATCAACCTGTCCTTCGACGAGTGGAACGTCTGGTACCAGAGCCGGTTCGCCGGGCGCGAGCGCTCGCCGTTCCAGGAGGCGCCGGAGCTGATCGAGGACACCTTCACCGCCGCCGACGCCGTGGTGGTGGGGGACTTCCTGATCACGCTGCTGCGGCACGCCGACCGGGTGAGCATCGCCTGCCAGGCGCAGCTCGCCAACATCATCGCGCCGATCAGGACCGAGCCCGGCGGCCCGGCCTGGCGTCAGACGATCTTCCACCCGTTCGCGCTGACGGCCCGGCACGCGCGCGGCACCGTGCTGCGGGTGGAGCCGTCCGGGCCGCTCCTGGAGACCGAACGGTACGGCGAGGCGCCCGCGCTGTCGGCGGTGGCCACCGTCGACGGGTCCCGGGTGGCGCTGTTCGCCGTCAACCGGTCGCCCGACCAGGACCTCGACCTCACCGCCCGGCTCCCGGCGGCGGTCAGGCCGGTGTCGGCCTCGGTGATCGCCGCCGGGGACGACCCGCACCGGGTGGAGGCCCTTCCGCAGCCGCTGAGCGTGCAGGCTGACGGTGACCGGCTGACGGCGCGGCTGCCCGCCGCCTCGTGGACGATGATTCTCGCGGAGAGTGATTTGTAGACGGGAGGCCTGCCCGGCTCGCTGCTGATCACCGGCGAGCCGGGCATCGGCAAGGCGACGGCCTTGAGCGCCAGGGAGCCTGGGCGGACGCGGCAGAAGGGCCTTTATGCGATGGGCAGGGCCGTGAGCCATTCGGTCAGGAGATGGTTGACCTCCTCGGGACGTTCCTGCTGGATCCAGTGGCCGCAGCCGTCCAGGAGGTGGGAGGAGACCAGCCCGGGAAGGGTGGCCGGGTAGGCGTTGATCGCGTCGGCCATCCAGGTCGTGGAGGCGTCCAGGCTGCCGCCGATGAACAGGGAGGGCTGCTTGATGGGGGCGCCGTTGAAGTCGGCGAGGTCCTTCCAGTCGCGGTCCATGTTGCGGTAGCGGTTGAGCGCGCCGGTCATGCCGGTGCGTTCGAACTCCCCGGCGTATACCTCCAGGTCGTCCTCGGTGAGCCAGGAAGGCAGCCGGCCGCTGGGGAACCGGTCGCATAGCGTTGCGCCGGGGCTGACGAAGTGCGGGTCGGGGGCATCGGGGCCGGGCATGGTCTCGGCCGACAGCGCCGCGTAAAAGCCCGCGAGCCAGCCCCGCACGTCGGGTTCCATCTCGGCCTCGGCGCGGCCGGGCTCCTGGAAATAGGAGACGTAGAACTCCTGGTCACCGCCCATCTGAGCGAAGATGCCGGTGGGGCGGGGGCCACCGGGTGGCGCGTAGGGCACACTCAGCAGCCCCACCGCGCGGAAGACCTCGGGGTGCAGCAGGGCGGACGTGGCCGCGATGTTCGAGCCCCAGTCGTGGCCGATGATCACTGCGGACTCCTCGCCCAGGGCGCGCACCAGCGCGATGTTGTCCTCCACCAGAGCGAGCATCCGGTAGCCGTCCTCCGTGGCCGGCTTGGAGGATCGGCCGTAGCCGCGGACGTCGAGCGCGACCGCCCGGTAACCGGCCTGCGCGAGCGCCGGGAGCTGACGGCGCCAGGAGTACCAGGACTCGGGGAAGCCGTGGACGAGCAGCACCAGCGGTCCGCTCCCCTGCTCCGCGACATGAATCCGGCCGCCCGGCACGGGCACCGAACGATGCGTGATCTCTGCGACATGTTGCGACATGGGTCTCCTCCAGATGGCGTGCCCGCTGCTGCCGGCGGCACCCGCTCCGCGGCCCCTTTTGCTCCGCGGGCGCTACCACCGATCATCCCGCCGGCCTGGTCGGTCGCCTGAATCCTGTTGCCGGATCAGCAACTTCCACGATGCGACTGTCACCCGGCGGGTGACGGCGTCCTCCACCCGAAGCTGTCTCAAACCCCAATGCAGCTGTGAGTTAGATCACGGTTGAGGTTGACCTTGGGTCAGGGTGGAAGCTCGGCGCAGCGGCGCGACGCCGACATGGACATAACAGATTCAAAGGACAAACCACCATGACGATCACCCTTTCCGACCAGGACAAGAGCACCCTGCGGATCGCCGCGTACGGCGCCGTGTCGCTGATGGCCGCCGCCGGCGCCGCCGGCAAGCCCCACAAGATCGCCACCACTGGCAGCATCGCGCTGGGCTCGGCCACCGGCCTGATCGGACACGTGCTCGCCGACTACCCCAAGGGCAAGGACCTGGCCGGCAAGTCCGTGGCCGAGATCGCCGACCGCGTGCTGCCGGCCCTGACCGCGGCCATGAACCTGCTGAAGCAGCAGGACCCGGCCGAGGCCGGCAACTTCCGCAGCACCGTCCTCATCGCCGTCGAAACCGCCCAGACGCACCAGGACCCGCCGAGCCCCGCCACGACCGCGATGGCCCGCAAGATCACCGAAGCCCTCGACGCCGCCAGGGCAGCCACCGCGGACAGCGGGGCCGCAGCGGACAGCGGGGCCGCAGCGGACAGCGGGGCCGCAGCGGACAGCGGGGCCGCAGCGGACAGCGGGGCCGCAGCGGACAGCGGGGCCGTACCGGAAGCCGCGGCCGGGCAGGATCGCCCGGAACTGCAGAAGGCGATCGAGGAGATCGTCGAATCCGGATTCGTCGGGGTGTCGCTGCGCGTGCACGATGAGCGCGGCGAGTGGGCCGGCAGCGCCGGGGTGGCCGAGCTGGGCGGGACCGCCAAGCCGCCGATCGGCGGGCATGTCCGGATCGGCAGCAACACCAAGACCTTCACCGCGACCCTGGTGCTGCAACTGGTGGCCGAGGGCAAGCTCGGGCTCGACACCCCGGCGGCGGACTACCTGCCCGGGTTCGGGCTGGACCGGCGGATCACGGTGCGGATGCTGCTGCAGCACACCAGCGGGCTGTTCAACTTCACCGGCGAGGTCTACGACGACGGGACGATCGTGCACGGGATCCCCATCCCCTACGGCACCACGGGCAAGGAGTGGGTGGACAACCGGCTCAAGACCTACCGGCCGCAGGAGTTGCTGGAGCTGGCGCTGTCCAAGCCGGCGCGGTTCGAGCCGGGGACGGGCTGGAGCTATTCCAACACCAACTACGTGCTGGCCAGGCTGCTGATCGAGAAGGTCACCGGCCGCTCGCTGGCCGAGGAGATGCGGCGGCTGATCCTGGGGCCGCTCAACCTGTCGGGCACCGTGGTGCCGGACACCTCGCCGGAGATCCCCGAACCGCACGCCCACGCCTACTACCGCTACGAGGACGACGGCGAGCAGAAGACGATCGACATCACCCGCCACAACCCCTCCTGGATCTCCACCGGCGGTGACATGATCTCGACCACCCAGGACCTGCACACGTTCATCTCCGCGCTGATAGGCGGCAAGCTCCTGCCGGCCCCGCTGCTGGCCGAGATGTGCACCCCGCACCCGACGGGCATCCCGAACATGGACTACGGCCTGGGAGTGTTCGTGGTGACCACGGACGACGGCGGCACGGTCATCTCCCACAACGGCGCCGCCGTGGGCCACGCGGCGCTGATGTACAGCACCCCCGACGGCAGCAAGACCCTGACCGCCGCACTGAGCTGCGTGGACGACGCCGGCTTGTCCATCGCGGCGGCGTTCCAGAAGGCCCAGCAGAGGCTCCTCAACGAGGTGTTCAGCCGACGAGCTGAGCACCTGTGACCCGTACGCCTCAAGGGGCCACGCCGAGCTCGACGAGCTCGGCGTGGCCCGTCCACCTGCTCGGCCGTGGCCTGCCTGGTCGCCGAGCTCGAGCACAAGGCAGGATTGCGCAGATGAACGGAGTCACGATCGGGCAGGCGGCGGTGTTCGTCGGCGTCACGGTGAAGACGGTGCGGCACTACCACAAGCTCGGCCTGGTGAAGGAGCCGGAACGCGACAGCTCCGGCTACCGGAGGTACGGATCGGCCGAGCTGTTGCGGCTGGTGCAGGTCCGGACGCTGGCCGCCGCCGGGGTGCCGCTGGCCGAGATCGGGCCGATGCTCGACGCCGACCCCGCGCTGTTCGCCGCCGCGCTCGCCGACGTCGAGCGGCAGATCACCGAACGGATCGAGGAGCTGATCGCGCGCCGTGACACGCTGCGCCGGCTCGCCGACGGGGACCGGGCGCTGCTGCCCGACCGTGCTGTGGCGCTGCTGGAGTGGCTGTCCGGCCTCGGCTTCGCCGCGGAGGAGGTGGCGGCCACCAGGGAGGGCTGGGTACTGGCCAGGGCCCTGGTCCCCGAGGGCTTCGACGACTACCTCATCCATGTCGAGCAGGCCCTCGACGACACCCGGTTCGTCGCCTTGATCAAGCGCGGCGCCGAAGCCGCGGCCTGGGAACCGGACGACCCGCGCATCGCCGAACTCGCCACCGCCATGGCCGACCACTTCCTCGCCAACCCCGCACACCTGAAGATCGTGACCGGCCTGCAAGCCCGCACCGAGGCCGCGACCCGGTACAAGCTGATCGCTCTCCACGGCGAAGAGCAGGGATCGGCCGCGGCCCGGGGGGTCGCACTCGTCGAGACCAAGCTCCGCGCCGCCGGCATCCATATCCCCAGACCAGGCACCCACTGACCGCGCCGTGCCGCAAACGTCGTCCGCCGTGCCTCAGGACGCGGGCACGCCGGTGACCCGGCGCATGAACGCGTCGAACGTGCGGTTGGGCAGCACACCGTGCAGGAAGATCATCGGCTTGGCGGCGAAGCCGACCGCGTACCGCGTCCTGGGACGGCGCGCCTTGACGGCCTTCACGATCGTCTTGGCGATCAGCTCGGGTGCCGAGAGGCGGCCCTCGTTGGCCTCGGAGCTGAGCGAATCGGCCACGGCGTTGCCCTGCGGCGCGTAAGGGCCGGTGCCGGAGACGGCGCGGACCTTCTGCGCGGCGATGCCGCCCCACTCGGACTTGACGCCGCCCGGCTCGACCACCACGACGTCGATCCCGAAGGGCTTGACCTCCATGCGCAGGCAGTCGCTGATCGCCTCGAGCGCGAACTTGGTGGCGTGGTACCACGCGCCGAGGGAGGTGTAGATCTTGCCTCCCATGGAGGTGATGTTCACGATCGTGCCCGAGCGCTGCGCGCGCATGTGCGGCAGCACCAGCTGGGTCAGGCGCGCGGCGCCGAAGACGTTGACCTCGAACTGGTCGCGGGCCTCGTCCATGGGCACGTCCTCGAGCGCGCCATAGGAGCCGTAGCCGGCGTTGTTGACCAGCACGTCGATCCGGCCGGTCGCCGCGATGATCTTCTCGACCCCGTCCTGCATGGAGGAGTCGGCGGTCACGTCCATCGCGAGCAGGCGGATGCCCGACTCGGCGAGGTGTTGCATGCGCTGCACCCGCCGCGCTGCGCCGTAGACGATGTAGCCGGCTTCGTGGAGCTTGAGCGCGGTGGCCTCGCCGATGCCGGAGGAGGCGCCGGTGACCAGTGCGACCTTGGTTGTCATGGTGGTTCCTTCGAACGTGTCGGAGCTTGGTTGTCGTCGGCGCGCGGGCGCACCCGTCCTGCCGCTCCCGCCGGCCTTCCGAGGGGATCTCGACCTTCGCCAGCAACGCTAGGAGCCCATCCGGGCTCATCGACTGGCACAGCGCGCCGATCCACTTGCATCTGGCGCCACCGCCCACCGTGACGTGATCGGCAAGCACGGTGGCGTGATCCGTAAGTACCATCGGAGCTCGCGGCCTCTAGGCTGGACCGATGAGCGGCCGGCGATTCACCCTCGACCCGAGCATCAAGGCACTGCTGAACGATCTCGGCGTATCGCCGACACGCGTGCTGCGCCGCGCCCAACTGCCGACCGACCTGTTCGGCCGCGGGCCGATCGCCCTCGCGCCCGAGGAGTACTTCCGGTTCTGGGAGGCGCTCGACGCCGAGGGCGGCGATCGCGATCTCGCTGTCGCGATCGGCCGGTCGATCTCGGTCGAGATGTTCAACCCGCCCATCTTCGCCGCTCTGTGCAGCGCCGACCTCGCGACCGCCGCGCAGCGCATCGCGACGTACAAGCCGCTGATCGGCCCCATGCGGCTGGAGCTCGACCAGGGCGGCGACGGGTTGACGATCACCTGCCACTGGCCCGCGGGCATGACCCCGCCGCAGCTGCTGGCCACGGCCGAGCTGGTGTTCTGGGCCGCCCTGGCCCGGATCGCGACCCGCCACCACGTCCGCCCGGTTGACGTCAGCCTCCCGCAGCCACCCGCAGACCGCCTCGCACTCGAGGGCTTCTTCGGGGTACGCGTACGCACCGGGCCCGCCCACGCCATCACCTTCGACCGCCACGACACGCACCGCCCGTTCCTGACCGAGAACGAGCAGATGTGGCGCTTCTTCGCACCCGAACTACGCAGACGCCTTTCCGACCTGCAGGCCGCGGCCAGCGTCGCCGACCGCGTGCGCGCGGCCCTGCACGAGACACTGCCGGCCGGCGGCGCCTCCATGACGGAGGTCACCCGCCATCTCGCCGTCAGCGCGCGCACGCTGCAGCGGCAGCTGCAACTCGAGGGCACCACCTTCCAAGAGGTCCTCGCCAGCACTCGCGAAGACCTCGCCCGCCACTATCTGAGCCACAGCGCGATGCGCACCGCCGAAATCGCCTACCTCCTGGGCTATGACGACTCCAACTCCTTCTACCGGGCGTTCCGCACCTGGACCGGGACAACCCCGGACACCCTCCGAGCCACCGCCGCCACCGGCGCCTGACCGGATCCGGCGCCGTCGGCCAGGAGGCATGAGTTCGGCTACGGAGGCCCCGGCCGCTCACAACGGCACGATCAGCGCCTGGGGACGGTCGGCGGGGAAGGCCCAGATGTGCTTGCCGGCCGCGACCACCAAGGCCAGGCGGGCCTTCAGCCCCAGCCGGACCACGCGGAGGGCGGGCCCCACGGCCGGATCCAGCACGAACAGGTCGCGTCCCCCGCCCGCCAGCACCCCGTTCGCGCAGACCAGGAACGGCACCGGCCCCTTCGGCACCTTCACGAACCGGCGCGGCTCCCCCGACCAGGCGGACACCCGCTCCAGGCCGCCCGCCACGCTGATCCACAGGGAGCCCGCGCAGACGGTCATGCCGCCGCGCTCGCGGGTCCAGAGGTCCACCTCCCGCGGGCCGCCGCGCAGCCAGGTGTCCCGCTTCGACGTCCACCACAGCCGCTCGCCCTCGACCGCGCACCGGTCCAGGCCGGGTAACTCCACCGGCTCGCCGAAGTCGCCGGGCGCGGTCAGCCTGCGTGCCCGCTCCGCGCCGACAGCCCAGATCTCGCCGCCGCCCGCGAGCACGCGGCCGTCGAAGGACGCGTCGGCGAGCGGGGCGCCGGTGGGGTCGAGCCAGTGGACCCGGCCCTCCGCGGTCCCCGCCAGCGTTCCCCGCAGCGGGCTTTCGGATAACGAGCCCAGGTGGGGCGGCCCAGCGAACGTCCTGGGCACGACCACGGTCTCGGGCAACGTGCCCGGCAGGCCCGCCGTGCGCGGCACGGTCGCCGGGACAGCCGCCAGGGAGCTCAGCTCCGGCAGCCGCACCGCCTCGCCGCCGTCCAGCGGTGTGCCGGAGGCGGTGTAGACCCGCATCCGGCCGGCCGCCGAGCACCAGACCGTGGTCCCGTCCGACGCGGCGACCCGGGCGGGCCACGGCAGATCGATCCTCGTGACGGCGACGTCCATGCGCTGACCATAACCGTCCGGGCCCCGCGCGCCAGCCCCCGCCCCGAGCGACATGCCCGAGCACTGAGAGGCCCGCGCGGGGGTATGCGGTAGGTAAGGGGGCGATCCCCGTATCAGCCGAGGCCAGGCGGACTGGGATCATGGGACGCATGCGTGTTGTGGTGATCGGGAGCGGCATCGTCGGGGCCGGTGCGGCCTACTACCTGAGCCGGCGGGGCGCCGCGGTGACCGTGGTGGACGGCGGATATCCGGGCGAGGCCACCCAGGCGGGGGCCGGCATCGTGTGCCCGTGGGTGGACCACCCGGAGGACGACGACTGGTATCAGCTGACCCGCGAGGGCACCCGCCGCTACCCGGGGCTGGTGGAGGCGCTGGGCGAGGACATCGGCTACGCCAAGGTGGGCGCGCTGCTGGTCGCCGCGGATCCGGTCGATCTGGAGCCGGTACGCGCGCTGCTGCGCCGCCGGCACGCCGGCGCGCCCGAGATGGGCGACGTCGTCGACGTGGCGACCCCGTCCGAGCTGTTCCCGCCGCTGTCCGACGACCTGAGCGCCATCCTCGTGCCGGGCGCGGCGCGCGTGGACGGCTGCTCGGTCCGCGACGAGCTCCTGCGCGCCGCCGTGGCGCAGGGGGCTGAGGTACGTGTGGGCGCCGCGCGGCTCAGCCCGGGCGGCGAGGTGTTCGTGCACGCCCCGGCCGGCGAGGCACACGCCGAGGGCGAGCCGTGGATCCCGGCCCACGCGGCCGCGGGCGTGCCTGACGAGCCCCTCGATCAGGGCGGGTCCTGGCGGCAGGGCGCGCCCACCGCGCGGGCGGCCGAACCTCCCGTGCCGACGGGGGCGCGCCGGTTCGCCGGCGAGGGCGAGCCGCTCGACGCCGACATGGTGATCGTGGCCGCCGGGGCCTGGACGGGCGAGGTGTGCCGGCCCTTGGGCGTGGAGCTGCCGGTGTTCCCCCGGCGGGGGCAGATCATGCACGTGACGCTGGAGGGCGTGGACACCGCGTGGTGGCCGATCGTGCTGCCGAGGGTCGGACCGTACCTGCTGGGCTTCCCCGACTCCCGCGTCGTGATCGGGGCGACCGTGGAGGACGTGGGGTTCGCCCCGCGGGTCACGCTGGGCGGGCTGGACGAGGTGATCCAGGCGGGGCTGCGGGTGGCGCCCGGGCTGTTCAACGCGACCGTCGCGGAGACCAGGGTCGGGCTGCGCCCCGTGTACGCCCCCGGCTCCCCCCTCATCGGGCCGCTGACCGGGCGCGTGGTGGTGGCGACGGGCCTGAGCGCGTACGGCCTGACGGCGGGCCCGTTCACCGGCGAGATCGCGGCCGCGCTCGCCCTCGGCGAGGAGCCGCCCATCGACATCACGCCGTACGCGCCCGCCGTCGGATAATCACAGCAAGCACTCACGTAGCATCAGATTCCTCCCCACCGTGACGCCGTGGGGAGGCCGCGTTGCCGCTGCTCGCTCTCTTGATGTTGCTCCTGCTGGTGACCTCCTGCGCCTCCGCGCCGCCCGCCCCCCTACCTGCGCCGGTGCCCTCGCCCTCACCGAGTCGTCCTTCCCCGACTCCGAGGAAGCGCCCGCCCGCCAAGGAGGTGTGGGTCCCGTACGCCGCCTCGGGCCGGTACACGGTCGTGCCCGGCGGCGCGCCCGCCCGGCCGGGGTCCGGGGAGGTGGTGCGGTACCTGGTGGAGGTGGAGTCCGGCCTGCCGTTCGAGCCGGCCGCGTTCGCCGCCGACGTGCATCGGGTGCTCAACGACGTACGCGGCTGGGCGCGCTTCGAACGCGTCGATCACGGCCCGGTGCAGGTCCGCGTCGCCCTGTCGAGTCCCTTGCTCACGACCCTCCAGTGCGAGCCCCTGCGCACGGGGGGCGAGCTGTCCTGCTGGAACGGCACCCGCTCGGTCATCAACGCCCTGCGCTGGGCGAAGGGCGTCCCGCAGTACCGCGGCGACCTGACCGCGTACCGGGCCTACCTGATCAGCCACGAGGTCGGGCACAGCCTGGGGCACGGCCACGAGCCCTGTCCCGGGCCCGGCCGCCTCGCCCCCGTCATGACCCAGCAGTCGAAGTCGCTGGACCGCTGCCGCCCCAACCCGTGGCCCTTCCCCGACCGGGGCCGTGAACCCGGGTGCGGCGACACCCCGCCCGGTGACGGCAGGGGCTGCCGCGAGGCGCGAGGATGACGACCGGTAGGTTCTTCCGGTCGATGAGGTCGCCGCACGCTGGGGAGCGTCGGCGAAACGATCGAAGCAGCCTGACCTATCGCGATATATCGTAGGACGGGAACACCGGGGAATCCCGCTCGGTTGAGCGGGATGCACAGACTTTCCAGGGGAGTGTGGCTGATGGCAGGAATGCGTACGGCACGGCGGGTCCTCGCGGGCGGCGTGGCCCTGGCGGCTGCGGGCTGGGCGTTGCGCGATGTCCCCGCCGAGCTGGGCGTACGGCCTCTGACGTCGGGGCCGGACCGGGCGGCGCGGATGCGCCGCTCGCCGCAGTTCAGGGACGGCACGTTCTTCAACCCGATGCCGGAGCCGACCAACATGATGACGGCCCCGCCCGCGGGCCTGCTCGGCGAGCTGGCCAAGAACAAGGAGCAGCGCCGCCCCGCGGGCCCCATCCCGCTGCGCGTCCCGCCGTCCGGCCCGCCGCCCGCCGACGGCCTGCGCGCGATCTGGTACGGCCACGCCTCGACGCTGGTGGAGATCGAGGGCAAGCGGGTGCTGTTCGACCCGGTGTGGAGCAACCGGCCCTCACCGTCGCAGTTCGTCGGCCCCAAGCGGCACCACCCGGTGCCCGTCGAGCTCGGCGAGCTGCCGATGGTCGACGCCATCGCGATCTCGCACGACCACTACGACCACCTCGACCTGGCGACCGTGCGCACGCTGCTCAGGACGCAGAAGGCCCCGTTCCTGGTGCCGCTGGGCATCGGGGCGCACCTGGAGCGGTGGGGCGTGCCGGCGTTCCGGATCATCGAGCTCGACTGGGAGGAGGAGGCCGTGGTGGCGGGGCTGCGCTTCGTCGCCACGGCGGCCCGGCACTTCTCCGGCCGGGCCTTCACCCGTAATGACACGCTGTGGGGTTCCTGGGTGGTGGCCGGGGCGAACAAGCGGGTCTTCTACGCGGGCGACTCCGGATACTTCGAGGGCTACCGGGGCATCGGGTCGGCGCACGGGCCGTTCGACCTGACGCTGATGCCGATCGGCGCCTACAGCCCCGCCTGGCCCGACATCCACATGAACCCGGAGGAGGCCGTCAACGCCCACCTCGACCTCGGCGGCTCGCTGCTGCTCCCCGTCCACTGGGCGACCTTCACGCTGGCCCTGCACCCGTGGTCCGAGCCGGTGGAACGGCTGTGGCGCGAGTCCAAGGCACGCGACGTCAAGATCGCCGTCCCCCGGCCCGGCGAGGCCGTCGACACCTCCGCCGCCCAGGTGGTGGAGGGCTGGTGGGAGATCCTCGGCTGAGCCCCTGCCCGCCGGCGGCGCCCCCGCTGCCCGTACAGTCATGGCGTGAGCAACCTGGAGCTTGACCCGCAGGAGATCCGCTGCGGCGCCGAGGCGGGCGCGGACGGCGAGGTGCTGGTGGGGCGCGAGGTGCCGCTGGGCGGGCCACGCGCGATGATGGTGAGCAGGACGCTGCCGGGCGTGCACCGGCGCATGATCGGCGCATGGTGTTTCGTGGACGCCTACGGGCCCCAGCGCGCCACGATGCGGGTGCCGCCGCACCCGCACACCGGGCTGCAGACGGTGAGCTGGCTGGTCGAGGGCGAGGTGCTGCACCGCGACAGCCTCGGCAGCCTTCAGGAGATCCGCCCCGGCCAGCTCAACCTGATGACCGCCGGCCGGGGCATCTCCCATTCGGAGGAGTCGCCGGAGACGGTGCTGCACGGGGTGCAGCTGTGGGTGGCGCTGCCCGGCGAGCACCGGCACACCGGGCCCGCGTTCGAACACCATCCGGCGCTGCCCGTGCTCGCGGGGCCCGGTTTCGAGGCGATCGTCGCCATGGGGTCGCTCGGCGGGGTCGAATCGCCGGCCACCGCGTTCAGCCCGCTGGTGGGGGCCGAGATCGCGGTGGACGGCACGTGCGAGGTGCCGCTCTCGCCCGGGTTCGAGCACGGTGTGCTGCTGCTCGACGGCGCGGTCGAGCAGCTGGAGCCGGGGCCGCTGGTGTACCTGCCGCCGGGGCGCTCCGCGCTGCGGCTGTCGGGGCGCGGCCGGGTCCTGCTGATCGGCGGCGAGCCCTTCGGCGAGGAGATCGTCATGTGGTGGAACTTCGTCGGCCGCTCCCACGACGAGATCGCCGCGTTCCGCGAGGACTGGATGGAGGGCGAGGGGTTCGGCGCCGTCGAGGGGTTCGACGGGGCGCCGCTCCCCGCGCCCGTCCTGCCCGCCATCCGGCTGAAGCCGCGCGGGCGGGTGCGCTAGCCCTTCCTGAACGTGTAGACGACCTCGATGTCGTCGCCCCTGGTCGGGACCTCGGCCAGCAGGCGCACCATCTTCCCGGTGAAGTCGATCACCTGGACCTGCTGCTTGTCGGAGCCGCCGTCCGGGCGCACCCAGCAGAGCAGGTGATCGTCGTCGAACCAGGCGGCCAGGCCGCCGCAGGCCGACTCGATCCGCTTCACCTCGGCGCCGGTGCGGCTGTCGTACACGCAGTTGTTGCCGCTCTCCAGACCCGGGCAGTCGGTGACGAACCGCCTGCCCGACGGCGAGAACAGCTCGTCGGCGACGCCGGCGCCGACGTTCGGGATGCGGCGGACGCGCAGGCCGCTCGCGTCGAAGAAGCGCAGGGCCTGCTGCTCGGCGTCGATCGACATGGCGACCACGCCGGTGTCGGTGTCGTCGAAGCCGTACCTGATGTCCTTCAGCGAGCTCTCCCTGAGGGAGGCGACCGTGGCCTTCCTGGTGGTCACGTCCACGATGGCGAAGCCGGTCGACTGCCAGGTGTCCTTGACGGGGTTGCCGACGTTGAGCAGCACGCGGGTGCTGTCGCGGGACCAGGCCTGGACGTACGCGCTGAGCGGCTGCCGCGAGGTCTTGACCGAGAACCGCTCGCCCGTCGTCTTGTCGGTGACCTCCACGGAGTCGTAGTGGTCGATGAAGTTCTTGCCGCGCTGGGCGAGGTAGCGGCCGTCCGGGGAGAGCATGCTCTCCCACTGGTCCTGATATTTCGTGAAACCTCCCGTCAGGGAGTCGCGGGCGTAGTAGACCCAGTCCTTGGTCTTGGTGTCCTTGACCATGTACGTCGTCAGCCTGACCGGGTCGTCCGGGCTCTCGTACACGGTGGCGTCGGTGTCGGGGAGCCGGACCGGGGTGAGGTTCGCGGTCGGGACCGGGGACACGGTGGGGCTCGGGGACGCCGTCGCGGTGTTCGGAACGGGGGTGGGGAGCGCCTGCGGCTTGGGCGGCAGGTTGATGACGGTCACCACGACGATGGCGATCGCCGCCACCAGCGCCACGCCTGCGATGGCTCCGCCGATCAGCCAGTTCTTCCGGTTGCCGCCGGACGGGGGCGGGCCAGCGTACGGGATGCCTCTGGGTGGGGTGCCCGGCTGCTGGAAGGGGGCGGGCGGCTCGAACCCCGGCCGGGCGCCGGGCGGCGGCGGCGGCTGATCCCCGCCCAACGGCCGATACTGCCCCGGGGGCGGCGGCGGGGTCGGCGGGGGATACGGCGGCTGAGGGTAGGGCTGCTGGGGATACGGCTGCTGGGGATACGGCGCCTGGGGATACGGCGCCTGGGGGTACGGCGCCTGCCCGGCCCACGCCTGCGGCCCAGACCCACCGGCCCGATCACCGCCCGGCGCCCGCCACGCAGACCCCCCACCCCCCGAACCCCCGCTTCCCACCGAGCCCGCACCACCACCCGGCACCTCGCCACTCGCCGAAGGCGCCCCGCCCGCCTGGGACCACCCACCCACCGGAGCGGCGCCACCCGGCGGGGTCGCGCCGCCCAACGGCGACCCGCTCGAAGGCACGCCACGCGCTGAGGGCCCGCCACCCGCCGAAGGCCCCACCTCCGGCGAATACGCGCCACCCGCTGGAGAGCCGTCACCCGGCGAAGCCGCACCACCCACCGGCGGCCCGTCCCCGGCCGAAGGCGCACCGCCCGGCGAAGGCTCGCCACCCGTGGCGCCGAAGGCGGCGGCGGCCTGGTGGAGGGCGTCCGGGTTCGAGGCCGGGTGCTCCAGGAGGCGGTGGATCACCTGCTCGGCAGTCGGCCGCCGCCCGGGATCCTTGGACAGGCAGGCCGCGACCAGTTCGCGCAACGTCCCCGTCAACCGCCCCAGGTCCGGCTCGGCGTTGAGGACGCGCTGCACGGTCGCGGGCAGGTTGCCGCCCGCGAACGGCCCCGCGCCGGAGGCCGCGAAGACGATGGTGCACGCCCAGGCGAACATGTCGGCCGCCGGCCCGGCGGGATCCCCCAGGAGTTGCTCGGGCGCCAGGAACGCCGAATCGCCGACGGGCACGGTCGTGTCGCCGGAGGTCACGTCGAGCGCCCTGGCGATCCCGAACCCGATCACCCTGGGCCCCTCGCTGCCCAGCAGCACGTTGCCGGGGCTGAAGTCGCGGTGCACGATGCCGGCCTGGTGGATCGCGGCGAGGGCGGTGGCGGTGCCGATGGCCAGCCGGTGCAGCGCGGGCCCGGTGCGCGGCCCCTCCTCGCGCACCGCGCGCTCCAGCGCCAGGCCGTCCACGTACTCGCTGACGATGTACGGGCGGCCCTCGTGCACACCGCTGTCCAGCACCTTCGCGGTGCAGAACGGCGCCACCCGCCGCGCCGCCGCCACCTCCCTGGCGAACCGCTCCGCCGCCGCCCCGTCACCCGCCAGCTCAGGCCGCAGCCATTTGACGGCCGCCTGCCTCCCCTGCTCGTCGACGCCCAGATAGACGACGCCCTGAACGCCTTCTCCCAGCCGTCCCCGGATCTCGTAGCCTCCGAGACCGGAGGGATCTCCTGCTCTGAGTTCAGTTATCGGCGGCATGCGCGCATTATGAGCGGCGAATCTTGCAAACGGCTTACATCAATCGTGAGCCTTCCTCCCGTCCGCGTGGCGGCAGAACGGCTCGCCTTACGTCAGCCGCTGCGCCTTGCTCAGCAGCCGCTGCGCCACCACGACCAGCGCCAGGAACATCCCGCTGACCACCTGCTGGAACGCCGACGTCAGGCTCCCGACCTGGTTGATCAGGCTCTGGATGACGCCGAGCAGCAGCACGCCGGCCACGGTCCCGGTGATGCCGCCCGCTCCCCCGGTCAGCAACGTGCCGCCGATCACGACGGCCGCGATGGCGTCCAGTTCGAGGCCGATGCCGAGGATCGTCACGCCGGAGGAGAGCCGGGCGGCGTTCAACGCCCCCGCCAGGCCCGCGAGGAGGGCGGACATCACGTACACGTAGACCTTCGTGCGCACGACCGGGACGCCCATGAAGGCCGCCGCCTGCTCGTTGCCGCCGATGGCGTAGACGTTCTGGCCGAAGCCGGTGCGTTGCAGCAGGACCATCGCCAGCAGGGCCAGGATGATCGTGATGTAGACGGGGTACGACAGGCCGAGAAGCTCGCCCTGGCCGAGGGTGGCGAAGGCCCGATTTTTCACGAGATAGGTGGTGGCGCCCTCGTTCGAGATCGCGAGCATCAGCCCGCGCACGCCGAGCAGCCCCGCCAGGGTCACGATGAACGGCGCCATCCCCGTACGCGCGATGACCAGGCCCTGGAGCAGGCCGACCACCCCGCACACGGCCAGGGGCAGCAGCAGCGCCACGATCAGCCCGTACTGCGACCCGTACGCGGCCAGCACGCCGCCGAGCACGAACAGCGACCCCACCGACAGGTCGATCCCGCCGCTGATGATGACGAACGTCATCCCGATCGCGATGATCGCCAGGAAGGACGAGGACACGACGACGCTGGCCGCGTTCTCCGGCGTGGCGAACGAGTCGAACGCCAGGCTGCCCACGATCACCAGCAGGCCGAGCACCATCATGGCGCCGTGCTGCTGGAGGATGCGGCTCACCTGTTCACGGTTCATCGGCGCTCCCGGGTGGCGTAGACGGCGGCCAGGATGATGACCGCCTGGACCATCTGGGTCCACGACTGCGGCAGGTTGTGCTTGATCAGCGTGGCCGACAGCAACTGCATGAGCAGCGCGCCCATGACCGTGCTCAGCACCCTGATGCGGCCGCCGGTCAGCGGGGTGCCGCCGACCACGACCGCCGTGATCGCCGACAGCTCGATGAAGAGCCCGAGCGAGGTCGGGTCGCTGGCCTGCAGCCGGGCCGTGGCCAGCACCCCGGCCAGCGCCGCCAGCAGCCCCGAGATCACGTAGACGGTCAGGAGCACGCGTTTGACCGGCAGCCCGGACAGCTCGCTGGCCGACCGGTTGCCGCCGATCGCCACCACCTGCCGCCCGAACGTGGTCCGCCGCACCACGAACAGCACGACCACCGTCAGCGCCGCCGCGATGAGCACGATGACCGGGATCCCGGCGACCGAACTGCTGCCGAGCGCGATCAGGTCCGGGTTGCGGAACTCGACGAGCTGCGGCACCAGGACGTTCGCCAGCCCGCGTACACCGACCAGCAGCGCCAGGGTGGCCACGATCGGCTGCACTCCGACGTACGCCACCAGTGCCCCGCCCGCCGCCCCGACCACGGCGCCTCCGGCCACGGCCACGATCAGCGCGGGCAGCCAGCCGTACCCGAGGTAGAGCACGACCAGCGCGGCCGCGAGCGCCATCACCGAGCCGACCGACAGGTCGATGCCCTGGGTGCCGATCACCAGCGCCATCCCGAGGGAGACGATCACGATGGGGGTGACCTGGACGAGCTGGGTGCGGAAGTTCGCGGCGTCCAGGAAGTGCGGGGTGAACAGCACGTTGAACAGCAGCAGCGCCAGCACCGCCGCGTACACGCCGTAGTCCTGGACCCAGGCGAACACGCGCGGTTTGAGCACCGCGACGCGCCCCTGCACGGTGAGCTCAGCCATCGCCCCGCTCCTCGCCCGCCTGACCGACGGCCGTGTGCTCCGCGATCGTCGCCATGATCCTCTCCTCGGTGACCTCGTCGCCCGACAGCTCCCCGACGACCGCGCCCTCGCGCAGCACCAGGATCCTGTCGGCGCCCTCGACCAGCTCCTCCAGGTCGGAGGAGATCAGCAGCACGCCCAGCCCCTCCTCGGCCAGCTCGTCGATCAGCGCCTGCACCTCGGCCTTCGCGCCGACGTCGATGCCCCGGGTGGGCTCGTCGAGCAGCAGCACCTTGGGCCGCACGGCCAGCCAGCGGGCGAGCAGCACCTTCTGCTGGTTGCCACCGGACAGCTCGGACACCAGCTGATGCGGCGACGCGGCCTTGATCCTCAGCCTCCGCATGAAGATCCCGACCACCCGGTCGATCTTCGCATCGGACACCACGCCTGCCGTACCCAGAGTGGGGAGGGCGGCCAGCGCGATGTTCTCCCGTACCGAGAGGGTCGGGATGATGCCCTCGGCCTTGCGGTCCTCGGGCAGCAGGCTCACCCCCGCCCTGATCGCCGCCTTCGTCCCCTTACGGACGGGCCGGCCCGCCACCAGCACCTGGCCGCCGTCGAGCGGGAGCGCGCCGACGATGGCCTTCGCGGTCTCGGTCCGCCCCGCGCCGAGCAGTCCGCCCAACCCGACGACCTCACCGGGCGCGATGGCCACGTCCACGCCGTCGAGAACGTGACGGCGGGTGAGCCCCCGCGCCTCGACCACAGGCGCACCCACCCCGACGCCCAGCCCATCGGACTCGAGCGGCGGCTCAGTCGAGGCGCCGCCGGTCACCGAAGCACCGGAACCGGGCACACCCACAGCCCCCGCCGACGCCGTAGACCCCTCGAAGGCCGCCGGTGCTGTGGGACCCGGTGGGGAGGATGTAGACGATGCAAGGGTGGCGGTGCGGTGGCGGGTGCGGGAGAAGCGGGTGAGGCCGCCCGTACGGACCTCGTTCAGGTCGCGGCCCAGCATGAGCGAGATGAGCCGCAGCCGCTCCACCTCAGCGAGCGGCCCCGAGTGGGCGACGCGGCCGTCCCGAAGCACCGTCACCTGGTCGCACACCCGATACAGCTCGTCCAGCCGATGGCTGACGTACATGACGGCGATCCCCGCGTCCCGCAGCCGCCGGATCACCCCGAACAGCGTCTCCACCTCCCGCGGCTCCAGCGAGGACGTGGGCTCGTCCATGATGACCACCCGCGCGTCCACCGAGACCGCCCTGGCCAGGGCGACCATCTGCTGGGCCCCGACCCCGAGGGTGCGCAGCGGCCGGCGGACGTCGGTCGCGACCCCGTACCCGGCGAGAACGCGTTGCGCCTCCCCGTGCATCGCGGCCGCGTCGATCACCCCGAAGCGGCCGCGCGGCTCGCGGCCGAGCAGCAGGTTGCGGGCCACGCTCATCATCGGGACGAGGTTGACCTCCTGGTAGATGGTGGAGATCCCGGCGCGCTGCGCTTCCATGGGGGTGCCGAAGGCGGCGGGAGCGCCCTGGTAGCGCAGCTCGCCGCCGTCCGGCCGGTATACGCCGGTGAAGACCTTGATCAGCGTGGACTTGCCCGCGCCGTTCTCGCCGACGAGGGCGTGCACCTCGCCCGGGCGGAGGGCGAGGGACACACCGTCGAGAGCGAGCACACCGGGGAAGCGTTTGCTGACCGCCCGGGCCTCGAGAACCGGTTCCAAGTCAGTACGCCTCACCGAGGGAGTCCTTGGCGTTGCCCGTGTCGTAGTCCCGGTCGGAGATGACCACCTTGTCCGGGATGGGCTGCCCGTCGAGGAACTTCTGCGCGGTCTCGAAGGCGAGCGGCCCGAAACGGGGGTTCGACTCGATGACCGCGTGCAGCCAGCCGTCCGCGATGCCCTGGACGGCGCTGCGGGTGCCGTCCACCGACACGATCTTGATGTTGCCGGGCTCCTTGCCCGCACCCTTCAGCGCGGTGACGGCGCCCAGGGCCATCTCGTCGTTCTCGGCGTAGATGCCGTTGATGTCGGGGTTGGACTGGATGAGCTGCTCGGTGACCTGCTGCCCCTTCTCACGGGCGAACTCGCCGGTCTGCTCGAACGAGATCGTGATCTCGGGCGCCTTCTCCTTGACGCGGTCCTTGAAGCCGTTCGTCCGCTCGGTGGTGACGTTGTTGCCCGGGGCGCCGAGGAGGATGGCGACCCTGCTCTTGCTGCCCTCGCCTCCAAGCGCCTCGATCATGCGGTCGGCGGCGCGCTTGCCCTGCTCGTAGAAGTCCGAGCCGATGAACGTCAGGTAGTCGCTGCAGGCCTTGGCGTTGATCTTCCGGTCCACCGTGATGATCGGGATCTTCTTGGCGGCGGCCTGCTGGAGGACCGGCTCCCAGCCGTCGGAGTTCAGGGGCGCGATGACGAGGAGCCGTACGCCCTGGGCGATGAGCTGCTGCACGTCGGTGATCTGCTTGGAGAACTGCGACTGGGCGTTGGTGACCTTGAGGTTCGCGATGCCGAGTTTGGCGGCCTCGTCCTTGATCGATTTGGTCTCGGCGATGCGGAAGGGGTTGGCCTCCTTCTCCGACTGGGAGAACCCGACCGTGGCCGTCTTGAGGTCGAACTTCGTCCCGCCGAACTGATCCAGCGTGCACGTCGGCCCGGCCGAGCCGGAGGGCGACTGCACGACCTGCTGCCCCGCCGTGCTCGCGGCGGCGGGCGCGCTCTGCGGCGCCTCCGCCTTGGCGCACGCGGTCGCGGTGAGGAGGACGGCCAGTGTTAATGCGGCTGTCCGGATATGGGGGGTCATGGCGTTCCTTTCCTATCAGTCCCGGCGCCCGGGCCACAGGGGCCCGGGCGACCGGCGTTCACCCGTGAGCACCGTGTCCACGCCCGCGGTTGAGGCGGGGCTCGGCGCACGCGGTTCGAGCAGGATCTGCGCACGTGGCTCCCAGACGCGGTGTCCCACGCACGGTCTTCCAGGTGCGGCCTTCCACGCACGGTGTTTCAGGTGCGGTGTTTCAGGTGCGGCGTTTCAGGCGCTCCGTGTAACGGGCGCGGTGGTCCAGGTGTGGTGTTTCAGGTGCAGGTTGGGTTGATGGCGCTCGTCAGGGCCGTGTTGGCGTCGTGTACGCGCTTCACGTCCGGCTTCGTGACCGCCCGGTCGTACGTCATCAGGCCGTTCAGCTCGGTCTCCACGTCGGTGGTCTGGGTGTAGATCGCGGCGCTGAGCTGCTCGCAGGCGTGCAGTCGCTCAAGTTCCTTGACCATCCCGACGTACCGCGTGGTGAGGGCCTCCGGGTCGGGTTCGACCGCGTAGCCCCAGCCGCCGCCCGACCAGGTGTGGCCGATCAGCGGCAGGCCGAGCCCGCCGTACTCGCCGAGCACGTTCGCCCGCGTACCCGACGGCTTACCGGGGTTGCCGGGGCCCGGGTAGATGTGGAAGTCCTTGACGTCGCCGTTGCCGCCGTCGACCGCGCCGCAGCAGTTGATCCCGCTCATGTTGTTCACCAGGCGCGACGGGTCCCAGCTCTTGACCAGATCGGCGATGCGCGCCTGGTCGTACTGGCCCCAGCCCTCGTTGAACGGCACCCACATGATGATCGACGGGCTGCTGCGGTGCTGGTCGACGAGTTCGCGCAGCTCGGCCTCGAACTGAGGTCTGTCATCCGTACGGAACGCCGCCGGCATGTCCTGCCAGACCAGCAGGCCGAGCTTGTCGGCGTGGTAGTACCAGCGGTCGGACTCGACCTTGACGTGCTTGCGGACGGCGTTGAAGCCGAGGGCCTTGGTCTGCTCCAGGTCGTACCGCAGCGCCTCGTCGGTCGGCGGGGTGTAGATGCCGTCCGGCCAGAAGCCCTGGTCGAGGGGGCCGAGCTGGAAGACGGGCTGTCCGTTCAGCAGGATGCGGTTGCCGGAGACCGCGATGGAGCGCATCCCGAAGTAGGACTCGACCTTGTCATCCTTGAGTTTGACCTCCAGGTCGTACAGGTGCGGGTTGTCGGGGGTCCAGAGCTTGGGGTTGGGCACCGGGAGTCTGAGCTCGCGGCCCACCGGGCCGGTCACCTTGCCCACGACGCGGCGGCCGTCCCTGGCGGTGACCGTCGCCGTGCCGCCGGTTCCCTGGACGGTCACGTAGAGCGCCTGGCCGCGCAGGTCGGGCACGGTGTCGACGCGGTCGATGCGCTGCTTGGCGACGGGCTCGATCCAGACGGTCTGCCAGATGCCGGAGTTCGCGGTGTACCAGATGCCGCTCGGGTCGAGCCGCTGCTTGCCGATGGCCTGGGTGCCGGCGTCGGTCGGGTCGTACACGCCGACGATCAGCTCCTGCGGGCCGCTGTGCCTGAGCGCGTCGGTCACGTCCACGGTGATCCGGCCGTAGCCGCCCTTGTGGGTGGTGACCTGCTTGCCGTTCACGTACACCGTGGACTGCCAGTCCACCGCGTCGAGGTGCAGCAGCAGCCGCTCGCCGCGCCACGAGCGGGGCACGTCGAACGTCCTGCGGTACCACATGCGCTCCTCGTGCCGGCCGATGCCGGACAGCTGCGACTCCACCGGGTACGGCACGACGATGCGCTCGGGCAGGTCGCGGCCGACGGGCGCGGCCTCGTCCGCCTTGGCGGGGGCGAACTGCCACTTGCCGTTGAGGCTGCGCCAGCGGTCCCGGACGAGCTGGGGCCGGGGGTACTCGGGCAGCGGGCCGGCCGGGTTGACGTCGTCAGACCACTTCGTCCGCAGGATGTAGGCGGAGCCGTTGGCGACGTAGGCGTACGGGAAGGCTTCGACCGCGCTGCCGTCGGCGTAGGTGAGGCCGCCGGTGCCGTTGTAGGCGGCGCGGATGCTGCTGCCGGCCTTGGACGGGATCGGATATTTGAGCTTCAGCTCCACCGTTTGCGGATTTTTCAGGATTACTGAGCTTGTGGGCCACTTGGTGCCTGCGACCGTTATGTCCAGCTTGCTGAGGGCGTCCGCCGGCAGCGCGCCGAGGGGCTTGGCGAACGTCAGCGCCGCGACGTCACCGGCCGCGTTCACCCTGGCGTCGGACGGTCCGGGCGGCGCGAACCCCTCGGGCAGCGTGAACGCCTCCGCGGGCACGATCTGCTTCGGTTGTCTCGGGCTCTGCCAGCGCAGCCGCAGGTTCGCGCCGCCGAAGTGCTCGAAGTACTCGACCTTGACGTCGTACTTCTTGCCCGCCTCCAGGGCGATCGGGGTGCCGGTCTGCTCCCGGTCCCAGTCGTCCACCCAGTGGTCGATGATCGGCTTGCCGTCCACCCAGAGTCGGAAGCCGTTGTCGCCGATGATGGAGAAGGTGTACGTCTCGGAGTACTTGGGCTGGATCTGACCCGTCCACCGTACGGAGACGTCGTCATCCCTGCCGGCCAGCAGCCTGAACGTCGGATTCAGGTCTGTCAGCTCCAGGTTGGGGTCGACGATGCTCGCTTTCAGCTCGGCGAAGTCGAACTTGCCCGCCCCGGAGGCGAGGTAATAGTCACCGCGCAGCCCGTTCGGGGCGGCGGCGGCCTGGTCGGGAGCTGCGGCGGTGGCGGGGAGCGACGGCTGCCATAACAGTGACATCAGTACGGCCAGCGGGAACGCGAGGCGCTTGCGCACGGGGGGTCCTTTCGAAACGCGCCGATCAGGTTCGGACAGCTTTTGACCCTGACACGCTCTCAAGTAAGCACCGATGGACCGAGCCGGTCAAGATTTTCGATCAAATTCGTTCTCATACGATCAGAGGTGAACTCATCTTGGCCTGTCCACTATGATCGGGACGTGAGCGACACGCAGAGCGACGGACGCAGACCCGTGTTCGCCGCTGAGCGCCGGCAGCGCATCCTGGAGCTGGTGCGCGCCAACGGCGCGGTGTCGCTGCGCGAGCTCGCCCAGGCCGTGCACTCCTCCGAGGTCACCGTCCGCCGCGACCTGCGCGCGCTGGAGTCGGAGGGCCTGCTCAACCGCCACCACGGCGGCGCTACCCTGCCCGGCGAGCTGTCGCGCGAGGCCGGATACGCGCACAAGGTGTCACTCGAGTCGGCCGAGAAGGCCGCCATCGCCGACCTGGCCGCCGCCCTCGTCGAGGACGGCGACGCGATCGTGATCGGGCCCGGCACCACCACGCAGGAGTTCGCCCGCCGCCTGACCAGGCACTCCGAGCTGGCCGTGGTGACCAGCTCCCTGCTGGTCGCCCAAGTGCTGGCCGGGACGCCGCGGGTGGAGGTGATGCTCACCGGCGGCACGCTGCGCGGCTCGATCCTGGCCCTGGTGGGCAGCGCCGCCGAGCACTCGCTGGCGGGGCTGCGGGTGCGCCGGGCGTTCATCTCGGGCAACGGCCTGACGGCCGAGCGCGGCCTGTCGACACCCAACATGCAGGTGGCGGGTGTCGACCGAGCGCTGGCGGCGGCCGCGGAGGAGGTCGTGGTGCTGGCCGACCACACCAAGATCGGCGTGGACACGATGGTCCAGACGGTGCCGCCGGACCGGATCGACCACCTGGTCACGGACGACGCGGCACCTCGGGACGTACTCGACGACCTGAGCGCCCGCGGCGTCCGCCTCCACATCGCCCAGTTCTGACCCCCTTCCGGCCAACCGGCCAAGCGCCCCGACCTCGCCCGTACACGCCCCTGGACCCGGCCCCGGTGGGCGACATCCGCGGGCGGAGGCTCGACACGAAACAGGCACAGCGACCATGCCCGGGCGAACGGCCACGCCAACACGGGCGCAGCCAAGCGCGCGAAAGCGGACGAGCAAACGCAGCCGAACACTGACTGGCGAACAGGCGCGGACCGAAGGCGGTTAACGCAGGCTGGCGAACGGGCGCGGGCCGGTTGGTCGCCGCCATGGTCGACCGCCTGACCAAGGCTTTCGACCGAGCTCCGGCCGAGACCGGTGCCGAACCGGGCGACTTTCTGCGCGCTTACCTGAACGCGACGATCCCCGAACAGCACACGGCGGCCAACGCTCCGGCCGACCGGGTGACCGCCGCGCTGCCGGCCGCGGTGCTCGTGGATCCGGCAGGGCTTGCGCCGCTGAGAGAGCGGTTCGCCGCCTGGCAGGCCAGATTGACCGACGACGGCATCGACCCGGCCGCGGCGACGGCGGTACGGCTGGCCATCGACGGCTGGTGGGCGGCCAGGCTACTCGGCTTCGGCAAACCGGACGCGGCCCTGCACGAACAGACCAGACGCTACCTGATGGAGGAATTGAAGCGCTCCCCACGACTAAAGTCGGGGGATTCCAGCCAGCTCGGGGCTCGCCGTAGCGTGGCCCTGAGCTGCTGTTGCTTGGCGGTTCGCCTTCCGGCCCACGCGGTCGCGTGGTTTGCGCGCCCCAGCCCGCACACCCGGTCTGGGTTGTGCGTGCTCCGCCCTCCCGGCGGTGAGGATGTTCTTGGCGGCGTTCACGTCGGCGTGCTCGGCGTGGCCGCACGAGGTACACCGGAAGACCGCTTGGCTCTCACGGGACTTCCGATCCACCACCGTGCACACGTTGCACATCTGACTCGTGTACGCCGGATTGACAGTGATCACACAGGTGCCCGTGTAGCGGGCCCTGCTACGGGTGGCCAACTCGATCCGGTGCCAGCCCTTGTCCAGGATGGACCGGTTCAGACCTGACTTGCTCGCAGCCCCATTGGGCAGGAACGCACCCGGCTGTCCGGGGTCCGGCTTGGGCTCCACTCCGGCGGTCATGTTCTTGGTCGCCAGGGCCTCGAACACGATCAGCTCGAAGCTGGTGGCCAGGGCGTGGGCGGTCTTGGCAGCGAAGTCAGCACGGCGACGCCGCACCTTCGCCAGCGCCTTGCCGAGCCTCGCGGCGGCGTGCTTGCGCCGGACAGAGCCCTTCCGCGTGCGGACCAGGCGACGCTGAAGCGTGGCCGCGTGTTCGACCTCCCGCTCGCGCGCGAACACCTGATGGTGGAAGATGCCGTCCGAGCGGGTGACGACCGTGGCCACACCCCGGTCGATGCCGACCGCGCTGCCCGGGCCGGCATGCCGCTCGGGTGCGAGCGCGCCGTCCTCGACGAGGAAACTCACATACCAGTGCTTGCCGTCCCGGCTGACGGTGGCGTTCCTGACCGTGCCGCCGAGCGGGCGGGTCATGCGGAAGCGGAGCCAGCCGAGCTTGGGGAGCCTCGCCCGCGCCCAACGCCGGTTCAACCGCTCGATGGCGATCTTTCCGCCCTCGGGGAACCGGAAGCTCGGGGCGTTCCTGACCCTCGATTTCCAGCGGACCTTCCACGTACCGTGCCGGCTGCACGCCTGGTCCAGGTCGAGGAGCGTCTGCTGAAGGCAGTGGCCGGGCACCTCTGCCAGCCACGCGAACTCGGCCTTCGCCTCGACGAGTTGGCGGGCCTGTTCGTGGTAGCCGATCCACGCGTCCCGGCGACGGTAGGCGCGGCGCTGCTCCAGGGCGGTGTTCCACACACTGCGGCAGGCCCCGCCGATCCGCTCGGCGAACTCCGCCTGCTCAGGTGTGAGGCCCAGGCGGTACTTACGTCCGGTCAGCATCCGCGATCACCGGTTCTCCTGGTTCTTGACGTACCGCTTGACCACATCCAGGGGAGCCCCGCCCACGGTGGCCACGAAGCAGGTGCAGGTCCACAGTGTTGGAAGTCTGGACGTCAAGCTCGGGAACTCCTGACGCAGGACGCCGGAGGAGCGGCCCTTGATAGCCTTGACCAGCTTGTGGATCCCGAACTGCGGATCCACCTCGACGAGTAGGTGAACGTGGTCGGGCATGACCTCCATCTCCACCAGTCATGCCCCTTTCTCCTCGATCACCTCGCGGATCAGCTCTTTCAGCCGCGCCTTGATCCGCCCGCCCAGCACCCGCCTGCGGCACTTGGGGCGCCACATCACGTGAAAGGTGCACTGGAAGGCGATGTTGCCGTTCGTGCGCGACCGTTGACGCAAGGTCACAGCCACACGGATCAATGTACAGCGCCGATCTATCTACCGCTCAAAGATTCGACAGAAGGGCTTGCCCCCATGGCTGAAGCCAGGGGTCCGCGCCCCAGATTTCCGATCGACCGTGCAACCCGTCACTAAGGCGTTGATGCTGCTCACGGATCTGGCGTTCGTCGCCTACTTCACCATCACCGGGCTGGGGGCTGATCCCGCCCGAATGGGCGTTCGCCGACTACACCAACCCGCTGATGGCTGATTGGAACTCACGCGGTCCCGACCAAGCTTCACCGCCTCATAGGGATAGCCGCTCGCGAGCTCTCTCCCCGAACGCGCTGAAAGGGTTCGGGATTCACCACGCCAACGCCCGGTTGACGGTGTCGGCGTACGGCTTCCAGTGCCAAGCGAGGGGGCTCGGGACTCGACCCCATTGGCGCTGGAGCACCGAGGGTGGACGGTTGGGGTCGTAGCGACGGAGTGGGTGTGACGGGTTGCGCTCGTTTCTGATCGAATGTGACAAGGCCGTTACTGTAATGTTTCCTTCCTCGACCACGATCGAGGCGGAGGCAACCGTGCTACAGGTGGCAGGCGTTCTCAAGACGTTCCAGGGTGTCACCGCCCTCGACCACGTCACCCTGTCCGTGCGCCCCGGCGAGGTGCATGCGCTGATCGGCGGCAACGGGGCGGGCAAGTCGACCCTGGTGAAGGTGCTCTCCGGGGTCCACCAGCCGGACGCGGGCGAGTTGCGCCTCATGGGTGAGCCGGTCAGGTTCGCCAGCCCGGCCGACGCCAAGCGGGCCGGGATCGCCACCGTCCACCAGGAGACGAACCTCGTACCGACCATGAGCGTCGCCCGTAACCTCCTCCTTGGCAGGGAGCCCAGGGGGCGGCTCGGGTTGATCGACTCCGCGGCCGTGCACGCGCAGGCCGAGCGGGTGCTGGCCGCGTACGGGCTGGAGGTGGACGTGCGCCGGCCGCTCGGCGCGCTGGGCGAGGGCGCGCGCCAGCTCGTCGCGCTGGCCAGGGCCGCCTCGGCGGACGCGCGGGTGGTCATCATGGACGAGCCCACGTCGGCGCTGGCGCACGGCGAGCTGGAGACGCTGTTCGGGGCCGTGCGGCGGCTGCGCGAGGAGGGCCGGTCGGTCGTGTACGTCACGCACCGGCTGGAGGAGCTGTACGAGATCTGCGACCGGGTCACCGTGCTGCGCGAGGGGCGGGTCGTGCACACGGGACCGCTGGCGGGGCTCGACCGGTTACGGCTGGTCTCGCTCATGCTGGGACGGCCGTTCCACCCCGTGGAGCCCACCCTGCACACCGGCGAGCCGGCCGAGTCCGCCGACCTGCCCGTGCTCGAGGCCAAGGGTCTGACCCGCCATCACGTACTGGACGGGGTGTCGCTCGCGATGCGGGCCGGCGAGGTGGTCGGCCTGGGCGGGCTGCTCGGCGCGGGGCGCAGCGAGACGGCCCGGGCCATCGCGGGCGTGCTGCCGGTGGACGCGGGCCAGGTGACGGTGGCGGGGGCGCATTCCCGCAAGTGGTCGATCAGGAACGCCATCCGCGCCGGCGTCGGCCTGGTGCCGGAGAACCGGAAGACCGAGGGCATCGTGCCCACGCTGTCGGTGCGCGACAACATCGCGCTGGCGGCCCTGCCCCGGCTGTCGCGGGCGGGGATCGTGTCGGACGCGCGGGTGGACAGCATCGTGGCGACGTTCATGAAGCGGCTCGGGATCAAGGCCGTCTCCCCCCGGCAGCCCGCCGGGGAGCTGTCGGGCGGGAACCAGCAGAAGGTGCTGCTGGCGCGGTGGCTGGCCATGCACCCGAAGGTGCTGCTGCTGGACGAGCCGACCCGGGGCGTGGACGTGGCGACGAAGGTGGACATGCAGGCGCTGCTGGACGAGCTGGCGGTGGACGGGCTGGCGATCCTGCTGATCTCGTCGGACGTGAGCGAGCTGGTGGAGAACTGCGACAGCGTGGTCGTCCTGCGCGACGGGGCGATCACCGATCAGCTGGTCGGGCCCGAGGTGACGGAGGACCGGCTGCTGGCGGCCCTGGCCAAGGACTAGCCCCAGGTCGGGAGCAGCAGCGGGCCAGGGTGGCGTGAGGCATCCACGTGGCGGGAGGGTCAGGCGTCCAGGTGGCGGGAGGCTTCGCCGAAGACCCAGGGTGAGGTCTGTGCGATGAAGTCGGCGGGGAAGCCGAGGGTGAAGCCCGTCGCCTCGTCCAGGCGTCGTACGGCATCCTCCGGAAGGTCGACGTCCACCACCCCGAGGTTGTCAGCCAGCTGCTCCACCGTCCGCGCCCCCACGATCGGCAGCACCGCCCGCGACCGTGCCCGGGTCCACGCGATCGCCACCTGCGAGCTCGACGCCCCCAGCGAGTCGGCCACCTCCTGCACCGCCCGCGCCACCGTGTGGTCGTGCTCGCTGACCGAGTCGGCCGCCACCCGCGTCCCCGGCTGCGCCGTCCCCCGGGTGAACTTGCCGGACAGGATCCCTCCGGCCAGCGGGCTCCAGGCGGTCACGCTCATCCCGTACGACTCGGCCATGGGCAGGAGCTCCCGCTCGATGTCCCGCTGGAGCAGGCTGTAGGGCACCTGCAGCCCCGCGAACGGCGCCCACCCGCGGAACTCGGCGACCGTGTTGGCCCTCGACACCACCCACGCCGGAGCATCGGATATGCCGACATAGAGCACCTTGCCGGACCGCACGGCCTCGTCGAGACCGCGCATCGTCTCCTCGATCGGCGTGTGCCGGTCCCACAGGTGGACCCAGTAGATGTCCACGTAGTCGGTCCGGAGCCGGCGCAGGCTGGTCTCCAGGGACAGCCGCAGGTTCTTGCGGTGGTTGCCGGCCGCGTTCGGGTCGGCGCCGTCCCGGCTGACGGTGTACTTGGTGGACAGGACGAACCGGTCCCTGCGGCCTTCGAGCAGCTCGCCCACGATGGCCTCGCTGGCCCCGCCCCGGTAGTTGATCGCCGTGTCCACGACGTTGCCGCCCGCATCGGCGTACAGGTCGAGCATGCGGCGGCACTCCTCGATCGGCGCGCCCACCCCGCCCTGCTCCCCGAACGTCATAGCCCCGAGGAACAGCTCCGACACCCGTAACCCGGTGTTGCCCAGCAGCCGATAGCGCATCGCCCGAACCCCCTAATAGACCGAAATATGGGGATGATCGTAGTGGTTGGCCGTCGTGCCGCCCCGGTCCGACATGGTGCGCCAGGAGCCCGTCCTGGCGTGCCAGATCCGCTGCCGGTAGATGATGTACATGATCCCGAGCCGCTTCGAGTTCTTGATCGCCCACTCCGCGATCTCGTTGCCGCGCGCGACCTCCGCCCCCGACGGCATCGCGCCGCCGCGGCTCAGCATGAAGTCGCAGGCCCGCCCGAGCGGATGCTCGCCGCCGTCCTGGATCGCCCGGTAACACCCGATCCCGTTCGGGACGCCGAACCGCTCCTGGACGAGCTGCTTGACCAGCCGCATCCGGGGCGTGATGTTGTCGGCCCCGCCGGGCAGCTGCGGCACCCACGTGCCGTCCGGCCGCCGCACGCCCGGCCCGACGTACAGCTGGTCGATCTTCTCCTTGATCCGGTCGATCTGCTTCTCGGCCTTCTTCTTGCGCTTCTCCAGCTCGTCCACCGTCTCGGCGAGCTCCTTGGCGCGCGCGTCGGCCTCGTCCTTGGCCTGCTGGTGGGCGTCCCTGACCTGGGCGTAGCCGCGCAGCCGGGTCTCCTGGAGCACGACGAGGTGCTGGTTGAGCGCCAACCGGCCGAGCAGCGACGTCGGGTCCCGGTCGGAGGTGAGCATGGAGATCTGGCCGGGGTCGCCGCCGATGTACTGGGCGACGGCCATGGCGCGGAGCTCGGCGGACTCGCGATCGTAGACCGCCTGGGCCGCGGCCAGCTTCTCCCGCGCCGACTTTTCCGATTTATCGGCTTTTTGCTGGGCGACTCTGCTGCTGTAGTAGTCGGCGATGAGCTTGTCCGAGTCCTTCTGCAGCGCGGCGAGCTCCTTCTTGAGCTGCTTCACCGTGGGCTTGGGCGCGGCCTGCGCCGGAGCCCCCGCCGTCAGCAGCGCCACGGCGAGCGTCGCCGCGGAGAGCGTACGGACCAGTCCGCGTAGCCGGTCGGCGTGGGACGCAACCGCCACACTTCTCCTCACCCCGAGCCGCAGGGCAGGTTCCGGTCAGCAGTAATCCAGGCCGGGGGGACGCCCTCTATCCGACTGCTGATAGTAGGGGATCATCCCGCTCCGCACACAACTCACAACTTTTCGGTATCGCGCGGCCGTCGTACCCTCCGCGCCACGATCTGCCGTCCGACCAATACCGAGCCCGGTACGACCACCATCCCCAGGAGGCTCGACCCCAGACCGAGGTCGATGTCGGCGTCCAGCAGCCCGTCATCGCCGCCGCCGCCGAGGATCGGCAGGTTCACCGACACCTTGACGGAGACGGAGATGAGCGGCTCCCGGTTCCTGGTCGCGGGCGGCGTGCCGGGGTCGGGCGCGCTCGTGGCCGGAGGCCGGGTGGCGGGCGGCTGGGTGGCCGGCGGCCTGGTCGCCGGGGGTCTCGTGGCCGGGGGTTCGCCGGTGGGCGGCCGCGTGGTGGGCCGCTCGGTCGGCCGGCCGGACCGCGTCGGCTCCCGGGTCGGCTCCCGGGTCGGCTCCCGGGTCGGCTCCCGGGTGGCGGTGGGCGGCCGCGAGCCGGGGCCGCCCGTGGGAAGAGCCGTGGGAGGAGCCGTAGGGGGAGCCGTCGGCTGACCGGCGTACGTGACGGGCGGCGTCCCCGTGACCGACCCGCTCGGGGTGGGCTCGGCGGACGTCGGCGGCGCGGAGGTCGGCGAGGCCGGCGCCGGGGTCCGCGACGGCTCCGGCGCGGCGGACGTGGCGGGCGGCAGCGCGACGCCCGGCCCAGGCCCCGGCTCCGGCGAGTCCCCCAGGATCACGAACGCCGACACGACCGCGGCGGCGGTCGCCAGCACCAGCCCGCCCGTCACCGCGAACTTGGCCGCCGGCGCCAGCGTGCTCTGCACCACGCTGGTGGTGCTCTCGGCAACCGGTTGCGGCTTCGGTAACAGCGCGGCCAGCGGCAGCATCAAGATGCCGAGCCCGGCCCGCCCGCGCGTCTCCCATTCCTCGCCGTACTCGGCGAGCGCGGCCCCCTCCAGCTCGGCCAGGAACGCCTCCGCCGACGCGGGCCGCCCGGCCGGGTCCTTGGCCAGGCCGTGTTCGAGCAGCGGCCGCAGCGGCTCCTCGACCTCCCCAAGCGGGGGCAGGATGTGCTGGTGCTGGTAGGCGAGCGCGGCCACGTTCTCACCCTGGAAGGCGCGGTGGCCGGTCAGGCACTCGAAGAACACCAGCGTGGCGGCGTACACGTCGGTCGCGGCGCTGGCCGGCCCGTCGTCCCACTGCTCGGGCGCCATGTACGGGGGCGTGCCGACGAGCGCGGCCGTCTCCCCGAAGTGGGCCGCCACGCCGAAGTCGACGAGCTTGCTCTGGCCGTCCTGGGTGATGATGACGTTCTCGGGTTTGAAGTCCCGGTGGACGACACCGCGCCGGTGCGCCTCGGCCAGCCCGAGCAGCGCGCCCTTCAGCACCACGAGCGCCGCCTCCGGGCCCGTCGCCCCCTCGTGCTCCAGCAGCCGCCGCAGCGTGACGCCGTCGACCAGCTCCATCACGATGACGGCGTCGTCCTGGCCCTCGACGTATTCGAGCAGGCGGGCGGTGTGCGGGCTGTCGATCTCGCGGATGACCTCGGCCTCCGCCCGGAACCGCTCGACGAAGCCCGCGTCCGCGCGCAGCGGCTCGGACAGGTGCTTGATCGCGACGGCCAGCCCGTCTGAGTCCCGTACGGCGAGCATCACCCGGCCTGTCCCGCCGTGTCCGAGTTCCCGGATCTCGGTGTAGCCGGGAACTTCCATGTGGGACCTCCTGACCGGATAAAGATCCTTATGTCAGGACGCTAACCTGGGGTCACACCCCGTGTCGAGTCCCTTCGCGGGAGTAACCGGACCGCTGCCGCAATCGGTATTCTTACTACTTCGCATAGTAGGTTCGGTCAGGCCGCCTGCCGCGCCAGGTAGCCGTGGACGTTGCGCGCCGCCGCGCGTCCGGCGCGGTTCGCGCCGATGGTGCTGGCCGAGGGGCCGTATCCGACCAGTTGCAGGGCCGGCTCCCTGACGGCCTGGGTGCCGTCCACCTTGATCCCGCCGCCCGGCTCCCTGAGCCGCAGGGGCGTGAGGTGGTCGAGGGCCGAGCGGAAGCCGGTGGCCCAGACGATCGTGTCCGCCTCCAGATGGAGGCCGTCAGACCAGGTGACGCCGTCCGCGGTGATGCGCCGGAACATGGGGAGGCGTTCCAGCGCACCCTTGGCCAGGGCCTCGCGTACGACCGTGCTGTAGCCGAGGCCCGTGACGCTCACCACGCTCTGCGGCGGGAGCCCCGCGCGCACGCGCGCCTCGACCAGCGCGACGGCCTCGCGCCGGGCGTTCTCGCCGAAGTCGTCGTCCCGGAACACCGGCGGCCGCCGCGTCACCCAGGCCGTGGTCGCGGCGACCCCGGCGATCTCCGACAGCACGTGCATCGCCGACGCCCCGCCTCCCACCACGATCACGCGCCGCCCCGCGAACTCCTCCGGCCCCCGGTAACCCGCGTAGTGGAGCTGGCGGCCCGCGAAGTCCGGCGCGCCTGGGTAGTAGGGCCAGTGGGGCCGGGTCCAGGTGCCCGTCGCGTTGATCACGGCGCGGGCCGACCACTCCCCCGCGTCCGTGCCGATCACCAGCCGGCCGCCGTCGCCGTGCCGGACGGAGGCGACCCGCACCGGCCGTACGACGTCCAGCCCCAGCTCTTCCTCGTAGGCCGCGTAGTACGCGGGAACCACCTCGGCGGCGGGACGGCGCCCGTCCACGCCCGGGGGACGGGCGATGCCGGGCAGGTCGAAGATGCCGTGCACCTTGTCCATGGTCAGCGACGGCGACCGGTGGCGCCACGCCCCTCCCGCGCCGTCGGCCGCGTCCAGGACGACCGGCTCGAACCCGTACCGGCGCAGGAAGTACGCGCCGGACAGCCCGGCCTGCCCGGCGCCGATCACCACCACTTCGGTCTCTTCCACGATCAGGTGAAACCGCCGCCGGGCCCGCGCTCTTCCCTCACGTCTTCGCGCACACGTCCCGGTACGGCGTGGCACCCAGATACTCGCGCCACTCCTGGACGCTGAGCGTGCGTCCGGCCCGCGCGCACACCTGGCCCACCATCGCCTCCGGCGCGACCGGCAGGTCGTGAACCCGCTCCGACACGTCGACCACCCGCAGCAGTCTCCCGTCGCCGGTGAAGGCCATGAGGTGCACGCTGCCGTTGCTGTCGAGCCGGATCTCCCCGCCCAGCGGCTGCCGGGTCGCCACGTCCCACAGATGGATCCCACCGCCCGCGTCGGAGACGGCGACCACGTCCCCTCGGGGGGCGAACACGACGGCGTCGAACTCCTGGCCGGGAACGCGCAGGTCGGGTACGAGCAGCTGCCGGGCGCTCAGGTCCCACAGGCTGAGGCGGTGCCCGTCGTGCGTGGCCAGCCGCCGCCCGGCGGGATCGACGACCATGAAACCCTGGTTCCGCGCCGCGCCGAACCCGGTGCCGACGGGCTTGCCGGTCATGATGTCGTAGAACCGCCCGCTCGCCGACGCGATCGTCCTGCCGTCGGCGAGGAAGACGAAGTCGCGGGTGACGAACGGCAGTTTCACGCTGCTGACCTCCTTCCCGGTGCGCGCGTCCCACACCCGCAGGCGGAAGTCATCCTGTTTCTGATTGTTCTGCGCGAAGACCGCCGCGAACAGGCGGCCGTCCCGGCTGTAGGCCCCGCCCGTGGGGAGGAACGCCGGAATGCCCCCGAACGACCACAGCCGCCGCCCGTCGGTGAGGCTGTACGCGATGACCGCCTCCCCGTCCTGGAAGACCAGGCTGTCGTTGGCGGGGCTGAACAGCCACGGCGTCGGGTTGCCGGGATTGGGGTACGACGCGATCGAGCGCCGCGCGGCCACGTCCCACGTCCGGTACTCGGACGACGTGCTGATCAGCAGCCGGCGCGCGTCCGGGCTGATCGCTTCGATCCGCGCTCCGGAGGGCGCCCGGGCGCTCGCGGTGCCGGACCGCAGGGCGAGGCTGACGATGCGCTCGTCCACCCGGTAGCGCAGCGTCCGGCCGGTCGGGTCGAACCACACCTCGGTGACCTCGCCCGGCGCCTCGTATCTGAGGATCTCCTGGTGCGTGGTCACGTTCCAGACCCAGACGCGCTGCCCGCGCGCGCCGGCGACCAGCTGGTTGTCGGCGCTGAGCCGGACCGCCCACCGGGTGCCGGGGGCCGCCTGGCTCACCGCATCCCCCCAGGTCAGGCCGTCCTCCTCGGCCTCCGAGTCGGCGACCAGCCTGCCCGAGGCGGTGTCCCGGAGCTGGAACCGCTCCCCGGCGCAGTACATGAGCCGGCTGTCCGCGCTGAATCCCACGACCGGTTCCATGCCGCAGCTCTTCTCGAGAGCGGGCACGCGCCGCATGCCCGGCAGCCGCCACACGCGGATCGTCTGCCCCGGGGGCGCCACGCTCGCGACCAGCCTGCCCGAGGAGGCGACGGTGAACTGGGGGAGCTCGCCCCACTCCTTGGTGGGGATCTCGCGGCCGCGCTCGGCGTCCCACAGGTCCGTCACGCCGTCGGTGACGCTGATCGACAGCAGCGAGTCCTGGTCGCCGAAATCGGGGTGGAGCAGCTCCGGGTCGTCGCCCGGCTTCTTCTTGACGCCGACGAGGCGGCCGGTGCGCGTCTGCCACACGGTCACGGCCTGGCCGGCCGCGACGGCCAGCAGCCGGCCGGTACGGCTCAGCGCCACCTGGTTCACGCCCTCGGCCAGCCGCGGCGAGGTCCAGGAGGCGACCTGGCGGCCGGTCGCGACCTCGTACACGCGCACTCCGCGCTCGCTCACGGCGGCGAGGACGCGGCCGTCGCCGCTGACCGCCCGCGTGGCCGCGCCCTTGTCGGCGGGCGGGCTGAACGACGTGGTCTCGCGCTGGTAGACGGCCGAGGTGAGGCTGGAGCGGGTGTCGGCGCCCGGGGCCAGCCGCCAGGCGGCGAGGCTGAGCAGCATGGCCCGCACCGGGTTCACCGTGCGCAGGTCGGCGGCCTGGTGGACCAGCTCGCGGCCACGGGCGCGGTCGCGTTCGGCCGCCACCTGGTCGCGCTGCTCGGCGGCCTGGCGTCCCTGCTGGACCGCGACCCCGGCGCCGATCACCGCCACCACCAGCAGTCCCGCCAGCGCCGCGGTGAGCAGGCGGCGGCGGCCGGCCCGGCGCCGGGTGACGCCGCTCGCGGCGCCCAGGAAGTCGCGTTCCAGCGGCGTCAGCGTCACCTGGTTGCGGCCGGTGGCGGCCCAGTCGAGCACGGCCTCGAGCCTGCTGCCCTGGAGCAGGTCGCCGTCCTTGCGGCCGTGGTCGTGCCAGGCGTGGGCGGCGCGGGAGATCTCGGGCAGGACGCCGAGCCCCTGCCGGTCGGCCTCCACCCAGCCGCGCAGCCGGGGCCAGGCGCGCAGCACGGCCGGGCGGACGATGCTCACCTCGCCGTCGCGTTCGGTGAGGATGTAGCCGAAGACGTCCAGGATGCGCCGCCGCTGCGCGGGCCGCTCGGGGAGCAGGTCGTCCACGGACGCGCGCCGTACGGTCTCCGTGCCGTCACCGTCGATCGTGATCAGCCGCAGCAGCAGGTCGGGCACCAGCTCGCGCTCCTCGGGGGCGAGCAGGTCGTACGCGTCCTCGGCCAGGGTGCCGAGCCCCGGGTCGGCCGCCGCGGCGCGCAGGCCCTCGCCGCGCTGGCTGCCCTCGCCGAGCGGGTCGATCGCGCCTCCGACCAGGGCGAGCAGCAGCCCGCGTGCGCTCGGCCGCCGCCCGGGGTCCTTGCTCAGCGCCGCCGCCACCAGCGGCCGCAGCGACGCGGGCAGCGTGTCCAGGTCGGGCTCGAAGGTGAGCACCCGGTGCATGACCCCCGCCAGGGTCTCCGCCCTGAACGGGTCCTGCCCGGTGGCGGCGAACACCATGATCCCGCCCCACGCGAACACGTCGGCCGCGACGCCGGCCCGGTCTCCGGAGAAGACCTCCGGCGCCATGTACGTGGGCGTGCCCGCGATGTAGTCGCCGGCCGTGCGCGACATCTCCTCGGTGCGGGCGATGCCGAAGTCGATCACGCGCGGCCCGTCGGGGCCGAGCAGGACGTTGTCCGGTTTGAGGTCCCGGTGCACGACCCCGGCCTCGTGGATCGCGGTCAGCGCGGTCGCCACGGCGGTGGCCAGCCGGTGCAGGTCGTCGCCCGCGAACCGCCGCCCGGCGCGCCGCAGGTCCACGCCCTCGACGTATTCGCTCACGATGTACGGCGGGGTGGCGGCCGGGTCGGCGTCGATCACCCTGGCGGTGCAGAACGACGCCACCCGGCGGGCGGCGGCGGCCTCCTTGGCCAGCCGGTCGCGTACCTCCGCGTGCAGCACCTTGAGCGCGTACCGGCCGCCGTCGTCGTCGTAGGCCTCATAGACGACACCCTGGCCGCCGGAGCCGAGCCGCCCGGCCAGCCAGTATTTGCCAATCTTGACCGGATCACCCGGCGCCAGACTCTCCACGTGACTTTTGATGCGGATGGGGCTCGATTGGTTGGCCTCACCCGGGCACGGGTGCCGTGGACCCGCGGACGATCAGCTCGGTGGCCAGCTCCACGTGACGGGAGTCGATCCTCTCGCCTGCCGCCAGCCGCAACGCGGTGCGCAGCGCCATCCCGCCCATCTCCCGCAGCGGCTGGCGGACCGTGGTCAGCGGCGGCGAGGCCATCCGGGCGACCTGGGTGTCGTCGTAGCCCACGACGCTGACGTCCTCGGGGATGCGCAGCCCGCGCGCCCGGGCGGCCTCCATGACCCCCAGGGCCAGCTCGTCGCAGCCCGCGAAGATCGCCGTCGGCGCCCGCGGCAGGTCGAGGACGGCCGCGCCGCCCAGCAGCCCGTCGTGGTAGCGGAACTGGCCGGTCCACACGTAGCCGGGGATCACCGGCGCGCCCTCGGCCTCCAGGGCGGCGCGGTAGCCGTGCAGCCGGGCCTGGTTGCAGGCGGCGGTCGCCGGGCCGCCGACGTAGGCGATGCGGCGGTGGCCGAGCGAGAGCAGGTGGCGGGTGGCGGCCAGCCCGCCGGCGAAGTTCGTGGAGCCGACGCTGGTCACGCTGGCGCTCTGCAGGTTGAGCGGGTCGATCAGCACCAGCGGCAGGCGGGCCCGCGCCAGCGCGGCCACCTGCTGGGCGGCCAGCTGTTCGCAGGTGACGGCGATCAGCGCGGTCCGGCCGGCGGCGACCAGGTCGCGGACCCAGGCGGTGCTGTGGCCGGCGTCCTTCTTGATGCTGACGACGATCCCGACGCCGATCTCGGCCCCGGCCTGCACCGCGCCCTGGATGATCTCGATGGAGTAGGCGTTCAGGTCGTCGTCGAACTGCAGCTCGACGCTCCCGCACAGCTCGCGCCGCGCCGTGGCCGGGACGTACTCGTGCTCCCGCAGCAGCGACTCCACCAGGGATCGGGTGGCGGGCGCGACGTCGCTGCGGCCGTTGAGCACCTTGGAGACGGTCGCGACCGACACGCCGGCCGAGGCGGCGACGGTGGCCAGGGTGGCGCGCCTGGGGGTGTCCGGCATCGTGCCTCCTCGCCTCGACGGGCGTGCCGCGGCCGGCCCGATCATCGGGGTGTCACAAGGGCGGACCGGAACGCGGGCTCGCAGCGGGCCAGGTGCGCCATGTCCGCATCGTAGAACCGGCCGTCGCCCCGGACCACGTGGCTGACGCCGCCACCGGTCAGCACCTCTTCGTCGGCCACGGCCGCCTCTCCCGATCACCGCCGGGCCCGGACGATGATCTCCGGGGCCCGGCGGTCAGTGTGTCACGCGGCACCGGGACAGGGCATCCGAATAACGGCTCAGCGGCGGGAGCGGAAGGCCACGGCCGTCGTCGAGGTGATCGCCGACACCACCACGGTCATCACCAGCACGGTGTTGAGCGGGCTCTTGCGCCGGGACGGGCCTGCCGCGGCCCGCTGGTAGCGCGTCAGCGGGACGGCCGCCTTCGGCTTGGGCGTCGTCTTCGTGGGGGTCGGCGTCGGCACCGGCACCGGCGCCGCCCAGGGGGCGGACGGGCGCACCCGGCCCGCTCTCCTGCGCGGGCACTCCCCCACCTGAACATCTGCCGTGCACACGCCGTCCCGGTAGACCGTCACGTGCGGCAGCACGACCGCGGGCGGCGCCCAGCGCTTGCGGGGCGGCACCGAGATCGACACCTTGGGCCTGGGCGAACGCCGAGTCCGGACCCGGGGCACCGTCACCGTGGGGCCGACGGTCACGTTCTTCGGGGGTGCCGGCGGCGCCGGGGGACGTACGGTCACCTTCGGCACCGGGCGCGGCCACGGCACCCCGTCGGCCGCGGCGGGGCCCGCGACGGTCACGGCGGCCAGGGCGACGGCGAACAGCAGCGGAGCACGCCGGACGCCCACGCTCACACTCCCCCGCCGATGCGGGTGAACTCCTGCAGCGCCCCCTGGAACGCCTCGGGCCCGACGGCCAGCGGCCCGGCGAAGGCGTGGGAGATGTCCCACGTCAGGTAGATGCCGAAGCCCAGCAGCGCGGACGTCGCCAGCAGCGGCAGCAGCGCCGGCCCTCTCGGCCTGGCCCCCGCCAGGAACGGGAAGACGGTGACCAGGACCCCGGTGAGGATGGTCAGGTGCAGCAGCCCCGCGGGAGGCGTGGCGGCGGCGTCGGCGGTGCGCTGGGCCCGCGCGGTGGAGATCGCGCTGAGCTTCTCCAGCACGGCGCTCTTGGCGTCGTCCTGCTTGTCGCCGGTCACCTGCAGGTCGGTGACGCGGCCGCGCAGCTCGTCCATCCGGGCGGCGCCGACCGGGTCCATCCTGCCCTCGCCCATGAGCGGCCACTCGTCCCTGACCACGAACGTGATGTAGTCGCGCAGCGCCCTGCGCACGTCCTGCGGTGCGGTGCCCGGCAGGGCGTCGGCCGCCCAGTAGGCGTCGACGGCCGCCTGGCTCTCGGTGTGGGTGTTGAGGCGGGCGGCGTCGGCCGTGGTCCAGGGAACGATGATCGCGATGGCGAAGACCAGCAGGAACATCGCCGACAGCATCGCTCCCGCGTGCGCGACCGACGGCCCGCCGGGATCGCGGTCCTCTTCGGCTCGTTTGACCTTCCTGAAGATCAGCGCGGTGAGCGCCACCGCGCCCACCGCCGCCACGACTGAGAGCGTGTACGCCACCATGAAGAATCTCCCGAAACTCATCGGATACGCAACGTCACATTACTATCACACAGTGCAATGATGGCGCGAAGCACAGATCGGTAAAGGCCCGGGCAACCGCGGGCCCGCGGCCGGGTCTGGCGCGAGTCGATGAACGGGATCGGGGCGGCCACCTGTGGCTACGCTCGTGACCGCCCCGCCGGGCCTCCCGTGTGGCGATGGTGACACGGGTCCGGGAGGCGTGCCCTCCTGCGCGGCGAGGACCGTGACCGTCCTGCGCGAACCGTCGGCAGCCCTCGCCCGCACCCCTCCCGATGAGGCCCGCCTCACATGATCCGCCGGCCCGGGGCCCCGCGCTTCAGGGAGCGCCCCGGGGATTTCCCCTGGAGTACGGGCCTTCGCGCCCGCGCGGCAGATCCGGCCACCCGTACGACGGCGGCGGGGACCCGGACCGGCCCCGGTGACCTGGGGATAACCCCTGGTTTTCGCGCGACCTCTGGACAAGGGGACAGGCAAGTCTTACTTGAGCCGCCTGCCCAGCCGCGCAACGTTGGATTTCCCAGCGTGCGGAGGCCGGTATGACGTTCGTCGGACGGGATCAGGAGCTCCGATGCCTGGCCGCGGAGTTCGAGCGCGCCCGCGCCGGACTGCCCAGGCTCGTCGTGGTCGAGGGACCGGCGGGGATCGGGAAGACGACGCTCGTCCAGCGGTTCCTGGAGACGTGCGGGACGGGCAACGTGCTGTTCACCGACGGCGACGAGGGTGAGGCGCTGCTGCCGTACGGGACGCTGACCAGGCTGTTCGGCGGGCTCCCCGCGCAGATCGAGGCGCCGGCCACGGCGGAGCCACCCGATCCGCTCGCGGTCGGGGCGGCGCTGCTGCCGGAGCTGAGCGAGCGGCAGGCGAGCGAGCCGCTCTGCCTGGTCGTGGACGACGTGCACTGGGCGGACGCGCCGACGTTGCGGGCATTGACGTTCTGCCTGCGCAGGCTGCGCGTGGACCGGGTCATGGCGGTGCTCATGCTGCGCGAGGCCGCCATGTTGCCGGGCCCCGAGGGGCTGCGGCGGCTCATCGCCGCCGACACCACCCACCGGCTGCGGCTGCGCGGGCTGCGGGAGCCGGAGGTGGCCACGCTGGTCGGCGGGCGGGTGTCGCAGCGGGCCGTGGCCAGGCTGGTCGCCCACACCGAGGGCGTGCCGCTGCACCTGCGGGCGCTGCTGGAGGAGGTGCCCCTGGAGGCGCTGGACGACCTGGCCCAGCCGCTGCCGGCGCCCAGGTCGTACACGATGCTGGTGCTGGCCAAGGTGGCCCGGTGCGCGCCGCCGGTGCGCGAGCTGGTCGGCGCGGTCAGTGTCCTGGGCATGTCGTGCCCGCTGCACCTGGCGGCGCGGGTGGCCGGGGTGGCGGAGCCGCTGCAGGCGCTGGAGCAGGCCGTGCGCGAGGGCGTGCTGCTGGAACGGTCCTCTTCGCGCGGGCCCGTGGCGGCGTTCGCGCATCCGTTGATCCGCGCGGCCGTCTACCGCGACCTCGGCCCGGCGCAGCGCTCGGCCCTGCACGCGCGGGCGGCGCTGGTGGCGGAGGGCGAGCAGGCGCGGCTTCGGCACCGCATCGAGGCGGTGGCGGGCCCGAGCCCGGAACTGGCCGCCGAGCTGGCGGAGCTGGGCCGGGCGCAGGTACTGCTGGGTGCGTTCGGCGGCGCGGCCGAGCATCTGAAGGCGGCGGCGGAGCTGTCGGGCGACCCCGCGCCGCTGGCCGCCGAAGCGGTGGAGGCGCTGCTGCTGGACGGACGGGTCGACGAGGCTGCCGGGCTGACCGCGAGCCTGCCCGAGGACGCGCACCCGGCGGTGCGCGGCTACGCGCTCGGCCACCTGGCCATGGTGCGCGGCCAGGTCGAGGAGGCGCGGGCGCAGCTCATCACGGCCTGGGAGCAGGCCGGGCCGCCCGAGTCGGACCTGGCGGCGCGGGCGGCGCAGCAGCTCGCCATGCTCTGCCTGGTCAAGGCCGAGGGCGGGCAGGCCGCCCGCTGGGCCGAACGTGCCCGCGACTCCCCCGGCTACCGCCTCAGCATCGACTACAACCGCTTCACCCAGCTCACCGGCCTGGCCGTCTCCGGCGAGATCGACGCGGCGCTGGCCGCGACCGCCGACCTGCCGCCGCCCGCGTCGGCGACGATCGCCGACCTGGACGCGCTGCTCGGCCGCGGGCTGCTGCGCACCTGCTCCGACGACCTGGCGGGCGGGCTGGCCGACCTGTCGGGGGTGGTGGCGGCGTGCGGGGAGCGTTCGGTGCCGTTCCGCATGCTGGCCATGGCCATGCTGGGGCAGGTCGAGTACCGCTCCGGCCGCTGGGACGACGCCGCCCTGCACACCGAGACCGCGGCGTCCGTGGCCGACGACGCCGACCAGCGGTGGCTCTCGCCCATCTGCCACGGGCTGGCCGCCCTCGTCCCGGCCTCGCGCGGCAACTGGCCGCTCGCGGAGTCCCACGTCCGGGCTGCCGTCGCCGGCGCGGACTCGGTGGCGGCGCTCGCGCACGGATGCAGCGCCGCCGCGCACCTGGCCGCCGCCAGGGGCGACTACGCCGCGACGGTGACGGCGCTGGAGCCGCTGCGGGCGGTGGAGGTGCACGACATCGTGTACGAGCCCGGCGTCGTACAGTGGCTCGACCTGTTCATCGACGCCCTGGTGGGGCTGGGCGAGCTGGACCGGGCCGAGACCTGCCTGGTCGCGGTCGAGCGGCTGGCGGGGCGGCGCGGCAGGCGTTCGGCACTGGCCACGGCGGCCCGCTGCCGGGGCGGCCTGCACGCGGCCCGCCACGAGAACGCCCTGGCCGACACCGCCTTCACCACCGCTCTCGCGCACGCCGGGGCGAGGGCCGGGCTGCCGTTCGACGAGGCGCGGCTGCGGCTGGCGTACGGGCGCTTCCTACGCCGGCTGGGCCGCCGCAGGCAGGCCCAGTCGCACCTGGAACTGGCGCTCGGGCTGTTCACCAAGCTGGGCGCGGCACCGTACGTGGGGCGGTGCGAGCGGGAGCTGAGCGCGTGCGGGCTGCCGCGCGCCGGGTCGGGCGCCTCGCCGCTGCTGCGGCTGACCCCGCAGGAGCAGGCGGTGGCGCGGCTGGTGGCCACGGGGATGACGAACCGGCAGGTGGCCAGGGAGCTGGTGCTGAGCGTGAAGACGATCGAGTACCACCTGGGGAACGCTTACGCCAAGCTGGGGGTGAGCTCACGCGTGGCCCTCACCACCAAACTCATGCACTGAGCCCGGTGCAGGCGTTCGCCGGGGCCGCGCCCACCCGTTGACCGACGAGGCGGTGGGCCGACTGACGCCCACCCCGGCCCGCGATGCCTTGCGGACTTGCGCCGACCGGTGAGTGCCGGCCTCGCTGCAGGCCTATGCGCGCCCGCGGAGTCGTGAGCGCGCCGCCGCACCGGGACGACGACCCCGACACCCCCGTGCATGACCTCGCCGTCCGGCACGCACCCCCAACGCTCCAGCAACTCGGCCACGATCCCGGGCAGTTCGGCGAGCCATGCCGCGCCCGGCTCTCCCTCACGCTCGACCGTGCTCCGCGCGAACACCTCCGGTATCCCGATCATCCGGGCACCCTACGTGCCTGCCGACCGCCGCTGCCACCACCCGGCCCGAGCTCGCCCCGGGGTATAATCACCTTGTCCCGAGTGGTTGGCCGCCCGGGATTTTGCTTTTCATGCCCACTCCTCATCGCGTGATCCTGGACGCGGCCGCGCCTCTCTTCCTGTCCATGAGCGCCGGGGTCATCGCCCAGCTCGTAGGCACCTCCCTGCTCGGACACCAGGCGACGGTTCAACTGGCGGCCTTCGCCCTCATCGGCGCGGTGCTGACCCCCGTCACCGCGGCCGTGTCCGGCGGTCTGCGCGGCATGGCCCCGTTCGTCGCGGCTTGCCGCGATCGTCCCGCCGAGGCGCTGCCCATCCTGAAAGATGCGCGTTGGCTGTGCCTCGTGCTCGGAGCGATCGGCGCAGGCGTCATGCTCGGGGTCCCTCTGATCGCGCGGGTCGGCGGGGTGTCTCGTGAGGTGACGGCCGAGTTCGGGGCGGCGCCTCAGCTCTTCGCCCTCCAGGTGCTGCTGGCCGCCGCGGGCGGAGGCGCCAACGGAGTGCTGATCGCGCTGGGACGCAGCCGGCTGGTGCTCTGGTCCAGCCTGTCGAGCACGGCCGTACAGGTGACCCTGCTCCTCCTCCTGGTGCCCAGGATGGGCATCCACGGCACCGCCATCGCGCTCCTGACCTCCACAGCCCTGGCCGTCACCGTGTCCAACGTTCTCCTGCTGCGCCTGCCGGAACTGGCGGGAGGATCGCCGTGGCCCGGACGCCCCCGCCCGCGCGAGATCTGGCGCATGGCCAAGGTGGGCCTCCCGATGTCGGCCACGGTCGTCATCAAATTCACGGTCATGGGTGGCGCGGCCTACGCCGCCGCGCGGACAGGGGTACAGGGCGCTGCCGCCCACGCGATCCTCACGTCGCTGGCCGGGCCCCTCGGCCTGACCGCCTTCGCCGTCGGACAGGCCGCGACGCCGGAGATCGCCAGAGCGACCTCCCCTGGTGAAGCCCGCCGCGTCAACCGGGCGGCCATGACGGTCGCGGCCATCGGCGTGCTCACCGGCGCGCTCATCGTCCTCTCGCTCGGCGAGCCGGTGTTGGGCCTGTTCACCTCCGATGCCCGGGTGCTTGCCCTGACCCTGCCCCTGTTACCACTGCTGGCGGCATACACCCTGGCCGACAACTGCGGGATCGTGATGGCCACCGGCCTGACGGGTCTCAAGCGCTCGACCTGGACACTGGGCTCGGCCATCGTGGGGAACGGCCTGCTCGCTCTGGCCATGACACCGGTGACGACGGCCTGGGGCCTGGCCGGCCTGTGGATCGCGTTGACCGCCAGTCGCCTGCTCGTTCTGGTCACGCAGACCGTCGGTTTCATGCGGCACAGCGCACGCGATCGATGACGGACTCAGCGGCTCGACGGCACGTCGAGGCCCATCAGGGGCAGGCAGGGCTCAAGCCCGTCGAGCTGGACGGGAACGGTGCGGTGCCGCTCCCACGCGTCCCTGGTCAGGCGCAACCGGTGCTCCACGACCATCCTCCCGTCCAGCGCGTGCCGCCAGTGGCCGTCGGGCTCGTAGCCGAGCTTGCGGGAGACGGCCAGGGAGGCGACGTTGTGCTCGAGCGCGCCCGACAGCGCCACCTCGGCGTCCAGACCGGCGAAGGCGAGGTGGAGTACGGCCGCCCGCATCTCGGTGCCGATCCCCTGCCCCTGGTGGCGGCGGCCGAGCCAGGAAGTGGTGCGTACCTGACGCGTGATGCCCAGGTCCCGGGCGGAGAGGCTCTGCTGCCCGGCCACCACGCCGTCCCGGAACACGGTGAGGTCGAGCGACCACTCCTGCGGCGTCCACGCGCCGAGCTGCCGCCAGTGGTGGTGGACCACACTGCGGGCAACCTCGGCGGGCGGCGCGTCGGTCCACCGCACGAGGAACGGCGAGGCGTCGGGGTCATGGACGCCGTCGGCGGCCAGGCCGGCCAGCTCGGCCAGCTCCTCGGGCGAGGGCAGCCGCAGCTCGAGCCGCGGCGTGGTCAGCCGCAGCCCGGCCGGCGGAAAGTGATCGACCAGCATGACCCCTATCGTGATCGCTGACCGGGCGGCACGTCATCCGAGTTTCCGCCCCTACCGACACCACCTCGCCGGCTTGGACAAGGCGGCCTCGTGGCTGGCCGCGAACGTGTGCGGCAAGGGAGCGGCAGACCGACCGGGTTCGGGAGGCGCTGCTGGTTCACCCGTGGAAGGAGAAGCTCGGACAGCCCGCTCCGGATCGGATCCGCCGCGGTTTCGGGGCTATGGACAGGTCTTTCTGCACGCGATCTGCACGTCCCGCCCGCAGGGTTCTGCACGCAGCCGTGCAAGCATGCCCGGCGTGCGCAGATATGTGATGATCGCCGTGTTGGCGCTGCTGGCGGCGGGTTGTGGTTCGGGAGCGAAGACCGCTCCCGAGGTCGCCGGATATGTCGGGACGTATTTGCAGGCGCACCCTGACGTCAAGCGGGTGGCGAAGAAGGGGGCCCAGAGCGCCACCGTGGTCATCAAGGGGCAGGACCAGGATGTCTCCGCCGATCTGGGCGAGGGCTTGCGCGGACGGCTCATCCGGACGGGCGGTGCCACGTATATGCAGATGCTGGAGGAGGAAGTGGCACCGGGCAAGATCTGGGACAAGATCACCGAAGAGCACGAGCCGTACAATCTCTTGGGCATCAGCGTGCTGACAAGCCAGGCTACGACGCTGGTGAACAGCCACCGGGTGCATGCACTGCTGGCAGCGCGGGGACGAGTGAGCGGCCCCGTACTCGATGGCGGGCTCGACCATTACACGGTCACCATCGACGTGCGGGCGGCACTCGACGGATTGGACCTCAGCGCGTTCCTGGAGGTGTACGACCCGCTGCCGATGCTGCAGGACACCGAGGACGAGTACGCCATGGTCCGGGCCGGCGACAAGGCGGCGCAGGGGCGGCTGCGCGACAAGTTGCTCGAGGAGTTCGGCGCGCAGGCCACGTACGAGCTTTGGCTCGATGGCCAGGGGCGGCCAGTGCGGCAACGGCTGACCGCGAAGACGCCGATGGAGATCACCTTCTCCAACTGGGATGACACGACGGTGGCCGCTCCTCCGGCCGATCAAGTCCGGGTGCTGGCGAAGTGACCCCGCACTATGTGACGGTGTCCCGATGCCGGCCATGGCACGGAACGCGGCATCCCGGGGGCTCCCACTCACTTCTGAAGCTGGGATCGTGCCACTGTGACCGAACTCGTGGAACGTGTCGACGGTCAGGACCGAGTGCTGGGTGTTGTGGACCGGGATGATGCGATTCGTCGTGGCTGGCTACACCGCATCGCCACCACTGTCTGCCGCGATGAGCTGGGAAGATTCCTGGTGTACCGGCGGGCCGAGGGACTGTCCAGATATCCCGGCTATCACGAGGTGACCTTCGGCGGGGCACTCAGTGTTGGGGAGTCTTACCAGGCGGCGGCCTCGCGCGAACTCGCGGAGGAGTTAGGTATCGACGTCCCGGTGCGCGAGGTGGTCAAGTTCCTGTGCCACGGCGAGATCGGCTCGTACTGGCTCGGGGTGCACGAAGCGGTCATCACCGGCGACGTCTCGCCCGATCCCGAGGCGGTGAGCTGGGTGGGCTGGCTGACGAGCGCCGAGTTGAGCGAATTCGTGAAGCAGTACCGGTTCATTCCAGATGGGCAGGAGGCGCTCCGCCGGTACCTCGAGGCACGTTCGGCTTCACCTGGCTCGGCCCGGTAGCGGTGAAGTCGCGCAGCGCGGCCACGACGTGGCGTTCTGGCCGACGAACTGCGCGTGCAAGTCACAGGCGCAGGGCTGCCCATGAAGAACATGGCGTACATAGGTGTCCAGCCGTGAGCCTGTGGCCCCCCGGAACAGGAACGCCAGTGGAGATTTGGCCGCCTCCCGCCCTGCTCCGACATGAGCCCGAGCGGGAAGCGATGTTCCCATCCCTCTCGCGCCCGGCCGGAGTGACGTTCCCCTACGCCATCGCCCTGGCGAACGAAGGGGTTGGGGAACGCCCTCACCGTCCCCTGAGGCTGGGCGATCTGCTCACACCGTCGCCGAGCGGCCCGGTGCGAATTGCCGGATACCGGCCTCGGTAGCACCGTCCGCCAGGAGGTCGCCCAGGGCCTCGCCGATCGCCGGTGCGTACTTGAATCCTCCGCCCGAGAATCCGACGGCGACCGCGACGTGCGCCGCGCCCGGGAGCAGCCCGACGACGGGGCGGCCGTCCGCTGTGTACGACTCCACGTGCACCGAGGTCTGCACCGGACGCGGGTTGAGCCCGGGTAGCCAGCGCCCGACGACATCGCGGATCTCCGCCAGGTGGTCGGCGGCGAGGTGGGGATCGGGTCGCGCCGGGTCGGTCAGCTCCGGGTGCGGGCGGCTCTTCACGCCGATCTTCACCGTGGCGCCGTCCAGGCTGGGAAAGCCGTAGATGGAGGCGCCGTCCGGCATGGCGACGCGTTCGAAGACCGGAAAGCGTTCCGCGCCGTACAGCGAGAGGTCGTCCGGTACGAACCAGGTCTGCGCCAGCCGGCGGGCGGTCAGCCCGGCCACTCCGATCGCCTCCCGCAACCCGTCCGGCAGCAGCGTGGCCGCCCAGGCGCCGGGGGCGATGACCACCGCGTCGAACGTCTCGCTGTGAGGCCGGTCCGCGCCGCCTCGGTAGGTCAGCCCGACCGTCTCGGACCTCACGTCGATGTCGAGGACCTCGGTGTCGTGGCGCACGATGGCCCCGAGCGTCGCGGCCTGTTCGATCGCGGCGAGGATCGCCGGCTCGGGACGGAGAAAGCCGGTCGCGGGGTCATGGACGGCGATGTCCTCATCCTCGACGGCGTGCTGGGGGAAAGCCTGCCGCACGTCCTGTGCGTCGAGGATGCGATGGGCCAGCCCCCAGTTCTCGCAGCTGGTCACGGCCTTCCGGACGGAGGTGCTGCCGGCGGGGCCGAGGATCAGTCCGCCGGTCTGCTCGAGCAGACGCCGTCCGGTCGCCTCCTCCAGCCGGCGCCACAGCTGCTCGGCCCGGAGGACCAGCGGCGGCAGGTCCGGGTCGCCCATGCTGATGACCGCGAACCGGCGGCTCTGCCCGCCGGAGGCCCCGCGGTGGTGCGGGACGCCCCAGCGATCGAAGGCATGCACCTCCAGGCCGCGCTCGGCCAGCTGCCAGGCGGCCATGCTCCCCACCGCTCCGGTCCCGATGACCGCCGCCCTCCTTCGAGCGGTTCCGGCGAGTCTCATGAGGCCAGCGCCGGGGCGGCGAGGTACTTGAGGTTCTGGTATTCGACGAGTCCTTCGGCGCCGCCTTCCCGGCCGAGCCCGGACTCCTTGATCCCGCCGAACGGCGCGGCCACGTGGGACAGCAGCCCCCGGTTGATGCCGACCATGCCGCTGTCCAACCGGCCGGCGACGCGGGCGATCCGGTCGCTGTCGCGCGCCACCAGGTACGCCGCGAGCCCGAACGGGGTGTCGTTGGCCAGCGCCACCCCCTCGTCCTCCGTCCGGAACCGGCGGATGCCCGCGACCGGGGCGAAGACCTCCTCCTGCTGCAGGAGAGCGTCGGCGCTGAGGTGGTCCAGCACCACAGGGGCGAACCAGCTGCCGGGTCCGCCGGGCGCGTCGGCACGCCCCAGAATTGTCGCCCCCTTCGCGACGGCGTCGGCGACCAGCCGGTCGGCCTTGGCGACCGCGCGGTCGTCGATGAGCGGGCCGAGGTCGACGTCCGAGGTTCCCAACCCGACCCTGATCGCGGTGAGCGCCTCGGTGAGGCGGGCCGCGAACTCGTCGGCCACCGGTTCCTGGACGAGGAACCGGTTGGCCGCCACGCACGATTGGCCCCCCAGGCGCATCTTGGCGATGACCGCCTCACGGACCGCGAGGTCGAGGTCGGCGTCGTCGAAGACCAGGAACGGGGCGTTGCCGCCGAGTTCCATCGACGTACGCAGCACGTGCGCGCCGGCCTGCTGCAGCAGCAGTTTCCCGACGGGGGTGGACCCGGTGAAGGACACCTTCCGCAGTCGTGGGTCGGCGATGAGGGTGCCGCAGACCGACCCCGGGTCCGTGGTGGTGACCACGGTGAGGACTCCTGCCGGGACGCCCGCGTCCCGCGCGAGTTGTGCGAAGGCCAGCGTGGTGAGCGGGGTGAGTTCGGCCGGTTTCAGCACGACCGTGCAGCCGGCGGCCAGGGCGGGCGCGACCTTGCGGGTGGCCATCGCCAGCGGCACGTTCCACGGGGTGATGAGCAGGCAGGGGCCGACCGGGCGTGGGGCGGTGACGATGTGCCAGCTGCCGTCGGGGGTCGGGGTGCTGCGGCCGGAGCTGCGGACCGCCTCCTCGGCGTACCAGCGGACGTACTCGGCGGCGTAACGGACCTCGCCGCGCGCCTCGGTGAGAGTCTTGCCGACCTCGAGGGTGATGAGGGCCGCCAGACGTTCCTCGTCGGCGAGCATCGCCTGGTAGAGCCCGTACAGGATGTCCGCCCGCCGCCGGGTCGGGGCGGCCGCCCAGGCGGGGAACGCGTCGTTCGCCGCGGTCAGCGCGAGCAGGGCGTCACCCGGCTCGCAGTCGGCGACGGCGGCGACCGGCCGGCCGAGCGCGGGATCGGCGACGTCGAAGGTCCGCCCGGAGCGCGGCGCCGTCCACTCGGCGGCCAGGAAGCCGTCGGGCAGCGAAGCGGCCGCGGTCTCCGTGAGGTCGCGGTGCCGGGCGATGTCAGCCGGCCGCAGCGCCGACGCCTGCGCGGGCTCAGGCGGATTCGAGGGTACGGGCACGGTCGAGAGCGGACTTGAGGACGTCGGCGGCACGGGAGATCTCCTCGGCGGTGATGACGAACGGGGGACTGACGTGCAGGGAGTTGTCGGCCAGCAGCCGGGTGAGGACGCCCCGCTCCCGCGCGGCGCGCAGTACGGGCCGTGCGTCGACGTCGGGGGCGAGCTGGACCGCCGCGAGAAGTCCGGCACCGGCCCGGACGTCGACGACGGCTTCGTGGTCGCGCAGCGGGGTGAGGGCCTGGGCCAGGACGGGTTCGAGGTCCAGGACGCGCTCCAGCAGACCTTCCTCCTCGAGGATGCTCAGGTTCACCTCGGCGGCGACGCAGGCCGCGGCGTGGCCCGAGTACGTCAGACCGTGGCGGAAGGTCGGGGCGTCGGGGGTTTCGGCGAAGAAGGGCTCCCAGACGCGCTTGGACACCAGCACGCCGCCCAGCGGCAGGTAGCCGGAGGTGATGCCCTTGGCCATGGTGAGGAGATCCGGCTCGATGCCGAAGCGCTGGCAGGCGAACCACTGCCCGACCCGCCCGAAACCGGTGATGACCTCGTCGGCGATGAGCAGGATGTCCAGGCGGCGGCACAGTTCGGCCAGCCCGGTGAGGTAGCCGGGCGGGGGCAGCAGCACGCCCCCGGTGCCGATGATCGGTTCGGCGATGACGGCGGCGACGTTGTCGGGTCCGAGCCGGAGCAGCTCCGCCTCGGTGGCGGCCAGGTCGTTCCACGGGACGCGGGCGGTCTCGGGGATCAGCGAGTCGCTGCCGTACCCGTCGCGGTTGCTCTGGATGCCCGTGATGCTCGTACCGAACCCGTGCAGACCGTGGTAGGCGTGCTGCCGGGAGACGATGACGCGCTTGCCGGGCCGCCCGGCCAGCTGCCAGTGCCGGCGCGCGAGCTTGCAGGCGGTGTCGACGGAGTCGGAGCCGCCGCTGGTGAGGAAGACCTTCGCGTCGGGGATGGGGCTCAGCTCCGCGAGGCGCTCGGCGAGCCGGATGGCGGGGCGGTTCGCCATGCCCTGGAACAGGTGGTACGTCTCCAGAACGTTCATCTGCTGGCGGACGGCGTCGGCGATGCGGGTCCGGCCGTGTCCGACATTGGCGTGCCACAGGCCGGCCGGCAGGTCGAGCAGGTCCTGGCCGTCCTCGGTACGCACCGAGGCTCCCCGCCCCGACGCGATGACCGTGAGGGTTTCCTCGATGGTGGACATCGCGGTCTGCGGATGCCACAGGCTGGTGCTCGTCAAGAAAGGCTCCTCATCACATCGGGGTGGGGACTACGGGTGGGGAACGGTGCAGGTCAGGCGGCGACCACGACGTCCTCGACGACCTCGGCGTGGATGTGCAGCATCCGGGCCACCAGGCCGTTGCCGCGGGTGAACCTCAGGTCCTCCGGCGCCACGGGAGCGTCCGCGCCGGTGAAGAACGCGGCACCCTGGTCGATCGACTTGTCGGACTTGTCATCGGGGTAGAGCGGGTTGATCGTGTTCTCGATCTTCGGCCACAGGGCCCGGGCGGCCTCGGTGCTCTCGAACTCCAGCGTCATCACCAGCGTGTTCGGGATGAGCTCCCCGGCGCACTCGCGCAGGACCGAGCCCCCGAGGTAGCCGGGGTGGCCCTCGAGGCTGCGCAGCCAGTCGACGAGGCTGGTGCGGGCATCCTCGATCTTGGTGGGCTCGGCAACGAAGATGAAGACGTCACGACGCTTGGACATGGTGTTCTCCTGTCTCGCCAGTGCGGTGGGGGCGGCCGTGAGGACTGCGCGGCAGGTCGTAGAAGACAGCGCCGCTGGCTCCCTGCGTGTCGTCATGGACGAGCTGGGCGCCGAAGGACTCCCAGAAGGCGATGGCGCCCGGGGAGTGGCGATAGGTGTGCAGAGCGATGGCCTCGTAGTGCCCCTCCTGGTCCGCGCGGTCGAGCACGGCGCGGACCAGGGTCCTGGCGATGCCGCCGCGGCGGGCCTCCTTACGGACGTAGACGCGTACGAGCTGGCCGTGCCGGCCGTCCTCGTACCGGTCGACGACGTGTTGCGGGGTGAGGCCGGGCTTCAGCCGTCCGCTGCGGATGCCGCCCGTCGCCAGGACCTCACCCGTGCCGTCGTCGGTCACCACCAGGAGGAAGGGGCCGTTTCCCGGGGCGTAGTGGGTCATGGGGTCGTCGACGTCGGCGTGGATCCGCGGGTCGTAGGCGTCGCCGAAGTCCTCGGCGATGCTGCGCCGCATCACCGACTGGGCGCCGGGCAGGGTGCGCTCGCTCAGCGGGTGGATCGACCATTCCATGGGAGTCACCCCGCTCCCTGCGTGGCGAGCTTGGCCCGGTACGCCTCCCGGGCCTCCTTCGAGGCGTGGTGGCCGGACAACTCGTGGAGGTCGTCGGGGATCACGCCGTCGAAGGTGGGATGGACGTGGACGGTGACCCGGTCGAGGTTGCCCACCGCGTGCATCAGGGAGTGCTGCACGTTCTCGGCCACGGCGTGGGCCTCGATCATGCTCAGCCCGTAGTCGAGGCCGATCTCGGCGTCTCCCTCCATGCGGTGACCCGACCAGCGGACGCGGACCTCGCCGACGGACACGACGCCGTCGACGCCCGCGATGGTGGTGCGCATCCGGTCGATCGTCTCCGGCTCCACACCGTCCATGAGGCGGCGGACGATGATGATCAGGGAGTTGACCAGGATGCCGCTGATCGCCACGGCGATGAGGAGGCCGACGATGGCGTCGGCGCGGTCGAACCCGAGCCACACGCCGACCACGCCGGCGATGACGGCGATCGAGGTGTATCCGTCGGCGCGGGCGTGCTGGCCCTCGGCGATCAGCGCGGCCGAGCCGATGCGACGGCCGGTCCGGATGCGGTACACGGCCACCGTCTCGTTGCCGAGGAAACCGACGAGCCCCGCGGCGAAGACCCACCACAGGTTGGTCAGCGGGTGCGGGTTGATCAGCGCGTCGATCGACTCCCAGATGATCAACCCGATCGAGGCGACGATGACCAGGGAGATGAACAGCCCGACCAGGTCCTCGGCGCGCCGGTAACCGTAGGAGTACTTCTTGGTCGCCGCGCGCCGGCCCAGCCGGAAGGCGATGATCAGGGGGATCGTGGTCGCGGCGTGCCCGAGGTTGTGGATGGTGTCGGCCAGCAGGGCGATCGAGCCGGACACCGCGACGATGACCATCTGGCCGATCGCGGTGGCCATCATGCCGGCCAGCCCGATCCAGGCCGTGCGGATCCCGTCCTGGGCCGACTCCTCGGCGCTCTGGATCGCTTCGTTGGCGTCGTGGGCATGCGGGATCAGCGTGTGCTTGACCCTCGCCCACAGGCCGGTGCCGTGGTCGTGGCCGTGGTCGTCACCGTGGCCATGTCCGTGCCCATGTCCGTGGCCGTGCCCGGTGGCGGCCGAAGCCTCGGGCTCGTGGTGGTCGTGATCGGAGTGGCCGTGCCCGTGGCCGTTCACGGCGGCGGCGGGAGCGTCATCGTGCGGGTGGTCGTGGCCATGTCCGTGGCCGTGGCCGTGGCCGTCTGGGGTCGTGGAAGCTCGCATCGAGAGTCCGTTCATGCCGGCGGAGGGTGAGTCGCGGGACTGGGTGAGTGAGTCGCGGGGCCGGGAGGGGGGTCGCGGGGCCGAGAGGGTGAGTCGCGGGACCGGGAGAGGGGCGGTCGGCTGCCGAGTGGCGTCTGCCGCGCCATCACATCTTGTCCACAACAGCCAGCGACGGTCAACTGTTGTCAACAATCTTCCAGAAACGAAGGCCGTACGGGCAGTGAAAATCAGCACCAATACCAGGCAATCAGTTCCCGAAGATCGACAGAAGCTGGGGAAACATACTCTTTACAAGCAGGTGGCTCGGAATTGTTGACAGCAGAGAATCGGATGCTTAGCGTTCCAGACACCACACGGCCAGTCGCCCCAGGCGGCTGACACCGAGCGTGACATCTCGCCGCTCGCACCGACGCTCCCACTCCCACCGGACCGACCCCCACCGGAGGAACTGCTCGTGGACCTGACCAGCGTGCGCCCCAAATACATCACCTTCGACTGCTATGGGACCCTGACCAGCTTCGATCTCAACCTCACCGTCAAGCCGCTGGTCGCCGACCGGATCTCCGAGGAGGACATGCCGCTCTTCCTCAAGGACTACCGCGCGTACCGGATGGACGAGGTGCTCGGCGAGTTCAAGCTCTACCCCGACGTGCTCAAGGACTCCTTCAGGCGCACCTGCGAACGCTGGGGCATCGGCTACCGCCCCTCCGACGGCGAGGCCATCGTGGCCTGCGTGCCGACCTGGGGTCCCCATGCGGACGTACCCCCGGCCCTGGCCAAGCTCGCCGACGCCTACCCTCTGGTGATCCTCTCCAACGCCGTCGACGAGACGCTGCGGCACAATGTCGACCAGCTCGGCGCCCCCTTCCACAAGGTGTTCACCGCCGAGCAGGCCAAGGCGTACAAGCCGCGCTACCAGGCCTTCGAGTACATGCTCGACCAGCTGGGCTGCGAACGCGACGAGATCGTGCACGTCTCCTCGCACATCTGGTACGACCTGATCCCCGCCCACGAGCTGCGGATCCCGCACAAGGTCTACGTCAACCGCGGCTACGACCCCTCCACCCCCTTCTACCGGTACGCCGAGACCGCCGACCTGTCCGGCGTCCCCGCTGTGCTGGGTCTCTGATCGGAAGGAGGACGTCGTGAAGCTGACCAGCTACTGGCTCGACACCGCCGAACCGGCCGGCGACTTCCGCCGTGCCGAACTCCCCGAACAGGTCGACGTCGCGGTCATCGGCGCCGGGTTGACCGGCCTGTCCGCCGCGCTGCATCTCGCCCGCCGCGGCGCCAGCGTCGCCGTGCTGGAGTCGCACACCGTGGGCTGGGGAGCCTCCGGCCGCAACGGCGGCATGGCCACGACCGGCCTGGCCATCTCCTTCCCCGCCGCGGTCAAGCGGTACGGCGCGGAGCGTGCGACGGCGATGTTCACCGCCTACGACGACGCGATCGACACCGTCGAGAAGATCGTCACCGATGAGGAGATCGCCTGCGACTTCGTGCGGTCCGGCAAGCTCACCCTGGCCGCCAAACCGGCGCACTACGCCGCGCTGGAGCGGTCGGCGGAGATGATCGAGAGGCTCATCGGCCGCTCGGTCCAGCTGGTTCCCCGCGGCCGCATGCGGGACGAGCTCGGCAGCGACCGCTATCACGGTGCGCAGGTCGACCCGAACGGGGCGGGCGCCCACGTCGGGAAGCTGGTCATGGGGCTGGCCCGCGCCGCGGTCGGCCACGGGGCCCTGGTGGCGGAGAACGCCGCGGTGACCGGCGTCCGCCGCGTCGGCCCGGGCAACGGGCATCGGGTGCAGACCACGCGCGGCGTCCTGACCGCCTCCGACGTGCTCATCGCCACCAGCGGGTACACGGGGTCGCTGACCCCGTGGCTGCGCCGCCGCATCGTGCCGGTGGGCAGTTTCATCGTCGTCACCGAACCCCTGCCGGACGACCTCGTCGCCCAGCTCATGCCGCACCGGCGGATGGCGTCGGACACCAAGAACCTGCTGTACTACTTCCGTCCCACGCCGGACAACAGGTTGCTGTTCGGCGGGCGGGCCCGGTTCGCCCTGTCGGACGCCCAGTCGGACCTCAAGAGCGGCGAGATCCTGCGCAAGGCCGTCACCGAGGTGTTCCCGCGGCTGCGTGACGTCCGGCTGGACTACTGCTGGGGCGGGCTGGTCGACATGACGATGGATCAGATGGTCCACGCCGGCGTACGGGACGGGATGCACTACTCCGTCGGCTACAGCGGCCACGGGGTCCAGATGGCCACGCACATGGGCAAGGTCATGGCCGACGTCATCGGCGGCGACCCCACGGTCAACCCCTGGAAGGGGCTGGCGTTCCCGCCGGTTCCCGGCCACTTCGGGCCGCCCTGGTTCCTGCCGGCCGCCGGGGCGTTCTTCCGCGCGCTCGACGCCGTGCGCTGATCGATCCGCGAACGTGTGACGACCCGGAGGTACCCGAGTGTTGTACGTGCTGAGACGGTTCGCCGTCCTCGTGACGACCCTGCTGGTCGCCTCTTTCCTGGTGTTCCTCATCCCCTACGTCACGCCCGGCGACCCGGCCGCGCGGATCCTGCGGGCCAGGGTGGGCGACCTGGTCCAGGACCCGCAGACGCTGGCCCGCCTCCGGGTCGAGTACGGGCTGGACCGGCCGCTGCTCCAGCAGTACCTGTCCTGGCTGGGCTCGGCTCTGCAGGGTGATCTCGGCCGGTCGTTCACCAACGGCACGGAGGTCCTCCCCCAGCTGATGCGGGCGTTGTCGGTCACCGCCTCGATCGCCGTCATCGCCCTCCTGCTCGCCCTGTTCGTGGCGGTCCCGCTGGGAGCCGTCTGCGCGGTACGGCGCGGGACCCCGCTCGACGGGGCGATCACCGGCGTCACGCAGGCGTTCGTGGCCGTCCCGGAGTACTGGCTCGGCCCGGTCCTGGTCCTGGTGTTCGCCCTGCAGCTCGGCGTCCTGCCCTCCTCCGGCTGGCACGGGGTGGAGTCGATGGTGCTTCCCTGCCTGACCGTGGCGCTGCGGCCGATGAGCTACTTCACCCAGGTCGCCCGCTCGTCGATGATCGAGGTGCTCGAGGCGCCCTACATCACCGCCGCCCGCGGGCGCGGGCTGAGCTTCGCCCAGACCATGCTGCGACACGGGCTGCGCAATTCCGTTCTGCCGGTCCTGACCCTGTTCGCGGTCTGGCTGGCCGGCCTGCTCGGCGGGTCGGTCGTCGTCGAGGTCATCTTCGCCGTACCCGGAGTCGGGCGGCAGATGTACGACGCGGTCATCAACAACGACGTCCCGCTCATCCAGGGTGGGGTCGTGGCGGTCGTCGGCCTGGCCGTGCTCATCACCACCCTCACCGATGTCCTTTACACCGCCATCAACCCGAACGCGAGGACGAGCCGTGTCCGTGCTTGACGTCTTCGGCGACGACGCCCGTCGCGACGAACCCGGCGCCGCGCCTCCGCCGTCACCGGCCGAGACCGCCGCCGCCCCGGCACGCCGCGGGCGCGGAACGTGGCCGCCGGCCTTGCTGGCCGGGTCCGTCCTGTTCGGGGTGATCGCCACGCTCCTGCTGCTGGCACCGTGGCTGGCGCCCTATCCGCCGGCGCAGCAGGACCTCGTCGCGCGCCTGGAAGGCAGCTCCGCGGCCCACCTGCTGGGCACCGACCACCTGGGCCGCGACGTGCTCAGCAGGCTGCTGGACGGGGGCCGGTTCTCCCTGGCCGTCGCTTCGGTCACGCTGTTGATCTGCGCCGTCACCGGCACTCTCGTGGGGTTCGTCGTCGCGCGGCGAGGTGGCTGGCTCGACACCGTCGTCATGCGCGTCACCGACATCCTGCTGGCCTTCCCCGAGATGGTGGTCGCGCTCTTCCTCGTCGCGATCCTCGGCACCGGTGACCTGACGCTGGTGCTCGCCCTGACCATCGGCGGGTGGACGCCGTTCTGCCGGCTGGCCCGTGGCGTCGCGCTGGAGATCAACGGCCGTGACTTCATCGAAGCGGCTCAGGCTCTGGGGTGCTCGGGGTGGTTCATCATCCGCCGCCACCTGCTTCCCAACGCCCTGCCCCCGTTGCTGGCCCACGCGGCAGTGCGCTTCGGCCACAAGCTCATCACCGTCGGCGCCCTGTCCTTCCTGGGACTCGGCGTCCAGCCACCGTTCTCCGACTGGGGGTCGATGTTGTCCGAGGCCATCCCCTACCTGGACCGCTTGCCGATGCTGGTCCTGGCCCCAGGCGCCGCGATCTTCATCGCCGCTCTCAGCGTCACACTCGCCGGTCGCGGCCTGGAGACGCGCCGGGCCCGGGCAGGGCGGTCCACATGAGCTGCGGAGTCCCGCCGCACCTGCGCGGCGGTCACACTGGAAACGATCACGCGCTCCTGCGGCTGGAGAGCGCGAGCGGTGGGAACGGAACACGAACCCGGAGAAACACACTCATGAGCCAACAGACCCCGGCCCCGGCGGGCAGGACCTCGAAGCGGACGCTGACGGAGGTGGTCACCGGGCTGTTGCGGGACCGCATCCTCGGCGGGGAGTTCCCGCCGGGGACCCAGATGAACGAAGTCGAGCTCGCGGCGTACTTCGAGGTCTCGCGCGGCCCGTTGCGCGAGGCGATGCAGCGTCTGGTGCAAGAAGGCCTGCTGGTCAGCTACCCCCGCCAAGGGGTCTTCGTCCCCACCCTGACCACAGAGGACCTGGAGGACATCTTCGTCGCCCGCCAGGCGATCGAGCGGGAGGCACTGCGCCGGGTCACCGCCCGAGGGGTTTCCGCGGGCCTGGTCGCCGACCTAGAGGTGATCGTCGCGCGGATGAGGGATGCCGTCGGCCACGCGGACGAGAGCGCGCTGGCCGCCCTGGACCTCGCCTTCCATCGCCGGCTGGTCAGCGCCGCCGGCAGCACCCGGCTGGATCGGCTGTACGGCCTCATCGCCAACGAGATGCAGCTGTGCTTCCGGATGATCGTCGACAGCTACAGCGACCGTTCCAAGCTGTGGGCCGAGCACGAGCAACTGCTGCACGTCATCGCCAGCGGTGACAGGTCCGCCGCCAAGGAACTTCTGGACCGTCACTTCGCCGAGGTCGGCGAGCTCCAGCCGAGGGCATCGGACCAGCCGCCCAAGCAGCGCCTTCGCCCTCACTCGCATCACCACCAGGATCCGTCGGCCTCTCATGAACACGCCGACGGCTACCGCCACGGCGACGACCAGGAAGCCCCACCGCATCCCCGGGAGCAGAGATGAGCGCGCGTCTGGAGGTCCGCGACCTGACCGTTCACGCCGGGCGGCCCGGACAGGCCCCACCCATCCTCGACCGCGTCAGCCTGACCCTCGATCCCGGCGAGGTGCTGGCCGTGGTCGGCGAATCGGGGTCGGGCAAGAGCATGACCGCCCACTCGGTGTTGCGCATGCTGCCGGCCGGGTTGCACATGCACGCCGAGGGCCTGCGGCTGGGCGACCTGGACCTGCTCGCCGCCTCCTCAAGGGCGTTGGACGGCGTACGCGGCCGGCGGATCTCCATGCTCTACCAGCAGCCCAAGCGCATGCTCGACCCGACCGCGACGGTCGGCAGCCAGGTCGCCGAGCCGCTGCGCAGGCATCTCGGCATGAGCAGGCAGGCCGCCCGCCGCCGGGTCGTGGAGCTGCTCGCCGCGGTCGGGATCCCCGATCCCGATCGCCGCGCCGGTGAGCATCCACACCAGATGTCCGGCGGCATGGCCCAGCGCGTCATGATCGCCATGGCGCTGGCCGCCCACCCGGACGTCCTCATCGCCGACGAACCCACCACCGCCCTCGACGTCACCGTCGAAGCGCAGATTCTGCGGCTGATCGCCGCCATGCAGGTCGAGACCGGAATGTCGGTCCTGTTCATCTCCCACGACGTCACCACCGTCGCCTCCATCGCCGACCGCATCGCCGTCATGTACGCGGGCCGCATCGTCGAGGACGGACCGGCCGCCGAGGTCATCACCGCCGCCGAGCATCCTTACACCCAGGCGTTGTTGCGCTGCTCCACCCTGCAGACCGACGACACCGGCCATCTGCACACCATCCCCGGCAACGCCACCGCGGCACGCGCGGTCAGTCACGGCTGCCGCTTCCGCCCGCGCTGCGACGTCGCGGCCAGTGACGGGGAACTGGGCTCCCACTGTGACACCGAGGAACCCGATCTCGCCGGCTGCGGCACCCGTCGCAACTCACGCTGCTGGGTCACCATCGACCCCCGACGACAGGTCCCGGCATGAACGACCCCGCGCAGAGCTCCCACATGAGCTCCGACATCGCCGTCATCGACCACGTCACCAAGCACTATCCGTTGGCGCGGAACGGCTTCGGACGCCGGCCGCACGTGCACTCCGTCGACGACGTCTCCCTGACCATCCGCGAGGGGGAGGTACTGGGGCTGGTCGGTGAGTCCGGCTCGGGCAAGAGCACGCTGGCCCGGCTCCTGCTCGGCCTCGTACCGGTCGACTCCGGACGGATCGAGGTCGATCGGCTGAGGGTCGGCAAGCTGCGCGGCGCCCGGCTCCGTCAGCTGCGCCGGTCGGCGCAGCTGGTCTTCCAGGACCCGCACTCCGCGCTGGACCCGCGGATGACGCTGCGGGAATCGCTGCTCGCCCCCCTGCAGCAACACCGCATCGGCACGCCGCAGGAACGCCTGCGGCGGGTGACCACCGCGCTGGCGGAGGTCGGCCTGGACCACAGCTTCCTGGAGCGCCGGCCGGGCGACTGCTCCGGAGGGCAGCTGCAGCGGGTGGTCATCGCCAGAGCCCTCCTGCTGGAACCCAAGCTGCTCGTCTGCGACGAGCCCGTGTCGGCCCTGGACGCCTCGGTGCAGGCGACCATCCTGAACCTGCTGGTCGATCTGCGCCGGTCGCGCGGGCTGAGCATGCTGTTCATCTCCCACGACCTGAGGGTGGTGAAGTTCCTCGCCGACCGGGTGGCGGTTCTCTACCTCGGGCAGATCGTGGAGATGGCCACGCACGACGACATCTTCACGGGCGCCCTGCACCCCTACACCCTGGCGCTGCTGCACTCCGGTCAGGGACACCGCATCGACGCCGGTGAACCTGACCAGCTGAAGGGCGAGCCGCCCAGCCCCGTCTCCCCGCCTCCCGGCTGCCGCTTCAACACCCGCTGTCCGCTGGCCACCGACCATTGCCGCACCGAGCAACCCGACCTCGTCGACAACGGAAACGGCCACCACGTCCGCTGTCACCGCTCCGCGGAGAGCCGGAGCCGGCTGGTCGTTGAGGAGATCCCCGCATGAGCCTGATGACCGGACAAACCGCCCCGGCCGCCGCCACCCGCTGGACTCCGCCCGGTAAGGCGTTCGCCGGCGGACGCTGGCGGGAGACCGAACGGCACACCGCCGTGATCGACCCCGAGACCGGCGCCTTCCTCGGCGAGGTCGCCGACAGCACCGCCGCGGAAGTACGCGCTGCCGTCGACGCGCTCGTGGACACCTTCCGGGCCGGCACCGCCGCCGACCGTGCCGACTGGCCGCTGTGGCAGCGCCGGGAGGCCCTGCACCGTGCCGCCGACCTGCTGAGGCAGCAGTCCGAACGGTTCACCGCCATCGTGGGCTCCGAGGGATGCAAGACGATCAGGGATGCCCGCCGGGAGGTGGCCCGGGCGGCGGAGACCCTGCAGCTGTCCGCCGGTGCGGGACACGCCCTGCAGGGCGCCAGCGTGCCGTTCGAGGACACCTCCCGTGGCGCGGACCGGCTCGGGTGGAGCAGCAGGGAACCGCTCGGGGTCGTCGCCGCCATCACCCCGTTCAACGACCCGCTGAACCTCGTGGCGCACAAGGTCGGCCCGGCGCTGCTGTCCGGCAACGTCATCGCGGTCAAACCGCACGAGGCGACGCCGCTGTCCGCGCTCGCCCTGGCCGAGCTGCTCCTCGAGGCGGGCGTTCCCGGCGACCGGATCGCCGTGCTGCCGGGCGGCCCGACCGCCGGGCGGGAGCTGGTGTCGCACCCCGGCGTCGACGTCGTCTCCTTCACCGGTGGGATCCGCACCGCCGACGAGGTGGCCCGCCTGGCCGGTGCCCGAACCCTGCTGATGGAGCTGGGCGGGTCCAACCCCGTCATCGTCGACCACGGCGTGGACCTGATGGCGGCCGCGCAGGCCATAGCCGAAGGGGCGTTCGGGTGCGCGGGACAGAACTGCCTGTCGGTGCAGCGCGTCTACGTGGTCGCCCAGCACTACGACGAACTGCTCGGCCACCTGACCCATATGACCGCTCACCTGAGCGTCGGCAGCAGGCATGACGAGACGACCGACGTCGGGCCGCTGATCGACGCGGCGGCCGCGCGCCGCGTCGAGCGCCGGGTCGAGGAGGCCGTCGCCCGCGGCGCCGTCGTACGCGCGGGAGCGGTCCGCCAGGACGCCACGTACCAGCCGACCATCCTCACCGACCTCGCCCCCGACGACCCCATCGTCACCGACGAGATCTTCGGCCCCGTGGTCAGCGTGCTGCCCGTGGCCGATCTCGACGACGCCGTGAACCAGGCCAACCGCGCGGCCACCGGCCTTCAGGCCGGGGTCTTCACCCGCGACACCACCGCGGCCCTGCGCACGGCCCGCCGGCTGCGGGCCGGCGCCGTAATGATCAACGACACCTCCGACTTCCGCATCGACGCCATGCCGTTCGGCGGTTTCCACCGCAGCGGCATCGGCCGGGAAGGCGTCACCAGCGCCGTCGTGGCGATGACCGCACCCAAGGTCATCGCGGCCCGGCTGACCTCCATCAGCTGAGCTCCCTCACCGGCAACAACTCCTCATCCACTGCCCATCCGACCGGGACACACGAGCGTCAACCGGTCATGTCGTGGTGCCCACTCCCTTGCTCTCCCCCCAACGACCTTCAGAAGGAACACCAGCATGGCACGCACCTGGAAAACCCTCGCCGGCATGTCGACAGCCCTCGTCGTGCTCGCCGGCTGCTCATTCGACTCCGGCAGCCCCGAGGCCATCGCGAGCGGCGGCGGCGGCTCCAAGCTGATCATCGCCGACCTGTGGGCGCCCGACTCCGGGTACGCCCTGGAGACCGACGACGCCTTCACCCTCACCCGCGCCGGCTGCCTGGAGACCCTGGTGGCCGTGGACAAGGACAACCACGCCCAGCCCGCCCTGGCGACGGAATGGAAGCAGACGGAGCCCAAGTCCTGGACGTTCACCATCCGTGACACCAAGTTCCAGAACGGCACCGCGCTCACCGCGAAGGTCGTCGCCGACGATCTCAACCGGCTGCTGAAGGCCACGGCGCCGCCGCGCAGCTTCGCCCCCAGCGTCATCTCCGCGGTGACCGCCGTCGACGACCGGACCGTACGGATCGACACGCCGGAGGCGGACCTGTTCCTGCCGCTGCGGGTCAGCGTCCCGAACACCGGGATCCTCGCCCCTGAGGCGTTCTCCGGCACCACCACGAACCCGGTCGGCACCTGCACCGGACCGTTCAAGATCACCAGCATCGGCACCGGCCAGTCGCTGTCGCTGGCCGCCAACGACGGCTACTGGGGCGGGGACGTAGCCCTCGGCAGCGCGGAGATCCGCTACGCCGAGAGCGGCGCCACCCGCGCCACGCAGCTGCGTGCCGGTGAGGTGTCGGTGGCCGCCAACCTCCCCGTCACCACCCTCACCACCCTGAAGGGTGACAACAACATCACCCTGCAGCAGGTCGCGCTGCCCCGCACCACCGGCCTGTACCTCAACACCCGCAAGGCCCCCTTCGACAAGGTCGAGGCACGCCGCGCGATCCAGAAGGCCATCGGGCTCGACGCCATCGTCAAGGCGGTCTACGAGGGCACCGCCACCGCGGCCGCCGGACCGTTCACGCCTGACGAGCCCTGGACACCGGCCGGACTGCAGCCCGTGCAGGGAAACGCCGCTGACGCCAAGGCCGCCATGGCCGCCGCCGGCATCGACCCCGGCTCACTCGGCTTCGAGCTCATCGCCTATTCCGACCGGCCCGAGTTCGCCGACCTAGCCCAGGTGATCCAGGCGCAGCTGGCCGAGGCCGGCATCACCGTGAAGATCCGCACCGGGGACTACGCCTCGGTCGAGGACGACCTCATGGGCGGCAACTTCCAGGCGACCCTGCTGTCCCGCAACCACCTCATCGACCTGCCCGAGCCCATCAGCGTTCTGCGCTCGGACGAAACCTGCAAGGGCAGCTTCAACCTCGCCGGTTACTGCAACCCGAAGGTCGACGAGCTCGTCAAGGAGGCCGGGAGCACGGCGGACCCGGCCAAGCGCCACGACCTCTACGGTCAGATCGCCACCCAGCTGGCCACCGACGTGGCCTTCGTCCCGCTCGTCCACGAGAGCCTCACCATGGGCGTCGCGGACACCGTCAAGGGCCTGCCGACCGACCCGCTGGAGCGGACCCTCCTCACGAAGGACACGAAGCTGTCGTGACCACGACTTCCCCGGAACACACCGGCCCCGGGACGGCACGGCGCTACGTCGTCGACGTCGTCCCGGGTGACGGGATCGGCACCGAGGTCGTCCCCGCCGCCGTGCGCTGCGTCGACCACCTGGCCGCGACCTTCGGGTTCACCGTCGAGTGGCGCGAGCGCGCGTGGGGATGCGACCACCACCGGGCGCACGGACGCATGATGCCCGTCGACGGCCTCGAGCAGCTGGCCTCCGCCGACGCCATCCTGCTGGGCGCCGTCGGCGCGCCGGACATCCCCGACGACATCACCCTGTGGGGACTGCTCATCCCCATCCGCCGGGAGTTCGTGCAGTACGTCAACCTCCGGCCGGTCCGATCGTTGCCCGGGATCCGCTCGCCGTTGCGCTCGGACGCCCCGATCGACCTGGTCGTCGTACGCGAGAACGTCGAAGGCGAATACAGCGAGGTCGGCGGCCGGGTCAACCGCGGCCGGCCCGGCGAGTTCGCCGTCCAGGAGGCGGTCTTCACCCGGGCCGGCATCGAACGGGTCGCGCGCTTCGCCTCCGACCTGGCCCTGCGGCGTTCGGGCCGGCTGATCTCGGCGACGAAGTCGAACGGCATCATCCACACGATGCCGTTCTGGGACGAGGTGGTGGCCGAGGTGGCCGACGGCGGCGGGGTGCGGCTGGAGAAGGTCCTCATCGACGCGCTGGCCGCACGACTCGTGCTGCGGCCGGAGAGCGTCGACGTCATCGTCGCCTCCAACCTGTTCGGCGACATCCTCTCCGACCTCGCCGGCGCCCTGGCCGGGTCGATCGGGGTCGCGCCCAGCGCCAACCTCGACCCCACCAAGACGTACCCGTCGATGTTCGAGCCGGTGCACGGATCGGCGCCCGACATCGCCGGCATGGGCATCGCCAATCCGGTCGGCACCCTCTGGGCGGCGGCCATGATGCTGGATCATCTCGGCGAATCCGGCGCCGCGGCCGGTCTCGTGTCCGCCTTCGAGCACGTCCTCCGTGCGGGGACCGCCACCCCCGATCTCGGCGGCACGGCGAGCACCGAGCAGTTCACGACCGCTGTCGTCCACGCCCTCGCCGCTGGAACATCGTGAGCACGCGCCGGCGATCCGGGGCCCGGCCGGATCCGCTGGACGCGACCGCCGTCCGGCGTCAGCTGCACCGGCGGCCCGAGGTCGGCTTCCTAGAGATCGAGACCGCGGATCTCGCCTGGAGCCTCCTGTCCGACCTGGGCTGGCGGCTGCGCGGCGGCGGGGACCTCGTCAACGTGCACGATCACCTCGGCGTGCCGGGCCGCGACGAGCTCGACGCCGCCGTCCGGCGGGCCGCCGCGCAGGGCGTGCCGCCGGAGTCGGTGCACCGTTTCCGTGACGGGAACACCGCCTTCGTCGCGGAGCTGCACGGCACTCGCCCGGGTCCGCTGGTCGGCCTGCGGGTGGACATGGACGCCCTGCCGATCCAGGAGAGCCGCTCCGGTGGCCACCACCCCGCGGCCGGGGGTTTCGGCTCGGACATCGACGGCGCGATGCACGCCTGCGGGCACGACGGGCACGTGGCCATCGCGCTGCGGGCCGCGGCCCTGCTGTCCGACAGGCAGTTCGCCGGCACCGTACGGCTGCTGTTCCAGCCTGCCGAGGAGGGCGTCCGCGGCGCCGCTCCCATGCTGGCCGCCGGGCTGGTCGACGACGTCGACGTCCTGCTGGCCATCCACCTCGGCTTCGGCACCCCGGACGGATGCGTCGCGGCCGCGACCGAGCTGTACGGGACCTCGAAACTGCGGGCGGAGTTCACCGGGATCGCCTCCCACGCCAGCGGGGCGCCCGAACAGGGCCGCAGTGCCCTGCTGGCGGCGGCGTCCGCCGTTCTGGGCCTGCACGCTCTGCCCCGTTACGCGACGGCGACGACCCGCGTCAACGTCGGGACGCTGCACGCGCCCGGTGCGGCGAACATCGTCAGCGCCCTTGCCGTCCTCGGCGCGGAGGTCCGGGCCGACGCCGCCGCCGAGCACGACGATCTGGAGCAGCGGGCCCGCGCCGTCCTCCACGGCGCGGCCGCCATGCACGGTGTCACCGTGGACATCGCCAGAACCGGCTGGGCGACCAGCGCGACCACCGACGGCGCGATCCTCGCTGGGATCGAGACCCTCGCCCCGAGCCACGGCCTGCGGCTTCTGCCGCCGCGTCCCCTGCGCGCGAGCGATGACGCGACGCTGTTCATGCGGCGCGTCCAGGAACGCGGCGGGCTCGCCGGATACCTGCTCGTGGGCGCCGGAACGTACGGACCGCATCATTCGCCGACCTTCGACCTGGACGAGGCCGCGCTGGCCCCGGCCGCCGACCTGCTGGCCGCGCTCATCCGATCCTGGTGACGTCGCCCGGGCACGGCGACCGCCCGTCAGCGGGCGGTCGCCGTCCGGCCTTCAGCTCTGAGGGGCCGGCCGGACCTCGAAGGCCGTCTCGGGGTCGAGCGTGCCGCGGATCAGCAGCACGTCGGGCCCGTAGGCGTTCGACACCGCCACGACGCCCTCCCCGTTGCGGATCCGCGGGTCGTCGGGCAGGTCGCCGTACTGGAACACCATGCGGCCGTCGGGGTGGAGCACCGCCTCGAAGGTGAGGCGCAGGCCGGTGCCCTTGAGCAGGACGCCGCGCCACTCGACGACGAACGCGCCGTTCACCGTCGCGGTGCGCACCGAGGACTGGTCGTCGTAGTCCAGGTTGTCGGTGTACGGGGCGGCCCACGACCACTCGCCGGTCAGCGCGTCGTAGAAGAGCAGCATGCCGAGACCGGTGACGCCCACGCTGGTGAAGGTGTCGCCGGAGAGCGGGAAGGAGAAGGGCAGCGGCACCATCTCGCTGGTGGTCGCGTTGACGTTGCGCACCTCGGTGCCCTCGACCCACGCGCGTGGCTTGCGCGTGCAGGCGAAGCCGGAGTCGTCGACGGGCATGCCCTGGGTCAGGTCGACGACCAGGTCGCCGGTGACCGTCAGCCGTTTCTGGACGATCACCTCGCAGGCCCGGGCGAACACCTGGATCCACTGGGTGCCGCCGTGGACGCCGGTCAGCCGGTAGGCGCCGGTCTCGTCCGTGGTCGCGGCCGCGATGTTGCGGTCCATGACCGCGACGCTCACCCCGGGGAGGGGTTTGCCCGAGCTGTCCCTGATGACGCCGGAGATGTCGCTGCTGCTGGGATACAGGGTGATGTCGAGGTCGATGACCTGCCCCTCTTCGCCAAGCGTGACCTTGGAGGAGTAGTACTCCCAGTCGGCGGCGGCGATCGACACCGTGTACTCGCCCGGCAGGGGGAACAGGCGGTACGCGCCGGTGGCGTCGGTGATGGCCTGCTCCATGAGCGTCGAGTCGTTCGGCATCGCGTAGCCGACCTCGACGCCCTTGAGGGGCGTGCCGGCGGGGTCGCGCACCACGCCCTGGACGACGCCCGCGCCGTAGAAGCGGATGCCCATGCCCGAGCGCAGCACGGGCACGTTGCTGGAGTACTCGAAGCCGAGCGTCCCCGTGCTGTTCTCGATGCCGATCGTGGCCGAGGAGCCGCGTGGCATCAGGCCGCTCGACAGCGACTTGTACTGGATGAGGATCTGCCCGTTCTCGTGCAGTTCCGCGGAGAAGGTGAGGCGCGCCGTGGGCTGGGAGACCAGGGTGACGTTGCGCCACTCGACGAGATAGCGCCGGTTGGGCGCGGCGCCGAGGGTGGCGGTGAGCACCTGCGCCGAGGAGTCCACGACGAGGTCGTCCCAGAAGGCGTAGATCGCGGAGTTGGGCAGGCCGCCGCTCGGGATCGCGCTGTTGATGGACAGGGTGCTGAGCCGCTGGAAGTTGATGAAGCCGTTGGTGGAGATCCACGCCTTGGTGTACGGCTTGCCGTACAGCGGGAAGGAGAAGGGCAGGGTGACCGCGACGCCCGCGTCGTCACCCGTCAGCGCCAGCGGGGTGGTGCCCGACTCCCAGGTGAGCGTCGGGATGACGTCGCACTTGTTGTTGAAGGCGTCCTTGCGAAGCGGGGTGTCGATCTGGAGGACCTCGTCGGAGTCGACCACGAGCGTCACCGTGGTGGAGGCGCCGCACCGGGCTCCCTGCACGTTCACCCGCCAGGTGCCGACGGGGACGCCGAGCATGGCGAAGGCGCCGTCCGACTCGGTGGTGACGGGGTCGTAGGGGGTGCCCTCGATGCTGACCACCGCGCCGGGCAGCGGCTCGCCGCCGGACTGCCGGACCTCTCCGTAGACGTCGTAACGCGGGACCGTGGCCAGCGACAGGTTACGGGTGGCGGTGGCGCCGGCGACCACGGTGGCGGTGCCGGTGGCGGGCGCGAAGCCGAAGGCCCAGGCGGTGACCTCGTAGGAGCCGGGAGGCAGCGGGATGCTGAAGGTCCCGTCGGCGCCGCCGGTCAGGGTCCGCTTGACGCCGGAGGCGGTCAGGGTCACGGTCGGCTTCGGCACGGCCGCGCCGGTGGCGTCGCGGACGGTTCCGGCGAGCGTGCCGGTCTGGCCGCGCGGCGCGAAGGTGACGGCGGCGAAGGCGTCCAGCCGCCCCTGCCCCCACACCCGGTTGTTCGCGCTGTCGCCGCCGCAGCTGTAGTCGGTCACGTCCACGGCGGTCTCGTCCAGCGCCCGCCTGGTGGCGGCGATGTCGCCGCGCAGGGTCGGCGCGGCGGACCACAGCAGCGCCACCGCTCCCGCCACGTGGGGCGTGGCCATGGACGTGCCGCTGTAGGCCGAGTAGCCGCTGCCCGGCACGGACGAGCGGATGGCCACGCCGGGTGCGGCGATGTCAGGCTTGATCGCCGCACCTTCCGGGTCGCCGCGGCTGGAGAAGTCGGCGATCTTCCCGTCGGACTGGTAGGCGCCGACGGCGTAGGTGTTGGCGTAGTCGCCGGGCGAGTGCGCGGTGGCGCATTCGGGGCCGGCGTTGCCCGCGGCGAAGAGCGGGAAGATGCCCGACGCCACCCAGGAGTTCACGATCTCCTGGTAGAAGGGGTCGCCCGCGTCACCGCCCCACGAGTTGCTCACCAGGTGCGGCGCCAGGTCGGGGCGCGGATTGTTGCCTTCCAGGTCGGTGGGCGCCAGCATCCACTGGCCCGCCTCCAGCAGGAAGACGTCGCTGCACCTGCTCGTCTCGCAGCCCTTGGCGCTGATCCAGGTGGCGCCGGGCGCCACGCCGATCCCGCCCGCGCCGACGATGGTGCCCATGGTGTGGGTGCCGTGCCCGTTGTTGTCGCACGGCGTCGCCGAGGGGACGCCGCAGACCAACGTGGGGTCGAACCAGTTGTAGTTGTGGTCGTAGCTCCCATCGGCCTTGCGCCCGCGGTACTGCCCGGCCAGGGCGGGGTGGTCGTACTGTACGCCGGAGTCGATCGTGGCGACGACGATGCCCTCGCCCTTGGCGCCGAAGCCGGACCAGACGCGCGGGGCGCCGACGGAGTCCACGCCCCACTCCACGCCCGCGACCTGGGCCGCTGCCTTGGCCGCGCGCTCGGGCTCCGGCAGCGAGACGCTGCCGGCCGGCCGTACCCGGGCCACGTCGGGCCGCTCGGCCAGTCGCTTGACCAGGCCGGCGTCGGCGCCGCGCACCAGCACGGCGTTGACCAGCCAGTACGGCGTGAAGATCGCCTTGGAGTCCTGGAGGAAGGAGCGCAGGCCGCGCTGGCTGCGCTCGGCGGTCGAGCGCAGCGTGCGGAACCCGTGCTCGGCCTTGGCGGCATGGCCGCGTAGCGACTTCCCGCCGGACAGGTCCGCCTTCTCCTTGAGCATCACGAACACGTCGGTGGTGTCGTGCTCGGCGAGCTTGGCGGCGACCGCGCGGTCGAGCCGGTCGGGCAGGGGGTCGTTCGCGGCGGCGGCCGGTACGGCTGAGCCCAGCAACAACGCGGGCACCAGCCAGAGGGCCGTCAGGAGGCGGCGGCGCATGTGTTTCCTTAGTCGAAGAGTGATTCGAGGTAGGCGTACGCCTCGTTGACCGACATGCCGACCATCGACTGGATGTTGGCGTACTCGAGTTCCGAGCGGGCCAGAGCCGTCCAGGTGCCGTCGCTGCCCGCGTCGATGTCAGCCTCGAGGTAGGCGTCGACCAGTGCGTTGATCTCGTCGATCTGCCCCTGCGTGACGGTCGTCAGGTCGCCCTGCGGCGTGTTGACCGTGCGGAAGGCCGGTTCCATGCTCTGCATGAGATGCGCGGTCTGCCTGCGGAGCGTGTCGCTGGTGGTGAGGAGTTCCATGGCCCGGCTGTTGGCTCGCGCGTACAGCTGCGCGTAGTGCATGACGGCGCCGGACTCGGCGTTCTCGAAGATGTCGCGGACGCGCAGCAGGCCGGCCACGGTCGCGTCGGTGCCGGCGCCGTCGGGGTCCAGCGCCTCCAGGCCGACGCCGGTCAGCGACTCGTCGGCGAAGCACATGCACTCCTGGCGCGGCGACTCGTAGTTGCCGTCGATCCCGACCGCGCCGAAGGCACGCCAGGCCTCCAGCATCTCGGGCGAGTTCTTGCCGTACAGGTCCGAGGCCGCCTGGATGGCGCCGGCGCGCGTGTCAGAGAAGCGCGAGCGCGGGCCGAGCTGGGTGGTGAGGTCGCGGTAGGCGATCTCCTGGGTCTTCTCGATGCCGATGCGGGTGGCCAGGATGTACCAGGCGTGGCTGGGGATCAGGCTGTTGAAGTGGACCCAGCCGCCGTCTGCGCAGCCCAGCCAGTACTTGCTGTAGTGGTCGGGGTGCGGCTTGCCGTCATAGCTGAGCGCGCTGGGGTTGGCCAGGTCGCGGATGACGCCGAGCGAGCTGCCCTCGCCCGCCTTCCAGTTGGTGCTGCCCTTGACCTTGTACTCGGTGAAGGCCGCGAAGACGTCGGAGAAGCTCTCGTGGAGCGAGCCGCCCTGGAAGAAGGAGAACAGGCCGGCGCTGGAGTGGGTGACGCCGTGCTGCCACTCGTGGGAGACGATGGTGAGCGTGGCGGTGCCCTCGCCGAACATGGTCTCGCCGGTCAGCGGGTCGAAGAAGGCGTTCTTGACCGGCTGGTGGTTGCGGTCGTTGGAGTAGCGGGCGTAGGAGTTCATCCTGGCGCCCTCGCCGTCCCAGCTGTCGCGGCCGAAGGTGCTCGCCAGGTAGTCGTAGAAGCGGCCGCTGTGGTCGTAGACGGCGTTGACGTCGGGCTCGGACACCGGGCCCTCGCCCTCGGTCCTGGCCGGGCCGCCGCTGGGACGCGGGTTGTTGTTCAGGTCCCAGACGCTGCGGTTCTTGTACTCCAGGTGGCCGGGCTCGAACTTGACGATCCGCCCGGTGCTGAGCGCGTCGACGTAGAAGACCGTCGCACGGCCGTCGTCGGCGGCCATCGGCACCCGCCAGACCAGCGTGGCCGCCACCGGTTTGCCGGGGTCCGGCTCGTCGGGCAGCAGCAGGAGCTCGGGCGCCGCGCCCGCCTTCGCGCCCGGCATGGCCCGGCCGGCGGCGGTCACGGCGGATCCGGCGTCGAGGGTCGGCTTGGTGCCGGTGGGGGCCAGGTCGGGGATGAAGTTGTTGGTCAGGCTGAGCACGGTCTTGCCCTTGGCGTCGCGGTGGACGCCCACCCGGGCGCCGTACACGGGCACGCCGTCGACCTGCTGCTGGAACCAGTCGTGCTTGAGTCCCAGCGGGTCCTTGGGCCTGGCGGGCAGCTCCGTGAGCTGGGCGACGGGGTCCTTGGACGCCAGGAGCCCGGCGTTGGCGCGCAGCCAGCTCTTGACGTCCTTGCCGGCGGGGCTCTGCAGGCTCAGCATCGTGGGCACGCCCAGCCAGGGGTCCTTGGCCATGGTGACGCCGGTGTCGGCGGCGATCTTCGCTCCGTCGGAGGCGTTGGAGACCCCCACCTTGGCGAGCGCCTCGGTCACGCCCGGACGGAAGTAGCCGACCGGAGCGGGCTCGGGCGGGCCCGCGGCCGCCATGGTCACCGGCAGCTCGGTCTTGGCCTTGGCCGGAGGGGCGGCGACCGCGGAACCGGAGACGGAGAGCTGCGCGAGCAGCAGGACGGCCGCGCCGGCAGCCACGACCTTCACGCGGCGCGCCGCCTGGCCGGCCAGCCCCACGGCGAAGCACCAGGCCAGGGCCAGCACGAACGCGATCGGCCAGGGCGTGCTGACGGCCGCGAGCTCGCCGGGCGCCACCAGGGCGGTGACCGTGGCCGTGGTGGTGATCACGGCGGCGTACCCGACCGAGGCGGCGAGCAGCCGGGCCCTGCCCCGGGTGAGCAGGCCGGCCGTCAGCCCGGCCGCCACGGGCCCGAGCGCGAGCAGCACCATCGGCGAGCCCTGGAGCAGGAAGCGCAGCGGCCAGATCCGGCCGCCGGAGGAGAGCGTGGCCGACCACCAGTCCACCGGCCCGCCGGTGGCGGCGGCCGCCGCGGTGGTGACCCCGTTCACGCTCCTGGCCAGGAAACTCCCGACCAGTCCTTCCGCGCCGCTCACGAGCAGCGCCAGCATCCCCCAGGTCACCGCGACGCAGGCCGCGGCTGCGAGCCCACCCGCCCATAAGGCACGGAAAACGTTTTTGGCCAAGCGCATGGCATGCTCCACACAGGTGCGGGGGGTAACGGGAAGGGTGCGGACCGCCAGCACACAGGCATGCGTAGACCAGTGCTCACGGGGGCTGTAGGGAGGCCAGGGGATTGATCACCTGGAGTATTGAGCCTCCTTCATGTTCCGTCAATATCCATTTTTCGGACTTGACCGCGTACGTGTTGATGTATACGTTTTCTCCGCTTTGATCTTGGTGTCGCTGGTCCCGGCCCGCCGTGACACGAACGCCCGGAGCGAAGTCCGTTCTCACGGCCCGACCCAGCCTGGAGCAGCCGATGCGCCGCAGGTTCTTATTGGTCATGCTCGCCGTCGCGATGGCAGGGACCGGAATGACCGCCCCTGCCCCCGCCCTCGCCGATCCCGTCAGTCCCTCCCCCACCCCGTCCGCCGCCTTGTCCAGCGCCCCCTCCACTGGCGCCCCCTCCTCCGAGCGCCACACAATCTCCGTCGGCAGGCCCACCGACCGCAAGACCGCCCGCGAGCGCGCCGCCAAGGCGCGCGAGGCCCGGAAGACCCGCTCCGCCGACGTCACCACGCTGGACGTCGACGCGGGCAGCGTGACCCCGGTGGACACCGGCGCCGACGGCGCCAGGGCGCTGGCCGGCGCCCTGGTCGGCGACAGCAGCCTGGTCACGGCCTCCTACGTCACCACCCCGCCCGCCACCGGGACCAACGGCCTGGGCACCGGCATCGGCGGCCTCTCCGGCACCGGCGCCCTGCTGACCACGGGCGACGCCACCCTCGCGCCGCAGGCCAACCAGTTCCACTCCGACGGGCGCGACTCGGGCGGCGGCAAGGTCCGCGGCGACAGCGCCTACGACGTCACCGTGCTCCGGGTCGACCTGGACGTCCCGTCCTGGGCCAAGTGCATGACCTTCGAGGTCAAGTACTTCAGCGAGGAGTTCCCCGAGTTCGTCAGGTCCGCCTACAACGACGGCTTCGTCGCCGAGCTGGACCGCACCACCTGGACCACCAACGAGTCGACCATCCTGGCGCCGGACAACTTCGCCTTCGACCCCTCCGGCAACGTCATCTCCACCAACACGACCGGCCTGCTGGCCATGACCGCCTCGGCCTCGGCCGGGACGACGTACGACGGGGCCACGCCGCTGATGAAGGCCTCCACCCCCATCACCGGCGGGTCGCACAAGCTCTACCTGTCGATCTTCGACCAGCACGACGCGGTCTACGACTCGGCCGCGCTGGTGCGCAAGCTCACCTACACCCAGGACGAGCCGGCCGAGTGCGGCACCGGCGCCAAGCCCGTCACCAAGCCGGTAATCTTCGTGCCGGGCATCATGGGGTCCAAGCTGAGGGACGCGAGCACCGAGTACTGGCCGGGCACCCTGACCAAGCTGCTCAGCCTGAGCGACTCGCACCTCGACAACATCATGCTGAACGACGACGGGGAGACCGACGCCAAGGGCAACGGCGTCTACGCCCCCGAGGTCATCATGAAGATCCTCAACATCAAGTCCATCTACGCGGGCACCGTCAGCCACCTGCAGAACGCCGGCTACGTGCTGGGCGACATCGAGAACCCGCAGCCGGGCGAGAACCTCTTCCTCAACCCCGTGGACTGGCGCAAGTCGTCGGACCACAACGCGGACCAGCTGCTGGACCGGATCGAGTCGGTCCTGCAGGCCACCGGCGCCGACCGGGTCAACATCATCGCCCACTCCCAGGGCGGGCTGGTGACGCTGGCCGCCACGCGCATGCAGCGCTCGGTCGGCAAGATCAACCGGATCTCCACCATCGCCACGCCGTACCTGGGCGCCGCGAAGGCGCTGGGCGTCATGCACTACAAGACGCCCTGCGTGATCGACCTGACCGCCGGCCGCTGCCTGCTCAACAGGAACCAGGCCGCGAAGATCACCAAGAACTTCCCCGGCTTCCTGGAGCTCCTGCCTTCCGACAACTACCACACCGTGGTCGAGCCGCCGGTCAACCGCGTACCGGGCGGCCCGCTCACCCCCGACCAGGTGCGTGACATGCTCAGCGACAAGAACCTGGCGCTGATCGACAAGGCCCGCGCCTGGCACCGGGCGTCCGACGCCTGGAACCCCGCCGAGTCCAGGGTCGGCCTGACCCGCCTGGTGGGCACCGGCGTGACCACCCCGGTGAGCTTCGACGAGTTCCCCGAGGCGCACTGCAACGAGAAGAAGGGCTGGTGGGACGGCTGCGTCAACGGCACCGGCGTCATGATCAACTGGAGTGACCTCGGTGACGGCACCGTGCCGCTCGGCTCGGCCCGGCTCACCGCGGGGCTGCGTGGCAACTCCGTGGTCCAGCCCGCCTACTCCGGCATCGGCCACGTCGAACTGCCCAACGAGTCGCAGGTCGTCTACGACGCCGTCAACGCCATCCAGGGCGAAGGACCCGCCACGGCCGCCCTCGCGGCACAGCAGGACGACAGCGTCCAGGCGGCCGCCGCCGGCGGGCTCACGGGCACCGAAGTGGAGATCAGAGGCCCGGTCAACCTGCTGCTCACCGACGCGGGCGGGCTGCGCACCGGGTTCACCGACCCGGCGACCGAGGTCGAGCTGGAGGACATCCCCGGCAGCTCCTACGCCGCGGGCGTCGGCCCGTACAAGCGCATCTCCGCCTTCCTCCGCCAGGGCAGGGCCGCGGCCACGATCACCTCGACGGACTTCGGCTACGTCTACCTCCGGCTGCGCACGTACGAGAACGGCGTCATCACCTCGACCATCCCGTACGAGCCCATCCTCATCGGGCCGAACGACCACATCACCCTCAACGGCGGCGGCGTCACGGTCCCCGCGACCCGCGTCTCCGTCACGCCGTGCGACTCGGGCTGCCCGGCCCAGGACCCGCTGCCCACGGTGACCGGTTCGGCGGCGGACGACGAGACCCCGCCCGACACCGACGTCACGCTCGGGTACGACGAGTACGACGGCAGGAAGCGGGTGCACGTCGACGCCTCCGCGACCGATGCCGGCGGGTCGGGCGTGGGGCGGATCGAGTGGGCCATCGTGTCCAGCGATCCGGACGACACCCCGCAGTACTCCACGTACGGCCTGCCGTTCTACTGGATGAAGCCCACCGGCTCCACCGGGACCTGGACGCTCCACCTGCGGAGCATCGACAAGGCGGGCAACATCGACGGCTCGTACGTGAAGATCCCGCTCAACCTCTGACCGGGACCCCCGGGACGCTGACCCGGCCCGCGGCGACGGTCCCGGGTCAGCGTCCGCGCATCCGGCCCGGCGCGTCCCGGGTCGGTGTTCGCGGGTTCCTGTCAGGCCGCGCGGGAGGACACCAGCTCGCACAGGGCCTCCAGGACCTGCTTGGCCGGGCAGTCACGGAGCCGCCCGGCGGCCGAGCGCGCCTCGGCCGCGTACCTGGCCGCCTCCGACCCGGCGGCGGCCAGACCCGCCGACGAGCGCAACAGCTCCAGCGCCTCGGCGTGCAGCTCGGCGTCCTGGAGCGGGCCGGCGGACAGGAGCTCGCCGAGCCGCCCGCCCTCGCGCAGGGCCAGCAGGGCGGGCAGGGTCAGCACGCCGGCGCGCAGGTCGGTCCCCGCCGCCTTGCCCGCCCTGTCCGCGCCGGAGACGATGTCGATCAGGTCGTCGGACAGCTGGAAGGCCACACCGAGCGCTTCGCCGTACTCCCCCAGCGCCGCGACCGTGCCGGCGTCGGCGCCCGCGCAGATGCCGCCCAGCCGTACGGACAGCGCGATGAGGGAGGCGGACTTGTCGCGTACCACCTCCAGGTGGTGCGCGACGGGATCCTGGCCGGGACGCGGGCCCGCCACCTCCCTGATCTGCCCCATCACCAGCCGCTCGAACGCCTCCGCCTGAGCGCGGCGCGCCTGCTCGTCCAGGCCCAGGCTGAGCGTGGCGGCGCGGGCGACCAGGTGGTCGCCGGCCAGAATCGCGATCTTGTTGTTCCAGCGGGTGTGCGCGCTGGGCACCCCGTGGCGCAGCGGCGCCTCGTCCATCACGTCGTCGTGGTACAGCGAGGCGGCATGGACGAGCTCGACGACCGCGGCCGCGTCCAGCACCGAGTCGCGCTCCGGGTCGCCGAACTGGGCGCCCAGCAGCACCAGGAGCGGGCGCCACCGCTTGCCGCCCGCGCCCAGGAGGTAGCCGGCGGTCTGGCCCACCAGGGGGTCGGGCGATTCCGCGGCTGCCACGTGCAGCCTGGCCTCCACTTCGGCCATGCTCTTGCGCAGGTGTTCCGCCAGGTCAGGGTCGGTTAACTTCAGCTGCTCGATAGCCGACATATCCGCCTTCTCCGTGATATTTCATGATCCGGCAGACTCTAACTCTGAGATCCGCACCACGGGGAGATGTCGTAGTCGGCGTCGAGCTCCGTCCCGCCGAGCCGCTACACGTTCCCGAACAACGCGAACATGAAGGAGCCGGTGGAGCCGAGCAGCAGACAGACCGCGCCAAGGGCCGCGCCCGCCGCAACCGCGAAGATCCGCGTGTCACGAGGCCGCCCTGCCGTGACGGCTCCCCCGACGGCGCCGGACCGGCGGGTGCGCTGATCGAGGGGGGGACGTCATAGCGCCGATGATCGCATGTCATCGCGCCCTTCACGGGATCATGGACAGCCTCGGGCGAGAAAATTAGGGTGGAGATCGCTGGCCGACACATGGCTGACCCCGGGGACCGGTGACATGCGGATTTTGCGGCAGATCTGGCCGGCCGTTCCCAGCCGTCACCCCCGCCCGAACACCGTACGCGCACTCGCCGCCGAGCTAGGGACCCGGGACGGCCATGGCCGCTGACCGGCTCATGGGCGGCAACGACCAGGCCGTGGTGCGGATCGGCGCCACGGTGCGAAGGCCGGTGCGCGCGTGGTCGGCGTCGGTTCACGAGCTCCTGCGGCACCTGGAGTGCAAGGGGTTCGGCGGCGCTCCCCGCGTCCTGGGCGTGGACGCGGAGGGCCGGGAGATCCTCACCTACCTGGCGGGCGAGATCGCCGGCGCGCCGCCGTGGCCCGCGTGGGCGTGGAGCGAGGACGCGCTGGTCCAGGTGGCCCGCTGGCTGCGCGACTACCACGAGGCCGTGGCCGACTACGTGCCCGCTCCCACGGCGCGCTGGCGGCTCGGCGGGTCCTGGACACCGGGAACGGTCATCGCGCACAACGACGCCGGGCCGTTCAACGCCGCGTGGCACGAGGGCAGGCTGACCGGCTTCTTCGACTGGGACTTCGCCGGGCCGGTCACACCGGACTCGGACGTGGCGTGGGTGGCCATCGCCTGGGTGCCGCTGTACGCCCGGCGCGCGGCGACGGCCGACGGATTCCGCGACGAGGCCGCCCGGCCGGAGCGGCTGCGCCTGTTCCTCGAGGAGTACGGCTGGCGCGGCGGCCCCGAGGAGATCGTCCGCGAGGCGCAGGCGCGCCTGCGCGTGCGGGCCGGCCAGATACGCAGATATGGCCGCGGCCCCGACGAGCTTTACGTCCAGCTGTACGAAGGCGGCGTCGCCGACGACCTCGACCAGGCGATTCAGGAGTTGTCCGAGTTTCCCTTGTAAAAAATTCTGGCATGGAGAGAATGCAGTGAAGGAATCCGTCCGGACGTAAGGTGGGGCCATGCGAAGACGTCCTGTCATGGTGAAGCTCGAAGAGACGAGCATGCGCGTCGGCGCCGTCACCGCGTCGAATTCCGCCGGCAACTGACAGCGTGCGGGTGAGGTGTTTTCACCTCACCCGCACTCGGAGGAACACGTGACGGATTGGCGCCCTCGCCTGCGGGAAAGCGTGATCGTCCAGACCGAGGGCGACGAACTGCTCTTCCTCTGCACGGCGGACAGAACGGTGAAGAGATTCGCCGCCGACGCCTTTGTGAAACGGGTGATAACACTTCTGGACGGCACTCGCACATATGCCGAGATCGAGCGGTCCGTCGGTGACTCGCAGCCGCTCGGCGAGGTGCTGCAAATCCTCACGGAAGAGAGACTGCTGAGCCGGGTCGGCCACCTCGAGGGGTCGTTCGCGCGGCTCGGCGACGATCGCGCCCAATTCTACGACCGCCAATTGCGGCTGCTCCAGGATTTCTGTGACCAGGGCCTCACCGACCTTTCCAGCGGCGTGCAGTTGCAGGAGCGCGTCGACCGCTCGACCGCGGTGGTGTGCGGGGTCGGCGGGCTCGGCGGCTGGGTCGCGCTCTCCCTGGCGAACGCGGGCGTCGGCACCATCCGCTTGTGCGACTTCGACCGGGTCGAGCCGTCGAACCTGACCCGGCAGACCCTGTTCTGCGTCGCCGACGTGGGAGCGCCCAAGGTCGAGGCGGCCGCGGCCAGGCTGCGGGCCGCCAATCCCTTCGTCACGGTCGAGACGTTCGACCGGCGCGTCACCTCCGCCGCCGACCTCGCCGACCTGGTGGACGGCGCGGACATCGTGATCAACGCGATCGACCTGCCCACGCCCAACGACACGTCCACCTGGGTCAGCGAGGCCTGCTGGCCGGACGTGCCGCACATCCTGGGCACCGGGTACGCGTACCACATCGGGGTGCTCGGCACGACGGTCCTGCCCGGGGAGACCGCGTGCTGGACCTGCGTCCGCGCCGAGACCTTCGCCGACCACGGGCGCGGCCGGATGGAGTCGCTGGTCGGCAAGAGGCAGAAGGCGGGCGCCATCGGGGCGCTGTGCGGGCTGGTCGGCACGATTCTGGCCTGGGAGGCGATCCGGGTCCTGACGGGGTTGCCCCCGGCGCTGAGCGGGCGGTGGAGCGAGGTGGACTTCTGGCCGCTGGAGATCCGCTCGCGGCCCATCCCGAAGCGGCCCGACTGCCCGAACTGCGGAGAACGGCTCTCTGACGGAAAACGGGAAACAACACCGTGAATCCAGGTCGGGAAACCTCGCCGAATGCCTTTCTTCATACGAGAATAGATTTCCATGGAGGTCGTCGGCGACGGAATGATTGCCCGGGCGTTCGTCAATTCACCGATGCAGATGGATGGCACGGTGGTGTTCGCCGCCGGGGTGTCGCGGTCGACCACCACCGAAGCGACGGAGTTTCACCGGGAAGCCGCTCTGCTCCATGAGGCGATGGGCGACGCCCGCCGGCTCCTCTATTTCTCCACGGCGTCGGCACATCTCTACGGGAACGGCGACGGATCGCCGTGTTCGGAAGAGGACCCGGTGCATCCCACCACCGCGTACGGGCGCCACAAGGTGGAGATGGAGAAAGCGATACGGGCGTCCGGGGTGGACCATCTCATCCTCCGGGTGACGGAGGTCGTCGGGCCGCACCAACGGCGGCATCAGCTGCTTCCCGCACTGGTTTCCCAGGTCAACGACGGCGTGGTGACCGTCTACCGGGGCGCGCGCCGCGATCTCATCGACGTCGCGGACCTCGTGACCATCGCCGCCGAACTCCTCTCCGGCGACCTCCGTCACGCGACGGTCAATATCGCCTCGGGCCATCCGGTGACCGCCGAGGAAATCGTCTCCTATCTGACGACATTGTCCGGCCGGGCCGTCACCAAGGTCTATGTGGACACCCCGGCCAACGACTACAACGTCTCGACGAAGAGAATGGCTCAGCACGCGCCGTCCACGGCCCGGATGGGTTTCTCGCCGACCTACTATCGAAGCGTCATCGACCGCTATTACCGTTTCTGAAGAAGCTCAGGCGTGCGCGGCGGCGTGAATGCCGTAGAGGTCCGCGTACATGCCGTTCCGAGTGAGCAGTTCGTCATGTCTACCGCACTCCACCAGCTTTCCCGCCGCCATCACCAGAATGAGGTCGGCGTCGGCCACGGTGGAGAAACGGTGGGAGACGATGACGCTGATCGCCCCGTTCAAGGCCGCGAGTTCGCGGGAACGCCGCGCGTAGCGGCCGAAGATGGCGTGCTCGCTCGGTGCGTCCAGGGAGGCGGTGGGCTCGTCCAGGACGAACAGCAGGGGCCGGACCCGGGCGCCGGAGCGGGCGAGCGCCACCTTCTGCCACTGGCCCTCCGACAGCTCGATCCCGCCGAAGCGGCGGCCGAGCTCGGTGGCGGGGCCGTCGGGCAGGCGGGAGACCAGCGATTCGGCGTCGGCGTCGCGCACCGTGGAGTTCAGATCGCCTCGGCCGCCCATCAGGACGGAGTCCTCGAAGGTGGTGCAGTAGCGGCCGAAGTCCTGGAAGGCGGCGCTCATCGAGGCCCGCCAGCCGGCGGTGTCCAGGGCCGACAGCTCCACGTCGTCGACGAGGATGCTGCCCGAGTCGGGGGCGTACATCTTCGCCAGGAGCTTGACCAGCGTGGTCTTGCCTGAACCGTACTCGCCGACCACCGCGACCACCGCTCCGGCGGGCAGGTGCACGGACAGGTCCTCGAGGACGGGCTCGGTGGTCCCGGGGTAGGTGAAGGACACGTTCCGCAGCTCGATCCCGCGCCGCAGCCGGACGGGCGGGACCGCGTCGGCGGTGTCGCGGTGCGTCCGGGCGTACTCCATGAGCCACAGGTAGGGCCGCAGCAGCCGGCGGTACCCGCCGACCTGCATGGATCGGTGCAGCGCGTGCTCGACCACGTTGCGGAACTGGACGCCCATGGACACGGCCAGGATGATGTCCCCCGGGTGGCCCGCCGCGGTGACCAGGAAGATCGCCAGGGTGAAACCGGCGCCGAAGACCAGCCAGCCCGCCGACGACCAGCCGGCGGCGACCAGGGCGGCGCGGGCGCGTGAGCGCGTCACCCGGTCCCAGGCTTCGGCCTGCAGCTTGAGCGCCTCCGCCGCGGCGCCGTAGACGCGCAGCTCCTTCAGCGCGGCCGGGTTCACGCAGATGTCGTCGTACAGGTCCCGGTGGAGGCGCAGGTCCTCGGCCGACTCCAGGTCCTCTTCGGCGATCTTCTTGCGGCCGTGCCGTTCCATGGCCAGCTGTACGGCGGCGCACGGCAGCAGCGCGAGCAGCCAGGGGTTCACGCCGCCCAGCACCGCGAGCGCCACCAGCAGTCCGATCGTGGCGGCGACGGCCTGAAGGACCGCCCACGCCCAGTCCACCACCGCGCCGGACTGGCCGCGCAACGTGGTGACCCGGTCCAGGAACTCGGGCTCCTCCAGATGTCCCACCTGTGGCAGTTCGGCGCAGGCGCGCAGGATCCGGGGCTCCACCTCGGTCAGGCTGATCCGCTCCACCAGGTGGATGGTCCGCAGGTAGGCGATGTGCTCGACGCCGAGGTTGAGGGTGAGCACCAGCGCGGCGCCCAGCGCCGCCACGCCTATCGCGGTGGCGGTGCCCGCCTGGGTGGCCTCCACCAGCGCGCGCAGCGTGAGCCCCACCGCCGCGAACATGACCGTCGAGGCCACGTGCCAGCCGATCAGGAAGGCCGTCGCCCCGGGATGGCGCTGCCGGCACAGCACGATCAGCTCACGCCACAGGCGCGCGTACTCCCTCACGCGAGATCTCCTTCGTCCAGCCGGTCGTCGTATCCCTGGCTGAAGCGCTGGGCTTGAAGCGCGTACATGGTGGCGTACTGCCCGCCCTCGGCCATGAGCTGCTCGTGCGTCCCGGACTCGGTGATCCGGCCGCCGTCGAGCAGCACGATCCGGTCCGCCTGCCGTACCGTCGAGAGGCGGTGCGAGATCAGCACCACGCTGATCCCCTCGGTGATGTCCGGCAGGCGTTGGAAGAGATCGTGCTCGGTGCGGACGTCCAGGTGGGCCGTGGGCTCGTCCAGCACCAGGATCCTGGCCCCCCGGCGGGTGGCGTAGAGCGCGCGGGCGAGCGCGACCTGCTGCCACTGGCCGCCCGACAGGTCCACCCCCGCGGTACGGCTGCGCGACAGCGGCGTGTCGTACCCGCCGGACAACCGGCTCACCACGGGGACCAGCCCGGCGTCCCGGACGACGCCGGAGAGCAGATCGGGGTCGGCGGCCCCGAGGGCGATGTTGTCGCGCAGGGAGAGGGGGTACTTCAGGAAGTCCTGGAACACCACGCTCAGCCGGGACTGCCAGTCGGGGATGTCCGCGATGTCCGTCCCGTCGGCGAGGATCCTGCCCGAGTCGGGCCGGTACAGCCCGGCCAGCAGCTTGGTCAGCGTCGACTTGCCCGCGCCGTTGAGCCCGACCAGCGCCAGCGACTCCCCCGGCCTGATCTCCAGGTCGACGCCGTTGAGCACCTGCCGGCCCGGGTAGCCGAAGCGTACGTTCTCGAAGAGCAGCAGCGGCGGCGGGCCCGCGGGGGTTTCGGCGTGCGCGCGCAGCGGGATCGGCGCGGGGTTGATCCGCTCCAGCTCACCGGCGGCCCGCCTGACCGGCCGGGCCCCTTCGAGGGAGATCACGTCGTCGGTCCTGATGGCCACGCTGAACACCGACCAGGCCGCGGTGACCACGGCCACCTCCAGCGCGATGCCGCCCTGGCCGGCCGCCGTGCCGAGGGCCACCCAGGTGAAGACCACGGTGCATCCGGCCAGCGGGAGGAGCAGCGCCAGCCACAACTGGCGCAGCACCCGCCGATCGTCCTCCCACACGGGATCCACGTGGGTGCGCATGTCACGCGTGTAGTGCCCGAGCAGCCATTCGCCCGCTCCGAAGACGCGCAGCTCCCGGCCCGCCGCCGGCGTGGTGGCGACCTCACCCCAGTACTTCCACCGCCGGTGGTACAGGACGCCCTCCACCCAGATCCGGAAATGCCGGACCCACTGGCGGCCGTGCATCATGCGGAAACACAGCGCCGGGATGACCGTCGCCGGCACCAGCCACCACGACCACCAGGCCAGCACCACCGCGGACGACGCCATCCCGACGGCATGGCCCACCAGCTCCAGCTGGCTCACGGCGCCGTCGCCCGACGTCCTGTCGACCCAGTCCCGCGGCTCCGCCGTGGTCGTCTTCACCCGGTCCTGGACGTCCTGCCTCTCGGCCACGTCCACGGTCGGCACGCCCATCACCAGGGCGGCGATCCGCGTGCGGTGCGCGCCGTCGATGCGGTCGGCCGCCAGCCGTCCCACGGGGAGCCGGAACGCCAGCGCCAGCTGCCCGGCCAGGACCACGCCGCTCATGAGCAGCACCGGCGCCAGCGCGGATCGGCCGTCCGCCGCCACCAGTTCCTGGACGGCGATCGCGATGCCCGCGGGCACCACCGCATCGATGAGAACCATCACGGTCAACGCGATGGACACCGCCGGGCCCGCGTAGCGGAAGAACCTCAGCAGGTCCAGCCTTTCTCGCATGGGCATCCCTCAGGCAAGGCCGACGAAAACTTTCCATTCCCTCGCGAAATCTTGCGCAGCGTATGTCCGATTCCGCGGGTCGGTCAATGGAGCCTTCCCGTGCGGCCGGCACCCGCTCCATGTCCTTGACAAGGCTTCCGATGGCTCTTGACGATCAAAAAATGCTCACATACGCTCCGGCTAGCTTATCGGGGGCAGTCCGAAAGTTTCGGCAGCTTGGGCTCTGCGATGGGCTGAGTGCAGAGGAACAAGGTCCTTCGGTCCACGCGAAGCACGTGTCTGCGAGGGTGATCTGCGTCGATGCCGAATGTCTTCACCGCGCTCACTCACGAGCTCACGCTGACGGAGTGCGAACCGATCGTCGTCTCCTTCCAGGGCGATCGCGCCGGTGACGGGCCCCTGACCCTCGGCCAGCTGAACATCCTGCGGTGGCTGGACGGTTTTCCCGACGCGCACGGCTGGATGCGGTGGGCGCTGGAGCTGCCCGAGGGCACCGATCTGCACGACGTCACCGAGACCTTCGCCGTTCTGCTGGCCCGTCATGAGGGGCTGCGCTCCACCTACGCGGCCGGCCCTCCCCCGGCCCAGCGGGTCGCCGCGGCGGGTGAGCTGATCATCCACCGCTTCGACGCCGGCGCCGGGCCGGTGGAGTCCGCCGCATTGGCGGCGGAGCTCGGAACCCTCCTGGACACGCGCCCGCCGTACAGTCCCAAGACGCATCCGCTGCGCGTCGCCCTGGCCACGCGCGGCGGCAAGGTCCTCGCCGGCGTCATGGACCTCTCTCATCTGACCGCGGATTTCCTCGGCCTCGCCGTCTTCGGCCGCGAGTTCGCGCACCTGGTGCGCCACCCCGCGGAGCGTGAGATCGGGCAGGCCCGTCATCAGCCACTGGACCAGGCCTGGGCCGAGCGGCGTCCGCCGTTGGAGCGCCGTACGGCGAGCGCTCTGGCGCTGTGGGAGAGCGTGCTGAACCGGGCGCCGCACCACCTCTACACGGCCGCCTCCACGGGCTCGCCGCGCGACTCGGTCGCCGCCGAACTGTGCTCGCAGGCGGCGGCGACGGCCTTGGCCGAGATAGAGGCGCGCGTCGGATCCGGCCGCCCGGCGATCGTCCTGGCCGCCATCTGCGCCGTGCTCTCCCAGCGCACCGGGCACTCCGCCGGTGACTTCCTGACGCTTTCCAGCAACCGGTACGACAGCCGTTCGGCGGACTACCTCGGGACTCTGGTGCAGTCGGCCCCCATGCGCGTGGACCTGGAATCCATGAGTTTCGACAGATGTGTCCACCAGGCGTGGCTGGCGACCGTGAAGGCGGGCAAGCACGGGATCTACGACGTCGAGAAACGCTCGCAGATCTCCGAACGAGCCGAGCACCGGCGAGGTGTCCGCTTCTGCTTCGAGCCCCTGTTCAACAATCTCGTGGTGGGCCGGCTCGACTCCCAGCCTCCGGAAGCGCCGGCCGACACCTCTCTCACCTGGACACCCATGGTGGAGACCGACGTCATGCTCAGGTTCGACCTGTTCGCCGCTGAGGAGACGCTCCGCCTGCGGCTGTGGACCGGCCACCTGGACCGGGTCCCCAGGGACGAGCTCGAACGGATCCTGCTGGCGATCGAGCACCTCCTCCTGTCGGCGGCCTCGGAGGATCTGAGCCGCCCGCGGATGGACGAGGTCACCGGGCTGGGCCCGCTTCCACGGGACGGCGACTGGCTGCTGGTCGACTCGTGCTGGATCCAGGTCGGCGAGGTGCAGCGACTCCTGGACGAGGTCCTCACGCCGCTTCCCGCCCGGGTCTTCCCCAAGGTCCGGGGCGAGCCGCTGGTGGCCTTCCTCGCCCGCGGCCCGCGGGTCCGATCCGCCGAGGAGGCGCACGCGCTCTGCATGGAGGGCCTGCGCCGCCGTCCCACCGCGATGACGCCCCGCCGCTATGTGCTCTGCGATCACGCCCCGGACGACGTGGGTGACCTGGACGCCTGGCTGGGCCGCCCCGTGGTGGCGGAAGGCGCGGGCCGTACGACAGGGCAGCCGGGATGACCGGCGTCGTCGGCCGGTGGATGCGCCACGTTCGGGCCCATCCCCAGGACATCGCGATCCACGGCAGGAGCCGGGTCGCCACCTACCACGACCTCGCGGTCCGGGCCTCGGGACACCTGGCGGAACTCGATGCCGTCCCGGGCGGCGACCCGGTGCTCATCGCGTGCGCCGATCCGGTGGAGACCGTCGCCGCGATGCTCGCGGCCATGGCCTGCGGCCGCGTGTTCGCTCCGGTGGACGTACGAACGCCGCCCGCGCGGCTGGCCATGGCCATCGACGACCTGCGGCCGGGAGCCGTCGTCGTCGACCGGGCCGGAGCTCCTGTTCTGGCCGGAACCGGCAGGAAAGGGTTCCGGACCCTGGGCGCCCGGGACGTACGAGACCAAGCGGTGGATCCGGCACGATGGGACCCCGGCGAGCCGGACGGCCCCGGCTACGTCTACTTCACCTCGGGAACCACGGGCCGGCCGAAGGGGGTCGTGGGAAGCCTCCCGGCGATCACGCACTTCGTCACCTGGGAGATCGACCTCGTGGGCGCGGGCAGGGGGACGCGCGTCTCCTCGCTCACCTCCGCCGGATTCGACGCCTTCCTGCGCGACGCCTTCGTCCCGCTGTGCTCCGGCGGGACGATGGTCGTGGCCCCGCAGAGCGCCCGCAGCGGCCAGGGGCTCGCCCACTGGCTGGAGACCAACCGCGTGCAGATCCTCCACTGCGTCCCCACGGTTTTCCGCACCCTCCGAGCGGCGGACCTGACACCCGGGTCGCTGCGCGAACTGCGCGCCGTCCTGCTGGCGGGAGAGCCGGTCCGCCCCTCCGACGTCCGCTCCTGGCAGGAGCTCTTCGGGACGGAGAAGGAGCTGATCAACCTCTACGGCCCCACCGAGACCACGATGACCAAGCTCTTCCACCGGATCACCGCCGCGGACGCGACGGCGGACTCGGTCCCCGTCGGCGAACCCCTCCCAGGTGTGACGGTGCGGCTCCTGGAGTCGGGCGAGGTCGAGCTGCGCACGCCGTTCCCGCTCCACGGCTACCTCGGAGGACGGCAGGGCGGCTTCGACCCGTCCGATCCACACCGGTTCCGGACGGGCGACCTCGGGCGGTTCCGGCCGGACGGCTCCCTGGAGCTCCTGGGCAGACGCGACCGGCAGGTCAAGGTGAACGGCGTGCGCGTCGAGCTCGACGACGTGGCGAACGTGCTCATGCGCTCCCCCGGGGTCCACGACGCCCACGTCGTCCTCGTGGATGAGAAGCTCTGCGCGTACGTGGTCGCCGATGACGGCCGCCGCCAGCAGGAGGTGCTGCGCCATCTGCGTGAGCATCTCCCGCCGGGCGTCGTTCCCACCGTGTTCGTGTGGCTCGACGAGCTGCCACGGACCTTGAGCGGGAAGGTCGACCGCCCCCGGCTGCCCCAGCCTCCGGAGAAGACCCGCGGAAGAGAAAGAGCCGATGCGTTTTAGTCTGTTCTACTTCGCCGACGACAGCACGCAACCTTCCGCCAACCGCTACGAGCTGCTCCTGGAGGGGGCACGCTACGCGGACGCGCACGGCTTCACGGCCGTGTGGACGCCGGAGCGGCACTTCCACGCGTTCGGCGGGCTCTATCCGAACTCCGCGGTGACCGGCGCGGCCGTCGCCGCGGTCACCGAACGCGTGGCCGTCCGCGCCGGCAGCGTGGTCGCCCCGCTGCATCACCCGATCCGCATCGCGGAGGACTGGGCCGTGGTCGACAACCTGTCCGGCGGGCGGGTGGGGGTGTCCTTCGCCTCCGGGTGGCACGCGGTGGACTTCGCCTTCAACCCCGACAGGTACGCCGACAGAACCCGCGTCACCGTCGAGACGCTGGAACAGGTCCGCCGCTTGTGGCGGGGGGACGAGGTGAGCGTCGTCACCGGCGTGGGCGAGGAACAGCGAGTCCGCATCTTCCCGCCACCCGTCCAGCCGGAGCTCCCGGTCTGGCTGACGAGCTCCGGCAGCGTCGAGACGTTCCGCACGGCCGGCACTCTCGGCGTCGGCGTCCTGACCAACCTGCTCAGCCAGAGCGTCGACGAGCTGGCACTCAAGATCAAGGAATACCGCGCGGGACTCGACGGCAGGCCCGGCGACGTGGTGGTGATGCTGCACACCCACCTCGGGCCGCCGACCGACGCGGTGCGGGAGGCGCTGACGGCGTACGTCCGGAGTTCGGTCGGCCTGCACCTCGGTTCGAGCGCCGGCTCGGCGCGCGACGTCGACCCCGCCGCGCTCGGTCCCAAGGGCGTCGAGTTCATGACGCGCAGGGCCGTCAAACGGTTCTTCGACGAGGCGGGCCTGCTGGGCGAGCCGGCCGTCGCGGCGGAACGGGTCCGTCGGCTGGCGGCGATCGGCGTGGACGAGATCGCCTGCCTCATCGACTTCGGTCTGGAGACGTCCGCGGTCCTCGGGAGCCTGGACCTGCTGGGCAAGCTGCTGGACAGCGGTGATCATTGATGGACGCGCACACCAAGAGGCGCCTGCCCGAGGCCGAGGTCCGAGGGCTCGTCCAGCGCACCCTCGGACGCCGCGCCGTCGCCGCGCGAGAGCTGGGAGCGGGTACGTTCGCCGCGCTGTGGCGCGTCCGGCTGGACGACGGTTCCGAGGTCGTCCTCAAGCTCAGCCCTCCCGGCGATGCCGGACTCCTCGCCTACGAGCGGGACATCATCCGGACGGAGGCGCTGTTCTACCCCCTCTCCGAGGGGGCCGGCGTCCCGCAGCCCCGGTTGCTCCACGCCTGCCTCGATGGCCCCGTACCGCATCTGATCATGACCGCGGTCGAGGGAGTCCCCTGGTCGGACGCGGCCGAGCGGCTGGCCGAGGAGGAGTCCCGGCAGTTGCGCTCCACGCTCGGGGAGTACGTCGCCGCGCTGCATCGCATCAAGGGGACGGAGTTCGGCTACCCGCATCTGCCCGGGATGAGGGCCGCCACCTGGCGGGAGGCCTTCCTGGCCATGGTCGACGGCCTCCTCGCCGACGCCGTCCTGTTCGACGCCGACCTTCCCTGGCCGGCCGGCGAGATCGCGCGTGCCGTACGGGCCGACGCCGGCGCACTCGACGAGGTGACCGAGCCCGCCCTGGTCCATTTCGACCTGTGGCCCGGCAACATCCTGCTGGATCTCGACCGCCGGCCGCCGCGCATCGCGGCGCTGATCGATCATGAACGGGCGTTCTGGGGGGATCCGCTGGCCGACTTCGTCTCCCTCGACGTGTACGGCCGCGCCGAGCACGACCCGGACCTGCTGCGGGGCTACCGGCAGGCCGGCGGGCGCCTCGAGCTCACCGGGAGCGCGCGAACCAGGCTCGCCCTCTACCGGACCTACCTCTACCTGATCATGATCATCGAGGAGAAGCCCCGGGGATTCGATGACGCCGACCGCCATGACCGCGTCGTGAAAGTGCTCCTCGAACAGCTGATCCGCTGAACCGCGCAGGGAGATGACCAAGGTGGAAAGAAAGCTGACGGAGAATCGATCCAGCAGGACGCTGACCCCGGCCGAGTTCGCCGACGTCCGGCGCAAGCTCACGGTGCGGTCGCGGACCAGGAGGGGGGTCGGAGCCGATCCCGGCTATGCGACCGACCTGCCCGGCGAGCTCAGCCTCCAGCTCACCTACTCCTGCAACCTGCGCTGCGATCACTGTTTCCAGTGGAACGACCAGGGCTTCCTGCGCGACTACAGCAGAGACCGGGTCACCGCCGAGCTGGACATCGAGGTGCTCGAACGGCTGCTCCGCGAGACGGACGCGACCAGGCCCAAGACCTGGCTGTGGGGCGGCGAGCCGCTGATGTACCGCCGCCTGCCCGAACTGGTCGAGCTCCTCCTCCGCTACCCCCGCAAGGTCAACATCTGCACGAACGGCCTGCTCATCGAGCGCAACCTGGAGCACCTGCTCAAGCTCGGCAGCAACCTCAACCTGACGGTCAGCCTCGACGGGCTCGAAGCCGACCACGAGGCGCTGCGCGGGCCCAGGTCGTTCTCCAGGACGGAACGCAACCTCAAGACCCTGCTCGACCTGCGCAGGAGCGGGGAGTACCAGGGCGAGGTCACCGTCAACTCCATGGTCAGCAACGCGACGGCGGGCCGCCTGTACGAGTTCATGGAGTGGGCCGAGGAGCTCGAACTCCACTCGGTCTTCTTCCAGCTGCCCTGGTGGATCACTCCCGAGGCCGCCGAGCGGATGGACGAGGTGTACGCGCGCGACTTCGCCTGGCTCAACCCGCCGCCCCCGCCCGGGCAGGCCACCTGGCACTCCTACACCTACCACCTCGAACCGGACAACATCCCCGTCCTGCTGGAGTCGATGAGAAGGCTCGCCGGACGCGTGTGGAAGCCCTGGATCCGCTACACGCCCGAGGTGACGCTCGACGACGTCACCGACTTCGCCCTCGGCCGCAGCCGGCTGGTCGCGGGCAAGTCCACCTGCCTGGCGGTCTCCAGCCGGTTGGAGGTGCACGCCGACGGCAAGGTCAGCTCGTGCAAGTTCTTCCCCGAGTTCATCGTCGGGGACATCAGGGACGGGACGCTGGCGGAGGTCTGGCACAGCCCCGCCTTCCGCCGGGTGCGCACCACGCTGCGCGCGACGGGCCTGATGCCCGTCTGCTCGAAGTGCTCATCGCTCTACGAAAACGGAGTGTGAACGAGATGGACGACCTCCTGCCGCAGATCAAGTCGATGCTGGCCGAGGCCCTGGGCGACGACTGGGCCGCGGAGGAGCTCGGCGACGACGCGGACATCATCCGCGAGCTGGGCATGGACTCCATCCAGTTGATCAACTTCCTGTTCATGGTCGAGGAGAGGTTCAACGTCGAGCTCGACTTCGACCGGCTGGACATCGAGGGGCTGTACTCCATCCGCGCCTTCTGCGGTTTCGTCCTGTCGCATGTCAACGCCCTGGCATGATCGCGATCCTGACGGGTGGCCCGGGGCTCGGCGCCCACGTCACCGGCCTGCTGCTCAGGCGACGGCTCAAGGAGCTCGGGGCGTCCGGCGAGGTCTTCCTGGCCGAGGCGTTCTGGCAGCCCGAACGGCGCGACAGGATCTCCGCCAGCAAGGAGGCGTACCAGCGGGACTTCCGTCTCGCCCGGGTCGGCCAGCGCCTTTTCCGCAACCTGTCGGACGCCTTCGACCCGATGCTGCTCGAATCGGCGAAGAAGCGCTGGCATGACGGCGCGGTCCACCGTTTCGTCGTCTTCAGCGGTCTCTGGCTGCCCGTCGTGGAGAGTTACGCGGAGGAGTTCGGGGCCGTACCCGTTGACGTGTGCCATGCCGACTCGGCCAACTCGCCGTCCTTCGCCCGCCGGGCCGAGTCGCTGGACAGGCATCGGGAGGTGTGGCTGTTCGACTCCGCCGGCAACGACATCCCCTGGACGATCAGGGCCACCACCGAGCCGCCGCTGCGCTGGGAGGATCGGGACAGGCGTGTCCTGGCGCACGGCGGCGGCTGGTCGATGGGCACGTACCTGGAGCGGGCCGCCGAGCTGAACGCCGCGGGCCTGCCCCTCGACCTCGTGGTGCGCGACGTCGGCGAGGCCCCCGACCTCGCTCCCGGCTCGCGTCGCTTCATGATGGATCCGTCCTGGAATCCCTGGCACGACGACGGCTTCCCGCCCTTCGGCGAGATCGTCGCCGACGCGCCCCCCGTGTACGAGCAGGCCGAGGACCATCACCAGGCGCTCGACCTGACCAGGCACGCCGTGGCGATCATGGCCAAGCTGGGCGGAGGCACGATCCTCGACGCGTTCACCGCGGCGACGCCGATCATCTGCCTGGAGGGGTACGGCGAGCACGAGGATCGTAACGTGCAGTTCTGCGTTGACCTGGGCATCGGCATCACGTTCGAGGCGTGGCGGGACACCGGCTTCTCGATGGAACCGCTCGCGCGGATGCACCGCCGCCTGCTCGACCTGCGCGACCGGCCCCGTGATTACGCGCGGGAGTTGGCGGCGGTTGCCAGCTGATCGCCGTGCTCGCTCCCCCGTCACGAGCCGCCCAGCATTACCTCGGGCAGCTCCGGGGGCCGCTGTCCTGCCCGGCGCCGACGACGGTGACCTGGCCAGGGGTTTCCGGTGCCATGGCGGCGGCCGTGCACACGATCTGGTCGATGGCCAGCGCGGGCAGTTGGCCGGGCGGGGTGGACAGGGTCACCACCAGGTGGCCGCCGGGTTCGGCGGTCATCGAGAACGGGCCGGCTTCGGGTGGGACGTCGGTGGTCAGTCCCCGGGTTCGTTCTCTCGGGGTGGGTCCGGCTGCCAGCAGCGCGAGCGTGTCGGTTGGGGACA